>NZ_JBWKEY010000008.1:0-108001 GCF_056435225.1 Streptomyces sp. NPDC043996 | reverse complement strand
TCGCTTCGTGGAGGCTCCCCTTTAGGTCCCCCCCCTCTTTCCCCCCCTCCCCCCCCCCCCCCCCCCCCTGCCCCCCCCCCCCCCCCCCCTCCCCCCCCCCCCCCCCCCCCCCCCCTCCCCCCCCCGCGCCCGCGTCCGCCGCTCCTCCGTGCCGCCGCTCCTCCATGCCTCTGTGTCTCCGCGCCTCCTTGCCTCTGGGTGACGCGGGGTCAAGAACCACCCGCCCTCGTCGAGTTGACGCAGGTCACGCGAGGCGGCCCGGCTTGCATGCGACCCGCATCTCTAATTAGGTTAGCCTTACCTGAGTTTGAGCGGCGGGGGGTTTCTTCATGCTGGTGTGTCGCACCCGTGGTGCGCGCTGCCCCCCGCGCCGTCGGAGCGCATCCCGGAGGAGCCACCGCATGAACCCCACCCTGTCGCCAGAACGCGTCCGCGCCGATGTCGCGGAACTCCTCGACTGCGACCCCGCCGACATCGCGCCCGACGAGGACCTGATCGACCTCGGCCTCGACTCGGTGCGCATGATGACCCTGGTCGAGCGCTGGCGCACCGCGGGCGCCAGCACGCTGGAGTTCCCCGACCTGGCCGAGCGGCCCGAACTGGGCCACTGGACCGCCCTGTTGACGGGCGGCGCGGCATGAGCCTGATCGACCACCGGCACCGCCACCTGGAGCGGATCGCGGAGGTCCGCGCGGGCCGCGAGCCCGAGAAGGTGGGCTACCCCATCCGCGTCCGCGAGACCGAGGTGATCCGCACCGCCATGGTCGGCACCGGCCTGCTGCGGGTGACGCTTGGCGGGGCGGGCACCGCCGGGTTCGAGGCCCACGCTCCGGACGAGCACGTGAAGCTGCTCTTCCCGGAGCCGGACGGAACGCTGCGCCTGCCCGAGCCGAACGGCACCATGCTGCGCTGGCCGCGCCCCGGACCCATCTCGCGCGAGTACACCGTGCGCCGCTACGACCCCGTCGCGGGCGAGATCGACATCGACATCGCCCCGCACGACGGCGGCCTCGCCTCGGACTGGGCCCACGCGGTCGAGCCGGGCGCGGCCTTGCACATCGCGGGCCCGCCCGGCGGCCTGATCGTCCCGCACGCCTACGACCGCTATCTGCTCGCGGGCGACATCACCGCCCTGCCTGCCATCGCGCGCTGGCTGGAGGAGCTGCCGCGGACCGCGCGCGGCTGGGCGTTCGTCGAAGTCGCCGACGCCACCCAGGAGATCGAGCTGCTCGCGCCCGACGGCGTCGAGGTGCGCTGGCTGCACCGGGGCGAGAAACCGCCCGGCACCGGCGACGCGCTCGCGCGGGCCGTGACCGCCGTGACCGTCCCCGAAGGGGAGCGGCTCTACGTGTGGGTCGCGGGCGAGGCCGGGCAGATCAAACCGCTGCGGCGCTGGGTCCGCGACGAACTGCGCCTGGACAAGGCCGACCACGACATCACCGGCTACTGGAAGCGCGGCGTCGCCGACTTCGACGACGAGCACGACCACTGACGACCGGCCGAACGGACCGGGCGCGACCACGCCCGGCCCCCTTCGCCCGCACACCGCCCCACGCGGCGGCACCCCCCGAGAGAACACCAAGAACAAGGAGCACCCCATGTCGATACGCAGATCGTCGGTCCTGATCGGCGCCGTCGCGCTGGCCCTGGCCGTGACCGGATGCGGGTCGGACAAGAAGGATGAGTCGGACGCGGGCGGCAAGGGCAAGACCCGCGTCTTCGCCGCCGACAACGGCAAGATCAAGATCCCGGCCGCCCCCAAGCGCGTCGTCGCCACCGGCTACGCGGTGCCCGTCCTCATCGAGGCCCACGCCCCGCTCGTCGGCATCTCGTCCTGGCAGCGCGGCGAGCCCATGATGAGCGGCAAGGACCTGGCGACGTACAAGAAGCTCACCAAGGTGGCGGGCGAGCAGGCCACCGAGACCAACTACGAGGCTATCGCCGAGGCCAAGCCCGACCTGATCGTCATCGGCGTGCCCGCCCCGGTGCTCGGCGACATCGACGTCAAGCGCCTGGAGTCCATCGCCCCCGTGGTCGCGATCGGCCCGACCGTGCCGTCCGCCTGGCGCGATCTGTCGCGCAAGCAGGCCGACGCCGCGGGCGCGCTCAAGCAGTTCGACGCCGTGCAGTCCAGGTACGAGGCCAAGGCCGCCGCGCTCGGCAAGAAGTACAAGAACGTCCTGCCCAAGCTCAAGCTCGGCCACGTCGGCGCCTACGGCGAGGTCGCCAAGGGCACCTTCCAGCGCGAGTTCGGCCGCTCCTGGGGCACCAACATCGCCGAGGACATGGGCGCGAAGTACTACGGCAAGGTCAAGAAGCCCGGCCCCGGCTCCCGCGCGGTCAGCGAGTACCCCTCCATCGAGGAACTGCCCGCCTCGCTCCGCGACGCCGACGCCATCACGTACTCCGTCCAGGCCGACGGCAGCGTCTCCAAGTCGGTGAAGTACGTCATGGACTCCAAGCTCTGGAAGAACCTGCCCGCCGTCAAGGCGGGGAAGACCTTCCCGATCCGCTACACCGAGGCCGCGACCTACGGGCAGGCCATGCAGACCCTGGACGCGATCGACAAGTCGTTCGCTCCGCTCCTGAAGCGGTGACCGTCGCGGGCCGCGCGTCCAAGGCGGCATCCACGAGCCGTTCCGTGTCCCGGATCGGCCTGCTCGCCGGGGGCCTCGCGCTCCTGGCCGCCGTCGCCGTGATCAGCATCGGCATCGGTGCCCGTTCGGTGCCGCCAGCCGAGGTGGTGCGGGCGCTGTTCGACTTCCAGGGCACCGACGACCACGTCGTCGTGCGCGACGTCCGGGCGCCCCGCGCGGTCCTCGCCATCGCCGTGGGCGCCGCCCTCGCGGTGGCGGGCGCGCTGATCCAGACGCTGGCCCGCAACCCACTGGCCGAGCCCGGCATCCTCGGGGTCACCGCGGGCGCCGGGTTCGCCATCACCCTCGGCTCGGCGCTCGGCCTGACCGGCGGTCAGGCGGGCGAGCTCGGCTTCGCCGTCCTCGGCTCCGTGCTCGCCGCGCTGCTCGTCGCCGCGGTCGGACGGCGCTCGCCGCTGCGCCTCGTGCTCAGCGGCGTCGCCCTCACCGCCGTCCTCAGCGGCCTCGCCCTCGGCCTTCGGCTGATGCTCCCGGACGTCTTCGACACCTACCGCTTCTGGTCGGTCGGCTCGCTCGCGGCCCGTGAACAGGCGCCGCTCGCCCTGCCCTTGACCGCCATCGCGGTGTGCCTGCTCGGCGCGCTCCTGCTGAGCCGCGCCCTGAACGTGCTCGCCCTCGGCGAGACCGTGGCACAGACCCTCGGCGCGGGCGTGTCCCGGGTGCGGGCCGCCGCGCTCGTGCTCATCACCGTGCTCAGCGGGGCGGCGACCGCGGTGGCCGGGCCGATCCTGTTCGTCGGCCTGATCGTGCCGCACCTGGTGCGCAAGCCCGCGGGCGGCTCGGTGCCCTGGACCATCATCTACACGATGGTCGTCGGCCCGATCCTGCTCCTCGTCGCCGACATGGGCTCGCGGGTGCTGCTGCCCACGGGCGAGGTGCCGGTCGCCATCGTGACCGCGTTCCTCGGCGGCCCCATGCTGATCTGGGCCGTCCGCCGCCACGGGACGGGTGCGCTGTGAGCGCCCGCGAGGCGAGCGCCGCGCGCGCGGTGCGGGGCAGCGCCGTGGCCCTGCGCGGACTGCGGATCGAGCGCCGCACCCTGGTCCTCGTCACCGTCCTCACCGCCCTGATCCTCGGCCTCGGCCTGCTCGGCCTGTGCTACGGCGCGTCCTGGTCGACCCCTGAAGAGGTGTTCGCCGCCCTCAGCGGCGCCGAGCCCTCCGTGGTGATCCAGGACTGGCGGCTGCCGCGGGTCCTCGCCGCACTCGTCTTCGGCGCCGCCCTCGGGCTCGCCGGAGCGCTCTTCCAGAACCTCACCCGCAACCCCATGGGCAGCCCCGACGTCATCGGCCTCGACGCGGGCGCCTACACCGGCGCCCTGGTCGCCCTCACCGTCCTGTCCGGCACCTCCGCGCAACTGGCCGTCGGCTCGGTGCTCGGCGGGCTCGTCGTCGCCGCCGCGATCTACCTCCTCGCCTACGACCGGGGCTTCTCCGGACTGCGCCTGGTGGTGATCGGCGTCGCCGTCAACGCCATGATCACCGCGCTCAACTCCTGGATCGTGCTGCGCGCCGAACTGGAGGTCGCGATCGCCGCGGTCGGCTGGAGCGCGGGCTCCCTCAACGGCGTCGGCTGGGACGACCTCGGCATCCCCTTCACCGTGATCGGCGTGCTCATGGCCCTGATGGCCGCCCGGTCACACGCCATGCACCAGGCCGCGCTCGGCGACGCCGTCGCGGTCACCACCGGCGTCGGCCTCGACCGGCTGCGGCTGCTCATGGTCCTCGTCGGCGTCGGCTGCACGGCCACGGTCACCGCGGTGGCGGGGCCGATCGCGTTCATCGCGCTCGCCGCCCCGCAGATCGGCCGCAGGCTCGCGGGCGCGGCCGGGGTGCCCCTGCTGCCCGCCGCGCTGACCGGGGCGGTGCTGCTGCAAGGCGCCGACCTCATCGCCCAGATGCTCCTCGCGCCCGTCGCCCTGCCGGTCGGCGTGGTGAGCACCGCGATCGGCGGCTGCTACCTGATCTGGCTCCTTACCAAGGAGGTGGGGCGCGCGTGACCGCACGCCTGACCGCGCGGGAGATCACCCTGCGCTACGGAGACCGGGTGGTCTCCACCCGGCTGAGCCTCGACGTCCCCGACGGCGCGTTCACCGCCATCGTGGGCCCCAACGCCTGCGGGAAGTCGACCCTCCTGCGGGCCCTCGTACGGCTCCTGCGCCCCGACACCGGACAGGTCGAACTCGACGGCCGCGCCGTCGGCCGCTACGCCACCAAGGCCCTGGCGCGGGAACTCGGCTTCCTGCCGCAGGACCCGCTGGCCCCCGAGGACGTCAAGGTCCGCCAACTGGTCGGCCGCGGACGCTTCCCGCACCAGTCGCTGCTCGCCCTGTGGACGCCCAAGGACGAGGAAGCCGTCGCCGAGGCCATGGTCGCCGCCGGCGTCGATGACCTGGCCGACCGGCCCGTGCAGGAGCTGTCCGGCGGCCAGCGCCAGCGCGTCTGGATGGCCATGGTCCTCGCCCAGGAGACGCCCTACCTGCTGCTCGACGAACCGACGTCGTTCCTGGACATCACGCACCAGTACCAACTGCTCGGCCTGCTCGCCCGGCTGCGCGACCAGGGCCGCACCGTCATCGCCGTCCTGCACGACATCAACCAGGCGTGCCGGTACGCCGACCACCTGGTCGCGATGAAGGACGGCCGGGTGGTCGCCGAGGGCGACCCCGCCGCCGTCGTGGACGCCGCACTGATCAAGGACGTCTTCGACCTGCCGAGCATCATCGTCCCCGACCCCGTGACGGACACGCCGATGGTCGTCCCCACACTGCAAGGAGAGTGAATTGAGCACCGCACGCGTGTCCTCGTCCTCGGAAGGGCCGCTCGGCCTGACGAGCGCCCAACTGGGCATCTGGAACGCCCAGCGCCTCGAACCGGACTCGCCGTACTACGTGGTCGGCGACGTCGTCGAGATATCCGGCGACACCCCGGTCGACGTGGCCGCCCTCGTCGAAGCGGTCCGCGCCACCACCGAGGAGGCCGAGACGCTGCGGCTGCGGGTGTACGAGACGCCCGAAGGACCACGGCAGTCGGTCAGCGACGAGCCGGTCCCAGACCCCGAGGTCGTCGACGTCAGCGCGGCGGCCGACCCCGCCGCCGCGGCGGCCGCGCTCGTCGACGCCGAGCGGGCGCGGGCGGGCGCGGCATGCCGGGGCATGGTGGAACGAACGCTCTATTCACGGACGGTCATCAAGCTGTCCGACCGCGAGGTCTGGTACACCCAGCTCGGCCACCACCTCGTCTTCGACGGCTACACCGCCGCGATGCTCGCCCGCCGCACCGCCGCCCGCTACACCGCCCTTGTGCGCGGCACCGAGGTGCCGAAGTCGACCTTCGGCTCCTTCGCCGCACTCGTCGAGGCCGACCGCGCCTACCGCGACAGCGACCGGTTCGCCGAGGACCGCGCCTACTGGGTCGAGCGGTTCACGCCGCTGCCCGAGGTGGGCGCCGCCGGTGACGCGGACACCGCCGCGGGCCCGCCCGAGCGCACCCTGACCGCCCGCGCCGTCATCACCCCCGAAGAGACCGCCCGGCTGCGGGAGTTCGCCGACCGCGAGGGCGTCACCTGGGGCGAGGCGCTGATCGCCGGATACGCGGCGTACCTGCACCGCGTCCTCGGCCGCACCGACGTGGTGTTCGCGCTGCCCCTGATGTGCCGCACCGGATCGGCCGCCCTGCGCACCCCCGCGATGGCCGTCAACGTCCTGCCGCTGCGCGTCAGCGTGCGCGGCGGCGACAACCTGGGCGAGCTGAGCCGCCGGGTCGCCGCCGCCATGAAGGACATGCGTGACCACCAGCGCTACCGCGGCGAGGACCTGCCGCGCGACCTCGGCGCGCCCGGCGCGGGCGCCCTCCTGCACGGCCGCGGCATCAACCTCAAGGCGTTCGACCTGACCCTCGACTTCGCCGGGTCCGCCGGAGTGATGCGCAACGTCGCGGGCGGCCCGCCCGAGGACATGGGCCTGAGCGTCCTGCCGACCCGCGACGGCGGTCTCCTTCTCGGCTTCGAGGTCGACGCCCGCGGCAGCGACCAGGCCGCGGTCGACGGCAGGCTGTCCGGCCTGCGGGCCCTGCTGTCCGGGCTCGTCGACGGCGCGCCCGTCGGACGGATCGCGCTCGCCGCCGACGTGGACCGCGTCCTCGCCGACTGGACGCCGCCCGCCGTGCCCGGAACCCCGCTCGACGTGCCGGCCGCCCTCACCGCGATGGCGGCGGCCGACCCCGCGCGCACCGCTCTGGTCTGCGGCGACGACCGCCTTTCCGCCGGGGAGCTGGCCGCGCGCGTGCACCGCGTCGCCCGCGCCCTGCGCGCCCGCGGCATCGGCACCGACGACCTGGTGGCCCTCGCCCTGCCGCGCTCCGCCGACTCCGTCGTCGCCCTGCTCGCGGTCATGGACGCGGGCGCCGCGTTCCTGCCCCTGGACGCCGCGCACCCGGCCGAGCGCCTGCGCGAACTCATCGACGACGCACGCCCCGCCCTCGTCCTCACCGACGGCACGCTCGACGGACTGCCGTGGGCCACCCTCCTCGACGAGGCCGCCGCACACTCCGGCGACCCCCTGGAGAGCGGCGAACTGGCCGCGCCCCGCCACCCCGAACACCTCGCCTACGTCATCCACACCTCCGGATCCACCGGACGGCCCAAGGGCGTCCTCGGCCGGGTCGGCGGACTCGCGGCCCTCCTGCACCACCAGCGCGCCACGGTCGTCGCCCAGGCCGAGGAGCGCGCGGGCCGACGCCTGCGCGCCGCCCACACCTATTCCTTCGCCTTCGACTCCGCCTTCGAACACCTGGTGTGGCTCCTGTGCGGCCACGAACTCCACGTGTACGACGCCGAGTCCACCCGCGACGCCGACGCCCTCCTCGCCGCGTACACCCGCGACGGCATCGACATCGTGGACACCACGCCCTCGATGGCCGCGCCCCTCATCGACGGCGGCCTCCTGGAGCGCCGCCCGACGCTGCTCGTCCTCGGCGGCGAGGCCGCCCCGCCCGCGCTGTGGCAGCGGATCGCCGCCTCCGGCGTCACCGGACGCAATATGTACGGGCCCACCGAGGCGACCGTCACCAGCACCGCCGCCCCCATCGACGGCGCCGAGCCGACGATCGGCCACCCCCTCGCGGGCACCCGGATCTACCTCCTCGACGGCGCGCTCAAGCCCGTGCCGCACGGCAGCACCGGCGAGCTGTACCTGGCGGGACCCCACCTGGCGCGCGGCTACCTCGGCCGCCCCGCCGCCACCGCCGACCGCTTCGTCGCCGACCCCTACGGCGGTCCTGGGGAGCGGATGTACCGCACCGGCGACCTCGCCCGCTGGGTGCCCGGACGCGGCCTCGACTACCTCGGCCGCGGCGACGGCCAGATCAAGATCCGCGGCCACCGCGTGGAGATTGGCGAGGTCGAGGCCGCGCTCGGCGCGGTGCCCGGCGTCACGGCCGCCGCCGCCACCGTCCGCTCCTCGCGCCTCGTCGGCTACGTCGTGTCCGCCTCGCTCACCGGGGACGCCGTGCGCGCCCGCCTCGCCGAGGCGCTGCCCGAGCACCTGGTGCCCGCGGCCGTCGTCGTCCTCGACGCGCTGCCGCTCACGCCCAACGGCAAGCTCGACCGCGCCGCGCTGCCCGCCCCCGTCGTCTCCGGCGGCGGCCGCGCCCCGAGCACCGAGCGGGAGCGGCTGCTGTGCGCCGTCCTCGCCGAGGTCTTCGAGGCCGACCAGATCGGCGTGGACGACGACTTCTTCGCCCTCGGCGGCGACAGCATCACCGCCATCACCGTCAGCAGCCGGCTGCGGGCGCGCGGCGTCGAACTGCGGCCCCGCGACCTGCTCGCCCGCCGCAGCTTCGCCGCCCTCGCCGCGTCCGCCGACGCCGTCACCGACACCGCGCGGCCCGCGGACGAGCCCACCGGGCCCGTGCCCGCGCCCCCGATCGTGCGCGGCCTGCTCGACCCGCACCCGGACGTCGACGCCGTCGCCGGATACGCCCAGTGGACCGCCCTGCGCGTCGACGACCTCACCCACGACGCCCTGACCAAGGGCGTACAGACCGTGCTCGACCACCACGACGCGCTGCGCCTGCGCGCCGACGACGGCCTCGAGGTGCTGCCCCGCGGCGCCGTCACCGCCGTCGTGAACGAGGTCCACGGCGAGGACGTGACCGAACTCGCCGAACGCCTGGCCGGGGAACTCGACCCGCGCTCGGGCGACCTGCTGCGCGCCGTCCTGCTGCGCACCAGCGACGGGGCGCCCGACCGGCTCGTCCTCGTCGTCCACCACCTCGCCATGGACGGCGTGTCCTGGCGGGTGCTGCTGCCCGACCTGCACACGGCCTGCGCGGGCGGCGCCCTCCAACCCGTCGGCACCTCCTGGCGGCGGCACGCCACGCTCCTCGCCGAACAAGGCGCCTCCGGCGCCCGCCGGGGCGAGCTCGACCACTGGCGCGAGGCGCTCGCCGCATCCCCCCGGCTCGGCGCCAGGCCCCTGGACCAGACCCGCGACACCGTCGCCACCGCCCACCGCTCGGTCACCGTGGCCTCGCCCGAGGTCACCGAGGCGCTCCTGACCACCCTGCCCGGCGCCTACCGCGCCGGAGTCGACGAAGTGCTCCTCGCCGCCCTCGTCCTTACCCTGCGCACCCTGGATGTGAGCGGCGACGCGGTGACCGTCACCCTGGAGGGCCACGGCCGCGAACACCTCGAACTGTCCCGCACGGTCGGCTGGTTCACCAGCGAGTACCCCGTCCGCGTCCCCACCGCGGGCGACGTCAGGGACGTGCTGCGCGCGGCCAAGGAAGCCAGGCGCGCCGTCCCCGACGGCGGCATCGGCTACGGCGTCCTGCGCTGCCTCGACCCGGAGGCCGGAGCCGAACTCGCCGCGACGCCGCCGCCGGACGTGCTCCTCAACTACCTCGGCCGGTTCACCGCGCCGCCCGCCACCGGCTGGCGGCTGCCCGAGCGCGACGCGTTCGCGGTGACCGAGCCCGAGGGCAAGGCCCTGGAGCAGGTCCTCGCCCTGAACTGCTTCGTCCACGAGGAGGGCGCGCCCCGGCTCGCCGTCGAGTGGACGGCCGCGAGCCAGGTGCTCGGCGCCGACGCCGTGGCGGACCTCCAGCGGGCCTGGGCCGAGACCCTCGAAGCCCTCGCCGAGCACGCCGACCGCACCCCCGGCGGACTCACCCCCGCCGACCTGCCGCTGGTCGCCCTCGACCAGGACACCATCGACGCCCTCGAACGCACCGGACCCGTCGCCGACGTCCTGCCCGCGACGCCCCTCCAGGTCGGCCTGTCCTTCCACACCCTGCTCCGCGAGGAACAGGACACCGACGTGTACGTCGTCCAGGCCGTGACGACCCTGGTCGGCGCGCTCGACCCGGACCGGATGGCGACGGCCGCGCGGGAGCTCCTGCGCCGCCACCCCGCCCTGCGCGTGTACCTGGGCACGGCCGGGGACGACGTCGTCCAGGTGATCCCCGCCGATGTCGCCCTGGACTGGCGCCAGGACGACCGCTTCCCCGAGGCGGCCCGCGCCGAGTTGGAGCGGCCCTTCGACCCGGCTCGGCCGCCGCTGATCCGCTTCCTGCTGTCCCGCGTCGGCCCCGACGAGCACAAGCTGGTGATCACCAACCACCACGCCCTGCTCGACGGCTGGTCCATGCCCCTGGTCGGCCGCACCCTGCTCGCCCTCTACGCCGAACTCGGCGGCGGGCCCGCCGCCCCCGTGGCCCCGCCGCTCTCGGAGTACTTCCACTGGCTGGCCGACCGGGACCACGAGGCGTCCCTGACCGCGTGGCGCGACGCGCTCGCCGGAGTCGACGACGCCACCCGCCTGGCCCCCGCGCGCACCGCCACCGGAGTCGAGCGGCCCGGCCGCGTGAGCGTCGACCTCGGCGGCGAGTTCAGCGACCGCCTGCGCGCCTTCGCCCGCGAGCGGGGCGTCACCCTCACCACCGTCCTGCAGACCGCGTGGGGCCTGCTGCTCGGCAGGCTCACCGGGCGCCGCGACGTCGTGTTCGGCTGCCCGGTGTCCGGGCGGCCCCCCGAGGTCGACGGCGTGGAGTCGATGATCGGCCAGCTCGGCACCACGATCCCGGTCCGCGTCGCCCACACCCAGGACCAGACCGCGGCCGACCTCATGGCCCGCGTGCACGCCGAGAGCGTCGCCCTCGCCGAGCACCACCACGTCGGCCTGCCCGGCATCCAGCGCGCCGTCGGCATCGGCGAACTCTTCGACACGATGCTGGTGATGGAGAACTTCCCGCTCTCCAGCCGCAAGCGCACCCCCCTCGCCCCCGGCCTCGACCTGGCGGGCGTGGACATCACCGACGCCACCCACTACGCGCTCACCGTGATCGTCATCCCCGACGACGCGATCACCATCGGCCTCGGCTACCAGCCGGGCGCCTTCGCCGAGGCAACCGTCCGCGACTACGGCCGCTGGCTGCACCACCTCCTGAAGGAGATCGTCGCCGACCCGGCCCGGCCCGCGCTCGGCCTGCCCCTGCTCGCCGCCGACGAGCGCGAGCGCGTCCTGCGCACCGGCACCGAGACCGTGCCCGCCAAGGTCCGCGGCCCCTGGCTCGAGGAGTTCGCGGCCTGGGTGCGCCGCAAGCCCGACGCCGAGGCCCTGGTCTGCCGCGACCGCAGCCTCACCTACGCCGAGCTCGACCGGGAGGCCAACCGCCTCGCCCACGCGCTGATCGCGCACGGCGTGCGGCCCCAGGACCCGGTCGCCGTCCTGCTCGGGCGCGACATCGAGATGACGGTGGCGCTGTTCGCCGCGGCCAAGGCGGGCGCGGTCTACGTCCCCCTGGACCCGAGCTACCCGCGCGAGCGCCTCGCGTACATGCTCGACGACATCGCCCCGGCCGCCGCCCTGACGACCGGCGCCGAACTGCCCGCCCGGGGCGACGTCCCGGTCCTCAGGCTCGACGACCCGGCCACCCTCGCCGCCGCCCCCGGCACCGACCCGGCCGAGGCCCGCGCCACACTCACCGACGACGCGCTCGCCTACGTCATCTACACCTCCGGCACCACCGGGCGGCCCAAGGGCGTCGGCGTCACCCACCGCGGCGTCCCCGACCTCATCGCCCTGCAGGAGGAGGTCGTCGGCATCACCGAGCACGACCGGTACCTGCACTTCGCGTCGACCAGCTTCGACGTCGCCTTCTGGCAGACCATGGTGCCGCTGCTCTCCGGCGGCACGTCCGTCATCGCCCCCGAAGAGGTCCGCGTCCCCGGCGACGAACTGCTCGACTACATCGTCGAACACCGCGTCACCGGAGTGAACCTGCTGCCGTCGTTCCTGGCCGCCATGCCCGACGACCGCACCGTCGACCCGGACGTGTTCTTCGTCGTCGGCGCCGAACGCCTCGACCCCGAACTGGCGCGGCGCTGGGGTCAGGGCCGCCGGGCGCTGTTCAACGCCTACGGCCCCACCGAAGTCACCATCAACTCCGTGACCTGGCACTACGATCCGGACGACCCCGGGCCGCTGCCGATCGGCCGCCCCGACCCGAACGTCCGCGCCTACGTCCTGGACGGCGGGCTCCAGCCCGCGGGCGTCGGCGTGACCGGCGAGCTGTACCTCGGCGGGCCGAGCCTGGCCCGCGGCTACCTCGGCCGCCCCGGCCTGACCGCCGCCGCGTTCGTCGCCGACCCCTTCGGCGCGCCGGGCGAGCGGATGTACAAGACGGGCGACCTGGTGCGCTGGCGGCCCGACGGGCAACTGGTGTTCCTCGGCCGCGCCGACCACCAGGTCAAGGTCCGCGGCTTCCGCGTCGAGCTGGGCGAGATCGAATCCACCCTGACCCGCCACCCCGACGTGCGCGCCTGCGCGGTCATCGTGCGCGAGGGCAGGCTCCTCGGCTACGTCATCCCCACCGACGGCGCCGACCTCGACACCGGCCAGGTGCGCGCGTACCTCGCCGCCGAACTGCCCGACCACATGGTGCCCACGGCGCTCGTGGAGCTCGACCGGCTGCCGCTGAGCCCCAGCGGCAAGCTCGACTCCGCCGCGCTGCCCGAGCCCGAGACCGAGGCCACCGCGCACCGCGCGCCCGCCACGCCCGCCGAAGCGGTGCTCCTCGCCGTGTTCCGCGACGTCCTCGGCACCGACGCCATCGGCCTCGACGACGACTTCTTCGCCATCGGCGGCGACAGCATCGTCTCGCTCCAGGCCGTGTCGCGCGCCCGGCGCCAGGGCCTCGGCCTGACCGCGCGGGACGTGTTCGAGGGCGGCACCGTCGCCGGGATCGCGGCCCGCGCCCGCGCCCTGGACGGCGACACCGCGCCCGCCGTCGGCGACGCGCCGCTCACCCCCGTCATGCGGGACCTGCTGCGCCGCGCGGGCACCGCGGCGGACGGCTTCTGCCAGTGGGTGGAGGTCTGCGTGCCGCCGGGCGGCGACGAGGAGACCTGGCGGTCCGTGCTGGACGCGGTCCTGGCCCGGCACGACGTGCTCCGGGCCCACCTGGTCGACGACGCGCTGCGCATCCCGCCGGCCGGCGCCGTCACCGGCGCCGACGTCCTGACCCGCGTACCGGCCGAGGACGGCGACCCGCGGGCCCTGACCGAGACCGCCACCGCCGCCGCGCGCGCCGCCATGGACCCGCGCACAGGCCCGCCGCTGCGCGCGGTGTGGGTGGACGCCGGGCCCGAGCGGCCGGGCAGGCTCGTCCTGGTCGCCCACCACCTCGTCGTCGACGGCGTGTCCTGGCGCGTCCTGCTCGACGACCTGGAGCACGCCCACGCGGGCGGCGAACTGGCCCGCCACGGGCAGTCGTTCCTCGGCTGGGCGCGCTCGCTGCGCCACGCCGACCGGCGGGACGAACTGCCGCACTGGCGGCGGATGACCGCCACCCCGGCGCTCACCCGGCCGCTCGACCCGCGCCGGGACACCGTGGCCACCGCGGCCCACCACGAGCTGCGGCTCGACGCCGACGCGACCCGCGCGCTGATCACGACGCTGCCCGCGGCCCACCGCACCACCCCGGACGCCGTGCTGCTCACGGCGCTCGCCCAGGCGGTCAGGGACTGGCGCGGCACGCCGGAGCTCCTCGTCGCGCTGGAGAGCCACGGCCGCCCGACCCACGTCGACCTGTCCCAGACCGTCGGCTGGCTGACCGCCGTGCACCCCGTGCGGCTGCACGCGGACGACGACGTACGGGCCGTACGCGAGCGGCTGCGCGCCCAGGGCGACGGCCTCGGCCACGGCATCCTCACCACGGCGGGCCTGCTCGACCCCGTGGAGCCGGAGGTCTCCTGGAACTACCTCGGCCAGTACCGCGGCGCCCCGGCCCAGGAGACGCCGTGGCAGGCGCCCCCGGACGCCGACCCGCTCGGCTCGGGCGGCGGCGACGAACTGCCGCTGCCGCACAGCCTGATGGTCAACGCCCTGGTGCGCGACGACGCGCTCGGCGTCCGGATCACCTGGCCGTCCGCGCTGTTCACCGCCGCCGAGGTCGAGGAGTTCGCGGCGCACCTGCGCGCGGCGCTGCTGCGCGTCGCCGCCGCGCCGGAGATCAAGGGCTTCGACCACGACCGCACGGTCGCCGAAGTGCAGCCGCTCACCCCGCTCCAGGAGGTGATGCTGCGGCACTCGCGCACCGAGCGCCCCGACCCGTACACCGTGCAGTCGACGTTCTCCCTCGCCGGACCGCTCGACGTCGACGCCCTGCACGCGGCGGGCGCCGACCTGCTGGCCCGCCACCCCAACCTGGGGGCCGCCTTCCCCGCCGACCTCGCGGTGATCCCCAAGTCACCCCGGCCGGACTGCCGCGTCACCGAAGGACCCGCGGAGGCGGTCCTCGCGGCCGACCTGGCCGAGCCGTTCGACCTGGCCGCGGGCCCGCTGGTGCGCCTGACCGTGATCCGCGTCGGGCCCGGGCGCGCCGACCTGGTCCTGACCACCCATCACGTCCTGTCCGACGGCTGGTCGGCGCCGCGCATCCTCACCGAGCTGTTCGACCTGTACACGGCGCGGGTCCGCGGTGAGGCACCCGACCTGCCCGCCCCCGTCCCGTTCGCCGACTACCTGCGCTGGCGCGCCGACAACGAGCCCGACCTCGACGCCTGGGCCGCCGAACTCGACGGCCTGCCCGAAGGCGACTACCTGGGCGGCGGCGCACCGGGCCCGGCCTGGCAGGAGCCCACCGTCTTCACCTTCGACGCGGAGCTCGTGCGCGGCCTCTCCCACCTCGCCGCCCGGCGCGGCCTGACCCGCAACACCCTGGTGCAGGGCGCGTGGTCGGTGCTGCTCGCGCGGCGCTCGGGCCGGGCGGACGTCTGCTTCGGCGCCATGGTCGCCTGCCGTCCCCCGGAGCTCGAGGGCGTCGAGGAGATCATCGGTCTGCTCGCCAACACCGTGCCCGTGCGCGCCCGTCTTGAGGGCACCCTCGGTGACGTCCTCGCCGACCTCCAGGCCCGCCAGCGCGCCCTGGCCGAGCACCACCACGCGGCCCTGCCCGACCTGGAGCGGATCACCGGCCGCCACCGGCTCTTCGACAGCCTGGTGGTGTTCGAGAACTACCCGGTCGACCCGGACCGCATCCGCGAACCCGCCCCCGGGCTCACGGTCGTCGGCACCCGCTTCCGCGAGGCCACCCACCACCCCGTCACCCTGACGGTCATGCCCGAGGGCGACGGCTGGACGGGTGTGCTCGCCCACCGGGCCGGGGTGGACGCCGACGGGCTCGCCGAGGAACTCCTCGACCTCCTCGCCACGTTGGCCGACCGCTTCGACGAGCCCGTGCTCGACCTCGTGACACCGAAGGAGGAGCGATGAGCGCGCCGACGCGTGGCGAGGGCACGCCCCCGGCCGAGCGCCCGGCCGCGCGCATCGACAAGGACCTGCTGCGGATCGCGTTCATCCTGGTGCTCGGCACCTTCATGGCCACCATCGACGCCACGATCGTCAGCGTCGGCATCGATAGCCTGGCGGGGGAGTTCGGCGCGTCCGTCGCCGAGATCCAGTGGGTCTCCACCGCCTATCTCCTCGCGGTCGTGGCCGCCGTGCCCGCGTCCGGCTGGCTGGCCGAGCGCTTCGGCGGCCGCCGGACGTGGCTCGCCGCGGTGGGCGTGTTCCTGCTCGGCTCCCTGCTGTGCGCGCTCGCCTGGTCGGCGACCAGCCTGATCGTGTTCCGGGTGGTCCAGGGCCTCGGCGGCGGGCTGCTCCCCGCGACCGGGCAGGCGCTCCTCGCCCGGGTCGCGGGCAAGGAGCGCACCGGGCGGGTGATCAGCGTCGTCGCCGTCGTCCCGCTGCTGTCGCCGGTGCTCGGCCCGCTGGCCGGCGGCTCCATCCTCCAGGTGGCGTCCTGGCCGTGGCTGTTCCTGGTCAACCTGCCCATCGGGGCGGTCGCGGTCCTGCTCGCCCGCCGCCATGTGCCGGTGGTGCCGCCCTCGTCACGCCGTACGGCCTTCGACCTCAAGGGCGCCGCGCTGCTCTCGCCGGGCCTCGCCGTGCTGGTGTACGGGCTCACCGAGTTCGCCCACTCCCGCACGGTCCCGGCCGTGATCGGCGTCGGCGCGGGCCTGGCCATGCTGGCCGGCTTCGCCGTGCACGGGCTGAGGACCCCCGGCACACCGCTGGTCGACCCCCGGCTCTTCACCCGGCCGCCGTTCGGCGCCGCCGCGCTCGCGCTGCTCGTCCTCGGCGCGTCGGTATTCGGCACGATGTTCCTGCTGCCGCTGTACTTCCAGACCGGGCGCGGCCTTTCGGCCTGGGAGGCCGGACTGCTCCTGGCCCCCCAGGGCCTGGGCGCCGCGGCCGGTTCGGTCCTGGTCAACCGCACGATCGACAAGGTCGCGCCCCGGACGCTGGTGGTCACCGGCATCGCGCTGATCGTGGTGGGGACGGTGCCGTTCACCCAGCTCGGCCACCACCCGTCGGACGCCGTGATCGCCGCCGCCCTCGCGGTGCGCGGCGTCGGGATGGCCATGATCGGCGCGCCGGTGATGAACATCGTCTACAGCCGCATCGAGCCCGAGCACCTGCCCCGTGCCTCCGGGGCGCTCAACCTCCTGAACACCGTGGGCGGTTCGGTCGGCACCGCCGCCCTCGCCGTGGTCTTGGAGAGCCGTCTGTCCGCCCGCGGCGCGGACGTCTCCTGGGCGTTCGCCGACACGTTCTGGTGGGTCCTCGGCTTCTGCCTGCTGGCCGCCGCCGGGGCCACCCGGCTGCCACGGACACGGGCGCGAGGCCGCTAAGCGCTCCGCTGGTTCTGCGGCGCCCTTGCTGTTGGCCGACTGCGGGTTCGTCGTGGCTGGTCGCGCCCACGCGGCGGAGCCGCACATGTGCACAGCCCCGCGCCCCTTCGGGGCGCGGCCGGACCGCAGCGAACCTCACCAAGTCCGCTTGGTACGTCTACTGGTCCACCCAGCTCCCGTGGAAGCCGAGCGGCACCCTGCCTGGCAGGTGGACGCGGGCCAGCGGGCGCCCGGTGAAGTCCTGGGCCGCGAGGACCACCAGATCGGTGGCCCCGCGGTCCGGGTCGTTGACGTACGACAGGACGTAGCCGTCGTCCTCGTCCCGGGCGCCTCGGCGCGGCACGAACACCGGCTCGCTGACCGCCGCGCCCTTGGGGAAGCGGCGCACCTGCCTGCTGCCGCGCGCCATGTCGTGTTTCACCAGGCAGTTGGTGAACGTGTCGGCGGGCGGCACCCCGTCGGCCGTCTCGTACGCGCGCCACATCTCGGCCGCGCTGGCCGTGTACCCGAAGCGGTGCCGCCGGGAGACCAGGGCCTCGTTGACGCGCGGGAACTCCTGGGGCAGGTCGTCGACGCGGGTGGAGCGGACGCGGCCCGCGCGCAGGTCGATCGTCCAGCGGTCGAGCGTCGGCGAGCCGGTCGCGAAGGGGCCGCCGGAGCCGCGTCCCGCGGCGTGGAACGGGGCGGGCATGGAGGTGTACTCAAGGACCACCGTGTCGCCGTGGTCGTAGGCGTTCAGGGTGTGCGAGTAGTACACCGGGTCGATCTCGAACCAGCGCACGGCGCCCCCGGCGCGCGGCAGGAGCCCCACGCGCATGGGGTGCCGCTCGTTCCAGACGTACGGCACGACCGCGCCGTTCGCGGCGCCCGCCGCGTCGAAGGTGAGCGGGACGTCCACGATCACCACGTACGTCTGCGTGAGGGCGAAGTCGTGCATCATCGGCGCGTCCGCCACCGGGACGCGCGTGGTCCTGGCCACCCGCCCGGTCCGGTCGATCATGATGTGCCGCACATGGTCCCAGGCCGGGTAGTACGCCACCGCGTGCAACTCGTCCGCGACCGCGTCGTACTTGGTGTGCGCGGTGAACGCCCCGCGCAGCGTGGAGCGGAAGTCGTGGGGGCGCACCGTGCGGAGCTCGCCGTCCAGTTCGTACGGCAGCGGCCCGCCCTCCTGAAGGGCCAGGATCCGGCCCTTGTACGGGATGACGTGGGTGTTGCAGGCGAAGTCGTCCGGCGGCGCCTGACCCGGGTACGTCTCGCCCAGCTTCCGCGCCACCCCCGAGGAGCGCACCCAGCGGTTGCGGTACCACTCGGCGCGTCCGCCGCGCAGCCGCACCCCGTGCACCATGCCGTCGCCTAGCATCCAGTGGTGGGCCCGCGGGTCCTCCAGGCCGAGCGCGTTCGGCCCGGTGCGCAGATAGCGGCCGTCCAGATCGCGCGGCACCCGTCCGGTGACCTCCAGACCGAAGGCGGTCAGCTCCTCGGTGACCGGCGCGAAGGCGCCCTCCAGGAACGGGAGCGACGCCGTGCCCTCACGGGGCGCTGCCTGCGCCGCCGCGGCGGCGGGCCCGAGCCCGGGACCGCCGACCACACTGCCCGCCGCCATGAGCGCCGCCCCCTTCAGGACCCTGCGCCGCGTGTGACCGCTCATCATGTCTCCCGTTCGCCGTCGGTGCCCGGCGGGGAAGCGCCGGGCTGTTCGCTGGTGACGAGTAACAGCCTGCGGCGGGCGAAGGCGCGGGTCAGGAGGTCTGGAGCCCGGAGTGGGGGTGGTGCTGACGCCACCTCGGGGGGCGCCGTCGGCCGGGAGAAGGCCGCGGGAAGAAGGTGGCTGGATTTCCCCTTGTGGACCGCCGAGGGGGGACCCGTTTCGCGCACCGATAAGGTTAGGCTAACCTCTGCGGCGTGCAGGTAGCTGAAGAGACCGCCGAGGCCATACGCGCCCAGGGGCATGAACTGTCAGCCACGGGTGTCACCGTGGCGTACGAAGGCGTCGACGTCGTCCACGACGCCTCGATGACGCTGCGCCCGGGCGAAGTGACCGTCCTCGTGGGCCCCAACGGCAGCGGCAAGTCGACCCTGCTGCGCACGCTCGCCCGACTGCAGCGGCCCAAAGCGGCCACGCTCGTCATCGACGGCGACACCGACGGCCTCGCCCTCGGCCCCCGCGAATTCTCCCGCCGCGTCGCCCTGCTCACCCAGGGACGCCCCACGCCCAGCGGCCTCACCGTCCGGGACGTCGTCGAGTTCGGCCGCTACCCCTACCGGGGCCGCTGGGGCGGATCCGACCCGGGCGGCCGGGCCGCCGTGGACCGCGCCCTCGCCCTGACCGGCGTCGCGGAACTCGCCGAGCGCGGCGCCGAGCACCTGTCCGGCGGGCAGCTCCAGCGCGTATGGCTGGCCGGCTGCCTCGCCCAGGAGACGGGCGTGCTGCTGCTCGACGAGCCGACGAACCACCTCGACCTGCGCTACCAGGTCGAGCTCCTCGACCTGATGCGGGACCTCGCCGACGACCACGGGATCGCCGTCGGAGCCGTCCTGCACGACCTCGACCAGGCCGCCGCCGTGGCCGACCGGATCGTCCTGCTCGACACGGGACGCGTGGTCGCCGACGGCACCCCCGAAGACGTCCTGACCCCGCGCCGCCTCACCGACACGTACGGCATCCGCATCGAGGTCGAGACCGACCCCCTCACCGGCAGGCTGCGCACCCGCGCCATCGGCCGCCACCACTCGCGAAGCGAAAGGCTCAGCACCACCTCATGAAGCGCCTCCTGATCACCGCGGCGGCCGCCACCGCCGCGGCCCTCACCCTGTCCGCCTGCGGCACCACCGAGCCCGCCAAGGACGACGCGAAGAAGGGCGCCGAGCCCATCACGCTCACCGACGGCACCGGCACGAAGGTCACGCTCGACGGGCCCGCCAAGAAGGTCGTCGGCACCGAGTGGAACGCCGTCGAGAGCCTGATATCGCTGGGCGTGGAGCCGGCCGGCGTCGCCGACGTCAAGGGCTACAAGGCCTGGGGCAGCGCCGTCCCGCTGAAGAACGACCCCAAGGACGTCGGCACCCGCGGCGAGCCGAGCATGGACACCATCGCGTCCCTGAAGCCCGACCTCATCATCGCGACCACCGACCTGCCCGCCGCCGCCGTGAAGCAGATGCGGAAGATCGCGCCGGTCCTGAACCTGCGCCCCGCCGACGCGGCGAACCCCATCGGGCAGATGACCGACAACCTCGACCTGCTCGCCAAGGCCACCGGCACCACCGAGCGGTCCGAGAAGCTCAAGAAGGACTTCGAGGCGAAGCTCGCCGACGGCAAGAAGAAGCTCGCCGCCGCCGGTCACGCCGGTGCGAAGTACGCCTTCGCCGACGGCTACGTCACCGGCAACCAGACCTCGATCCGGCCGTACACCAGCGGCTCGCTCATCGGCGCCGTCAACGAGAAGCTCGGCCTGAAGAACGACTGGAAGGTCAAGGGCGACAAGGCCTACGGCCTCGGCACCACCGACGTCGAGGGCCTCACCAAGCTCGACGACGACGTCCAGTTCGCCTACATCGGCAACGACGGCGACAAGGGCAGCAACCCCTTCGCCGGTGTCCTGAAGAAGGACAAGGTGTGGACGACCCTGCCGTTCGTGAAGAAGGGCAACGTGCACCGTCTGCCCGACGGCATCTGGATGTTCGGCGGCACCGAGTCGATGAACCAGTACGTCGACGCTGTCGTCGCCTCCCTGAAGAAGTAGCTCCATGACCGTCACCGCGACCACCCCCGTCACCCGTCCGTCGACAGCGGCGTCCCGCACGGGCGCGGTCGCGGTGACGGCCGCACTGGTCCTCCTCCTCGCCGTGCTCGCGGTCGTGGACATCACCCAGGGCACGGCCTCGGTCGGCGCCCACGAGGTGTGGAAGGCGCTCACCGGCAAGGCCGAGGCGGGCGACGAGTCCGTCGTCATCGCCTCCCGGCTGCCCCGGATGGCCGCCGGACTCCTCGTCGGCGCCCTGCTCGGCATGGCGGGCACCGCCCTGCAGGCCGTCAGCCGCAACGTCCTCGCCTCACCCGACACGCTCGCCGTCAACGCGGGCTCCTACCTCGCCCTCGGCCTGACCGCCGTCACCGGCGTCTCGCTGCCGATGCTCGCCTCCTCCGGCGTCGCGTTCGCCGGCGGCCTCGCCGCGGCGGCCGTCGTGCTCGGGCTCTCCGGCCTCGGCGTGGGCACCGTCCGGCTCGTCCTCGCGGGCAACGCCCTCACCCTCGGCCTCATCGCCGTCACCGAAGGCCTGCTCCTGCTGTTCCCGACGGAGACGGAGGGCCTCTACAAGTGGAACCAGGGCAGCATCGCGCAGAACGGCTTCGACGCGGTGCTGCAGCTGGCGCCGATCGGTGTCGTCGGCCTCGTCGGCCTCATCCTCCTCGCCCGCAGGGTCGACGCGCTGGCCCTCGGTGACGACGCCGCGCGCGGCGTCGGCGTGCCCGTCGCCTCCACGCGCGTCACCGCCGTCGTCCTCGCCGCCCTGCTGTCCACGGCCGCCGTCACCCTGGCCGGACCCATCGGCTTCGTCGGCCTGTGCGCCCCCGCCCTCGTGCGGTCCCTGGCCCGCAGGTTCCGGGCGTTCACCCGCTCCCGCGCGCGGCTGCCGCTCGCGGGCCTCACCGGCGCCGCCCTGGTACTCGGCTCCGACGTGCTGCTGCGGGCCCTCGTCCCCTCCGACACGGCGGTCGCCGTGCCCACAGGCGTCGTCACCAGCCTGGTCGGCGGCGTGTTCCTGATCGTCATGGCCGCGCGGACCCGGGACACCGCGGGAACCGTCCCGGTCGACCGGCTGCGCATCCGCAGCCGGGCCGTCTTCGTGACCACGACGGCCGTCCTCGCGGTCGTCCTCGTCGGCGTCACCATCGCCGCCGTCCTCATCGGCGACAGCAAGCTGCTCCTGGGCGACGTGGTGAACTGGACGCAGGGCAGGGCCGGCCAGTCCGTCTCCTTCGTCCTGGAGACCCGGGTTCCCCGCGTCCTCGCCGCCCTGCTCGCGGGCGCGGCCCTCGCCTTGGCCGGAACGCTCATCCAGGCCGTGACCCGCAACCCCCTCGCCGAACCCGGTGTGCTCGGCGTCACGAACGGCGCGGCGGTCGGCGCCGTCCTGCTCGTCACGACGGTGCCCGTGGCCGGGTCGTGGTCGCTGGCCGCCGGGGCGTTCGCGGGCGCCGCGCTGAGCGCGGTCCTCGTCTTCGGCCTCGCGGCGCGCGGCGGATTCCAGCAGAACCGCCTCGTCCTGGTCGGCTTCGGCGTCGCCACCGGCTCGTCCGCCGTGATCAGCATGCTGATCATCCTCACCGACCCGTTCAACGCGACGAAGGCGCTGACCTGGCTGTCGGGCTCGACGTACGGGCGGACGCTGCCCGACGTGGTGCCGCTGGCCGCCGTCCTCGCCGTCGGCCTGGCCGTCGCGGTCGTACGGCGCACCGAACTCGACCTGGTGTCCCTCGACGAGGACACCCCGCGGCTGCTCGGCCTCAACCTCGGCCGCGGCCGCCTCGGGTTCCTCGTCCTCAGCGTCCTGCTCAGCGCCACCGCGGTGGCCGCCGCGGGCACCATCGGCTTCGTCGGGCTCGTGGCACCGCACGCGGCCCGCGCCCTGGTGGGGCGCCAGCACGTCCGGGTGGTGCCGGTCGCGGTGCTCCTCGGCGCGCTCCTGGTGTGCACCGCCGACCTGGTGGGCCGCACCGTGATCGCCCCGGCCCAGCTCGGCGCCGGCCTGATGACGGCCGTGATCGGCACGCCGTACTTCCTCTACCTCCTCGTCCGCAGCCGTCGGCAGGGAGCGTAGGCGCGCGCCCGTTCGGCGCGCGGCGGTGCGCTACTGCGGTTGAAGACCGTGATCGAGAGCACGATCACCACGAACCCGATGCGCTCCGACACGGCCGCCTCGCCGACGCCGCGGAGCGCCCCGAAGGGCCGCAGGCGACGTACGAGCGTTATGGGCGCGGCCTGCGCGTGGAATGGCTCGCCGCACGAGAGGCAGGCTGGGCCGACGGCCGCTCGTTCCGGTTCCTGCGGTCGCTGGCCGGGAGCCCCGACCTGGTCTGGCGCCACCTGACGGAGCCGTCCCCGCTCACCCGCTGGTGGACCCCGGACGACCTGCGCGCCTCGGAGCTCGTCCTGGAGGCGCGGCCGGGCGGCCCCGGCGACCTGGCGGCGAGCGTGCGCTACGCCACCACCGACGTCGCCCGCGAGCACCTCACCCGCATCTGGCAGGGCGCGACGACGGCCCTGCTTGGCCGCATCAACGCCGGGGGATTCCTCGGCTACTGGCCGAGGGTCGCCGCGGACGAGAACGCCGCCCCACGCGATCGCGGCTACGCCCACTGGCTGTCCGGCACCGAGAAGGTGGTCCTCTCGACCACCTTGACCGAGGCGCCGTGGAAGCACGCCCGCGTCCTGAACGCTCCCGCCGCGGCCGCCGTTGGCGGCGGCTGTTCGACGACGGCCTGCCGGGCTCGCGAGGGCGGCTCACCCACCAGGAGACCGGCGAACTAGGAGAGAGCGCCCTGGTCTACGACCGCGTCCGCTGAGACGGCCGCTCGGCGCTCCGCCGCGCCGGAGGGTCCTCCGCGCGCATCCCCGCCACGGCCACGGCGATGATGCAGACCGCGATGACCGCCTCCGCCCAGAAGAACGCCGTGTAGTCGAGGAGCGAGCCGACGGGCGGCGCCCCGGGAGCGGCGTTGCGGAACGCCGCGAGGGCGAAGAGCGTGGCGGCCATCCAGCCGAGGGCGGGCCAGGTCAGCCCCTTGCGCCGGCTGAGCAGGAACCAGGCGCCGATGAGGACGGCGAGCGCGAGCGCCCACATCGCGGCCATCATGAACACCGCGAAGATGAGGACGCTGGTGGAGCGGGCGAGGCCGACGTCGAACCCCGCGGCGCCGTCCACCTCGTACGCGTCGACCGTGGCGGCGAACAGCGCGTCCCTGTTGGACAGCGTCATGCGGACGGGCATCGGCTCGTCGTCCACGACGGCACCGAACTCCAGCGCCGCGTCATAGGCGTCGAACGGATAGTCCGTGACCGAGCCCGCCGTCAGCGACACGGGCACGTCCACGGTCGCGATCCGGCTGTGGGCGGCGAAGGTGAGGTCGCCGCGGACCGAGGACGAGGTCTGCAGCGTCAGTGTCCCCGCGGGGGAGACGCCGCCCGCCTCGGCCAGGCTTCCGCGCGGGGTGACGAGGAGGCGCAGGACCAGCTCGCGGCCCGCGGCGTCGACCCGCTGCACCGAGGCGTCGATGTCCACCCGGTCGGGCGCCGAACCGCCCGCGCGGTAACGGGTGTCCAGGTCCTGGCGTTCGCCGAACTGGATCCAGACCCCGACGGCCGCGGCCGCCGCCACCGCCAGCAGGACGAGACCCGCGAGCAGTGCGCTGCCACGGGGCACCGGGAGTCGTCGCGTCATGGCCACGGCCGTTCGGGGCGGGCGGGTCTCAGTCGACCGGCTTGCCGGGCTCGTCGTGCGTGGAACAGTGGATGCCACCGCCACCCGAGGCGATGGTGTCGATCCGCACCTGCACGACATCGCGCTGGGGGAAGTGCTCCCGCAGGATGCTCCGGGCCCGCTTGTCGGCCTTGCGGTCCCCGAACTCGGGCAGGAACACCGAGTCGTTGGCGACGTAGAAGTTGGCGTACGTCGACACGAAGTCGTCGCCCTCGCCGGTGATCTCGTACAGGTCGGGCTGCGGCAGGTCGACGATCTCGAAGGGGCGCCCCTTGGCGTCGGTCGCCTTGCTGAGCACGGACTTGGCCTGGTCGGCCGCGCGCGACCAGGAGTCCGCGGGGGTGTCGGGGTGCGCCCTGTCCAGGAGCACCACGCCGGGCTCGGTGAAGCGCACGAGGCTGTCGACGTGGGCGTCGGTGATGTCCTCGCCGCGCACTCCGGCCAGCCAGATGACCTTCTCGATGCCGAGGGTCCGCTTGAGCTCGGCCTCGATCTGGTCCCGGCTCTTCCCGCGGTTGCGGTTGTCGTTGACGATCGAGCTCTCGGTGATGAGGAGGGTGCCCTCGCCGTCGGTCTCGAAGGAGCCGCCCTCGGCGACCAGGGGCGCCTTCCTGCGGGGGATGTCGTACTTCGACAGGAGAGTGGCGCCCACCCGGGCGTCGTTGGTGTGCTCCTGCTTGTCGCCCCACCCGTTGAAGTTGAAGTCGACGCCGACGACGTCGCCGTCCTGCTCCACGAAGACCGGCACGGTGTCACGGGCCCACAGGTCGTCGACGGCCAGCGGGATGACCTCGACGTCGCGGCCGCAGGCCTTCTGGGCGGCGGCCCGCTGGTCGGGCCTGGCCATCATCACGACGTACTCGTACTCCGCGATGGCGCGGGCGATGCGTGCGATGTCCTCGCGTACGTAGGGGAGGTCCTCCGCCCACACCGAGTCCAGGGCGGGCCACGACATGAACGTGCGCGCGTGGCTCTCCCACTCGGCCCCCATGCGCAGCCCCTTGGCCGCCGCCGTGTCCGTGTCACCGGCGGTTCCCGCGGCCCGCGTCCGCTCGCTGCCGGAGCCGCCGGATCCGCAGGCCGAAGCGCCGAGGACGGCTGCTCCGACTCCGGTGATCACGCGGAGTGCCGAGCGGCGGGAAGGGAGGAAGGGGGACACGGTGAACTCCGATCATCGTGGTGGAGCCAAGCTATCCGCCGCCGTGGCGGGGCGCGCGACGAGCACGGCCCGGACGGGCGTGACACCGGGCGTGACACCAGTGGGGGGCGACGCGGAGGGAGCCGCTCGCTTCCTCGACTCTCCCACGAACTGAAAATTCAGTCAAAGAGGTGAGGGTGGGAGTGGGGGTACGGGCGGCGTTGTCGTGGGTGGTGGCGGGGTTGGCGGGGAGATGTCGCTTGTTGCGCGCACATGCGGGCTGCGCTGTGGTGCTGAAAAATTAGTCAGGATCACGAGGGCTCGTCACGAAGGCCGGACGGAGTGTGCCGGTGTGTTTCGTGGGCGGTCGGCTGAGATCATCGGGCCGTAAGAGGCCGGGTAGGGTTCGGACTCATGGCGCCTCGCACTACTCAGATCCTCGAAGCGGCCGCACGGCTCATCGCTCGTCGCGGCGTCCGCGGCCTGCGCGTCGAAGAGCTCGCGGCCGAAGCGGGCGTCTCCACCGGGCTGATCTACTACCACTTCAAGGACCGCACCGGAATCCTGCGCCACACGCTGGAGTTCATCAGCGACCGGGCCGAGCGCTACACCACCGACCACGCGGCGGACGCCGAGCCGCTCACGCCGCGCGCGGAACTGGAGGAGACGCTCCTCCTGGAGTTCCAGGACACCCCGGAGGTCAGGGAGAACAGCTCCGCCTGGGGGGAGCTGCGGGCGAGCGCCGTCTTCGACGAGGTGCTGCGGGAGGACCTCGCCCGGGCCACGCTCGTGTGGGTGCAGGAGGTGGCGGCCCTCCTCGGGCGGGTGCGGCCGACGGCCCCGGCGCCCGCCCTGGCCGCGGCGGGCGAACGGCTCACCGCCCTGCTCGAAGGACTCAGCATGCGGTGGCTGAGCGGCGGACTGCGGCTCGACCACGCGCGCGACCTGGTGCGCGGAGCCATCGAGGCCGAACTGGCGCTGCTGCGGGAGCGGTGACACCCACCGCTCGGGTGGCGGCCGTGCCACGGCCGCGCGGCGCGGTGGGGGCGGGGCGCGCTCCGCGCCCCGCCCGTCGGATCGTCCGGGGCCTCCGGCTCTCCCGGGGCCGGTCAGGTGCGGCCGCCGCCGGAGCGGCCGAAGAGTTCGAGTTCGGCGATGGCCACCTGCTTCTTCGCCGAGGCGGCGTGGGCCGACTCGATGGTGAAGCGGACCCGGGTGACCTCGCCGACGCGGAAGGCGCGGCGCTGGCCGCCCGCGCTCGGGTCCAGGGTGAGTTCGCGGGTCGCGGTGGTGCCGTCCTTCTTGGTGACCGTCGCCCTGACGCGGTGGGGCAGGGCCGACTTGCCGAGCTTGTCGGCGCGGGTCGACGTGCCGGGCGTCACGATGACGTCGAGCAGCCGGGTCGGCCTGGCGAAGCGCACCTCGATCCACTCGCCCTGGCCCGACTCCGCGACACCCGGCCCCCACCAGGTGTTGTTCAGCTTGTCGAAGGCCAGCTTCGGGCCGTGGCCCGCGTAGGAACGCGAGGCACGGATCTCGTCCGGCTCGACCGGGGCGCGCTTGGCGAAGTGGTCGCGCGTGGCCTGGTACCCGTCGGGGATGTACACCACGCCGAGGACCAGCAGGGTCAGGGCGACGGCCAGGGTGATCCAGGTGCCGGGGTCGAAGACACGGCGCAGGCGGGGCCGGTCGCCCGCCCAGGGCGTCTCGTGGCGGCCGGGCCCGAAGAGGCGGCGCCACCAGGGGAGGGGAGCCGCCGGCGCGGTGTCGCCGCTCCCGGCGAGCGGCATCGCGCAGCGGCCGCAGAAGTGACGGCCGGGAGGGTTCGGCGTGGCGCACCACGCGCAGGCCGTACCGTGCCCAAGACCCTGCGGCGGGCCGGGGACGCGGACCCGGGGCCGCTCGGTGTCGGGCCTCCCCGGCAGCACCGGGGCCACGGACGGCACGGGCGCGGAGGGCCTCGCCTCGGGATCGGAGACGGGCACGACCAGCGAACGGGCGCGGTCGGACAGGTCGTCGGCGGGGGCCGGGCCGTGCGGGGCGGCGGGCGTCGGGACGGTGGGGGCGGTGTCCGCCGGGTCCGGGAACCCGGGCGGGGCCCCGGGCGGGGGCTGGGGCGTGCCGGTTGCCGCGGTCGTGCCGTGGGCGCCCGGGGCGCCGGGGCCCGGCGCGTGTCCCGGGGCCGCGGTCACCGGGCCGCGCTGAGGCAGGCCGGAGGGAGCGGCGGGCGGGCCGGAGGCGGGCGATGCCGCCGGACCGGTGGCGCGGGCCGCACCCCTGGCGTCCGGGACGGCCGCGTGCGGGACGGCCGCGCGGGCCGGGTCCGCGCCCGCCGTGCCACCGGGCCGGGAGAAGGCGTCCCAGCCGGAGCCGGAGCCGGAGCCGGAGCCCGAGCCCGAGCCGGAACCTGAACCGGCCGCGGCACCGGACACAGCCCAGGGCCCGGCTCCGGACCCCGCCCCGAAACTAGGACCGGCCCCACTGCCACTGCCAGAGCCAGTACCGGCAGGGGCCACATCGGCACTGGCACCGGAGGCCGTACCCGCACCGGCACCGCCAGCCGCACCGGAGGCCGTACCCGCACCGGCACCGCCAGCCGCACCGGAGGCCATACCCGCACCGGCACCGGCACCGGCAGCCGCACCGCCACCGGCAGCCGCACCCCCACCCCCACCAGACCCCATCGGCCCCGCCCCCCGCGCACCCGCCCGGTCCCAGCCGAGGACCGCACCGCACGCGTCGCAGAACGACTGACCGGGTTCCACGCGGGAGTCGCACTCGGCGCAGTTCTGCGTGGTCATCTCTCCAGGGTCCTTTCGGCAGCCGTCACGGTGACGGTGTAGGGCATGTGAGCGGGGCGGGCGGCGGCCACGAGGACGTCCAGGCGGTGGGTGTCCGCCGGGGTCGGCTCCGGCAGCCGCAGGGCGACGTGGAGATGGGGGCGAGGGGCACCGGGGACGGGGCCGCGAGGGCGAGCGCTCCACGCGGCGCCACCGCTCTCCGTGATTTCCGGTTCGGCACCGAACGCAAGGCGGACCGCCGCCGCGAGGCCGCGCCGGGTGCCGCGTACGCGGTGCAGCAGCGCGGCGGCCGCCACGGCGGCGCGCAGCCGCGCCTCGGGCTCGGTGCCGTCGAGCTCCGCCCCGACCCAGGTGCCGAGCCACTGGGCGAAGTCGACGGGGGTAAGCGCCGGGTCGAAGTAGGAGTCCAGGCAGTCGAGGACGTTCAGGATCGGCGCCAGGACCTCGTCGAGACCCCCGACGAAGCGCTGGGCGAGATCGTCGTCGGCGAAGACGGCCGGGAGCATCGCCCCGATGGGTGAGGAGGAGCCGAGGCCGTCGACGGAACCCCTCATCGGCGGCCTCCTGAGAGCGTCGGACGCGCGGGCCGCGGCCGGTGCGCCGGGGGCGTCACGGGGCGTCCCCGATCACGCGTACGCGGTGGTCGAAGGAGAACACCAGGGCGGACCGCCCCAGGTCGATGCGGTCGGTGGGGTCGCCGCGCTTGCCGGTCAGCGGGTCGGCCGGGTGCAGGACGACCTCGTCGACCAGCTCCACACCGGGCACCCGCTGCAGGACGGCGAAGACCTCGCCCGCCTGCACCGGGCGGCCGAAGGGCCAGCCCCGGCCGTCCGCGCCGCCGGTGAGCGGATCGAGGTGGCGGTACAGGGCGTCGTGCGCCGCGCGCCGCACCCGGTCGGTCTCCACGCCGCGGAACGCGTGGACCGTCGCCACCACGGTGACGCCCTGGTAGTGGGGCGGGCCCACGGCGAGCCGGGTGCCGATCAGGCGCCGCTCGTCGAGGTGGCGGGTGACGCGGTCGAGCAGTGCGTCGCCGGGTACCAGCTGCTCGAACCGCAGCCGCCCGCCCGGATCGGGCACCGCCTGGGGCACCACCAGGACGCGCACCGCGTACGCCCCGTGCTCGTCCGGGGCGCCCACCAGGCAGGTGATGCGGGCGGTCTCCGGGGCGGCGCGGCGGGCGAGTTCCTCGTAGTCGCGCAGCGTCACGGCGCGCTCCTGGGCGCGGAGCGTGATCGGCGCCCGCAGCTTGGCCTCCTCGACGGTCTCCCCGTCGACACCGCCCCGCGCGGCCTCCGGGTTCACGACCTCGGTGACGTACGGGATGGAGGTGCGAAGGACGCGGATCGCGCCGCGGGCCACGTTGCCGGAGCGGCCGCCGCCGGTGCGGTAGCGGCGGGCGCGGATGACCGCGCCCTTGGGGGCGACGTGCCCGTACTGGCGCAGGGAGCCGTCGGGTTCGCGGACCGCGGGGCCGAAGGCGATGTCGCCGGTGGCCGCGTCGAGGGTGATGTGCCGGTCGTCCGGGCGGGACTCGGCGAAGTGCGGCACCACCCGCCAGTCCCGCCAGCCGTCGTGCTCGGCGGTCTGAAGGAGCACCGGCGGGTCGTCGCCGACGACCGGCGCGTGGGCGAGGCGCAGCCGCTGTCCGGGCAGCCCGGTGGCCTCGCCGAGGGCCTCGTCGTACACCGCCTCGGCGTGCACGACGGGCGTGGTGCCGCCGATGGTGCAGGCCTCCGCGGCGCGCACCGTCGGCGATGTGGTGTAGAAGGGCTGGCCGGGAAGCGCCTCGGTGACGCGGCAGCGCAGCCAGCCGCCCTCGTGGCCCGCGGTGCGGGACAGGACGTGGCCGCCGGGCACGTGCAGGACGACGTCGCCGGGCCGGTTGAGGCCGCCGGTGCCGTCGCGGTGGACCTCGCACGGCTGCCAGCCGTCCGCGGTCCACGCCTCCCACACGAGCGGCGGCTGCCGGGGGTCGACGCCCACGCCGTCGACACGGCTGTCGAGTTCGAGGGCGACCGCGCAGTGCGGCACGGCCGACGTCAGGCCGAACAGCAGGCAGTCACCGGGCCGCGGCGCCTCGGTGAAGGCCAGCACGTCCTCGCCCTCGGCGAGGTCGGCGGTCCGGTCGGCGACGGGCTCGGCGCGGCGCTGCGTCACCAGGTGCGACAGCGCGCAGGGCACGACGCGCAGCTCCCGCTCGGCGGCGAAGACCACCGCGTCCTCGGCCTCCGAGCGCAAGGTGGTCACCTCGGTGCCCACCGGCACCGTCACGGTCTCCTCCCGGGGCGCGGACAGCCAGAACGTGACGTCGGTGCGCGCCGCCGTCGGCGGGAACAGCGTGATGCCCACCAGGTCGAGGAACGCCAGGTGGTTCTTCTCCGGCACGCGGTTGAGGCGGTAGACGATCTGGTCGGCCATGTGGGCGACCGTCTCCACGAGCGTGACGCCGGGGTCGGAGACGTTGTGGTCGGTCCACTCCGGGGCGCGCTGCTGTATGTAGCGCTTGGCGTCGTCGACGAACTGCTGGAAGCGGCGGTCGTCGAGGTTGGGGGAGTGCAGGGGCATCAGCGGTCGCTTTCGGGGGAGCCGCCGGGGCCGTCGGACGTCTCCGGGGCCCCCGGCTCCTCGTGGGAGGGAATGACGTAGAAGGGGAAGACGAGGCTGCGCGGGTTGTTGGTGCCGCGGATCGCGTAGCGGACGTCGATGTAGAGCACGCTCGGGTCGGTGCCCGCGCTGACCTCCACGTCCTGGACCTCCACGCGCGGCTCCCAGCGGTCCAGGCTCAGGTGCACCTCGTGCTGGATGCGGCCCGCGGTCTGCTCGTTGACCGGGGCGAACACCAGGTCGTGGATGGCGCAGCCGAACTCCGGGCGCATCGGCCGCTCCCCGGGCGAGGTCGCGAGGACGAGCCGGATGGCCTCCTCGATCTCGCGTTCCCCGCTGACCAGGGCGATGCCGCCGGTGGGTCCGATGCGCAGCGGGAACGCCCAGCCGGAGCCGACGAATTGTTCGGCCATCGACGGGTCACCCCTCTCTTGTGCCGCGCGCGCGGCACGGGTTCGGGCGGGTCATCAGAACGGCACCGGCTTCCCGTTGATCCTGAGGACGCCGGTCAACGCGAGGTTGGCGCCGGTCAGGCTCGCCATGGCCGCCGAGGTGAGCGAGGCGGGGCCGACGGAGTTGATACTCGCCGCGCCCACCGCGCTGACGCTCACCGCGCCCGCCGACTTCACGTTGAAGAGGGCCGAGGTGACGCTGAACGCCCCCGCGGGCGCGTTCACGTTGACGGCGCCCGCGGCCCGGATCCTGACCATGCCGCCGCCCCGGATGGTCACGTTGCGCTTGGCGCTCAGGGTGAGGTCCGTGCCCGCCTGGACGGACACCGCACGGCTTCCCTTGATGGTGACCGAGCCCTTGCTGTCCACGGTGATCTCGGTCTTGGCGCGGTCCAGGCTGACGGTCAGCCTGTCGTCGCCCGTGGCGATCCGCACGCCCCGGTGGCTGCCCACGCGCTGGCTGAGCAGGTCGACGCGGTTGCCGGCGCGGTCGGCGAGGGTGTGGCGGCTGGCCTGGTTGCGGGCCCCGGAGTACAGCGGGGCGCTGTTCCGGGTCGGCCTGTCCCTGCCGTTGTAGAGCCCGCCGATCACGAACGGGTGGTCGAGCGCGCCCCGGTCGAAGCCGACGAGGACCTCGTCGCCCACGTCCAGCGGGAAGATCCCGCCGCCGCGCTTCCCGCCGAGCTGCACACAGCGCGTCCAGTCGCTGACGTAGGTGTCGTCGAGCCAGGGGAACTTCAGCTTCACGCGGGCCTGGTCGCCCTTCACGTCGACGTCCGTGACGACGGCGTTGGCCACGCCCGGCAGCCGCGCCGCGCTCTCGGTGCCGCCCGAGGTGAGCCCGTACAGGGAACGCCACTGGCGTCCGCTGACGGTCACCCAGGACTCGTAGCGCTGCCCGTTGCCGAACACGTGCCGCACGGAGGTCGTCGTGTACTTGCCCTGGAAGGGCCAGCCGACCCCGGCGAGCGCCACCGGCACGCCGGGACGCAGCTTGGGGTTGCCGTGGACCATCACCTCCAGTTCGGAGAACGAGGAGGACACGTCGTCGAAGAGGGCGTCGGCGGCGTGCTTGACCTCCGGCCGTTTGTCGTAGGGCTGGGACGTCTGGACGAGCTTGGTCTTCTTGAACGCGCCCGCGGCCTTCCTCGGCGACGTGCCGAGGGAGAAGACGGGGTTGTTGGCGCGGCTCGACGTCTCCACGATCTCGCGCGCGGTGGCCACGTCGTAGCCGCGCACCTCCACCTCCGCCACCTGGTCGGCGGCGGTCACGGACGTGCGCAGGCGCAGGATGTCCTTCCCGGACTTGAGGACCAGGGGATTGCGCTCGCTCTTCGGCGAGGGCGCGCCCGAGGACGGCTTGGGCGAGACGAAGTTGAACTCGCCCTTCGCGTCGAGGGACATCACCATCTTGTTCTCGTCCGCGAGGCGGGCGATGAAGTCCCAGTCGGTGACGTTGGCCTGGCTGATGAACTCATAGCTCGCGCCGGAGGACTCGATGGTGCCGACGGGCACGCCCGCGAGCCCGGCCAGCGTGCGCACGATCGAGGACGCGGTCTCGTTGGTGTACGCGACCACGCGGCGCCGGCGCAGGAAGCGGTGCCCGAGGTCGTAGCCGCGGATGACGGTGAAGGACCCGGTGCCGTCGTAGTCGGCCTCCAGGGCCGTGACCTCACCGGTGAGGAGCGGGTCACCGGCGCCCTGCCCGTCGGCCACCGGCGTGAGGACCACCGGGGTGCCGAACGTGACGTTGAGCTCCTTGAGGAGCAGCCGGTACGGGTCGCGGAAGGTGAGCCGGAACGCGGCCGGGACCCCGGCGCCCTGGTCGACCCAGCCGTCGACGAGCATCTGGGCGTATGCGTCGGGGAGTTCCTTCGCGCCGAACCGCACCCGCATGATGCTGGAGAACGCCGTGTCGGCCATCAGCGGCCCACCTCCTGAGCCGCGGGCAGCACGAGTTCGGTCCCGGACGTGACGGTCGACGGGTCGTCGATGCCGTTGGCCTCGGCGATGACCCGCCACACCGTGGCGTCGCCGTACTCGCGCCAGGCGAGCGACTGCAGCGAGTCACCGGCGACCACCCGGTGCACGCGCCGCGCGGTGAGCGCCCCGGAGGTCGGGTTCTGCCCGTCCGCTTCGCTCGGGATCTCGTACAGGCGCAGCTGACAGGTGGCCCGGATGGGCACGCCCGACGTGCCGAAGAGGGTGTACGAGGCGTCGACGGAGCCGACGTAGGCGGTGAACCGGGCCGTCCCGAACGACCCCCACTGGAAGACCACCCAGGGCGGCGACGGCTGGTCGGCGTCCTTGCTCCTGGCCGTCACCGCGCAGCAGTCGAGCAGCGTCTTGACCTTCTTCATGACCGAGTTGCTCGTCGGCTGGTCGGAGGAGTCCAGGAAGATCTCCACGCTCATCTCACGCGCCTGCGACCCCATGAACTCCGGCTGCGCGCCGTCCCGGTTGCTCGCGGTCGGGGTCACCGTCCAGGTCGCGCGGCGGCCGATGGTGAGCTGCGCCGGGTTGAAGTCGAACTCGAACGTTCTGATCAGGCCCCCGGGCGTGGTGCTGATGCCGATGGGGGGCTCGTGGACGGCGAGGCTGGCCCGTACGAGGCTCTTGCCCGCGCCCTTGCTCTTGGGCATGTCCCGCTCCTTTCTCCGGCCCTCAGTCCGTGAACCCGTGGTGAGTGATCTCCAGGACCTCCGTGGCGACGGCCGGGCTGCCGGGGTCGAGCCGGGGGCCCTGCCAGCTGACCGGCAGCACGTCGATGAGGCCCCAGCGGGCCACCTCCGAACCGTCCGCGCGCAGCGCCGTGATCTCGGCGGTGGGCCGCTTGATCCCGGTCTGCACGGAGGAGATCCACTTGGCGACCTTCGAGGTGTCCGGGGTGAGCGGACGGGTCAGCCGGATAGTGGAGAACGTGACGCGGGACGGCAGTTGCCACACGAAGCCGTTGTTGCCGCCCTCGTGCCGGCGCTCGACCTCGACCTGCGACGAAAGGCCTTCGCAGCCGTTGAAGTAGCCGAGGCTCTCGCCGTCGATGGAGAGGCTGAACCAAAGAGTGGAGCCCGGGTCCTGGCGGGGCATCGCGCGTGCGCCTTTCTGTCGTTGCTGCCGGGGCGCACCAGGAGGTGCGCGGCCAAGGGAGGCGAAGGGATCGGGGGCGGATCAGCGGCGGTCGTCGCGGAGCCTGCCGATCCGTTCGCGGTCCATACGGAGTTCGGTGCGGATCAGCCGGGTGATGCGGCCGACCATCCGGTGCACCAGCGCGTCGACCTGGAAGTCGCTGAGCTGCTTCGGGTCGAACGCGCCTGGGGGCACCGGGGTGTAGGCGGGGAGCGGGTCGTCCGCCGCGCCCGCCGAGGCCGAAGCGCCGCCCCCGGCCTCGACGGCGTCACTCCGGGTGCCCTCCGCGCGCTGCTCCGGGCCGGTGACGGCGGCGGCCGGGACCGGGTTCCGCCGCACCGCGGGCTCACCGACACCGGTGGTCGCGGGCCGAGCCGGGGCCAGCGGCGAGACGAGGTTCGCCACGGGCAGGGGCGTCCGGGAGACGCTGGCGCCGGGCGGGACCGGGGCGCGGCGCGGGGGCGTCGGCGCGACGGTGCCCCCGCTGGTGGGCGGCGCGGGGGCGCCGGTGAGCGGCGCGGCCACCTGGGGCGCCACGACCGGCGGCGCGCTGGCGTGCGGCGCGGCGGTGACCGGCGCTCCGAGCGGGGTACGTCGTTCGCGCTCGGGAGCGGCAGCGGGCGCCACGGCACGCTGAACCTGACGGCCGCCCGGCGCGGGCGCGGGTGGCCGACTTGAGGGCTGCGGTGACACCGGGGCAGCGGAAGCGCCGGGAGCGTTCGTGCGCCCGGGCGCCGGTGACACGGGAACGGACGCGACGGGGGCGCCGAGGCCGGAACGGGGTGCCTTACGGGGTGCCTGGTGCGTAACGCTGCGCTGGACCGGGGGCCGGGGGGATGCGGCAGGGGCCGTGTTGGTGGGGGCGGCGAGCACAGGCGCTTCCGTGGGGGCGGGGTCGCGTGTGTCCTTCGCCGCGCCCTGTAAGGGAGTTGGTGTGTTCGCCGGGCCAATGGGGCGTGTGACCGGCGGTGCGGGGGGCGTTGCTGTTCCTTCGGTTGAGGGCTCGCTGGCGGGCGGGCGTACGGGTGTGTGTGGGGCTGTTGGTGCTGCTGGGGCTGTCGGGGCGGTGGGTGGATTCGATGCGGACGGGGCGCGGGGGCCGGTGCCTTGCGGCTGGGTGGGCGGTGTGCCTCCAGAGGGGGGTGCGGCGGGCTGCCGCTGGACGGGAGGTTTGTGGGGGCCGGGACCTACGGGAGCGGCGGGTGCTGCCGGTGCTGCCGGTGTGGTTCGCGGGGTCCTCGGCCCGGTCGTGGGGGTGCGTGGTGCGTCTGATGCCTTGGGCGCGTGGGAGCTGGCCGGGGTTTGGGTCGGTGCCGGTGTCGGGATTGGGGCTGGGTTCGTGTGAGGGGGCAGCGGGGCAAGTCCCTCCGTTCGTACGGGCGGTACGGGGGTACCTGCGGTGGGGCTAGGCGCTCCGGGGCCCCCTCCCTTGCGTACGCCCGACGCTCCCGCCTGGCCGCCGAGCTCGCCGACCGGCCCGGGAGACGGGGTCCTGGCGGCGTCGCCCTGTGCGGGACGCACGGCCCGCTGCACCGGCCGCTGACTGTCGACGGACGAGGAGTGACGGGCCGGACGCGTCCGGTCGCTCGCGCTACGCGCCCCGTCGCCGACGGCCGCGGACGCGCCCTGCGGTCCGGACGACGCTCCCGTACGCGGCTCGGTGGCCGTATCGCTGTCGGGCCGCACCGGTGAGCCTTCGCGTCGCCCTCGGTCACCGTCGGCCGACACGGCCTCCTCACGCGGACCGTCGCTCACTGCCTGCGGGGGCGTCGACTCCCGGCGCGCGACGGGCAGGACGCGTCGCTGCACCGCCGTCGACACGACCGGCGCCTTGGTCAGAGGCCGGGGCCGGGTGGCGGCAGCGGGCGCGGAGACCACACGGACACCGCGAGCCGGGGCCGGGACCACGGCGGGCGCCGAAGACGACGACGGGGCCGTGCCGTTGGTATTCGTCACGTCTCCAGGGAGCGCGGACGCTGGCCCGACGGGAGATCCGCCGGACGACTCGACCGGGGAGGCCGGGCCCGCGACCGCACGGGTCGGCGCGGCTGCGGATGCCGCGCGCTGCCCGTCGGACGAGGGGCGCGCCTTCCGGGTGGTCGGCGCGACAGGACTCGATGCGACGGCACTCGGTGCGACGGCGCTGGGCGAGGCAACACCGGGCGTGGCAACACCGGGCACGACAGGGCCGGGACCCGCAGCACCGGGCACGGCCGCGCCGCCCACGACAGGGCTCCGCGCGACACGACCCCGCACGGCTGGCGCAGCCGCTCCCGTGAGCGGCGTCGCGGAAACCGTGGGCCCCGGCCGGGTGCCGGGACCCACGGCCGCGGTACGCCCGGCGGTTCCGCCCGGCCCCGAGGCTCCGTCGGCCCCCATGAACCGATGGGTCTCACCTGGGCCGCCAGAACCACCCGGAGCACCGGGTCCCAACGCGCCCGCAGCGGCGGTCAACGACGGCCGGGACGGCCGGGACGGCCGGGACGACTGGGAAGACCGGGAAGACACAGCCGACGTGGGCGCCGCGACCGGCACGGACGCCGCAGAAGGCACGGACGACACAGACGACTTGTCAAGCGCAGGCCCCCCAAAGGAACCCGCCCCCTCCACAGTCCCCACCACCCCAGAAGCGGCACTCTCCCTAGAGGAAGCACGCACCCCAGACATCCCAGGCGACGGCATCCCAGGCGACGGCATCCCAGGCGACGGCATCCCAGGCGACGGCATCCCAGGCGACGGCATCCCAGGCGACGGCATCCCAGACGACGACATCCCAGGCGCCACGAACGACGTCCCCCCTACCCCCGCCACCTCCCGCAACGACGCCACCGGCACCCCCGGCACCTCCGACCCCGCCGGTTCCGGCGACACAGGCGTCCAGAACGCCACGTACGCGGAAGACCGTTCGAGGCCGGTGACCGGGCGGCCCGGGCCGGTGAGTGCCGTCGCGGAGAGCAGGCCGCCGGTGGCGCCGTCCAGGACCCTGGTGCGGGACGCGGCCCGCGCGAAGGAGGGGTCCTGCCAGGTCGGCAGGCGCCCGCCGAACGCGGCGTCCGCGACCCCGGTCCCGCCGTCGGCCACGGAGCGCTGAACCGGCGCCAGCGCCGACCAGGCGGCGCCCCCGGTCCGCCGCCTCCCGGCCCCGGCCCCCTCGGCACCAGATGCCCCACCGCTCGGCGGCCCCGCCGCCCTGCCCCCGTCAACGCCGCCGCGCTCGCGCCCGCGCCCGCCCCGCAGCCGGTCCCAGAACCCCACCGCTCAGCCCTCCGTACCGGCGCGCGTCACGAAGGACGCGATCTGGTCCGCGTAGCGTCGGCGGTCGTGGTGTTCGAGGTCCAGGATCGACTCCAGGTCCCAGTGGAAGTGGTAGGCGACGTACGCGATCTCCTCGTGCAGTCGGTCGGTCGCGTACGTCACGATTCCCCCAGGCGGCTCCCGCCGAGTTCGACCTCGAACGGCTCGGAGCAGTGCGGGCACTCCACCGCGGCGCGGGTGTGGCCCTCGGCGTTGATCTGACGGTAGAAGTCCTGGAGGAACGCGAGGTCGGAGGCGAACATGCTCTCCACCGTCCCGTCGTGCACCATCGCAAGCGTGCCCAGGCGGGTGATGACCCGGCCGAGGAGCACCACCGACAGATAGGCGGGGTTCTCCTGGACCCGGACGTCGCGCAGCGGAACCAGCTCGTCCCGCGCCGTCGACAGGCGCATCACGCCGTCGCGGTGCACGGTCCCCGCCTCGTCGACGTAGCCGCGCGGCAGTTGGAAGGGGAACTCGGTGCGCAGGTCGCGGGGCGTCGCGTCGGCCGGGGCGGCGGCGGAGGGCGCACGGGAGGACGCCGCTTCCGCCGCCGCCGTCTGGGAGTCGGGTGGCGCGGCGGCCGAGCCCCGGCCCTGCGCACCGGCAGCCGTGCGCCGCATTACTCGATGACCAGTTCTTCGAAGACGATCGTCACGGTCTCGCTGAGCGCGGACGCCTCGCCCGCCTTCAGCGTGCTGGCGTCGATCTTGCTGCACCAGGCGTTGCGCAGGTTGTAGCGCTTCACCGGGTTGTCCTCGTAGTCCATCATGATGATGGAGGCGTTCTTGCGGGCCGTGCTCATGCGCCCGTTGATGGAATCGTTGATCCACTGGGTGAACGAGGCGGACTGGGTCATGCCGCGCACCACGGTGCACTGCCCGTTCTTCTGCACGCCGGGCAGCAGATTGATGTCTATCTTGCCTTGCGCGGTGTTCTGCTGACTGACGATGACGTCCTGCTCGATGCTGAGGCCGCTGACCTCCGAGAGGTACTCGACCATCACACCGTCGATCTGCAGACCGAAATTGTGCGAGGTGAGGGAGTCGCCCTGCATGAGACTCATGGGTTCGCTGTCCTTCTAGGCTTCGTGACGGTGGGACGCGGGTGCCGGGGGGGTGCCAGGGGTGCCGACGGGCGGTCTACTCCTCCAACTCCCCGCTGCCGCTGGAGAACTGGGACAAGCGGAAGATCACGAACTCGGCGGGCTTGACCGGGGCGACACCGATCTCGCACACCACCCGGCCGACGTCGACCGACTCCGGCGGGTTGGTCTCCTCGTCGCACTTGACGTAGTACGCCTCCTCGGGCCGCTGGCCGAACAGCGCGCCCGCGCGCCACTCGTTGACCAGGAACGCCGAGATATTGCGGCGGATGCGGGCCCACAGCGCGTGGTCGTTCGGCTCGAACACCACCCACTGGGTGCCGATGAGGATCGACTCCTCCAGGTAGTTGAAGTAGCGGCGGATGTTCAGATAGCGCCACTCGGGGTCGGAGGACAGGGTGCGCGCGCCCCAGACGCGGATGCCGCGGCCGGGGAAGGAGCGGATGCAGTTGACGCCGATGGGGTTGAGCAGGTCCTGCTCGCCCCGGGTGATCTGCAGCTCCAGGTCGACGGCGCCGCGCACGACCTCGTTGGCGGGCGCCTTGTGCACCCCGCGCTCGGAGTCGTTGCGGGCCCAGACGCCCGCCACGTGGCCGCTCGGCGGCATCATCCGGGTCTGGCCCGTGGCCGGGTCGAAGGACTTCAGCCAGGGGTAGTACAGGGCCGCGTACTTGGAGTCGTAGCCCGCCGTCTCCTGCCGCCACACCCGTATCTGACGGGCATTCAGGCTGGGCGGCGGGTCGATGACCGCGACCCGGTCGCCCATCAGCTCGCAGTGGGCGATGAGCCCGAGCTGCACGGCCTTCACGGCCTCCAGGTCGATCGTCCCGCGCTGGTAGGCCGCCATGAGGTCGGGCACGGCGACCATGGAGATCTCGTCGATGGCCTCCAGACCGCCGAAGCCGGTACGGTCCGCGGAGTCGCCGAGGTACTGGGCGGGCCCGGGGTGCGCCGTCGCGTCCCGCTCCACGGGGGCGGGCGCCGGGGCCGGGGCGGGCGGCGCCGCCAGGGTGACGGTCTGGTTCTCCGGGCGGACGAGCTGCGCGGCGGCCGCCGCCTCCGTCACGGTGATGAGCTTGGAGCGCTCCTTGACCTGGGTGACGACATAGGAGCGGTTGCCCTTCTTGGCGCTGACGTCGAACGTCTCGACGGGCTTGTCGCCGTCCCTCACGATCAGCCTGAAGCGCTCCGCGGGGCCCTCGCCCTCGGGGTCGGCGACCTCGACGGCCAGCGGGCCGTGCGCGCCCCGCGCCAGGGCCGCCACCCAGAACGCGCCGAGCTGCCGCGGCTCGGCCGCGGGCAGGGCCGCCGGGGCCGGAGCGCCGGTCACCTCGGCGCGGGCCCCGCCGTCGCCGTCGACGGCCCCGGCCGAGCCGCCGACCCGTACGACGTACGCGGCGGAACCGCCGTTGTTGAAGAAGCCGTACACCGAGTGGGCGAGGTAGTGCCCGTCGGTGAAGTCGCCGAAGGAGGCGACGTACTGGGTCCAGTTCGTCACCAGCGTCGGCTCGTTCAGCGGCCCGGTCGGCGCGAGCCCGACGAAGGCCGCCACGGAGGTGCCCACCCCCTCGATCGGGCGCGAACCGCTGGCCACCTCCTCGACGTAGACGCCGGGCGACAGATAGGACGGCATGCTCTGCTCTCCTCGGGTACGAGACGGGACCCCCTCACCCTGGCGGGCACGCCCCCGCCGCCGAAACGGCCACGAGTGCCGGTCACGGGGCAGCGGGCGGCGTCCCCGAGGGCAACCAGGTCTGCCCCGCGGCTTGCTGACGGAGGCTCATGACTCTTCCTAGCGTCGGGGCGTGAGCCTATGGACCTCTTTGGAACCCGCTTCCGCGACCGTCGACCCCGGAGACAGCACCACGGTGCGGCTGCGGGTGCGCAACACCGGTGACATCGTCGACGAGTACCACGTCGAACCGGTCGGCGACCTCGCCCCCTGGACCACGGTGGAGCCGCGCACCCTGCGGCTCTACCCGGGCACGACCGGCACGGTGGACCTGACGTTCGCCCCGCCGCGCACCCCGGACGCGACCGCGGGCCCGCACCCGTACGCGGTGCGGGTCACGCCGACCGAACACCCGGACGCCGTCGTCGTCCCCGAGGGCAACCTCACCCTCACCCCCTTCACCGAGGTGCGCGCCGAAGTCGTGCCGCCCACGGTCAAGGGGCGGTTCCGGGGGCGGCCGCGGCTCGCCGTGGACAACCTCGGCAACACCAAGGTCACCGCCTCGCTCAGCGGCGCCGACACCGGGGAGCGCCTCTCGTACGACCTCCAGCCGGGCAACGTGCAGATCGATCCTGGCCGGGCCGCGTTCGTGAAGGTGACGCTGCGGCCCCGGCAGCTCACCTGGTTCGGGTCCAAGCAGGAGCAGCCGTACGCGCTGGCACTGCGGCGCTCGGGCACCGAGCCGATGGAGGTGCCGGGGACCTTCGTGCAGCGCGGCATCCTGCCGGGCTGGCTGGCCACCAGCTTCGGGCTGCTCCTCGCGGTGGCCATCGCGTTCGTGATGATCTGGATCTCGTACCGGCCGCAGGTGCAGAGCGCGGCCCGCGAGAAGCCCGTGGCGGCGGGCAACATCGCCCCGCCCAGCCCGTCCGCCCCGATCAGCAGCCCGTCCGCCGCACCCGACGACAAGCCCGATGACAGCTCAGACGGCCCCGACAAGCCCGACGAGGACGAGCCGCGGGACGGCGAGGGCACGGGCGGCGGCGGTGGCGGCAGTGGCGGTGGCGGCGGGGACGAGGAGCCCAAGAAGAAGCCGTGCCCGCAGACCGCGGCCACCGCCGTGCGCAAGCTCGCCGAGCGCAGCGAGGGCCGCCACATCTGCTACCGCGCCTACGTCCAGGACGAGGGCTGGCAGAAGCCGGTCTGCGACGGGGCCGAGGCCGGAACGGTCGGCCAGGGCAAGCCGATCCGGTCCCTCAACATCGCGGTGTCCGGCACCGGCGGCGTCAACGGGGCCGCCGCCTACGTCGTCGAGCACTGGCGCGAGGGCGACGCGTGGAAGAAGGCCGAGGACGAGCGGGACCTGTACCTCGGCGACAAGGAGTCGAACCACCCCATGCAGGGCCTCACCCTCCAGGTCTTCGACGGCTCCACGTGCTTCCGCCCCTACGTGAAGGACGTGGGGTGGATCGAGCAGCTGTGCACCGAGCCCGGCCAGTGGCGTTACGCCGGCGCCCGGATGGAGGACGACCTCCAGCTGGAGGCCATCCGCCTCACCGTCTGAGGCCGCCGCGGGGCGGGGCGGTCACCAGGCCGCCTCGCCCGGCACGAGGCGGCCCGCCTTGCGGTACTCGCGGCGGGCGCCCTCCCACAGGTCGCCCGCCGCGAGCGGCTCGTCCCGCCCGGCGGCGAGGTAGGCGGCGGTGACCACCGCGCTGCGGATCGAACCGCCCGCGAGGTCGAACTCCCGGGCCAGGGAGGCGACGTCGATGCCGTCGGCGCGCGGCACGTGGGCCAGGCCGTGCCGCCACAGCGCCGTGCGCTGCCCGGCGTCGGGGAAGGGGAAGTCGACCACCAGGTCGAGACGGCGCGTGAACGCGTCGTCGATGTTGGCCCGCAGGTTCGTGGTGAGCAGGGCGATGCCGTCGAAGGACTCCAGGCGCTGCAACAGGTAGGCGCTCTCCATGTTGGCGTACCGGTCGTGGGAGTCCTTGACCTCCGAGCGCTTGCCGAAGACCGCGTCGGCCTCGTCGAAGAGCAGCACGGCGTCCGTGCGGTCGGCCTCCGAGAAGATCCGTTCGAGGTTCTTCTCGGTCTCACCGACGTACTTGTCCACGATCGAGGACAGCTGGACCACGTACAGATCGACGCCGAGGTCGGCGGCGATCACCTCCGCGGACAGCGTCTTGCCGGTGCCCGACTCGCCCGCGAAGAGCCCGAGGACCCCCCGGCCGCGCCCGCCGCCCGCGCTGAGCCGCCAGTCGCCGAGCACCCGGTCGCGGTGGCGGGCGCGCAAGGCGAGCTCCCGCAGCTGGGTCAGGGGCCCCTCGGGCAGGACCAGATCGCCCCAGTCCACCGCGGGGCGGATCCGCCGGGCGTGCCGTTCGAGGCCCGACGCCGACTGCTGCCGCGCGGCGAGCCGGACGTGGGCGGCCGTGAGCGGGGCCCCGTCGAAGGCGGCGAGCGCCGCCGCCGCGCGCGCGGCACGGGCGATGCGCTCACCACCGAGGTGGTACGGGGCCACGGTGCCCGCCAGGTCGAACGCGTCGGCGTCCGGGCCGAGCGCGGCCCGCCACGCGGCCGTGCCCCCCGCCGCGCCCCGGGGCGCCTGGAGCACCAGCGGGTCCCGCGCGGACCACTGCGGGTCGTACGGGCGGGGGTCGGCAAGGAGCACGGTCACATCCGTGGCCGAGGCGAGCGCGGCCACCATCGGCCCCGGCCGCTCCGGCAGTCCGCACACCACGACCGCCCGCCCGCACAGCCGCGCCTCCCGCAGCAACTCGGGGACGTGGTCCACGGAGCCGGAGTAGCACAGCGCGTCGATGTCCGCCGCGCCGAGGGCGGCCGCGAGCGTGGCCAGGGCGTCGCCCTCGCGGTGCTCCCGCAGATACACGGCGAGCGGCCCGGCGCCGAGCCGGTCGGCGAGCCGACGGACGAACACCTCGTCGCGCTCCGCCGAGGCCAGGGCGTCCGGCAGCGGGCGCAGCCGCCCGAGGAGCACGGCGTCCGGCGTGTCGTCGCCCAGCAGATGGGCGGTGACCCGGTCGGGAACGCTCAACGAGCGCGTCAGGAGCGGCCGTTCGGCGTCCTCCACGGCCAGCAGGCCCCGGGCGCGCAGCGGCGCCGACGGATGGAAGCGCGCGCGGGCCCCAGGCAGACGCGCGGGCACCCCGCACAGGTCGAGGGCGAGACCCACGGTGGCGCGGCGGCGGCTCACGTCGTCGTTGAGGTAGCCGTAGAGCGGCTCGAAGGCGCGGTCGAGGTCGGGCGCGAGGGCGATGAGCAGCACGGCGGCGTCCAGCTCGGTAAGGCCGAGGCGGACGGCCGCGCGGGCCAGGAGGTCGTCGGGGTCGCCAGGGTCACTGGAGTCGTCGGGGTCGCCGGGCCGCACTGTCGGCCCGTCCAGGGGGACGTCCCCGTTGGGTGCCGCCGTCCGCCAGGCGCCCAGGAGCCGGCTGACCGCCTCCTCGGACACGTACAGGCCGCGCAGCGGGTCGCGCGCGGTGGCGTCCTCGGCGGAGCGGTGCTCGACGAGGGCCGTGACCGACTGCCGCAGCCCGTCGAGGCGTTCGAGCAGGAAGCGGGCCGGGTCCGGGGCACCGGAGGCGACGGGCCGCGTGCGGGCGGGGGAGCCGGCGGGCCGCGCGTGGGCGGGCGATGCGACGGCGTCCAGGGACGAGGCGTTCACGGCCGCTCCGTGCGGCGGGCCGCCTCCCGCTCGTGCGCGGCGCGGGCCGCCTCCAGGTGGTGGGGCCGGTGGGCGCGCTCCCCGGACCGGGGCGGGCCGCCGTCCACGCCGCGCACCCGCACCACCGCGCCCGCCGTGACCGGGGGCCCCGCGTCGTAGTCGGGGTACGCCGGGAACGGCACCGTCACCGTGACGTCAAGCGACGGCTTGAGCTCGCCGCCCAGGGCGGACCACAGGTCGGCGAGGGAGCGGTCCTCCGCCGGGAGCACCCCCACCGTCACCGGCACCGCGAGCCCGAGGCGGCCGAGCGCTCCCGGCAGCTCCCCGGCGGGGACCAGCTCGTGGGGGAGCAGCGTCGCCAGGACCGCGGACAGCAGCCGGTGCTCGTCCTGCGGCGTCTTCGTCCACGCCGTCACCAGGTAGGAGAGGCGGAACCAGCGCGGGGGCCTGCGGTGGCGCACGACGACGTCCCGGTCGTCCCGCAGCGGCGCCCGGCCGCGCTGGCGCCGGGCGGCGTCCTCCCGGACGTCGTACAAGTAGACGTTGACCACGGGCGCGTTGCGGCGGGCCGCCCAGTCGCGGGTGGGCACGTCGAAGGAGACGTCGATGCCGGAACCGGCCAGCGTCCCGCCGCCGATGAGGCCCTTGAGGACCTCGTCCACCTCATGAATCACGCTCGCGCTCCCGCCCGCCGCCGGACCCTACCGGCTCACCTCGCGCCGACTCTTCTCGGCTCGGCCACCGATCGTGCTCCCCGCGCCCCGCGCCGCGCAGGCACGGCGGGGACGACGGCGGGGCAGCGCCGCTGCCCCAAGGGGCGGCCCGCGCCGCCCGTCCGGTCAGATGTAGCCCTCACGGAGCGCGTAGGCCACGGCGTGCGCCCGGTTGCGCAGGTGCAGCCGTGTGGTGAGGCCGTGCATCACGTTCTTGACGGTGCGTTCGGAGTACGACAGCTTCGTGGCGATCGCCGAGGTGTCGAAGCCCTCGGCGACAAGGCGCATGACGTCCACCTCGCGCTGGGTGAGACCGAGGGAGGCCCCCGGCTGGTCGGCGCCTCCCCGCTGCAGCCGCCCCACTTGGCCGATGAGGCGGCCTAACAGGTCGGCGGGCAGATCGCCGCCGCCCTTGGCGGTGGTCAGGACGGCCTGCACCAGGCGGCGCGCGGTGGCCTCACGACGCCAGACGATCGCCCTGACACCGCACTCGATGACGTCCAGGAGCTCGTGCTCGCGGACCGTGCCCACGACCAGCACGGCGCGCGCGCCCTCGCCGCGCACGCTCCGTCTGAGCCGGGCGAGGGCGTCCTCGTCGAGGGTGTCCTCGATGAGCAGGGCGACCGTGGCGGGCCCCGAGTCCTCGCACAGGTCGACCTCCGGGTACCGGCGCAGCTGGCTGAGGACTCCTTCGCGGCTGATCGGATCGGGGGCGGTGACGGAGATCCGCACCCGGTTGGTCTTCGGAGCGGGGGTCGCGGGGGCCGCGGGGGCGCCGGGGGCCGGGGGCGGGCTGGACAAGCGGGGTTCCTCACTTCTGCGACTGCGGCGACGCGCGGCTGAACGTGCCCGGTGGGGGTCAGGAGCAGGGCTTGTAGAAGTGCTTCCAGCCGCTGGTCGGCATGGTGGGCGGCTCGGCCGGGGTGCCCCAGTCGCCGTACTTCCGCTCGTGCTCGGCGTTGAACGCCCCGGGGCCGCTGCTGGCCTTCGTCAGGCGCACGTTGCGCTCGAGGACCCCGTCACCGGCGTTGTTGAGGATCGCGAGGTCCGGGTACGCGTCGTCGCCGTAGTTGGCGATCCGGATCTGCTTGGCCTCGCCGGACCGGCCGAGGTCCAGCTTGCGGGTGTGGGCGGAGCTCAGGTTGGCGCGCTTGAGGGGGCCGGGACGGTAGTCCGCGACGCGCGGCGTCGCGGGGTCGTCGCCCCCGGCCGGCTTGACGATGTTGACGACGACGTCCAGCTTGCCGTCGTTCTGGAAGTCGGCGACCGCGGCGGTCGCGACCTCTCCGGTGCGCGCGCCGACGAGCTTGCTGACGGTCTGCTTGGCGGTGAACGTGCCGTCCGCCTTGCCCCACTGGACGGTCATCTTGGCCCCGGTGTGACCGGGGTTGCTGATCTTGTCCTTGCGGCCGTCGCCGTCGAGGTCGCCGAGCAGCGTCGTGGTGCCGGACAGACACGCGGCCGCCGCCCGCGCGGCCTCGCCGGACCGTTCCGCGCCGCCCGGGCCCGCCGACCCGGCCGCACTGGCCTGGTAACCGGCGACCGTCAGGGTCAGGGCGACGGCCGCGACCGGCGCGGCGATCAGACGTGAACGCTTGCGAAGCATCTGGAGAACTCCTCATGTCATTGCTGCTCTGCCGTGCCGCGGCGCCGGGACCCGGCCCGCTCCGCACGCACTGATGGCCTCGACGCGGGACGCGGTGATCCCTCGGACGAGCAGGTCCGAGCATGCGCGGTGACCTGCCCCCGCCGCCACGAATGCCGGGCAGTTGGGGACACTGGAACACGAAAACACCTTCTGACCAGCTGAGACGTAAACCGCCTGGAACGTGGGACTGGAACGGGGGATGGCGCCCCGCCGGGCCTCGCGGACGCTTCCGCGGTCGCCGCGAGGCAGCACGTCGACGGCGCGGTGTGTCAACGGCGGGGCGCGCTCGGCCCCCGTACGCGAAGCACCTCCCCTCGCGCCGCACGACGACGTCAGACCCCGTGCCGATCCTCCGATCGTGAGACGAGCTGTGGAACGGACCGTGCGCGACCGCCGGTGACGCTAGGGTGACGGCCTGGAAGGCGGTCAGGCAGCGGCCGCTTCCGCGTCGCTCCACTCTCGTCGCCCTCACCTGGAGAAGGCCGCTCATGAGGCTGCCGTCCACGCGCCACACCCCGATCACGGACCCCTTCGCCGCCCCGTGCCCCGCGCCCGACGGCTCCGGCCGCACCCCGCGCGAGCCGTACGGGGTGCTGGTCGTCGACGACCACGCGGACAACCTCTTCGCCATGGAGCAGGTGCTCATGCCCTTGGGGTGCCGTGTCCTGCGCGTCACCAGCGGGGAACAGGCCCTGCGCACCGTGCTGCGCGAGAACGTCGCCGTGGTGCTCCTGGACCTGCTGATGCCCGGCCTCGGCGGCCTGGACGTGCTCGACTACCTGCGCCGCCTCGACCAGACGCGGCGGCTTCCCGTCATTCTGATCACCGGGGTCGGGCGCAGCGACGAGCTGGTCGAGCGCGCCTTCCGCCTGGGAGCGGCGGGCTTCCTGATCAAACCGATCAGCCCCTGGGCCCTGCGCGTCCAGGTGGAGGCCCTCGCCACGCTCTACACCCGGCTCCAGTGGCACGAGGCCAACTGACCGGTAACCGGGAAGGATGCCGACCACCGGATCGCTTTTCACGGAAGGCGGCGGGAAACGGCGTCCGGCCGGACCCGGTTGAATATCTATTCCGAAGGTGCTTAGTACGCACAGGAATTCCGCGGCGGGCCATTCGGGAGGTTTATGGGTCCGGCTATTTTTCGGGTAAGGGCGGGTACAACATTCATATGAAGACCATGGAGTGGGAACTCGCTGTCTCGTCCAGCGCCGCGCTGCTGATGTGGATCGCCGGTCTTGCCGTGGTCGGCGTTCTCATCGGCGCGTTCATCTGGGGCCGCCGCGTTCAGGAGCGCGAACCCAGTCGGCCACGTCCCGAAGAGCAGCCGCACCTCCCCGACGGCGGCCCTGTGCGGGAAATCAGGGAGTACCGGGAGCCGGACGAAGTCCCCCATGACGGCGGCTGGCTCACACCGCACGAGCTCAAAGAGGGGTACGGCCAGACGAGCACGCACCTGAGCCCCTCCCAGAACCCGGACGACCACAGGAAAGGCCGCGGCAGCAGCTTCGGCGGCGGCGGTCTGGGATAGCCGCGCGACGCGGGGGGACCCGTCCGCAGGAAACGAACCCGACGAGGACGAGAGGGCCGTCGCATGCCCGCCGGATCCAGTAAGAAGCGCGAGCGTCAGTACGAGCACATCAAGGAAAGCGCGCTGAGCCGCGGAGAGTCGCCCGAGCGCGCGAAGGAGATCGCCGCCCGGACCGTCAACAAGGAACGCGCGCGTGCGGGCGAGTCCAGGACCGCCAGCCGGACGTCGACGCGTGACCCGAAGTCCGCGTCCCAGCGCGGCGGCGAACGGTCGCACAGCGGAGCTCAGGGGCCCACGCGCGATCAGCTGTACGAGGAGGCCAGGAGGAAGAACATCGAAGGCCGCTCGTCCATGAACAAGCAGGAACTCAAGCGGGCCCTCGGCCGCTGACAGGCGCACCTGAGAAGCGCACCCGAGAAGCGCACCCGAGAGGCGCACCAGACCCGGCGGCGGCCATCCGCCCGGCCCCGGGCGGTGCGCCTCGCCATGCGAGCGCTCATCGTGGCGAAACCGCAGACAGAAGGGTGAGAACAGGACGAGGTTGCGCCCGTCGGGACGCCACGCGCCTGTGGTCTGTGTGACGGAAGTGGCGTACGGGGCTGAAGTGCTTGATGGACCTCAAGAGCTACCCGGAACGACCAGCGTCAAACGTCCCATGGGCGGACTTCTCCACGGGTTCAAAAAGCTTCCATAGCCAACGACTTCGTTGACCGGTCTCTCGTGAGCATGTCAGTCTTTCATTGTCACCTCTGGTCAAAGTCGGCCTCCTTGTGAACAGGGCTCACTCGCCTCTCTGCCCTCAAGAATGCGCGCCGCCGCCCCATGGGCCCGTGCACGGCCGCGTCTGATCCCGTGAAGGACGCGGGCGGCTTCGCGCTCTCCCCCGGTCTCCGACCTCTCTCGGCACCCCGCCACGCCCCACCGGTAACAGGGGTGCCCCCGTACCCGTACCCGTACCCGCTTCACGCCAGTCACCTGCTCCGTCAGCCGAAGGGAGCCTGACCATGAGCGAGCCGCTGGAGCGGCACGCCTCATCCGTGAGGAACTCATCCGTGAGGAACGACAGACGTCCCGTCGAGGTCAACACCCGTGCCTGGGACCTGCCCTTCGGGCGGCCACGGCACGACGAGCGCGAAGTGTCCGCCGTGACCGCGGCCCTGCGGTCGGGAGACCTGGCGACAGGGCGCACGACCGCCGAGTTCGAGGCCGCCTTCGCCGAGCGCTTCGGCTTCGGCCACGCCGTGGCGGTCACCTCGGGCAGCACCGCCAACCTGCTGGCCCTCGCCGCGGTGGCCGAACGCCACGGGCTGCGCCCCGGCGACCGGGTGGTGGTCTCCGGCGCCACCTTCGTCAGCGCGATCACCCCCGTGGTCCAACTCGGCCTGGTCCCGGTCTTCGTGGACACCGAGCCAGGCGGCGTCAACATCGACCTCTCCCTGGTGGCCGAGGCCATCGAGCGGCACGGGGCGAAAGCGGCGCTGCTGCCCCACGCCCTCGGACAGGCACTGGACTCCGCACGGCTGCGCGACCTCGTCCAGGACGGCGGCACCGCCCTCATCGAGGACTGCTGCGAATCACTGGGCGCCCTCGACGCCGGACAGGCCCGCGTGGGCAGCGCCGGGTCGATGGCCACCTTCAGCTTCTACGCGGGCCACCACCTCACCATGGGCGAGGGCGGGGTCGTCGCCTGCGACGACCCCGACGACGCGGAACTCCTGCGCAGCCTGCGCGCGTTCGGCCGCGACTTCTCCTACAGCGGCGGACGCATGCGCTATCCGGTGGCCGGACGCAGGGTGGGCAGCGAGGAGCGCTACATCCACCTGCGGATCGGCTACAACGCCAAGCTGACGGACTTTCAGGCGGCGTTCGGGCTCGTCCAGCTGACGCGCGAGCCGGAGATGGCGAAGGAGCGCCGGGCCGCGGCCCGGGCCCTGTGCGCGGTCGTCGCCGACTTCCCCCGCTGGCAGGTCCTCGGCGACCCCACCGCACCGGGCGCGTCCCCTTTCGCGGTCCCGCTGCTCGCGCCGCCGGGACCGCACCTGGCGGAGATCGCCGACGTCCTGGCCGCCCACTCCGTCGAACCGCGCGGCTTCCTCGGCGCCTCGCAGCCCGAACAGCCCTGCTTCGACGCCCTGGAGCACGTGGTGCACCAGCCGTACGCCCACGCGCACGACCTGGCCGCACGCGGACTGCTCATCGGCTGCCCGCCCGGACTCGACCTCGGCCTCGCCACGACCGCCCTCGCCAAGGCACTACGGGAGACGCCATGAGGATTTCCCTGATCGCCGAGAAGTACCCCCCGGTCGTCGGCGGGGGCGAGACCCATGTGCACCAGCTCGCCGAAGGCCTCGCCCACGCGGGCCACGACGTGACCGTCGTGACGGAAGCGGCCCCCGCGGGCGCCGAACGGGACCTCTACCGCACCGGAAAGGTCACGGTCACCGAGGTGACCGGCCTCGTCGACGCCTGCCAGCGCCTCGACTGCAAGGACGCCGTCGAGCAGCTGCACGCCGAACTTACCGACGCCGACGCCGACATCGTCCATGTGTTCAACTACGTGCCCGCGCTGCTCACCAGCTGGCTGCGGCCCAGCGTCCGCGGCAAGCTCGTCGTCTCCCTCTTCGAGACGTTCGTCCCCGGCGTACGCGTCTTCGACCTGTGGGCCAACTACCCACTGGAACGAGCGCTCCAGCGCGGCCTCGTCGACAACCTCCGGCCCGACCTGCTGCTGTGCGGATCACGGGCCTACGAACGCTGGTACCGCGAGGCGGGCTTCACCGAACGGGCGACGGTCGTGGAGTTCGGCACCGACCTCACCGCCTTCGGGTCCCTGCCCGAAGCCCGCGCCCGGTGGCGGGCGGAGCACGGCCTCGACGACGAGCCGGTCTTCCTCGTCCCGGCCCGGCCCGTACCGCGCAAGCGCATCGAGGACGCCATCGCCGCGCTCGCCGCGCTGCGCACCACCCACCCCCGGGCCCGCCTCGTCCTGACGGCGCCCACCGGCCGCTCGAACTCCGGCTACGTCGACGGCCTCGTCGCGCAGGCCGAAGACCTGGGCGTGGAGCGGCACGTGATCTGGGAGGAGGGCCTGAGCTGGCAGGACATGCCCGCCCTGTACGCGGCGTCCGACGCCGTCGTCCTGCCCTCCTCGCACGAGGGCTGGGGCATCGCCCTGAACGAGGCCATGGCGAGCAGCCGCCCCGTCATCACCACGGACGTGGAAGGACACGACGAGGTGGTGACGCACGAGCGGACCGGACTCCTGTACCGCCCCGGCGACGTGGCCGCGCTCGCGGAGGCGATGCGCACCGTCGTCGACACCGACACCACCGCGCTCGTCGAACGAGCCCGCACACAGGCCCTGGACCGGTTCTCGATCGACGCGGTCGTACGCAACCACATCAGCGCCTACGCGTCCCTGCTCGGCGGCGCCTGACGACGCTCGAGCGCGCCTGACCCCAGCGGGCGGAACCCCACCGCGGCCCCCGCCCGCCTCGTTCTGAGGAGGTTCGGCCACAGATGAGCATCCGCACCCCGTCCACCGACGTCTCCCACGCCGCGAGCGCGAGAGCCGCCGACGACCTGAGCCGGTGGCTGGCGTCCGGCTCCGCACAGCACCCCTTGGGCGCGTTCTGCGGCTGGCGCGACGAGGAGACCGGGGAACTCTCCGCACCGTACCCCGAGATCACCGGCTACATCCTCACCTTCCTCGCGGGCCTCGACCCCACCGCGGCTGACCCCACCGCGGCTGACCCCACCGCGGCTGACCCCACCGCGGCTGACCCCACCGCGGCCGACCCCACCGCGGCCGGCCGCGCCGACGCCGCCGCCGACTGGCTCGCGGCCCGTGCCGCGTCCGGAGACTTCTCGGCGCGCCCGGAGAAGACCGAGGGCGCCGTCTACACCTTCGACCTCGCGATGATCGCCCACGGCCTGCTGCGCCTCGGCCGGGTCTCGGCGGCACCCCGCCTGGTGGACGCCGGGCTGACGTACGCCGCGGTCCTGGTGCGCGCGGCCGCCGAACACGGCTCCCTGCCCCCCGTCCTGCCCGGCACCGCACCGGGCCCCCTGCCCGCCGCATGGTCCACCCGCGGCCGCGTCCACCTCCTGAAAGCCGTACAAGCGCTGCTGGCCGCGGCGGACCAAGGACTTCCCGGAGCCGAGGACCTGGCCGCCTCGCTCGTCGCGGAGACCCACACCTGGCGGGAGCCGCACGCGTTCCCGCCGCCCACCCAGCCGGGCAGCACCCTCATCAGCCTGCACGCCCTGTGCTACGCCGCCGAGGGACTGTGGATGTGGAGCGGCCGCACCGGAGACACCCGCGCCCTGGACCGCTCCCGCGCGCTGACGGCCTGGGTGTGGCGGCAGCGGCTGCCCACCGGAGGGTTCCCCGGCTTCGTCGACCTGGCCCGGGACGCCCCCGCCCCGGCGGCGTCCGGCGCACGGCAGTCGGACGTCTTCGCCCAGGCCCTCCGCCTCGCCCTGCTGCACCGCCTGCCGGACGTGGACACCGCCGCCCAGGCCGCGCTCCTCAGCGCCGACCTGCGGCACGTCGCCGACGGCCAGGCCGCCCTTCCCTACCGGCCCGGCGCCCCTGAGCGGCACCTCAACACCTGGGCGTCGATGTTCGCCGCGCAGGCCCTCAGGCTCGCCGCCCACCCCCGCCCCTCGATGCACTGGCAGGAGCTCGTGTGACGAATCCCCTTTCCACGGCAGGCCCCGACCCGGCCACGCGCCCGGCAGGACCCACGCCCCAGGCATGCGGCGACGAGACCCGCGACCGGCCCCACCTGCTCGCCGCACGCCAGTCGGTGCCGCCGCTGCCCTTCGACCGCGCCGAAGGCTCCTGGCTCCACCTGACCGACGGCCGCCGCCTCCTCGACGCCGCCAGCGGCCTGGTCTGCGTGAACATCGGCCACGGCCACCCGCACGTGGTCCGCGCCCTGACCGAACAGGCCACGACCGGGGCCTTCGCCTCACCCGGAGCGCTCCGCCCCGCCCTCCAAGAGCGCCTGGCCCGACGGCTCGCCCGGCTCGCGGGACGCCCCGACGACCGCGTCGTGTTCACGTCCACCGGGACCGCCGCCGTCGAAATGGCCCTCTCCCTGGCGCGCCTCGCCCAGCGGGCCCGAGGCGGCCACCGCCGCCACCGCGTCCTCACCGCCACGGTCAGCTACCACGGCAACAGCGCCCTGACCCTGGCCCTGTCCGGGCACCACCGGCGCCGCCCGCACCCCGACGACGCGATGGGCCTGGCCCCCGCCTTCGACCCGCCCTACCCCGGGCTGCACCGCGGCTGCCGCCACACGCGCTGCCGCGCCGACTGCGCCGACGCCGTCCGCGACGCCCTGCTCCCGGACCCCGAGAGTGTCGCCGCCGTCCTCGTCGAGCCGGTCAACGGCACCACGGGCGGCGCGCACACGCCCCCCGACGGCTATCTGTCCCGGCTGCGGAACCTGAGCGCCGAGCAGGGAGCGCTCACCGTCCACGACGAGGTGCTCACCGGCCTGGGCAGGACCGGGCGCCCGCTCGCCGCCGACCACTGGCCCCACGCCACGGCCGACATCACCGTGCTCTCCAAAGGGCTCGGCGCCGGATATCTGCCCGTCTCCGCGGTCCTGGTGGCCCCTCACCTCGCCGAGCTGATCCTGGCCGGGGGAGCGCCGGTGCCCATGATGGGCACGATGTCCGCGACGCCGCTCCAGGCCGCCGTCGGCCTCGCCGTCCTCGACGTCCTGGAGGACACCGGCGCGCTCACCGACGCCCAGGGCCTCGGCGCCCGCCTCGGCACGGACCTGCGCCGCTCCCTGGCCGGGCTGCCCGCCGTCACCGACGTCCGCGGCCGCGGCCACTTCTACGGGATCGAGCTGGCCCCGGGCACCCTGGGCGAGGCCATGCGCGCCACCCGCGCGCGGGACCTGCTGCTGTACCCCTTCAACGGCTACCGGCACGACGGCGGCGGCGAAGGACTCATCGTCGCGCCCCCGCTGACGGCCTCCGCCGACGAACTGGCCTTCCTGACCACGCGCCTGCGCGAGGCACTGGAACGCGTCCCCGCACCGGACGTGCCCGCCGCGGCGCCCCCAGGCCCCGCGACCGCGCCACCCCCGGCCCTGTCGCACTCGCACCCCCAAGCGCTGTGAGGGCGGTCGCCATGGATTGGAACAACCACCCCGTCCTCGTCACCGGAGCGGACGGGTTCGTCGGCTCCCACCTCACCGACGCGCTCGTCGACCGCGGCGCCCGCGTCACCGCCGTGGTGCGCAGGACCTCCCGCTCCCAGGTCACCGCCCGCTTCCGCAACCTGTCGACACGGACCGTGGCGGGCCTGCACGCCCTGCTCCACGTCGACCTCGCCGGGCCTGACGCGGTGGCGGCCCTGGCCGCGTCCGGCACCCGCACCTGGTTCCACCTCGCCGCCGACGCCTACGTACCCGCCTCCCTGACCCAGCCCGCCACCGTGGTGCAGACCAACATCGCCTCCACCCTGCACGTCCTGGAGGCGGCCCGGACGGCGGCCCCGGACCACGTCCTGGTCACCAGCTCCAGCGAGGTCTACGGCACCCACCCCGGGCCGATCGCCGAAGGCGACCCGCTGGAACCCGCGACCCCCTACGCGGCCTCCAAGGTCGCCTGCGACCGCCTCGCCCGCTCCTACCACGACGCGTTCGGCCTGCCCCTGACGATCGTGCGCCCCTTCAACTGCTACGGGCCCCGGCACGTCTACGACGTGGTGCCGCTCTTCCTCGCCCGCGCGCTGCGCGGCCTGCCCCTGGTGGTCAACGGCGACGGGGCGCAGACCCGCGACCTGACGTACGTGGCCGACACCGTCGAGGCGTTCCTGCGCCTCGCGGAACTGCCGCCCGAGGGCACGCCGTACAACATCGGGACCGGAGTCGACCACAGCGTCCTCGACCTGGCCCGGCAGGTCCTCGCCCTCACCGGCTCCGCCTCGCCGCTGCGGCACGGCCCGGCCCGGCCCGGAGAGGTCCACAAACTCCAGGCGGACGCCACCGCCCTGCGCAAGGCCACCGGCTGGGAGCCGCGCCACACGCTGGCGGACGGCCTGCGCCTCAACCTCGACTGGACCCGAGACAACCTGGAGTGGCTGTGATGCGCGGGGCCCTGCTGGTGGACGCGGGCGGAGTCCTGTTCAACAACGTCACCGAGGACTCCGACTTCCTGCCCGAACTCGCCGACTGGTACGGCGTCGACGCCGAGCGGCTGCGCCAGGAGATCGACCGGCGCGACGCCGCCTACGAGACGAACGCGCGCGGTGTCTTCGACGTGCTCGCCGACGCGCTCGCGGCGGCCGGGGCGCCGGGCCCCCCGGTCCTCGACCGCGAGCGGGTCACGGCCCTGTACCTGGCGGGCGTGCGCGCCAGCCGACCGGTGTTCGACACCCTGGCCCGCATCCGCGCCGACCACCCCGGCCTCGTCCTGGCCCTGGCCAACAACGAGGCCGAGGCGTGGGACCGGGCCAAGGACCGGGCGTATGGCCACTTCGGGTACTTCGACGTGCTCGCCTCCTCCTGGAAGCTCCAGGCCGTCAAACCCAGCGGCACCTACATGACCCGCCTCCTTCAGGCCTGCGGCTGCCGCCCCGAGGAAGCGGTGTTCGTCGACGACAACCCCGAAGTCGCCGCCGCCGTCGCCGACTTCGGCCTGTCCGTGGTGCATCTGACCGATCCGGCGCGGTTCGCCACCGCCGTCCCCGCGGCGCTGAGCGCGCTGACCGGGGCCGTGACCGAGGCGGGGCCGGGATGAGGGCGCAGACGCCGGTCGACGGCCTGGGACGGCCGGTGTCCGGGTCGGTGGAGGCGGACCCCGCGCCGTCGAGCGCGGGCCGCGACGGCGAGACGCACCCGCCGCCCGAGCACGACGGCATCGCCATCGTGCTCGGCACCCGCCCGGAGATCATCAAACTGGCGCCGGTGATAGAGCTCCTCGGCCGCCGCGCCCACGTCGTGCACACGGGCCAGCACTTCGACGCGGCCATGTCCGACCGCGTGAGCCTCAGCATGGGCACCCGGCGCTACCGCCTGCGCCTCGACGTCGGGGGCAAGAGCAGGGGCGGCCAGCTCGGCGCGGCCGTCGCGGCCCTGGACCGCTTCTTCGACGGCTGGGGCCCGCGGGCCGTGGTGGTCCAGGGCGACACCACCTCCGCGCTCGCGGGCGCCCTCGCCGCGAACGCGGGCGGACATCCGCTGGTGCACGTCGAGGCGGGCCTGCGCAGCTACGACCGGCGCATGCCCGAGGAGCACAACCGCGTCCTCATCGACCACCTCTCGGACCTGTGCTGCGCGCCGACCTCGGTCAGCAAGGACAACCTGCTGGCCGAGGGCATCGCCAAGGACCGGATCGCGGTCACCGGCAACACCGTCGTCGAGGCCGTCGCCAAGGTCCTCCCCGACACCGCCGCCCGCGAGGCCCTGCAGCGCGCGCACGCCGTCAAGGAGAACCAGTACGTCCTGGTGACCCTGCACCGGCCCGAGAACGTCGACGCCCCCGAGATGCTGCGGACCCTGCTCACCGAACTGGGCCGGGCCCCCATGCCCGTCCTGTTCGTGGTGCATCCGCGGACCCGGTCCAGCATCGTCCGCTTCGGCCTCGGCCCCCTGCTCGCCCCCCTGCGGACCGCCGACCCGCTCGACTACCCCGAGTTCCTGGCCCTGGCCTCGGGAGCCGCCCTGATCGTCTCGGACTCCGGCGGCCTGCAAGAAGAGGCCAGCATCCTCAAGCGGCCCATCATCGTGGTCCGCCAGAGCACCGAACGGCCCGAGATCCAGGGCACCTTCGGCGCCCTGGTGCCGCCCGGCGACGGCCTCGGGGACACGATCCGGCACTGGCTCTCCACCGCGGAGCAACGGCGCCTGCGCCTGGCCGGGCTGCTCTGCCCCTTCGGTGACGGCTACGCCTCCCACCGGGTCGTCGAGGAACTGCGCAAGCTGCTCCACGGCTCCGAGGACGCGGTGCGATGACGGCGCCCGCTCCCGGAGCCCCGCCTGCCGACCGAGCGGAACCGACGAGGAGGACAACGTGAAGGACATCCCCGTGGCCGTGGTGGGCAGCGGCATGAGCGGGGCCGCGGTCGCCGCCGAACTGGCCCGCGCCAAAGTCCCCGTCGTCGTCCTGGAGGCGGGCCCGGACTCCGGCCGCCGCCACGTCGCGGCCGACCCCGAGACGGCCGGCCTCGCGGAGCCCGGCGCCGACGAGGACTTCGTCCCCTTCTTCGCCGAGGCCGCCGGGCCGCACTACGACGGCCACTGCGGGCTGCGCGGACGCGTGGGCGGCCGGTCCCTGTACTGGCGCGGGATCTGTCTGCCCGTCGAGCCCTACGCCCTCGCCGACTGGCCCGCCGAAGTCCGGCGACGGCTCGGCACCCCGACGGGCGAAGGACTCTACGGCCAGGTGTGGGCGGACCTTGAGCGGTGGACCGGCCGCTGTCTGCTCACACCGCGCGACGCCCGCGAGTCCGCCCTGCTCGACACCGTACGGGCCCGGGGATACGGCGACGCCACCGTGACCCCGAGAGCCGTGCGCGTGCTCGGCGAGGACGCGCACGCCGCGTGCCTGTGGGAGGCGTACTCCCCGGTGGCGGGCGTCCCCGCCGCCTCCGTGCGCGCCCCTTGGCCCGTCGAGGAGGTGGTGCCCGCGCCGGACGGCACCGTCGAGGTGCGCGCGGCCCAGGGAGAGGGCGCCGAGAGCATCCGGGCCCGCGCCGTCGTGCTGTGCGCGGGCACCGTGCACAACGCCCGCCTCCTCACCCGCGCGGGCCGCCGCGCGGGCGTGGCGGTGCCCGCCTCGTTCGCCATCGTCGACCACCTCGTACGGGGGTGGGTCGCCGCGGTGCCCGGCGACGGTCCTGTCGACGCCTCCGTGCTCGCCGTCCGCGACACCGACGCCCGCTCCAACGTGATGGTGGAGACGACCGGCGCCAACGGTGACACGCTCCTCGACGTGTGGGCCATGGGGGAGCAACGCCCGTCCTCAGCAAGCCGGTTCGGATTCGACGAGGGGGGCGGCGCCCGCTGCGAGGCGGGCCACAGCGTCGACGACCTTGAGGTGCTCAAGCGGCAGGGAACGCTCCTGCACGCGCTCGCCGACGCCCTGGGCGTGGCGCACGGCCCCGGCCCCGTGCCCGTCGGGGACGACCTCGGCTTCGACGAGGCCGTGGACCGCGCGCGGCGGGTCCCGGGGCGGGCCGTCCCGTACCACGCCCCCCTCGGCGGCCTCGACCACGAGTCGTGCTCCCTGCCCCTGGGCGGTCCTGTCGTCGACGCGACGGGACGGGCGCGCGACCTCGGACCGCTGTACGTCGCCGGGCCCTCGCTCTTCCCGCGCGCCGGTGCCGCCAACCCGTCGCTGACCACGCTCGCCCTCAGCCGGTACGTGGCGGAGCACGTCCTGCGCTCCCTCTGAACGCCCTGGCCGGGCCCGGATCCACCGGGCCCGGCCAGGAGCCGCGCGCCGAGGGAGCTACCCGCGGGTCTCGGCGAGGAGGAGCGCCACGTCCCGCACGCTGACCGACGTCATGAGCTCGAACTGCGTGGGCAGCGGGCCGCCGCTCACTTCTTCGAGCTTGTAGATCAGGGCGATGATCTCCACGGAGTCGAGCCCGAGGGCCCGGTCCCCGTCGTGGGACCACAGCAGGCTGTCCGCGTCCACGTCGGCGTGGTCGAGGCGCCCCTCGGTCACGGCCACGACGTACGCGCGGACCTCGCTGACCACGGTGTCGCTGGTGGTCGTGTCACCCATGCCGGGCTCCTTCCCGCTCTTCGGCCGGTACGCCGCCCTCGTCGCGAACGGCGTTCGGCCCGTCGGGCCCCGTCAGCGTGCCCAGGGCGCGCGCCAGATAGCTCTCGACCCGTTCCTCCGGATAGCACCCGCCGCTGGTGTACCAGCGGATCTCCAGCGACCCCGAGTCGAGCACGAAGTCCACCTCGTGCAGGTTGTCCCGCTCGCCGCCCAGCGGCAGGTCGTCACCGGAGGGCTCGGGCACCTCCCGCAGCACGGTCAGCCGCGAAGGCAGCCTGCGCCCCACGTAGTTGGCGGTGATGTCCCCGATGGGGAGCCGGCCGAGCCGCTCCCGCACCCCGGGCTCCCCGAGGTACTTCAGCAGCCCGAAGCTGATCCCGGCCGACGGCACCCGGTCCAGATGCCGTTGCGCCTCGTGCAGCTGGTCGACGACGGGTGCGGCCGTCGCGAGGCGCACCGTCACGGGATACAGGCAGGTGAAGTCGCCGATGGTGCGCGACAGGTTCGGCATGCCCGGGATGCCGCGCCGCCCGCTGCCGATGAGATTGACGGTCGCCCGCACGTCGTCCCGGCCAGGGAAAAGCGCGTTGATCACGGAGACGACGGCGACGGCGTTGATGGTGACCCGGTTGCCCGCGCCCAGCGGATCGAGCAGGCTCCGCACGTCCGCGGCCGGAAGGCGGGCGCAGGTCAGCTGGGTCAGGCCGACGCTGTTGGGGCCGCCCCCGGGGCCCGGCTCCGGAGGCTCGCCGGCGGCCACGAGCTCTTCCCAGACGTCGGCGTCGGCGGCCAGTTCCGCCGAGCGCGCCCGGTCGGCGAGCCACCGGGTGGCGTCGAGGTAGGAGACGGCCGGGGGTGTGACCTCCGCCCCGCGCAGCCCGGCGTCCAGTTGGGCCTGGAGGAGCAGCCACCCCACCTGGTCCACGACGAAGTGGTGGCACAGGAGCAGCAGCCGGGGCGCGACCGGGTGCGGATAGTGGACGCAGCGGATCAAGGGCCCCTGGTCCAGGGCGAATTCCTGGTGCAGCTTCTCCGCGTCGGCCGTGACGAACGCGGTCAGCTCCGCGGGGGTGAGCGCCTCGGTGTCGCGGGCCGTGGCGTCGAACCGCTCGTCGGGCGGCAGCAGGCCGTACCCGTCCCCGTTCGCGTCCATGCGAAGGCGCAGCACGTCATTGCGCGCCACAATGCCGCGGACCGCCGCACGGATGCGCTCGATGCCCAGCTCCGGTGGCACCGCGTACAACTGACTGACGTTCCAGTGGTGCGGGTTGGGCAGGTCGCGTTCGAGGAACCGTGCTTGCTCCGGCAGGAGCGGGCCCGTGAGCGGCCCGCCCGTGGCTGACGATGTGTCAGGCATGGCCGCGCCGGTCCTCGCACGCCAGGGCGGCGGCGGCCCGTTCGGCGCGGTACGGGAACGGGGTGGGCGGCGAGGGAATTCGGTGCGCGGGGCGGAAGGGCGCCCGCGGAGAAGGTGGTGCGGTGGCAGTCGAAGACATCGGCTGGTGACACCCCTTTGCGCGACGTGGCCCCCTGAGGGAGGCCGGGGGACGGAAAGGTGTTGCCCTAGATGTGCTCGGTTCTCCTGTGGCGGCACGCTCCGCGCTGGCGCGGACGGCGTGATCCGTCGCACGATCGGCTGATTCCGTATCGGCTGACTCGGTCGGGAAGTCGCCTCAGAGGGCTTCGGTCCGTGCCGCGTCCGGCGGCCGGGTGCGGGGGTGGCGCCGCTGTGCGTACTCCCTTGCCCCGCAAGCGTGTTGGCCGCGTCGGAGGCCATGCGAAGGCCACTAGTATCGGTGCATGCACATCACATACGAGTGGCGCGGCGACTTCGACGATGACACCCTCAACGCGCTGCACAGTCAAGGGTTCGGGCACTCCGCCCTGTCCATCAGCTGGTGGACGCAGGTACAGCGGCACAGCCTCGGATGGGTCGTCGCCAGGGAAGAGGGGCGCCTCGTCGGCTTCGTCAACGTCGCCTGGGACGGCGGCGTGCACGCGTTCGTCCTGGACACCTTGGTCGACAAGGAGGTCCAGCGCAGGGGGGTCGGCACCAGCCTCGTCGCGGAGGCGGTGCGCGGGTCCCGGGCCGCCGGATGCGAGTGGCTGCACGTCGACTTCGACCCGGAGCACCGGACCTTCTACTTCGACGCCTGCGGATTTCAGCCGACGGATGCCGGACTGATCGCCCTGTGAACCGAAAGTTGAAAGTGACGCCTCCTTGGCCATGATCCGCGAGAGGTCGCTGGTGCCTACAACCGGTTGAGGAGGGACGTTATCCGAAGTCAGGACGGATCAGGAGTCACGGTGTGGCGCATTATCGTCGTAGCACTCCGTATTCCTCCTGTGCATCAGGCGTTCCGTTCGGGGCTTCGATCTCGGCGCAAAGAGTGCTGTTATACGTGGCCACACCAAGCGACCATCGAACAATGCGACAGCCGACCGCAACTGTGGGGTCCTCGCATACCGACGACCCCTCCGAGCCCACTCGACCGTCGATCACCTCTACTTTCCTCCGCCGGGTGCGGGAGACTCCGCATGACGCCGCGCTGATCACCGCGCGGGGACACCTCCTCACCTACCGGGACCTCGACCAGCGAGCACGTGCCGTGGCCGCGGCACTGACGGCATCAGGCGTCCGCCCCGAGGACGCCGTCGGCATCTCCGTGACCGGCACGGAACGGATGGTCATCGGCGCCCTCGGGGCCCTGATGGCCGGCGGCGGCTACGTTCCGCTGGACGCGGACTATCCCACGGCCCGCCGAGCCGCGATGATCAGCGATTCCGGCGCCGAGGTCGTCCTCGTCGACGCCGGCACCGGGGCCGGGTACGGCGACGTGGAGTGCCGCCTCCTGGACATCGACGAGGCCATGGCGCACGAGCCCGCCCCGGTGCGGGCCGTGCACCTCGCGGAGCCGGACGCCCTCGCCTACGTCGTCTTCACCTCGGGCTCGACCGGCGGCCCGCGCGGCGTGGCCCTCACGCACGCCACCGTGGTGAACCTGACCAGCCAACAGCCCTACGCGGCGATCGACCGCACCAGCCGGGTCGCCCAGGCCGCCAGCCACTCCTTCGACGTCTGCGCGTGGGAGATCTGGGGAGCGCTCCTGAACGGCGCCACGCTGGTGGAGGTGGCCCGCCAGGACCTGCTCGACACCGAGCGGCTGCGCTCGGCGCTCCACCTGCGCGGCATCACCACCATGCTGGTGGTCACCGCCCTGTTCAACCGCCTGGTCGAGCAGGACCCGGCGCTGTTCGCGCAGGTCGACACGGTGCTGTTCGGCGGCGAGGCGGTCGATCCGCGCCGCGTCGCCGAGGTCCTCGCCGCCCAGCCGCCACGACGCCTGGTCCATATGTACGGACCGGCCGAGACCGCGACGTTCGCGTCCTGGCACGAGGTGCGCGCCTGCGCCGCCACGGACGACACCGTCTCCATCGGCTCACCGCTGCGGGGCTACGAACTCCACGTCCTGGACGGGCGCTTGCGACCGGTGGCAGGGACCGGCACCGGTGAACTCTTCATCGGCGGCGCCTTCGTGGCGCGCGGATACGCCGAACGGCCCGCCGAAACAGCCTCGCGCTTCGTGCCCGACCCCTTCACCCAGGTGCCGGGGCGACGCCTGTACCGCACGGGTGACCTGGTGCGGCGTCTCGCCGACGGGACCCTCGCCTTCGTGGGCCGGGCCGACCACCAGGTGAAGGTCAGCGGCTACCGCGTCGAACTCGCCGAGATCGAGGCGGTCATCGAACAGCGGCCGGACGTCGGTGACGCCGCGGTCCTGCAGGAAGAACAGGACGGCGTGCGCGCACTCGTCGCCTGCGTACGGCCCCGCACCGGCGCCGCGGCCGACACCGTCGACGCGGAGGCCCTGCGCGCGCTGCTCGCCGAAGCCCTGCCCGCGTACATGATCCCCCATCGCACGCTGGTGCTCGACTCCTTCCCCCTGAACCCCAACGGGAAGGTGGACCGCGGTGCCTTGAGCCGACAGATCCAGAGCCGTTCCGGTACGCCGGACACACAGGCCAGCGGTACGGGCGCGGCGGAGCGGCAGGACGACGCGACGGGCGCGACGGACGCGGGGGATCAGCTGATCGCCATGTGCCGTGACGTCCTGGGAGTCGACACCCTCGCCCTGGACGACTCCCTGCTGCGGGTCGGCGGCCACTCGCTCGCCGTCATGCGCATCATCGGCCGGGTCAAGGAGGAGCTGGGAGTCCGCCTCCGTACGTCGATGCTGCTCGACCCGGACACCACCCTGCGCGACATCGCGCGGTACGTCTCCGAACACCGCGCCGCCCGCGAGAAACGCACCACCAGCATGTCCGAACGCCATCCCGCCTGAACCTCTGCGCGCCTGAGCGCCTGAGCTCAGCGCATTCACCGCCTCCGCCTCCGCCCCCGCCGCATGAGGCTCCTCCAGTCGCGCGTGCCTGAGAACTCCCCTTGAGCGGCAGGCCGTTGCCGCCGCCTGCCCGTTCGACGCGCCTTGCGTCCCTGAGGCCGTTCACCCCCGCTGTGGAGAGGACACGTCTATGTACAGCCCGTCGTCTGTTTCCGGTGTTCGCGGAGTCGGTGCTTCGTGCTGAACCTCACGGAGCTCGAACAGCAAGCCCTCGACGCCCCCATCAACCTGTCCGACGGCCATGCCAGGCAAGCCCCGACGCCGTCGCAGAACGCGCTCGTCGAGCGCATCCCGCAGTGGTTCGCCGACGTCAGGGAGGCGCCGTTCGAGGAGCTCGAGCACAGGGCGCAGACCGCCTTCCTCTCCGCCCTGCACCAGGACCGGGCACCCGTCGCGGCGGGCCGGGTCCTGAGCGTCTACTCCTCCTCGGTGGCGACCATGGCCGTCGGCCGGCTGCTCCAGCGCAGGTCAGGACGCGTCGCCCTGATCCACCCGACGTTCGACAGCATCGCCGACCTCCTGCGCGGCCACGTGGACCTGCTCCCCATCGCCGAGCCCGTCCTCACCGAAGGCGACTGGGACCGCGCGATCGCCACCGACGTGACCTGCCTGTACCTGACCGTCCCCAACAACCCGACCGGCTGGCGGCTCGACGAGGCCGCCATGACCGAACTGGCCCGCTGGAGCGCCGAGCGGGAGGTGCTGCTCTGCGTCGACACCTCCTTCCGCGGGTTCGATCAGCGCACGCAGTACGACATGTACCGGATCCTGGAGGCCGCGGGCACGGACTACATCCTCCTGGAGGACACCGGGAAGCTCTGGCCGATGCTCGAACTCAAACTGGGTTTCCTCGCGGTCAGCGCCCGCATGGAACGACCCCTCAAGAAGATCATGAGCGAGGTGCTCCTGAGCGTATCCCCGCTGGTCCTGCGCCTGGTCGAGGAGTTGTCCAAGGACTACGCCGCCGACGGCATGTCCCAGTTGCACGAACTGATCTACACCAACCGGCGGTTGGTCGCGGAGACCGTCACCGACCTCGACGGCGTCACCCTGCTCGACCCGGACTCACGGGTCAGCGTGTGCCGACTGCGCCTGCCGTCCGCGGACAAGAGCCTGTCCGCCCGGCGCGCCCTGAAGGAGCGCGGAGTGCACGTGCTGCCCGCCGGACAGTTCTACTGGGCCGACCCGTCCGGAGGCACGGACCAGGTGCGCATCGCCCTGGCCCGCGACCCCCACACCCTCGCCGACGCGCTGCACCGCATGGCCGACGTCTGGTCGGGGCAGCGGCAGCGGATGCGCGTCCTTGACTGAAGCCGTGGCCGCCCCGCATCGACGGACGACGTGCGCGCCCGGCACCGCGCCGGGCGTCGTTCAGGTCGAGCCGCACGACGGGCTCGACCTCCGCGTCGGCCAGCCCGCCCCCGCGCTGCTCCCCGTGGACCTGGTGGCGCGGCACCAGGCCGCGGCGCTCGACCGGTACGGCCCCGCCGCCCTTGCCTACGGCGCCAACGCGGGGCCACTCCCCGCGAGGGCGGCCCTCGCGGCCTGGACGGCCGCCGCCGAGGGCGGCCACTGGGACGCCCGGGACGTCTTCGTCACCGCGGGCGCCAGCCACGCCCTCGCCCTGCTGTGCGAGGAACTCGGCGCGCCGGACGACCTCGTCCTCGTGCAGCGCGCCAGCTACAACCTGGCGCTCGACCTCTTCCGGCGGCACCGGCTGCGGCCCTCGCCCGTCGGCACGGACGACTGCGTACCCACCGCGGCGGAGCTGACCGGGGCGATCCGCTCGCTGCGCCGCGCGGGGGAGCGGATCGCCTTCGTCTACCTCCAGCCCACCTTCCACAACCCGACCGGGCGGATCTGGACGAAGGACCAGCGGTCGGCCGTCGTCGAGGCGTGCGCGGACCTCGGCGTCACCATCGTCGAGGACGACCCCTACCGGGAGCTGCACCTCGGAGATCCGCCGCCGCCGTCGCTGACCGCGCTGGGCGCGCCAGGGCAGGTGATCGGCGTCCGGACGCTGTCCAAGGTCCTCGCGCCGGGACTGCGGGTGGGCTGCGTCGTCGGCGGCGCCGCGCTGACGGCCCGCCTCGAACGGGCCCCGCTGTTCGCTAGCGGCGGCGGCATGGCCCACGTCGGCGCGCTCACGGCGGCCTCGCTCCTGTCGTCACCCGAGTTCCCCGCCCACCTCCAGCACCTGCGCGTTCAGTACCGACAGCGACGGGACGCCCTGCTGCGCTCGCTGGCCCCGGCGCGCGGGGCCGACGTCCGCTGGGAGCGCCCCGACGGCGGCTTCTTCGTGTGGCTGCGGCTCACCGGCGGCGTCCTGGCCGACGCCGTCGAGAAGCACGCGGCCCGGCGCGGCACCCAGGTCCTGCACGGCTCGCTGTGCCGGGCCCGCCCCGGCGACGGCGGCCAGGCCGTCCGCGTCTCCTACTCGATGCACCCCGCCCCCACGCTCGCCACCGCGGGCCAGGCCCTCGCCCTGGCCCTCACCGAGGCATCCGGAAGGAACCCATGACCATCGCACCGAACGGGCAGGAGACCACGGCCGCGGCGGACCGCCGCGCCGCGGCGCCCCCGACGACGCTCGCCCCCGCGGCCGACGGTCCTTCGGGCTACACCCTGCCCCTGTCGCCCGACGGCCGGTCCTCACTGGTCCCGCCACCGCCCTGGCACTTCTCCGGAGAGGTCTTCTTCGTCGAGTTCAGGACCGACCCGGAGGCCGTGCGGGCGTTTCTGCCCCCGGCCCTGAGGCAGGGAGAGATCGACGGCACGGCCGCGGCCGTCTTCGGCGACTGGCAGTCCTGCTGCGACGACGGCGCCGAACTCGACGACCCGGTACGGGCGCAGCACCGTGAGTTCTCCCTCATGCTCGCCTGCACCTGGCGCGGCAGGCCCGCGTCGCGCTGCGCCCTCGCCTGGGTGGACACCGACTTCTCCCTGGTCCGCGGCCTCATCCAGGGCTACCCCAAGAAGCTCGGGGACATCGCGATGACCCGCAGCTTCGGCATCGGCAGGGCGGGCGCGGCGGTCGAGGCGGGCACCTCCTTCGCGGGCACGCTGGCGGCCGGGCACCGCAGGCTGGCCGAGGCCCGCGTGGTCCTCGACCGCCCCGCCGAACCGCCCGCCCTGATGACGTACCCGATGGTGCACACCCGGCGCTTCCCCGCCTGGACCCCGGACCGGCCCGGGCTTACGGAGCTGGTGACGGGCGGCAGCACCAACCAGACCTACGCCGACGTGTGGTCGGGGGACGCCGAACTCGCCCTGTTCGACTCCCCGGTCGGCGACCTGGAGGCGTTCGCCCCCCGGGAGGTGCTCGGCGGCTACCGCTTCTCCTTCGCCGAGACCCTGGTCGGGGGAGAACTGCTCGACCCGTGACACCGGACAGGAAGGCGGCGCGGGCCGTGGACTCACGTCACCAGTTCGCCGACGACCCGGGAGACGGCGTCCAGGTCCAGGTCGGTGAAGCGCGGACCGCGCCGCGGCCGCATGCGCTCCACCCGCACCGGCCGCGTCCACCGCAGCCGGTCGCGCAGCCCCTCGGGGTCCTCGGTCAGCAGGACGACTCGGGTCTCCGCGGGCACCACATCGGCGTCGCGCAGCGGCGCGCACCCGGCGTTGGCCTCCCACACGCGGTACATCCCGTGCACGATCCGCGCCGCCGCGGCCTCGCCGACGCCCTTGCGGCGGAAGACGTCGGTGAGCCAGGCGAGGCGTGTCGCCCGGTCCGCCCGGCGGAACACCGGCCACGGCGGCCGGTGCTGCTCCGGGATCTGGTCGAAGGCGAAGAGGGCGACGTTGTCGTCGCCGCTCGGCTCGTCCGGTCCTGGGTCGATGAGGACCAGCGAGGCGAAGCGCTCCGGGGCGCTGGAGGCCATGGCCAACGCGATGCCGTACCCCATGCAGAAGCCGAGGGCGAGCGTCGGCCGCGGCGGCCCGGCCGCGTTGAGCTCCTCGACGTACCGGGAGGCCATGTCCGGGAGCGACCGGTCGGGCTCGCCGCCGGACAAGCCGTGCGCCTGCAGCGTGAGCAGGGCGGCCGACCGCGGCAGCCGGCCGACCAGGGCCCGCGCGAACAGCGAGACACCGCCGAAGGCGTGCGGCACCACGACGGCGCCCGTCGCCTCCGGCGGGGAGACCAGAAAGGCCAGCGAACGCAGCATCGCGGGAGGAGTCCGTGCGGCCGCCGCCCCGGGTCGCGCCTGGCCGTGCCGCTCGTCGGACGTCGGGATGTGAGTCGTCATGTCCTTCGCTTTCTGTTCGACCGCGATCGAGCTTCCTGTACGCGCTTTCCACCCCCGGCGTCCGCCCCTTTCCCACGCCCCGATTCCCGTGCCCCTCCCCATGTTGGTGATTTCCGTGCATCGGAGAGGCCTCAGCCATCATCTCCGCGCGCACCGGAAATAGGCAGACAGAGTGTCAGCCATTTCCTTCGGAGCGTATGTGCCGTGGCGTGCCCGCCCGGTACATGCAGGTGGAAAAGAAACGCCGTGGTCCGTCTTCGGATGGCGGAAAATTGACGGACAGTACGCACCCTTGTCGTCGTTCCGATGAGCCCCATAAAATCTGACCTAAAACCCCACCCCCGAGCCATGGCCACCACGCGGGCCCTCATCCGCCTGCACAAGCGAAGGTAAGAGCTGTGTTATCAGGAACGCTGATCGATTACGGCTGGCAGCCGTCGCGGGCCGGCGAACTCAACGAGGAACTCGAGCCCGGCCGCGTGGTCGCCGTGCACTCCGGCGCCTTCGACGTGGTGACGGAGGACGGCACGATCCGCACGCGCCTGCCGCGGCGGCTGCTCTCCGACGGCGTGGAGGCCGCGGTCGGCGACTGGGTCGGCCTGTCCGAAGGCCTGGTGCGCCAGGTCCTCGACCGCACCTCCGCCATCGTGCGCAACGCCGCGGGCCGCGCGACCACCGCCCAGACCCTGGCCAGCAACGTGGACGTGGCCTTCGTCGTCACGTCCCTCGGCCCCGACCTCGAACCCAGGCGCCTGGAGCGGTATCTGGTCGCCGTCTGGTCCAGCGGGGCCGCGCCCGAGATCGTACTGACCAAGGCGGACCGCTTCGACGACGTGAGCGAGATGCTCGCCGAGGTCGAAGAGGTCGCCGTCGGCGTCCCCGTCCACGTCATCAGCTCCCACACCGGCCTCGGCTGCGAGGAACTGCGGGCGCGCATCGAGCCCGGCACCACGGCGGTGCTCCTCGGCTCCTCCGGCGTGGGCAAGTCCACCCTCGTCAACCGCTTCGTGGGGCGCGAGGTGATGGCCGCCGCGCCCACCCGCGCGGGCGGCGACGAGGGCCGGCACACCACGAGCCACCGCGAACTGCTGCTCCTGCCCGGCGGCGGCCTCCTCATCGACACCCCCGGCCTGCGGGAACTGCAACTCTGGGACGACCAGGGGCTCGACGACGCCTTCGCCGACGTCGCGGCCCTCGCCGAAGAGTGCCGCTTCCGGGACTGCACCCACACCTCCGAGCCGCGGTGCGCGGTCCTCGAGGGCGTGGACGACGGCACGATCACCGCCGAGCGCCTGCGGAGCTGGCGCAAGCTCCAGCGCGAACTCCTGGTGGCGCGGGCCCGGCAGGACGTCCGCCTCCAGCACGAGGAGAACCGCCGCTGGGAGGAACACCGACGCGAGGCCAGGGCCAAGGCCCGGCGGCGCTGACCCAGGTCGGCGCCCTCTGAGAACACCCACCGCCGCCGCCCGGGCCACCCCGGGCGGCCGAGCGGGCGCCGAGCGCTGCCCCGCCCCGGGCGACGGCGCCGACACCAGCCGCCTCGTGCGACCGGACTGTGAAAGAGGTGCTGACCCATGGCCGTAGACCCCCACCCGGAGGCTCCGGTGGAGCACGTGGCTCCACTCACCGGCGTACAGCAAGGGATGTGGTTCCTGACCCAACTCGAAGGCCAGCCCGCCTATATGTTCCAGGCCTGGCTCACCCTGCGCGGGCGGCTCGACCGCGACGCGCTGCGGCGGACCCTGGACGAACTGATCCGCCGTCACTCCGTCCTGCGCACCACCTTCGCCACCGACCAGGGCCGCGCCTACCAGCGCGTCCACGCGCCCGTCCCCGCGGACATCGAGGTCCGCTCCGTGACCGCGCTGACCGAGGCGGAGCGGCAGGACGCCTACGACCTGGCCGTGCGCGAGGTCGTCACCAGGCCGTTCGACCCCACCCGGCTCCCGCTCATCCGATGGACCCTCTTCGAGGTGGCCGAGGACGAACACCGCCTCCTGCAGAGCGAGCACCACCTCATCCACGACGGCGGCTCCTTCGTCATCTTCGCCGACGAATTCGTCCGCCTCTACCACGCGTACAGCCACGGGCAGCCCGACCCGCTGCCGCCGCCGAGCGCGCAGTACTGGAGCTACGCCGAGGAGGACCGCCTGGAGCTTGCGGAGCGGCTGCCCGAGGGCCTCGAGTACTGGCGCAAGCAGCTCAGCGACCTGCCCGGCACGCTCACCCTGCCGCTCGACCGGCCCCGCCCGGCCGTCCAGCGCTTCCACGGCAGCACCCACGACTTCGTGATGGACCCCGAACTCGCCCGCCGCGTACGGGAGGCGGCCAAGGACCGGCAGGTCACGCTGTTCGGCTATATGCTCGCCGCCCTCGCCGTCCTGCTCCGGCGCTACAGCGACGAGACCGACCTGCTCATCGGCAGCGGCGTCGCCAACCGCTCCCACCCCAGCGCACAGCGCATGATCGGGATGCTGGTCAGCACGGTCACCCTGCGCATCCCCCTGGCGGACGACCCGACGGTCGAAACCCTCCTGCAGCGCACGCACACCGTGCTCTGCGACGCCCTCGACAACCAGGACATCCCCTTCAGCGACGTGGTCCGCGACCTGCGGATCGGCCGGACCCTGTCCATCAACCCCCTGACACCGGTGCTGTTCAGCTTCCACGACCTGCCCATGACACGCGTCGACGACGACGCCCTGACCATCGACGTCCACGAAGGCCTCAACGCGGGCGCGGCCAAGGTCGACCTCGACATCGTCGTCATCCCCTCCACCCGGCGGCGCATCCTCGGACCGCCCACCGACGAACCCGACAGCATCCGCATGATCTGGGACTTCAGCACGGAACTGTTCGACCGCTCCACCATCGAACGGATGGCCACCCACTACTGCGGCATCCTCGCGCAGATGTGCGCGCTCGGACCCGAAGGCCCGGTCTCCGCCATCGCCCTGCGCGACGCCACGGTGGACCAGGCCCTCGCCCGCTTCAGCGGCCCCACCGCCACGCGCCCCGAAGGCCGCACCATGGTGGACCTGTTCGAGGCCCAGGCCGCCCGCACCCCCGACGCCATCGCCCTGGAGAGCGGCGCCCGGCGCGTGACCTACGCCGAGCTCAACGCGTGGGCCAACCAGCTCGCCCGGGAACTGCGGGCGCGCGGAGTCGGCGCGGAGCACTCCGTCGGCGTCTGCCTGCGCCGCTCGCCCGAACTCGTCCTCGCCCTTCTCGGCGTCCTCAAGGCCGGGGCCGCCTACGTCCCCCTCGACCCCTCGCTGCCCCAGCAGCGCCTGGCCTGGCTCGCCACGGACGCCGCGGTGAGCGCCGTCGTGGGGCGGGCGCCGGGCGAGGCGCCGCTGCCCGTGCCCGACACCGCGGTGTGGGTCAGCCTGGACGACGAGGCCTGGACCAGGCACAGCGCCGACGATCTCGATGTGCCCCGCCACGACGGGGCGTTGTGCCACATCCTGTACACCTCCGGCTCCACCGGCACCCCCCGCGGCGTCGGCATCGCCCACCGCTCCCTGGTGAACTTCGTCGAGGCCACCGCCGACGACTTCGGCGTCACCCCCGCCGACCGCGTCCTGCAGCTGGCGTCCTTCGCGTTCGACACCCACGCGGAGGAGATCTTCGTGACGCTGGCCCGCGGCGCCACGCTCGTCCTCGGCGTCGAACCGGCCGAGCCCCGGACGTTCCTGCGGCAGGTCGACGAGGCCGCCGTCACCGTCATGGGCCTGCCCACCGCCTTCTGGAGTGAGGTCGTCCGGCACCTGGACGCGGCCGGGCAGCCGCTCCCGCCGTCCGTGCGCCTGGTCCCGGTGGGCGGCGAGGCGGTCAGCGCGGTCGCCGCGGCCGCCTGGCACCGGGTGACCGGGGGAGAGGTGCGGCTGCGCAACGGCTACGGACCCACCGAGACCACCGGCGTCGCCACCGCGACCGACCTTGACCCCGACGACCTCGTCTCCGGCCGCAGGCCCCCGATCGGACGGCCCCTGCCGAACGTACGGGTGTACGTGGTCGACGAGGCCCTGCGCGCGCTGCCGGTGGGCGTCCCCGGCGAGCTCCTCATCGGCGGCGTGGCCGTCGCCCGGGGCTACGCGGGCCGCCCGGGCTGGACGGCCGAACGCTTCGTGCCCGACCCCTTCGCGCCGCGCCCGGGGGAGCGGGCCTACCGCACGGGAGACCGCGCCCGCTGGCTGCCCGACGGACGCCTCGAGTTCCTCGGCCGGGGCGACGACCAGATCAAGATCCGCGGCTACCGCATCGAGCCGACCGAGGTGGAGAAGGCGCTGCGCGAGACCGACGTGGCCAGGGACGCGGTGGTCGTGGTCCGCGACGACGACCGCGGCCAGCGCCGCCTGGTGGCGTACCTCCTCGGCTGGGACGGGCAGGCGCCCACCGTCGCCGCGATCCGGGACGCCCTCCTCCGCGTCCTGCCCAACTACATGGTCCCCGCGGTGTTCGTACCGCTGGACCGCATCCCGAGGACCGTGCAGGGCAAGACGGACCTGCGGGCCCTGCCGGAGCCTCCCGCCGACCGGCCGACGGCCGAGCACGTCGCGCCGGAGTCCGGTCTCGAGGAGACCCTCGTCGGCATCTGGCGGCGCGTCCTCGGCGTGGAGACCGTCGGCTGCACCGACAACTTCTTCGACCTGGGGGGTGATTCGCTGCTCTGCATGCAGATGATCGCCGCGGCCGACGACCAGGGCATCGGCCTGACCCTGACCGACGCCTTCGAGCACCAGACCATCAGAGGCCTCGCGACGGCGGCGACTTCGGGCGCCGGGCTCCAGCGGCAGCGGTAGCCGGGGAATGTCACACAGGCTTGATAAGGGCGGTGACGGAGGTAGCGCGGAGGGATTCCCGCGCGCTACTGTTAACACAGTTTCTCCTGCCAAGCACTCGCGCCCTCGATTCGACGAACGCTACGTCCGAGGAGTTTCGCCCGTGGTCTCTCTCCACCGTAAAGCAGGGAACGGGGCAGTGGAATTCACCCTCTTATTCGCTGGTTTCTCCCGCACTGATGCCCCTCGTTCAGCCCGGCGGCCGACCCTGGTCCCCGGCACGGGCGAGTAACGCGTATGGCATCGGAGAAGGGGCTCGGCCGCCCCTTTTACGCACTTCTGACGGCCGCGGCGATATCCACCCTGGGTGACGGCGTCCGCGCGACGGCCGTCCCCCTGCTCGCCGCCGAGTTCACCCACAACGCGTTTCTGGTCAGCATCGTCAATTTCGCGGGCTGGCTGCCCTGGCTCACGGTCGCCCTCTTCAGCGGCGTGCTCGTCGACCGCTGGGACCGCCGCCGGACGATGGTGTACGTGGACGGAGCGCGCGCCGTCCTCGTCCTGGTGCTCGCCGTCATCGCGATCGCCTCGCCCGAGTCATGGAAGTGGCTCCTGCTCGTCGCCGTGATCGCCTTCCTCCTGGGCGTCGGCGAAACCCTCTTCGACCCCGCCTCCCAGGCACTGCTGCCCGCGGTGGTGCCCCAGCACAAGCTCGTCACCGCCAACAGCCGCTTCCAGTCACTGCAGTTGACCGGCAGCGAGTTCGTCGGACCCCCGCTGGGCAGTCTGCTGTTCGCCGTCGCCGCGACCCTGCCCTTCCTGCTCGACTCGGCCAGCTTCCTCCTGGCCGCCGTCCTGGTCGCCGCCATCCGGCTTCCCCCCGGTGTCCTCGAACGCCACGCGGCCGCCGAAGCGGAACCCGAAGGCATGATGGACGCCGTCCGCAGCGGACTGCGCTGGCTCTGGAACGAACGTCCCATCCGCACCATGGCCCTCATCCTGGGCGCCTGGATGATCGTGGACGGCGGCGTCTACGCGGTCCTCGTCCTGTTCTCCCTGGAGGAACTCGGCCTCGGCACCGCCGGCTTCGGCCTCCTGATGACGTCGAGCGCGGTCGGGTCCATCCTCGGCTCGCTGGTCGCCCCCCGCGTGACCCGGCTGATCCCCGGCGGCTACGCCCTCGTCGCGTCCCTGGCCGTCTTCGGCCTCGGCTACCTGGCCATCGGCACGGTCTCGAACCTGTGGGTCGCCCTCGCGGGATTCTCCCTCGCGGGCCTGGCCAGCGGGGTGTGGAACGTGGTCACCGTCACCTTCCGCCAGGCGTACATCCCCCAGCACCTGTTCGGCCGGGTGATCAGTTCCTACCGGGTCATCGCCTGGGGAGGCACCGCGCTCGGCTCGCTGGTGGGCGGCGCGGTGGCCCAGGTGTTCGGCCTGCGCGTGCCGCTGCTGGTCGCGGGAGCCGCCGTCGTCGGCCTGTCGTTCGTGGCCTTCGTCGAACTCCGGCACATCGTCATGCCGTCCGACGCTGACCCCTCCGAGGTCCCGGCCGCGGCTCCGGCCGGGGACGACTCGGGCGGCCACCGGACGGGCGACTGATTGACGTAACCCATCGGGCGGCCGACTGACTACACAAGGAGCACCGTCATGGATGGAATACCGCCCCTTCCCCTCGACGCGACCGCTGAGCTGCTCTCCCGTGGGGAGCGGCACGACGCCTGGATGGCGACCTTCACCCAGGGCCTCGACTTCGACACGTTCACCTGCGGCACTTACCCCCGCTTCGCCGCGCGGGCCTCCGGGAGCCACGTGTGGGACCCGGACGGCAACGAGTACATCGACTACATCCTCGGCTACGGAACGGTCCTGCTGGGCCACGCCCACCCCCGCGTCCTGGACGCCGTCACCCGGGAACTGGCGAGCGGCACCTGCCTCTCACCGCTGTGGCGCCCCACCCAGGTGGAGCTCTCCCAGCTCCTCACCTCCGTACTCCCCAACGCCGACCTCGTGTACGCGATGCGCACGGGCTCGGACGCCACGGCGGCGGCGGTGCGCCTCGCCCGACTGCACACCGGCCGCAAGAAGGTGCTCCAGTGGGGCTACCACGGCTGGCACGAGTGGTCGACTCCCCGCACGGAGGGCCTGCTGCCCGCCGTCCGGCGCGAGACGCTGTCCTTCGAGTACAACGACCTGGAGTCGGTGCGCGCGGCCTTCGCCGAGCACGGCGACGACATCGCCTGCGTCATCATGATGCCCTTCGAGACCGACGCCCCCGAGCCCTCCTTCCTGCACGAGGTGCGGCGGATCGCGCACACCCACGGGGCGCTGTTCGTCCTGGACGAGCTGCGCTCGGGCTTCCGCATGGCCCTTGGCGGCGCCCAGGAGTTCTTCGGCGTGGACGCCGACCTGGTGACCGTGGGCAAGGCCATGTCCAACGGCCACATCCTGTCGGCCGTCGCCGGACGCGAGGACGTCATGCGGGGCCTGTCCCGCACCCACATGGAGTCCACGTTCTTCACCAACAGCGCCGAGATGGCCGCCGCGGTGGCGACGGTGACGACGCTGCGGGACACCGACGCCCTGCGCCACGTGTGGACCATGGGGGAGCGGCTGCTCGAAGGGTTCCGCGTCCTGATCGCGGAGCTCGACGTGCCGGCGCGCGCCGTGGGCTACCCGCCCATGCCCTTCCTGGAGTTCACCGACCCCGACCCCGGCCGGCGGGCGGCGGGGCGCGAGGCGTTCTTCCGCGAGACGGTCCGCAGGGGCATCTACTTCGAGCCCGACCACCACTGGTTCGTGTCCGCCTCCCACACGGAGGACGACATCGACCGCACCCTCGAAGCCTGCCGCGAGGGCTTCCTGACGCTGCTCAAGGCGGCCGCGGCATGACGCCCGGCGGCCGGGGCCCGGTGACGGGAGGGACGTGCCGATGGACCGGGTGATCGAGGAACTGTGGACGTTCGCCGCGGAGACCGCCGACCTGGAGAAGGCGGGCTATCTGCTGGTGTGGGACGAGGAGACCCACATGCCGTCCGGGGGGCTCGACGAGCGGATGCACCAGCACGCCGCCGTCGAGCGCGCGGTGCAGGAACGCTGGGCGTCCGACGCGCTCGCCCGGCTCCTCGAGCGCGCCGCCCCGATGGCGGAACGCCTCGACCCGGAGTCGGACGACTCGACCCTGGTGCGGGTGATGCGCCGGGACAGCGACAAGGCCAGACGGGTGCCCGAGGGACTCCGCCTGGAGATCGCGGCGTGCCAGACGCGGAGCTTCGGACTGTGGCAGAAGGCCAGAGCCGAACGGGACTTCGGCATCCTGCTCGGGGAGTTCGAACGGGTCGTGGACCTGCGGCGCGCGTACGCGGCGTCGTTCGACGGCCTCGCGGACCCCTATGACGCCCTCCTGGACGACTACGAACCCGATGTCACCTCCGCCGAGGTCGACACGGTGTTCGCCCAGCTCAAACCGGCCCTGGGGGAGGTGCTCGCGAACCTGCGCGACACCTCGCACGCCCCCACGGCGGCAGGGGGCGACACCGATGTGCTGTCCGGGCGGTTCGACCCGGAACGGCAGCGGCGGTTCGTGCTGTGGCTGCTGAGCCACTGGGGCTTCGACCCTGACTCCTGGCGCCTCGACCAGTCCGTCCACCCCTCCCAGCTCTCGCTCGCCGCGAGTGACGTACGCGTGACCGGCCGCTTCGACGGCGACGGCCTGCGGGGCATCTTCGGCGTCCTGCACGAGTTCGGACACGGCCTCTACCGGCGCCAAGTGGCCTCCTCCCTGAGCCGCTCCCCCCTGCGCGAACCGCCCTCGTCGGCGCTGGACGAGTCCCAGAGCCGCCTGTGGGAGAACGTGGTCGGGCGGCGCATGTCCACCTGGACGTTCGCCTACCCGCGACTGCGCGAGGAGTTCCCCGATCAGCTGCGCGCGGTGCCGCTGGAACGCTTCTACCGCGCGATGAACACCGTCAGGCCCACCGCGGTGCGCACCGTGGCCGACGAGGTGACCTACGGGCTGCACATCATCCTGCGCTACCAGCTCGAACGGGACCTCCTGGCCGGTTCGGTGGCACCGAGGGACCTCCCCGACGCGTTCGCCGCCAGCATGCGGGAGCTGCTCGGCGTGGAACCGCGGGACATCACCGAAGGGGTGCTCCAGGACCCGCACTGGTTCGACCTGGGCTTCGGCTACTTCCCCACCATCACCCTCGGCGACGTCGTGGCCCTGCAGATCTGGGAGCGCGCGGAGTCGGAACTGGGGAACCTGGACGAGTGCTTCGAGCGGGGCGAGTTCCGCGTCCTGGTCGACTGGCTCGCCCGTGAACTGCACGTGCACGGCCGCAAGTTCAGCACCCCGGAAACCCTCCGGCGAGCCGCCGGAGGCCCGCTGGACGCGGCGCCGTATGTGCACTACCTCCGGACCAAGTACGGCGTCGACACATAACCTTCGCCCACCGGGGACCGCGCCCAGCCCCTGTACGTGCCCAAGCCCGGCGATCACCGCGAGGACATCGCCGGGCGCGGGCGCGGGCGCAGGCGCGGGCGTGGGCGCGAACGCGGGTATGGGTGCGGGCAGAGCTGCGGGCAGAGCGGTGGGCCATGAGCGACTCAGGAGGTGGCGCACAGCGCGTGGTCGATCAGGGCGCTCGCCGCGTTCTCCTGTTCCAGGATGTGCTCGGGGGTGTCGCCGCGGGCCTCGGACATGGAGACCACGGCGCTGCGCCCGCCGTCGTCGGTGACGCCGTTGAGGGTGATGTAGCCGCCGTCCCCGCCTTCGTGGCCCCAATAGGTTCCTCCGCAGCTCAAGGGGCGCTCGACGAGACCGAGCCCATACCGCCCACCCGGCCACAGCTGCTGGACCTCCGCGCTGACGGGGACGGTCCGCTTCATCTCGGCGAGCTGCCGCGCGGGCAGCAGGCGGCCCGTGAGCAGCGCGCGGAAGAAGTCGTTCTCGTCCTGTGTCGTCGTGACCCACGACAGGTTCTCGTGGTCCACGGCTATCTGCTCGGTGACATCCACCCGGGAACCGGGCCCGAAGAACTGGTAGGCCCGGGCGTGCGGCCGGGGCAAGGTGGGTGTGGTGCCCATCCACCGGGTCCGGTCGAGGCCGAGCGGGCGCAGGACGCGGTCCTCGATCTCCTGGTGGGCGGGCCGCCCGGTGACCTTCTGGATGGTCATGTCGAGCAGGACGTAGCCGGTGTTGGAGTACGCCCAGCCCTCGCCGGGCGGGAAGTGCGGTGCGTGCGCCATGGCGCGGGCTATCAGCTGATCGGAGCTGTGGACGTCGTAGCGCTGCTGGTAGTACTCCTTCGGTGTCGTATAGCCGGGCAAGTCGTCGTGGATGCCGCTGGTGTGCTGGAGCAGCTGGCGGAGGGTGATCCGGCTGCCGTCGTTCCCCTTGCCCCGCACGACTCCCGGCAGCCAGCGGTCGACGGTGTCGTCCAGGGAGAGCCTGCCCTCGGCCTCCAACTGGAGGACCACGGTGGCGACCAGCGTCTTGGACGTGCTGGCCATGCGGAAGAACCCGTCGGCCGGGACCGGGCGCCCGGTCCTCAGGTCGGCGGTGCCCCTGGTGGCGACCGACTGCCGGCCATCGGGCGCGACCACACGGGCCTGCACACCGCTGACCCCCAAGGCGTGGATCGCCTCCACGTCCTGGCGCAGCCGTGCCACGGGCGAGGGGCAGCCGGGCCGGGCGACGGCGCTCGCCACCTCGGCGACGAGCAGCACGGCGATCCCGACCGCCACGGCGAGGTTCCTGCGCAGAGTCGACGTCATGCCTGAACGCTAGTTCCGCCGCCCCGGCGCGGCCCAGCCGGTAAGCCCCCGGATGGGGGCGGGGGATATCCCCCAGCGGGGGCCGTGTCCAGCGCCGATCTTGTCACCGCGGCCAGCCAGGAAGTCAGCAGCGCGCTGACCTCCTCCGGGCGCTCCTGCTGGATCCAGTGGCCGCAGCCGTCCAGGAGATGGGAGGAGACCAGTGCGGGAAGCGTGGCAGGGAAGGCGTCGATCGCGTCGGCCATCCAGGTCGTGGAGGCGTCCAGGGCCCCGCCGATGAACAGGGACGGCTGGGTGAGCGGGGAGCCGTTGAACGCGGCGAGGTCCTCCCAGTCGTGATCCATGGCGCGGTATCGGTTGAGTGCTCCGGTCATGCCGGTGCGTTCGAACTCCCCGGCATAGTGGTCGAGATCGGCTTCGGTGAGCCATGAGGGAAGCCGGGACGTCGGGAACCGGTCGCGCAGGGTTCCGCCGTCGCTGACGAAGTGCGGGTCGGGCTCCCCGCGCGCGGGCATGGTGTCGGCGGACAGGGCCGCGTAGAAGCCCGCGAGCCAGCCGCGGACGTCGGGCTCGATCTCCGCCTCGGCCCGGCCGGGCTCCTGGAAGTACGAGACGTAGAACTCCTCGTCTGTGCCCATCCGCGCGAAGACCTCGCTGGGGCGCGGGCCGCCGGGCGGGGCGTAGGGAACGCTCAGCAGGCCCACCGCGCGAAAGACGTCGGGGTGGAGCAGGGCCGAGGCGGCCGCGATGGCGGAGCCCCAGTCATGCCCGATGACCACTGCTGTCTCCTCGCCCAGGGCGTGCACCAGGGCGACGTTGTCCGCCACGAGGGCACGCATCCGGTACGCCTGTGTCGCGGCCGGTCGAAAGGAGCGGCCGTAGCCGCGCACGTCGAGTGCGACCGCCCGGTATCCCGCCGCCGCGAGGGCCGGAAGCTGATGGCGCCAGGCGTACCAGGACTCGGGAAAGCCGTGCACGAGCAGGACCAGCGGTCCGGTGCCCTGCTCGACCAGGTGCAGGCGTCCGGCGGGCGCGTCGACGGTGCGGTGGCGCGGCTCTGCGGACGGTGTGGTCTTGGGCATGGCTTCTCCTCGGGTTCCCGGGTGGCCGCGGTGACGCACCGATGATGCGACGCGGGTCGCCAACTAGGCGACCAGCCTTGACGCTTTGGCAAACTTGCAGGGCGCGGGCGCTGCGCGCGGACCGCATCGAGGGGATGGAGGCGAGATGACCGACGACGGGATCGCGGGCGCGCTGGCCGCCATGGGGCCGCGGCTGCGGGCCGTGCGCGAGCGGCACGGGCACACGCTCACCGAGGTGAGCCGTGCGACCGGCATCCCCCTGAGCACGCTGTCGCGGGTGGAGAACGGCCGCCGCAGACCGAACCTGGAGCTGCTGCTGCGCCTGGCGCAGGCGTACGCCGTTTCCCTGGACGAACTGGCGGGCACCGCGCCTTCCGTGGCACGCACGCCGCACGGCCCGTCACCACGGACACCGCACGGTCTCCCGGCGCGGCGTCCGGTGGACGACAAGGCGATACTGCCGCTGACCCGTTACGTCGGCGGGCTGCACGCCCATAAGCACGTCCTGCCCGCGACCGGTGATCAGCCGACACGGCCACGGCAGGCGTCGCACGAAGGCTACGCGTGGCTGTGCGTGCTGTCCGGGCGCCTCTGGCTGGCGCTCGGCGCGCACGACGTCATCCTCACCGCCGGAGAAGTCGCCGAGTTCGACGCCCGCACCCCGCACGGAGTCGCCAACGCCGGAACCGACGGACCGGTCGCCTACCTGATCATGTTCGGGCCGCAGGGCGAACGCCTGCGACCGCGCGTCCACCCGACAGCCGACCGAGAGACTCTCTGACCCACGGCCCTGCGTCTCACGGCATCGACCGGGAGCCGACCACGTGCCCGACGGCCAACTCGTTCAGGTCATCGAGTCTTCGCCAGCGCCCATCCTCGTCGCCAGCGCCCATCCTCGTCGTCAGTGACCATGCCCCGCGGCGCCGATGAGGGTGTCAGTGGTGGTCCCCGCCCTGCGCGGCGACGCGGTGGCCGCCCGCGGGGCGGCCATGCCCCTATAGCCCCCTATAGCAGCCCGGCGACGTTGGGAAGGCCAGATCGCCCAGGTAATATCCAGGCCAGCGCACGCCGTGGGGACGACGTGCCGAGCGCCCGGCGGGAAGACGGGGCCGGCCCGGCGTACGGCCTGCGCGCCTGAAGGCATCAACGGGGTGGGGCGGAAGATGGTCACCGGGGACACCGGGCTGCGGTTCGCGCTGCTCGGGCGGCTGCGCGCGTGGCGCGGCGACAGGGAGCTGGAGCTCGGCTCGCCGCAGCAGCAGGCGTTCCTCGCGGTGCTGCTGCTGAGCCAGGAGCGGGCCGCCTCGGTGGGCGACGTCGTGGAAGCGCTGTGGGGCGGAAACCCGCCACCCCGCGCCGTGGGCGCCCTGCGGACGTACGCCTCGCGACTGCGCAAGTCGCTGGAGCCGGAGCGGGCCGCGGGGGAGTCCCCCCGGGTCCTGGTGTCCGTCCCCGACGGCTACGCGCTGCACGTGCCGCGCGAGGCCGTGGACCACGCCCGGTTCGAGGACCACGTCGCCGCGGCGGGCCGGGCCCGGGCGGCAGGACAGCTCGCGGAGGCCCGCGCCCGGCTGCACCTCGCCCTCGAACCCTGGCAGGACGACCCGCTGCCGGGCATCCCCGGCGAGGCCATGGACGCGCACCGCGCCCGGCTCGCCGACCAGCGCCTGACGGCCCTCGAAGCCCGCCTTGAGCTCGACCTGGAACTGGACGGCCCGCGGTCGGTCCTCGCCGAGCTCGCCGACCTGGCCGCGCACCATCCCCTGCGCGAACGGCTGCGCGCCCTCCACATGCAGGCGCTGCACCGCGACGGCCGGTCCGCCGAAGCGCTCGCCGCCTACGACGAGACCCGCCTGCTGCTGAGCGAGGAACTCGGCCTCGAACCCGGCCGCGACCTCGCCGAGGCACGGGAGCTCCTCACGGCGCCGCACCCCACCGGCGGCACCGGAATCCCGGACCCGGCCGTGCCGCCGCTGCCCGCCCAGCTCCCGGGCGACCACGCCGACTTCACCGGCCGCGCCACACACGTGGCGGACCTGTGCGCGCTGCTGACGTCCGACCGCCCCGGAGCCGCCGCCATGGTGGCGGTGTCCGGAGCAGGCGGCGTGGGCAAGAGCGCCCTCGCCGTGCACGTCGCGCACCGGGTACGGCAGTCCTTCCCGCACGGACAGCTCTACATGGACCTCCAAGGCGTCGGCGGCCACCCGGCCGACCCGGCCGCCGTCCTCGGCTCGTTCCTGCGGGCCCTCGGCGTGGACGACGCCGCGATACCCGAAGGCCTGGCGGAACGCTCCGCGCTGTTCCGCGCCCGCCTGGACGGGCGCCGCGTGCTCATCCTCCTCGACAACGCCCACGGCCCCGAACAGGTGCGGCCCTTCCTGCCCGTGCTGCCCTCGTGCGCCGTCCTGGTCACCAGCCGCGCCAAGCTCGCGGGCCTTGCTTCCGCGCGCCTGGTCGACCTCGACGTCATGACCCCGGATGAGGCACTCGAACTCCTGGGCAAGGTCCTGGGCCGGGCCCGCGTCGACGCCGAGGCGGACGACGCCGCCCGGCTCGTGTCGGCCTGCGGCCATCTGCCGCTGGCCGTACGGATCGTGGCGGCCCGCCTGGCCACGCGCCCCGCGTGGCCGCTCGGCGCGCTGCACGACCGGCTCGCCGACGAGCGGCACCGCCTGGCGGAACTGCGCGTCGCCGACCTGACCGTCGAAGCCGCCTTCGCACTCGGCCACGCCCAGCTCCGGCCGGACCAGCAGCGCGCCTTCCGGCTGCTCGCCCTGCCCGACGGCCCGCACATCTCGTCCGCCGCCGCGGCCGCCGTCCTCGGCCTGCCCGAGCCGGAGGCCGAGGCGCTGTGCGAGTCCCTGGTCGACGTCAGCCTCCTGGAGTCCCCCACCCCCGGCCGCTACCGCTACCACGACCTGCTGCGCCTCTACGCGCGTGGACGCGCGAGCGCGGAGGAGTGCCCCGAGGGACGGGCCGCGAGCCTGCGCCGCCTCCTTGAGTTCCTGGTGTCCACGGTCCGCACCTCGCACCCCGGCGCCCTCGGCAGGGCCGAACGCCTGGAGGTGACCGCGACGGTCCCCGGCCTTTCGTTCGCCACGGCCGATGACGCCGGTGCCTGGCTGGCCGACGAGGCGCCGTGCCTGTTCGCGGTGGTGCGCCAAGCGGCCGAGGCCGCCGCCTGCGACGTCGCCCCGGCGGCCGACCTGCTGCTCATGATGGAGGAGTTCCTGGAACGCGGGGGGCCCGGGACGGAGTTCGAGCAGGCGGCCCACGCGGTGGTCGCCGCGGCGCTCCGCCTGGGCGACCAGCGCAGCGCGGGACGCGCCTACCTGGCCCTCGGCCACGGCTACTACTACGCGGCCCGCCTGCGCGAACTGGTCGGGGTCTGCCGCCAGGCGGTGGCGGCGAGCCGCGCGGCGGGCGACGTGCTCGTCATGGCCGACGCCCTGGTGCTCCTCGCGCGCTGCTCGTACCACCTGCGTCGCTACGACGAGACCCGCACCCTCCTCACCGAGGCGTCGGCGGTCTTCCAGGCGGGTGCCGACCGGTTCGGCGAGGCGAACGTCCTGGGCGCGCGCAGCCGGGTGCGCCAGTCGGCGGGCGAGACGGACCTGGCGGTCACCGACGCCGAGCAGGCACTGGCCCTCCATCAGGGTCTGAGTGACGGCTGCCGGGTGCCGTTCGCCCTGTACGAACTGGGCGTCGTCCTCGGCGGCGCCGGGCGGACCGCCGAGTCCGCCGGGCGCCTCACCGAGGCGTTGGCCCTCTTCGGTGACCGCCGCAATCGACTGTGGGAAGGCTTCACCCTCTTCCGGCTCGCGCAGAACCGGCTCGCCACCGGCCGCGCCGAGGAGGCCACGCGGCTGGCCCGGACCGCCGCCGTGACCATGGAGGAGGTCAGGAACGACTGGGGCCGCGGACACGCGCTCTCCGTACTCGGCTCCGCCCTCGACCGGCTCGGGGACGCTGACGGCGCCCGGGCGCACTGGCACAGCGCGTACGAGATCTGCGCGCGCCTGGGTATGCCGGAGGCCGACGACCTCCTCGTCCTGCTCGGAGAGGAGCCCGAGCGGCGGGGCGGGGCCGCACCGGCACCGGTTCCCTGACGGGGGAGGGGCGGCGCGCTCTGGTCTCCTCGCGTGCCGGATCGGTCAGGGCGGAGGCCGTTACGGCGGAATCGCGGAACCCCGGCACCCCGGCACGCGCCACGGCCGTACCCGTCACGGCCGTACCCGTCACGGCGGAACCGGCCTCACGGGCGATCCCTCTTCCATGACCCCTCGTCAAAAGACCCCCTCGTCAAAACGCCCCCTCGTCAAAACGCCCCCTCGTCACAAGGCCCCCACGCCACAAGGCCCCCATGCCAAATGGTCCTCACGTCATTTGGAGACGTCCCATGCCCCCCACTGCCTCGTCCGGCCGATCCTCCGGCCACTCCTCCGGTCATTCCTCCGGCGGCGAATCCGGGCGAACCCCCGCCCACCGCTTCACCGTTCTCGGTCCCCTTCGCGTGCACGACGGGTCGGCCGAGGTGCCCGTCGGCGCGCCCCAGCTGCAGGCGGTGCTCGCGGTGCTGCTGCTCCGGGCGCGTACCCACGTGCCCGCCTGGGAGCTGATCGCCGCGGTCTGGGGCGACGAGGCCCCGCTCGGTGTGGTGGGGTCGTTGCGCACCCACGCCTTCACCCTGCGCCGCCTCCTGGAGCCCGGCCGGGCTCCCCGCGCCACCGCGCGCACGCTGCTGACGACGGGCGACGGCTACACCCTGCGCGTCGCCCCGGAGGACGTCGACCTGACGGTCTTCGAGCTCCGTACGGCCGAGGCACGGCGGGCCCGGGCCGCCGGACGGCTCGAACAGGCTCGGTCCCTGTTCGTCTCCGCCCTGGACCTGTGGCACGGCAGGCCGCTCGCCGGGGTGCCAGGACCGTACGCCGAAGCCCAGCGCACCCGCCTCGAGGAGCTGCGCCTGTCAGCGGTCGAGGCCCGCTGGGAGACCGAGATCGCGCTGGGCGGGAACGACTACGCGATCGGTCCGCTGCGCGCCCTCGCCGCCGAACACCCGTGGCGCGAGCGGGTCCACGAGCTGCTGATGACAGCGTTGCACCAGGCCGGACGGCAGGCGGACGCGCTCGACGTCCACGCGCACGTCCGCCGCGTGCTCGCCGACGAGCTGGGCACCCGCCCCGGACCCGGCCTGGACCGGCTCCAGCGGAAGATCCTCACCGACGGACCCGGGCGGCAGGCAGGCGAGGCGGCCGGGCTCCGCGCTCCGGACCGGTCCTACGGACCGGCGCGACTGCCCCAGGACATCGCCCACTTCACGGGCCGCGACGACGAGGCCGACCGGCTGTGCGCCGCCCTGGAGCAGAGCGGGATGGTCGCCCTCAGCTCCATCAGCGGGATGGGCGGCATCGGCAAGACCGCCCTGGCCGTCCACGTGGCCCAGCGGATGCGCCACCGCTTCCCGGACGGACAGCTCTACGCGGACCTGCGGGGAACCGACCCCCGGCCCGCGGAGCCCATGGAGGTCCTCGGCCGCTTCCTGTGCGTCCTCGGCGTCCGCGCCGGTCACCTCCCGACGCTGCCCGGGGAGCGGGCCGCCCTCTACCGCTCCATGCTCGCCACCCGGCGGGTGCTCGTCGTCCTCGACAACGCCCGCGACGCGGCCCAGGTGCGCGACCTGCTGCCCGGTACGCCCGGCAGCGCGGTGCTGCTCACCAGCCGCTCCCGGCTCGCCGGCCTGACCGGGGCCACCCTGGTGGACCTGCGGCCCCTGGCGCGGGCAGAGGCCCTGGAGCTGCTGACCCGGATCGTCGGCGTACCGAGCGTGTCCGCCGAGCCGGACGCCGCCGCCGAGGTGCTCGACGCCTGCGGCCATCTGCCGCTCGCCATCCGCATCGTGGCCTCCCGCCTGGTCGCCCGGCCGGACCACACGCTCGCCGAGACCGCCGCGCTCCTCGCCGACGAGCGGCGCCGCCTCGGCGCGCTGCGGGCGGAGGACACCGCCGTGGAGACGACCTTCCGGCTCGGCATGGAACTCCTTGACGCCGAGCACGTACGCGCCTTCCGGCTCCTCGCCCTGCCCGAGATACCCGAACTCGGTGTGCCCGTCGCCGCGGCGCTGCTCGACCGACCGGAGCGGGAGGCGGAGGAGCTGTGCGAGTCCCTCGTCGACCTGAGCCTCCTCGAGTCGGTCGCCCCCGGCCGCTACCGCTACCACGACCTGCTCCGGCTCTTCGCCCGTCAGACCGCACACGCCGAAGTGCCGGACCACGAGCGAACCGCCGCGCACACCCGCCTGCTCGAGTTCTGCCTCGCCACCGCCCTCGGCGCCCACCGGGCCTCGCTGCCCGACGACGTGTTCCCCGGGCACGTGGCCGCGCTGCGCTACGAGGGCCTGGACTTCACCGGACCGCAGGAGGCCGCCGCCTGGCTGCTCGACGAGCAGACGTCACTCCTGGGGCTCATCGAGCAGGCGGCGGGCGACGCCTCCTTGTCGCTGACCGTGGTCGCGGACCTGCTGCTCGCCGCGGACCCGCTCGGCCGCCTCGGCGCGCAGCCCTACGGCATCGAACGCGCCGCCCGGACCCTGGCCGAGGCCGCGCGCGCCGCAGGTCACCGCACCGCGGAGGCACGCGCCCTGTACATGCTCGGCAGCTCCGTGCAGCACCGCTTCGCCATGCGGCAGGGTGCCCCCGACCTCGACCGGGCCATCGAGCTGTGCCGGGAGGCCGGGGACCGGACGCTGCTCGCCCACGTCCTGATCACCCGGGGTGGAGGTGCCCTCGCCCTGCGCGACTTCACCACCGCGCACGCGCTGCTGACCGAGGCGCTGACCCACGGCAGAGCCGTGGCGAGCCGCGGCATCGAGGCGTACGCGCTCGGCTTCCTCGGCCTGGCCCTGCTGGCCACAGGGCGCGCCGATGAGGCCCTCGCGCACTGCCGCGAGGCCGTCGCCGTCACCCGGGCGACCGGTGACGTCGCGGGTCAGGCCAACGCGCTGCACAACCTCGGCCAGGTCTGCCTGCGGACCGGGCGGACGTCCGAGGCCTTCGACCGCCTGTACGAGAGCCTGCGCCTGTGGCGCGAGACGGGCTCCCGTTTCCGCGAGGGCCTCCTGCTCGGCGCGATCGCCCAGGCCCACAACCTCTCGGGGCGGCCCGCGGAGGCCGCCGAACACGCCGCGCGGGCACGGGACATCGCCGAGGCGCGCGGCGACGCGGGCATCGTCGCCCGCGCCCTCGCCCAACTCGGCCACGCCCACCGGGCCCAGGGCGACACCGGCCAGGCCCGGGAGCACTACCGCCGCGCGCAGAGCGTCTTCCACGAACTCGGCCTGCCCGACGCGGACGACATCGCACGGCACCTCACGGAACTCTGAGGCACACGGCCGAATGTCACGTGCTGTCGGCGTACTAGCTCACGTGCAGCCCGAGGGGCTACCGGCACACCCCTCGGGGTTCACCGAGCCTGCGGACTCCACCGCGGCGCGCGGCCCTGAACCCGCGGAGGCCGACACGCCCGCGACGACGAGCGCCAAGACCGCCGCCACACCGACCGCCACGCCACGTACCCACCTGAGCATCATGACCCTCCCAGACACGAACGGAACACGAGCTCCCAGTAGCCCAGCCACCGCTCAACAACGGGTCAACTGAGGCTGAATCCGCAGGTCCGAGAGCGGCACTAGGCGTTGCTCCACCCGCCTGTGCTGGAGTACGAGTCAAGCAGGTCCACCACGAAGACCAGGGTCGAGCCTGCCGGGATCAACGGCGAGGGCGACTGGTTGCCGTAGCCGAGACGCGGGGGAACGATGATCTCGCGCCGACCGCCGACCTTCATCCCTCTCACCCCCCGGTTCCAGCCCTTGATGACCCTTCCACTGCCCAGGGTGAACTTGAACGGCTGGCCCCGGTCCCAGGAGGCATCGAACTCCTTCCCGGACTCGAAGGTCACCCCGACATAGTGGACCCTGACCACCATGCCCGGCTTCACCTCAGCACCATCCCCGAGGACCAGGTCTCGGATCGTCAGCTCGGTAGGAGCATCACCCTCCGGAACGTTGACCTCGGGTTTCGTCAGTTGACTCATCGCGGCCTCACCACTCTTTGTCAAAACTCTCTGTCAAAGTCCTCGCACGGACCAGCGGGACACATGGGCGCCCCATGCAGTAGATGGCCACGCTATCGAGAATGCCGATTCTCGGAGCCTCATGACCGAAACGACGCCTCTCACATGTCATGTGACGCATTGACCCCTCAGGGCCGTCGCGGTTGCATGCTTGGGGCCCTTCGGCGGGGAGCCGGGGCGAGACCTCTTCCTGACTGGGGGGAAAATGAAGGGAAAAACAAACCGGAGCATCGCTAGACGTGTCCGGTGTGCCTTAGGCGCGGCGATGGTGGGGTGCGCGGTCATCACGGTGCTGCCGGGAGCCGCCTCGGCCGAGCCTGCGGGCGCCGCGCGGGACAGCGGAGCCGGTGTGGAGAGGATCAGTGTCGCGGCCGACGGCACTCAGTTCGACGGCGATTCCACCGGTGGCGCCATCGCGACCGACGGACGCCGCATTGTCTTCTCGTCGTCGGCGAAGAACGTCACGCCCGGCAATGCTGCGGGAAGTGAAAGGGTGTACCTGCGCGACGAGCCGTCGGGGCAGTTCAAGCATGTGGGCAGCCACCCGATCGCCTCGCCGGTGATCAGCGGCGACGGGGAGTATGCCGCCTATTGGGTGCTGTTGTTCAGGGACACCAAGGTCAAGCTGGGTCAGTGGACTGCGGGCAGTTCGATCGGCCTCAACTGCGATGCCCTCAACTGCAGTCAGCCGTCTCTGAGCGGGGACGGCCGCTACGTCGCCAATGTCGCCACCATCGGCCGGCCGTCGTCCAGTCAGCGCATCGACGTATGGGACTGGCACGCCAACACCAAGCAGGAACTCGCCTGGTTCGACCACACCGCGCCGTCCCGGCCGTCCATCAGTGGTGACGGCCGCTTCGTCGCTTACCAGGATGGCAAGGCCAAGGACGTCCTCGTGTGGGACCGGGACCACGGCTCTACCTCCGACCCGATCGAGGGCCCGTCGAAGGAGGCGACCATCGTCCAGATCAGCGAGGACGGCAGCAAGGTCGTCTACCTCTCGGGCTCCGACACCTACGTCCACGACGTGAGCTCGGGCACCGCTCAACGAGTGCCGGGCGTCAAGGGCCTGGCCATCGATCCCACCGGCAACCATCTGCTGTACGCCCCGAACGAGCCGACCGGACCGTCGCTCATCCTGCGCGACCTGCGGGCGGGCACCGACGCGGCTGTCTCAAACCAGCCCGCCTCGGCCGGGGTCGACGCGGTCAGCGCCGGTGGGCGCGACGTGGTCTTCGCGTCATCGGCCGACGACATCGTGCCCGGTGACACCAACGGCAAGTCCGACGTGTTCGTCCGTCGCTTCTCTTGATCGCCCCTGCTGCCGCCCTCTTCGGAGGCCGCACCGCTCGTACCCACGTGGGAGCGGTGCGGCCTCCGCTTGCGCGAGGGGGCGCCTGCCCGGACAGCACCGCCACGCCCGCGATCCTCGATGATCACAAGGTCATCACTACTGCTCCACTTCCTCTCTACGCGGCGTGTTGCAGGCGCTACTGTCGTCGCGCCTGCCATGCCTGCCATGCCTGCCATGCCTGCCACGCCTGAGAGGGGACAGATGCCCAGTCCGAATGCCACGCCGCCAGAGCCGTTACGAGCGGATACCCGCCCCCTGCGTAGACGCAAGAGAGTCTGGCTCGGCGGCATCGCGCTCTTCGCCCTCGGTGCCATCGGCGGCACCAGCACCGGCGAGGACGCTGCCGCTGGCACGCCTTCGCCCAAGGCCACCGCGACCGTGATGGTGACGGAGACCGCGTCCCCCGAACCCGGTCCTACGGTTACCAAGACCGTCAAGGCGCAGGCTCCCGCCCCCACGCCGTCTCGGCGGACCACCGCGCCCGCTGCGCCCGCACCGACTGCGAAGGCCCCGGTAGGGAAGTGCTCGATCGTCTCCAACTCCGGTAACTGCTACCGGGCTGGACAGTTCTGCCGGAACAGCGACCATGGAGCCGCGACGACAACTGCGAGCGGTCAGCGGATCACGTGCAGGCTTAGTTCGAACGCGTGGCGCTGGGTCTACTCCTGACCTTGTCAGGGCTCTCCACGGTGGATCGCGTGGAGCGGTCCGCTGCCCACTTCGAACGGTTCGGCGTGGTGCCGGATGGTCGGCTGTTTCGGAATCGGGCTGGCAACTGCGTGGATGCGGCTGCGTATGGCAAGACGTGGGCGCGTGCACGGCGGTACGCCTGACCCGCACGGAACTCACCTCCGGGCTGGCCGAGCGGCCCTACGACCTCAGGCAGTCCGGGATCTCGTTCTGGTTGTCCTCCGGTGTGGACCCGGCCGACACCGGGCCCTGCTTTGAGTGGGCCGAGCGGAAGGCGCCTGACCGGCAAGAGTCCAGGTCAGGCGCCTTCTTCGGGCCTCTAGAAGAAGCCGAGCTTCTTCGGCGAGTACGACACCAGGAGGTTCTTCGTCTGCTGGTAGTGCTCCAGCATCATCTTGTGCGTCTCGCGGCCGATGCCCGACTGCTTGTAGCCGCCGAACGCCGCGTGGGCCGGATACGCGTGGTAGCAGTTCGTCCACACCCGGCCCGCCTGGATCGAACGGCCCGCCCGGTACGCGGTGTTGATGTCGCGCGTCCACACCCCCGCACCCAGGCCGTACAGGGTGTCGTTGGCGGTCTTGATCGCGTCATCGAAGTCATTGAACGACGCGACCGCGACGACCGGTCCGAAGATCTCCTCCTGGAAGATCCGCATCCGGTTGTCACCCTCGAAGATCGTCGGCTGTACGTACCAGCCGCCCGCCAACTCGCCGTCGTACTCGATGCGCTGACCGCCCGTGAGGACCTTCGCCCCTTCCTGCTGCCCGATGTCCAGGTACGAGAGGATCTTCTCCAGCTGATCGTTGGACGCCTGCGCGCCGATCATCGTGTCCGTGTCGAGCGGGTGGCCCGGCTTGATCTGCTCGGTGCGGGCGATCGCCGCTTCCAGGAACTCGCTGTAGTGACCGCGCTGGATGAGCGCCCGTGACGGACACGTACAGACCTCGCCCTGGTTGAGCGCGAACATCGTGAAGCCTTCGAGCGCCTTGTCGCGGAAGTCGTCGTCCGCGGCCCACACGTCGTCGAAGAAGATGTTCGGGCTCTTTCCGCCCAGCTCCAGCGTCACCGGCTTGATGTTCTCCGAGGCGTACTGCATGATCAGCCGCCCGGTCGTCGTCTCCCCGGTGAACGCGACCTTCGCCACGCGCGGGCTGGACGCGAGCGGCTTGCCCGCCTCCACGCCGAAGCCGTTGACGACGTTCACCACACCCGGTGGCAACAGGTCGCTCACCAGGCTCAGCCAGACGTGGATCGACGCCGGGGTCTGCTCGGCGGGCTTCAGCACGACGGCGTTGCCCGCGGCGAGCGCGGGCGCCAGCTTCCACGTCGCCATCAGAATCGGGAAGTTCCACGGGATGATCTGCGCCACGACACCGAGCGGCTCGTGGAAGTGGTACGCGATGGTGTCCTCGTCGACCTCGCTGAGCGATCCCTCCTGCGCCCGTATCACCCCCGCGAAGTACCGGAAGTGGTCGATGGCCAGCGGGATGTCCGCGGCCAGCGTCTCCCGCACCGGCTTGCCGTTCTCCCAGCTCTCGGCCACCGCGAGCTGCTCCAGGTTGGCCTCCATGCGGTCCGCGATCTGCCGCAGGATGGCGGCGCGCTCGCCCACCGACGTACGGGCCCACGCGGGCGCGGCGGCGTGCGCGGCGTCAAGCGCCCGCTCCACGTCCTCGCTCGTGCCCCGCGCGATCTCGGTGAACGGCCGCCCGTTGACCGGGCTCGGGTTCTCGAAGTACTGCCCCCGCGCCGGCGGCACGTACTCGCCCCCGATGAAGTGGTCGTACCGGTCCTGATAGGAGATGACTGCACCCTCGCTACCGGGCGCCGCGTAACGGGTCATCCTGACTGCCTCCCCGGACACGCTGCCCGCCGTTGGGCAGCTCTCGGCGGGAGCGTAGGGAGGGGGAGGTTGCATGCACGTTGCGTTGGTGGGGTGGGGCGGGGTGGAGTTGAGTTGAGTGGAGTGGGGCGGGATCAGGTGGGGCGAGGTCCAGCTCAGCTCGGCCCGGATTGGCCCAGACGGGATTGGCCCAGATCGGGTTGGCTCGGCCTGGTGTGCCGTGCGCCGCTGGCTGCCTGGCGGTCTGGTTGGCTTTCTGCGGCGGAGGGGGGACCTCGGCTAGTGGGCGTGACGCTTGGCTTGGGGACGCAGTGCCCGGCCTTGGGCATCCGCTGTCAGTTCTCGGTCCAGGGTGCGCAGCCGGGCCACCACCGGCGCCGTCGGCCGCACGGCGGCCAGGGCCCGCCATACCTCCACATCCTCCTCTCCCCACGGTGCGTGCACCCAGTCCGACAGGAGGTCCGGGTCACCACGGGCGATCAGCGCCGCCCGCATCTGGTCGGTGAGCCGCCGCCGCAACCGCGCCACCGCTGGCGCCTGCGCTCCCGGCAGCAGCGGTCCTGTGTACAGGGAGAACGCCGCCGTCACCGCCCCGCAGCCCAGCCGCCGCTCCACCACGTCCACGTCCGACGTCACCGGGACCGCGAGGCGGTACGGTCGCGACCGCAGGACCTCAGGTCCCAGCACCTGACGCAGCCGCGCCAGCTCCGCCCGCAGCGTCACCGGCGTCACCGACTCGTCCTCGTACAGCGCGCACAGTAATTCGTCCCCGCTCAGGCCCTCGGGGTGCCGGGCCAGCAGCACCATGATCTCGCTGTGCCGTCGGCTCAGCCGCCGCTTGTGGCCACCCACGAGTACCAGCGCCTCGTCCCGGCCGAGCGCCGTCAGCTCCAGGCTGTCCTCGTCGTGTACCAGCGGCCCCAGCAGGGACAGTTGGGACTCCGCCGCTCGCGCCACCGCCTGCACCAACGCCAGACTGTGGGGATGCGCCAGCCCGTCGCCGCCGGTGACATCGACGGCCCCAAGCAGCCGTCCGGTACGCGGATCGTGTACCGGCGCCGCGGCACACGTCCACGACTGGACGCTGCGGACGAAGTGTTCCGTGGCGAACACCTGCACTGGTCGGCCGACGGCGACCGCCGTGCCCGGAGCGTTCGTTCCGATCGCCGATTCCGCCCACCGCGCGCCCGGCACGAAGTTCATCTGCCCTGCCCGCGTCCGCGTTGCCGGGTGTCCCTCAACCCAGAGCAGCCGACCGTGCGCGTCGCACACCGCCAGTAGATGCTCCCCGTCCTTCGCGAATCCGCCCATGAGCTCACGGAACAACGGCATGACCCGCGCCAGTGGATGCTCGGCCCGATAAGCCCCCAGGTCACCTGCCGTGAGCTCGACCGAAGCCCCCGAGTCCTCGGGGCTGACGCGCGCTCGTGCCGAACGCCGCCAGGAATCGGCCACCACGGAGCGCACCGGGCGGGCGACGGTGCCCGCCGCGGTGAAGCTCTCATGGGCCCGACGCATCGTGCGTACCCGCTCGACGGGGTCGGCTCCGGGCTCCAGAGCCACCCATGGATCGGTCAATTCGGCCTCCGGGACAGCGATGACAGCGGTGCGGGCGCTGCCATCGTCACCCCGGGAACAGAAGCCGACAAGCGTCCGCGCACCGCCGCTGGCTGGACTTCGCCGACCCCGATGGAGAGTGCCGGGGCGAGGGGAGGCTAGTGGCTCGTGAATAGGCGATTGTGGGACGGCGGGTTGCGGGTAGCGGGACTTGAGCCAACGGGGCGGTGGGCCACCCTGTCGTATGGACGCTCAGGTGAAGTTGACCAGTCTGATGTAGCGCGACCAGTCCCAGTGCCGCCCTGGGTCGGTGTGGTCGGCGCCGGGGACTTCGTTGTGGCCGATGATGTGCTGCCGGTCCTTGGGGATTCCGTATCTGTCACAGATCGCCGCGGTGAGAAGTGCGGACTGCTGGTACATCTCGTCGGTGAAGTACTCAGGTTGGTCCACCCACCCTTCGTGCTCGATGCCGATGCTGCGCGTGTTGTAGGTCCAGTTGCCCGCGTGCCAGCCGACGTTGCGTTCGCTGACGCACTGCGCGATGTGGCCGTCGGAGGAACGGACCACATAGTGCGCGGACACCTTCTTCGCCGGGTTCTGGAAGATGGCCAGGGTGTCGGCGTACGTCTCCTGCGTGACGTGAACGACCACGTAGGTGACGGGATAGCTGGTGGGCCGGTTGGAGGCCGTGTAGTTGGAACTGCTCGCCGGAACCCATTCGGTGGGAGGGTAGGCGGCCGCGCGTGGTGTGGCCATGGCACGGGGTGAGGTCAGCAGCGCGGACGGCACGGCGGCGAGAGCCGCGCCCTGGAGGAGTCTGCGTCGGCTGGGGAGGAACCGGGTCGCTCGCGAGGGCTCGGGCTGGATTCCGCTGGCTGCGGTGCCTTGCGTTTCGCTTGAGGGTCGTTCACTTGCTTGGTCCATCGCTGGTGTGCCTCTCGGGTGGGGGGAGCAGCTGGCGTGTGTGGTGTGGTGGTGTGTGGTGGTGTGTGGTGCGCGTTGCATGGGGAGCCACGTCGTACATGTGTCATTTGGGGCATGGTGAGGCGTGCTGCCTCTAGTGGGGTGGCGCGGTGCGGGGGCTGTGCTTGGGTGCGTGGTCTACCGTGCGTGGTTGGCCGGGCGTGACTCAGAGCGTGCACCCGTGTCTGGATGGGGGTCTGACGGAGGAGAGGCTTCGTATCTCGTGCCGTACGGAGTAGCACTGAGCCAAGGACGAGGTGGCCGTGCTCAGACTGATCGATCTGGTGAGCGTCGAGGCCGTATCCCGGTGCCGGGGCGCCGCGGGCCGGGGAGGTTCTCACCTGTGAGCAGCCGCTCTCTCCGGAGCTGTGACTCGCACGTGTCTATCGCGTCATCCGTGTCGCACACGTTCGCCAGGGGTGCCTGGACAGTTTGAGTCGCGAACCGTGGTGCGTCCAGCCTGGCGCACGGATTGAAGGCCTTCATCCGTCTCTCCTCCGCTCCGCGCTGTCCACCTGAATCCCGCGAGATGCGGTGAGCACGAGGGTGGCATTCTCGTTGGCGGTCTCCCTTCGCTGACGCGCCAGGGCGAGCCTTGTTTTCCTTGACCATGCGATTCCCCCGATCGATGAGGCCCTGCCTTTGCCGCTCGCGCTGTGGCGGCTCATGTGAATTACCGTACGGGCCTTGTCGATTGAGGTGGAAGGGCCTGCGGCGCATCTGTGCACGACATGATGACTGTGGAAAACCTGGTCACTCTTGTGGGTGACTCGCCTGTGGGGGCATCCTGCGTCGGCGACGTCGATCATCTATCGCCGACTGCCCATGAAAATTAAGAATGGCAACGGCGAGCTGCCGTGGGGTGTTCACCGTGCCGCGCCGGAACGTCCGAGAAGTTCTCGGCGATTCATGTCAAACCAGCGGTCCGCTCTCCGACATAGAGGCGAAGGGTCGGCTCAGAGGCGTGGACGAGAACTCGGCGCCCTTGCGGCAGTCGCTGGGCTCCCGCCAGGCGGAACCAAGCCCTCAACGGGCAGAGCCGGAGACTGGGACTTAACCCTGGATCCCTGCCCCGACCGCCCCGACCGCCCCGACCGCCCCGACCGGATCGTCGAGCACCGCTCGCACCACGGAGTGCGCCGCCCCGAGGAGAGGCCCTTCGGAACCAATGACGGACACGCGGAGGGCGCAGCCAGGGCTGGGGCTGCGTCGCGCCAATTCCTCTTCCAAGCAGGGCAGAAGCCACGGTGCCAGCCGTGACAGCGCCCCACCGAGGACGACCGCGCGGGGGTCGAGGAGGTTGACGGCGCCGGTGAGCGCGATGCCCAGCGCACGACCGGCGTCGCTGAGTGCTCGGCGCGCGTGCTCGTCGCCCACGAGGGCGCGTTCGACGAGGAGATCGAGCTGGTCCGGCCCCGGGCGCAGCCCCGCCGCCCGCAGCACCGCTTCCTCACCCGCGTACTGCTCCAGGCACCCGCGCCCACCACACCCGCACGCCGGCCCGTCCGGATGGACCGGCACATGGCCCAGCTCCCCGGCGAAACCACGGCTGCCACGCAGTAACTGTCCGTCGACCACGAGGGCACCGCCGATGCCGATCTCCGCCGACACGTGCAGAAAGTCATCCGGCGTGCCGTCACCGAGCCACAGCTCCGCCAGGGCACCGAAGTTCGCCTCGTTGTCGACGGTCAACGGCAGCCCGGACGATAGTAGTCCGGTGATGTCGGATTCGTGCCAGTCGAGGTTGGGGGCGCGCACGACGGTGTGCGTGTCGCGAGCGACCAGGCCAGGGACCGCGACCGCCAGGCCCGCGGGACGCAGGCCCGCTCGCTCGGCCTCCCGGCTGACGCGCTCAACCAGAGCGGAGAGTTCCGCGAGTACGGCCTCAGGGGCCCGCCCTCGATTGGTGACGCGATGTCGGGCACGCGCCCATACGTCACCGCGCAGGTCCACCGCGGACACGGAGAGGTGGTCGACACCCACCTCGGCTCCGATGCCGACCGGCCCCCTCGCGCTGACGGCGAGCGCGGAACCCGGTCGGCCGCGACCCGCCCTGCCCGAACGTGCGGGTCCCAGCTCCTCCAAGAGCCCCGACCGGATCAATTCGTCCACCAGGGTGGACACGGCGGCCCGGGTCAGTCCGATGCGGGTGGCCACGGAGGCGCGGGAGAGCGGGCCCTGCGCGGCGACAGTGTGCATGACGCGCGCGAGGTTGCGTCGCCGCATTCCGTGCTGGGTGTCGGGCAGTTGGCGTCCGGGCGCACCGGAGCGGGCCTCGTGCGTCGGTGCGCTCATCCCTGTGTCACCCCTCTCGACCCATTCTGTGTCATCGGCCCCAGCCATTCCGTGCCGGGCATCGATCGGCGCCGTCAACTTCCGTGCCGCTGTTCACCGTGCCGACGTGCCACCCTGACGGATGCGCCGACACAACACGCGACTACGTCGAGCCGACGCAACACGCGACTACGTAGAGGGGCGTTGCGTCTCACGAGGGCCGTTCAGCAAGGAGGCCGCGTCGCAGAGTATCTCCGTGATCCTGGAGAGCGTCGCCTCGTCCCGTTCCACGGGGTCGAGCTCGCGTCCGCGCGCCGTGTCCCAGCGCCGTGCCACCGATGCCGGATCCTCGCCGGTCAGCAGCCCCGCCGCCTGGGCTGCAGCACCGAGAGCTACGAGCTCGCGCGCCTCGGGGACCCGGACAGGCCGCCCGGACAGGCGCCGTACGGTCTGCTGCCAGGCGGCTCCACGGGCTCCGCCGCCGATGAGGAGCAAGGGCACCGAACGGTCCGCCGCCACGCCGAGGACGGCGTCCAGAGCGCCGAGGAGGGCATGTACGGCACCGTCGTAGGCCGCCTGCAGGATCTGGCCGGGAGACGTGTCGTGCCGCAGACCGTGCAGCAGGCCTGAGGCGTGCGGCAGGGCGGGCGTGCGTTCACCGTCGAGGTACGGCAGGACGGTGACGGACCCGTCCCCTTCGACGGCCTCGCGGTCCAGGCCGAAGAGCGACGCGACACGATCCACGGCCATGGTGCAGTTGAGCGTGCAGGCCAGCGGCAGCCAGCCGCCGTGTGCGTCGGCGAACCCGGCGACCGTGCCTGTCGGGTCGGTGGAGCGGCGCTCCGAGACCGCGTAGACCGTTCCGGAAGTGCCGAGGCTGAGTACGGGCGTACCGGGGCGCAGACCGAGGCCGAGGGCGGCGGCCGCGTTGTCGCCGGAGCCGGGCGCCACCAGGGTGCCCTTCGAGAAGGGAAGCTCACCGTCGCCGCGCACGGTGCCGACGACCTCTCCCGGGCGTGCCACGCGCGGCAGCACCGCGGGGTCCAGGCCCACCAGCTCCAGGATCTCGTCGTCGTACGACTCGCTCGCCGAGGCCCACCATCCGGTACCGGACACGTCGCTGCGGTCGGTGGTGCCGGAACCAGTGAGGCGCTGGGTGAGGTAGTCGTGAGGGAGGCGCACCGCTGTGGTGGCGCGGGCTGACGCGGGCTCGTGCTCGGTGAGCCAGGCCCACTTGGCCACGGTGAAAGATGGTCCGGGGACGCTGCCGACGCGGTCGGCCCAGGCCTTGGCGCCGCCCAACCGCTCGACCAGGCGCTGTGCCTGCGGCGCCGAGCGCACGTCGTTCCACAGTAGGGTGGGCCGCACCGGATCCCCGTGCTCGTCCAGCGTGACGAGGCCGTGCTGCTGTCCGGCGACGGACACGGCGGCGGCCTCGTGCGCGGGCGCGCCGCACTGGCGCAGCGCCTCGCCGAGGGCCCTCCACCACTGCTCCGGGTCGCTCTCCCGGAGCGTGCCGGTGGTGACGGTGTGGGGCGCCTGCCCGCTCGCGACGACCTGCCCCGTGGCCGCGTCGACGACCAGAACCTTCGTGGACTGCGTGGAGCTGTCCACCCCGACGACGAGAGGACCTTCGGCTGCTGACGCTGACGACATGCAAGTCTCCGTTCAGGCTGGCTCTGTGCTTCCCGGTGCGGACCCGGACCCTCCGGCAGGGGACCAGGGTTTCTCCCGCCCTCCAGGGACGCTCTCCGGGGAGGCTCTCCAGGGACGCGCGCGTGCCCCTAGGTAAGCCATTGCCCCAGAAGTCGTGCCCGTGCCCGTACGCGTACCTGTCGCTCTGTCCCCGCGGACGTACCCGATCGTGCCCACGGTCTTCTCAGGCGCTCGTCGGGATACTAATTTGTCAATCGCCATGACGAAATAGTCCAGGAGCCGTCAAGGAGTCGCACATGACGTACCAGCCCACCCCGGACGACAAGTTCAGCTTCGGACTGTGGACCGTCGGCTGGCAGGGCAGGGACCCGTTCGGCGATGCCACCAGGGCGCCGCTGGACCCGACCGAGTCCGTGCGCCGTCTCGCGGAACTCGGTGCCTACGGAGTGACGTTCCACGACGACGACCTCATTCCGTTCGGCTCCTCGGACGCCGATCGGGCGACCCACGTCAAGCGCTTCCGCCAGGCCCTTGACGCCACCGGTCTCGTCGTCCCGATGGTGACCACGAACCTGTTCACGCACCCCGTGTTCAAGGACGGCGCGTTCACCGCCAACGACCGAGACGTCCGCCGGTACGCGCTGCGCAAGACGATCCGCAACATCGACCTGGCGGTGGAGTTGGGCGCGCCGACCTTCGTGGCTTGGGGCGGCAGGGAGGGTGCGGAGTCCGGCGCGGCCAAGGACGTGCGTGATGCCCTGGAGCGCATGAAGGAGGCGTTCGATCTCCTCGGTGCTTATGTGACCGAGCAGGGATACGACCTGCGGTTCGCGATCGAGCCCAAACCGAACGAGCCGCGCGGCGACATCCTGCTGCCCACCGTCGGGCACGCCCTCGCGTTCATCGAGCGCCTGGAGAGGCCCGAACTCTACGGAGTGAACCCCGAAGTGGGCCATGAACAGATGGCGGGCCTCAACTTCCCGCACGGCATCGCGCAGGCCCTGTGGGCGGGCAAGCTCTTCCACATCGACCTCAACGGCCAGAGCGGCATCAAGTACGACCAGGACCTGCGGTTCGGCGCGGGCGACCTGCGCAGCGCCTTCTGGGTCGTCGACGTCCTGGAGAGGGGCGGTTACGACGGGCCGCGCCACTTCGACTTCAAGCCCCCGCGCACCGAGGACTACGACGGCGTGTGGGCCTCCGCTGCCGGGTGCATGCGCAACTACCTCATCCTGCGCGACCGCGCGGCCGCCTTCCGTGCCGACCCCGAGGTGCAGGAAGCGCTGCGGGAGGCGCGTCTGCACGAGCTGGCCGAGCCCACCGCCGCCGACGGCCTCACCGGGCTGCTCGCGGACCGAGGCGCCTACGAGGACTTCGACGTGGCCGCGGCCGCCGCGCGCGGGATGGCCTTCGAGCACCTCGACCAGCTGGCCATGGACCATCTGTTGGGGGTACGGGGCTGACACCACGGCACGCGGCCGCACAGCCGCAGCGTGCCGGAATCGTACGGTCCGTGCGGCGCCTGTGTAGCAACTTCCGCGCGGGGGTCGCGGCGTGACCGGTTCGCGCCGACTCTTGACGGTATGACCATGCCGCCCGAACCACCGCAGCCGCCCCGTGACCTTCCGCCTCCTGGAGGTGGCGATTATGGACCCCCTCCTGGGGGCTATGGGCCACCGCCCGGTGGATACGGTTCCCCTCCGGGCGGATACGGACCCCCTCCAGGAGGTGGCGCATGGCAGCCGCCCCCAGAGGGAAGGCCGCCTGGCCGACGCAGCGGGCTGTTCATCCTGATCGCGGCCCTCGTAGGCGTCGGAGCCGTCGCCACCGCGGTGTTCGCCGTCACCGGCAGCGACGACTCGCCGGACAAGAAGAAGCCCACCGAGAGCAGCAGGAGCAGTGAACCGCGCCCCAAGCCCTCGCCGAGCATCCCTTCTCGGATCCCGACGAGCCTGCCAAGCGATCTGCCCACAAGGGTGCCCACTAGGCTGCCCAGCGACTTCCCGTCGCTGCCCACGGGCCTGCCGAGCGAACTCGACTCCCTCTTCCCGACACCAGCGGCGAACGACGTGCCGTAGAGAACCCTTGGCGTCCGCTCAGGAATGCTGGTGCACCATCACACCCTGAAGAGGCCCCTTCGTACCGCGCGTCTCCTAGGCGTACGGCAGGGAGTGAGGCTACGCCTACAGCTCCTTGGGAAGCCGGACGTACGTCACGGACGTCTCCACGCCGCTGTCCACGAGGCGCCCGTCCTTGTCGAAGGCCTCCGGGCCGTCCGTCATCCCGAAGTCGTTGTCATTGATGAGCGCCAGCGTGCGGCGGTCAACCCGAGCGACGCCCTCGATCTTTCCGGGCACGCCCTTGACGGCGCCGAGATCGACGACCAGGCGCTTGCGCAGCACCGGCACACCCTTGGCCGCGGGATCGTCGAGCTGCTCGAGGGAGGGCCGGGTGGCGGGGTCGTCCCACCGCTTGCCGAGGATGTTCGCGCGACGGTCCAGGCGCACCAACTGCAGTCGGGCCGCCTTGTCGGTGCGCTCCTCCACGAGCAGCCGGTCACGGCTGACAGCGACGACGGAAGAGATCTTCAGTTCCGAGGTGTCGTCCTCTCCGGGATCGACGACGCCCACCGGGTCGAAGCGGTACGCGTACTCGGCGGTGATCGCCTGCTTGGCGGGCGAGAACCGCAGGAGCCGGGCGGTGCGCGAGCCTTCGCCCGCATCCGTGTCCGGCAGGGACAGCGGACTCTGCACCGCCATCACCAGGTCACCGCCCGGAAGCTGAGCGAGGCCTTCGAAGCCACGATTGACCTTCCGGTGCAGAAGCACGCCAGGCAGCGCCTCGACGACCGGGTAGTCGGCGCCCCGAAGCTTCAGCCCCTTGGGGACATAGCGCTTGATGACCTTCCCACGCGCGGAGACGTGCACCAGCGACGGACCGTACTCGTCGACCAGCCAGAAGCTGCCGTCCTTGGCCCGGACGATGCCTTCGGTGTCCAGACCGTTCGGGTTGTACGAGAGGGGCTTGCTCGCGTCATAGGAGTACGGTGCTTCGTCGCGCGTCTTCTGGTTGGGCAGACCGGTGACCGGCTTCCCGGAACGCGTGGTGATCGCGAGCGCGTCCACGACCTTCACGGAGCGGCCCGAAACACGGATCTTCACGATCGCCGGGTCGAAGCCGGGCACCGGGAACGTCCGGCGCTTCGTGCCGTCCACCTTGATCTGGCCGTTCGGCCCTCGGTCGGTGACCGTCCAGAACTCGCCCTTGCGGCCCGCCGGATAGATGTCGCTGCCGATCCCACCGAGATCGACGCCCCGGTCGTCGCGCACCGTCCCGGGCAGCAGACGGTTACTGAAAGCGCCCAATGGGATGTCGCCGAGCATGGCCTGGGAGACGACACGGGACGTACCTCGCGCCTCCGAGCCCGCGTGCGGCGTCCCGCCCGGGGCACCGATGGCGGTGCCTGCCACCGCGACAGCGGTGACCAAAGCGAGCGGGACGCCGACAGAGACGGCACGGCGGACACGGCGCTGGCCGGCGACGGGCGAGGACATCAGGGCCTCCAGAGGCACGAGATCGGTGACGGCGCCACCCTTCGCGGCCCTGACGAACGCGAGGTGTCGCGAGGGTGAACCGTCGGCGGCTCCGTGGGTGAATCGCTGGGAGCTCGTGGACCCGCCGGGATCACGGGGCCCAGGCGTGGTACGCGGTGACGGCGCCTCCCGCGAGGGGCAGGAGGCGCCGTCGGCCATCACCGGGCGATCAGCTGCGGCAGGGGTACCTACTGCGCCATCTCCCCTCTCGGCTGGGTCCGCACAGCTGAACCGGCGCGCTCCACGGTCCTTGATGTCATGACCTTGCTCAATCCCTGGCCGGGGCGAGTGCGCGCGCCGGTGTTCCCGGCGCACACGATGACCTCGTGGGCACGCCGGTGGCCGCCGCACACGTTTCGGCCACCGGCAGCCACGTGAACCGACTACGCCCTCCCGGGCGCCGCACGCCCCCACGCGTCACTGGCTGCGCCCTCGACGGCTCACTCTCCGCCTGTCGCCACCGCCAGAGCCGTCGCGGGGTCGTGTGCCGCGGGGCCAGCGGGCACCCAGCGGCCCTTCTCCTTGCGATACGGCCACCAACGGCCGTCGCGTCCATGGCGCAGCTGGGCGTCGCCCCCTGCCGCCGTCCAGCGGTTGCGCGAGGCACGCAGCGTCGGCCCTTCGCCTTCGTCCCACGCGGCGTCGAGCGCGGCACGCGCGCGGGCGAGCACATCGCCTTCTGGGGTCCACTCCTCCTCCAGGACGGCGAGTGCGGCACGTCCTCCGTACTCCCAGGCCCGCACGGAGCACGCGAGCCCATCCCTGTCCCTGCCGGAGCTCTCCGCCAGGCGCGCCGAGATGGCGGCTTCCGGTCGGCCCGCGGCGAGGCGCACGCAGTCCTCCGCGAGCGTCAACTCGGGCTCGACGGGCCGCCGGTCATGGCCCGGAGACAGCGCCTCCGTGAGCATCCGGTGCGCCTCGGCCGCCGCGCGGGCCGCCAGGAACGCGAGCGCGGTGGCGTCGACTCCGGCCGCCGGCTCGGTGTCCGTGTCCAGGGAAGGCGGCATGCCCGGCTCTGACGGCAGCGCGGGCGGTTCGGGCAGCGGGGGAAGGATGATGCCCTCCTCGTACGCCTCGGCGGCGTCTACGCCGTCCTGAGCGGCTTCCCGCTCCTCGACCCGCGGGACGTCCACGGTGCCCTGTCGGGCCACGCTGCGGACGTGCAGGTCGTCGAGGAGCTCGCGTTCGCCCCGTCCGCGCAGCAGGAGCAGCACGAACGGATCTTCGTCGAGCAGTCGCGCCATCTGATAGCACAGTGCCGCCGTGTGCCCACAGTGGTCCCACGCCTCACAGTCGCACTCCGGCTCCAGGTCGCCGATGCCCGGCAGGAGCTCCACGCCCGCCGCCGCGGCGTCCTCCACCAGGTGGGGCGGCATCTCCCGGTCGAGCAGCGCGGCGATGTGCCCGGCGCGCTCGACGGTCATGCCCAGGAACCGGTCCCACTGCTCCGCGTCCAGGCGCTGAAGCAGCACGTCCGAGCGGTGCGGTGTGCCGTCCTTGTCCTGGACGACCGCCGTGATGCGCCCAGGGCGTACCGAGACCGCGCCCACGGAGCCCGCCCGCGCGAGCTTCCGGCCCGTCTTGAGCTGCTGGAGATCCAGCGCCGTGTCCTCCAGCGCCTGAAGCCAGGCGCGGCCCCACCACGTCTGGGCGAAACCCCGCCCGTGCGCGGGCGGCAGCGCGGCGAAGGTGCGCTCGCTGTCGTCAGCTGTCGATTCTGCGTCGTACGCCGTCACGTCGTCGCTCCCCCTGCTGCTGTCCCCGCGGTCTTCGTGCGTCCTGGTGTACGTCCCGTCGTACGCGTCACTCATCGCGCACCTCCTCGCAGCTCCACCAGGTCGGCCAACTCCGCGTCGGTGAGTTCGGTGAGCGCCGCCTCGCCGGAGCCCAGAACGGCGTCGGCCAGCTCGCGCTTGCGCAGCAGCATCTCGGCGATGCGGTCCTCGATGGTGCCTTCCGCGATCAGCCGGTGCACCTGCACGGGCTGCGTCTGCCCGATGCGGTACGCGCGGTCGGTCGCCTGCGCCTCGACCGCCGGGTTCCACCACCGGTCGTAGTGCACGACGTGACCCGCGCGCGTGAGGTTGAGCCCGGTACCGGCCGCCTTCAGGGACAGCAGGAAGACCGGGACCTCACCGTCCTGGAAGCGCTGCACCATCGCCTCTCGCTCGGCCACCGGGGTTCCGCCGTGCAAGAACTGCGTGGGGACCCCACGCGCCGCCAGGTGCCCTTCGATGAGGCGCGCCATCTGCACGTACTGCGTGAAGACGAGCACGCTCGACTCCTCGGCCAGGATCGTGTCCAGGAGCTCGTCCAGGAGTTCCAGCTTCCCCGAGCGACCGGTGAGGCGCGGCTTGTCCTCCTTGAGGAACTGCGCGGGGTGGTTGCAGATCTGCTTCAGGCCGGTGAGCAGCTTGACGATCAGCCCGCGGCGGGCGAACCCGTCGGCTCCGGAGATCTCCGCCAACGCCTCGCGCACCACCGCTTCGTACAGGCCGGCCTGTTCGGTGCTGAGCGAGACGGCACGGTCGGTCTCCGTCTTGGGCGGCAGCTCCGGCGCGATGCCCGGGTCCGACTTGCGGCGGCGCAGCAGGAAGGGGCGCACCAGCTTGGCCAGCCGCTCGGCCGTGGCTGGATCAGTCCCGCTCTCCACCGCCTGGGCATAGCGGGTGCGGAACGTGCTCAGCTTGCCGAGCAGCCCTGGAGTGGTCCAGTCGAGGATCGCCCACAGCTCGGAGAGGTTGTTCTCCACGGGGGTGCCGGTGAGCGCCACGCGCGCACGTGCCCCGATGGCGCGCAGCTGCTTGGCCGTCTCCGAGTAGGGATTCTTGACGTGCTGCGCCTCATCGGCGACCACCAGGCCCCAGGGGACCTCGGCGAGCCGGTCAGTGTCGAGCCGCATCGTCCCGTAGGTGGTGAGGACGAACTCGCCGTCCGCGAGGCCCTCCAGGTCGCGTTGGGCACCGTGGAAGCGTCGCACGGCCGTTCCCGGCGCGAATTTCTGGATCTCCCGCTGCCAGTTGCCCATCAGGGACGTGGGGCACACGACGAGGGTCGGCCCGGCCGTCTCCGTGTCGCCCTGGCGGTGCAGGTGCAATGAGATCAGAGTGATGGTCTTGCCGAGGCCCATGTCGTCCGCGAGGCAGCTGCCGAGCCCCAAAGAGGTCATCTGGGCCAGCCAGTTGAGGCCGCGCAGCTGGTAGTCGCGCAGCTCCGCGGCGAGAGCGGCGGGCTGCCCTACGGGCTCCATGCCCTCGGGGTCCGTCAGACGTTCGCGCAGCGTCGCCAGCCAGCCCGTGGGCTGCACGTCGACGCGTTGTCCGTCCACGTCCGTGGTGCCTGACAGGACGGCGCTCAGCGCGTCGACGGGGGTGACCTTGCGGTCCTGTTGCGCGAGCGCGCGCCGCGCGGCGTCCGGGTCGATGAGCACCCACTGGTCGCGCAGGCGCACCACCGGACGGTTCGCCTCCGCGAGCCGGTCCAGCTCCGCGCGGCTCAGCTCCTGATCGCCCAGCGCGAAGCGCCAGTTGAAGGCGAGCAGCGCGTCGGCGGAAAGGTGGGACGGTGTGTCCGACGACAGCCGATCGGGGCCCTGTGGGTCGGCGTCGTCGTCTGCCGGGCCGATCACCGCGCGTGCGGTGAGGCTGCGGGCCAGCTCCCGTGGCCAGTGCACGTCGACGCCCGCGACCGCGAGCATCCGCGCCCCCTCGCCGAGGAGTTCGGTGACCTCCTCGTCGGCCAGCTCGATGGCGTCGGGCACCGTCGCCTGCAGCAGCGGGCCGAGCGGAGCCCACGCGCGCGTGGCACGGCGCAACGCCAGCAGCGCGTCCATACGCGCGCGCGGACCGAAGTTCTCCGCAGCCCCGGCGCCCGCCCAGATCTCGGCGGCATCCGCCACGAGCGTCGGGTCACTGACACTGTGGATCTGCACCACGGCCCGGAACGGCAGCCGTGTGTCCTCGGAGGCCTCGGCCAGCAGACCGGGCACCTCGACGCGCAGTGAGATGCGCACCCCCGCGTCGTGCCCGGCCGCGACATCGGTGGCCCAGGGCCGCTGTTCCGGCACGTGCTGGGGCTCCGGCGCGGCGAAGGCGCGGTGGCCCGCGGCCGCGACGGCGGCGGGGGAGCGGGGCAGGGTGTCGGCGACCGCGTCCAGGAACTCCCGCAGCAGCCGCTCCGGAGCGGGCAGCCGCGGGGGAGCGGACCCCTCCAGCGGGACCGCGTGCGCGCTGGGCGGCATCGCGGCGGCGAGCTCGCGCAGCCGCTCCAGGTCGGCGGCGCCGAGCGGACCCGCGCGCCATGCGTCGTGGTCGCTGTCCGTCAGCCCCGGCAGCAGCAGGCCGCGGGCGGCGAGCTGCAGGGCGAGCACGGCTGCGGTGCCCCAGAAGGCGGCGGTCGGGTGGGTGCCCGAGGAGGCCCGCGCGCGGGTCAGGACGGGCAGCGCGGCGCGTACCGGCAGCAGCGCCGCCGGGACGACGCTCAGCTCAACACCGGCGTCGCCCGGTACGGCGACGGTCAGGTCCTCCACAGTGCTCGCGGCCGGGGTCGGCGGGGTGTCGCCGTCAGGGCGCCAGAAGGCGACGTGTCCGCTGCGCCAGGGGTCGCCGGGCACGAACACGACAGAACACTGAGAGAGTTCGGAGATCTCGGAGGGAGTGACAGCGGGGAGCCTGGGCACAGGGATGGCGCATTCCTCAAATTTGACTAATGAGACCGGAGCGGCCGAGAGTACATCACACTCCAACCGGATGGGGGGCGCAGGGTTGTGATCCTGATCACTAATGGAGGGTGGGGTGTATCCACCACCCCTATGGTCTGGGGCTGACACCCCACCGGATCCGGGTGGTGACCTCATGGTTGCCGCGGGTCACTGATCCGTACGTTTCCTCAGGTCAGCACGTTCTCACGCAGACCGGAGACCGGACCATGCCCCAGGCCACCACCGCTGTCGCGGACCATCCCGCAGATTCTTGGCCAGGGCCCGCCGGGAGCGACTTCGCCCCGCTCCTGCGCACCGTCAGGGCGCACGGGCTCCTGGAACGGCGCGTCGGATGGTACGTCCGCACGATGGCGGTCAACGCCGCGGCGCTCACGGCTGTGGCCTTCGGCCTGTTCGCCCTGGGGCACACCTGGTGGGTCCTGCTGCTCGCCCCCGCGTTGTCGGTGCTCTGCGTCAGGACCGCGTTCATCGGCCACGATGCAGGACACGCCCAGATATCCGGCAACCGCGCAGTCGCCCGGCTCATCGGTCTCGTGCACGGCAACCTCCTGCTCGGTATGAGCGTGAGCTGGTGGAACGACAAGCACAACCGCCACCACGCCAACCCGAACCACATCGAGAAGGACCCCGACGTCGCGGCCGACGTCCTGGTGTTCACGAGCAAGCAGGCAAGGGTCCGTGTCGGCTTCCGCCGCTGGCTCACCCGCCACCAGGCCTGGCTGTTCTTCCCCCTCACCCTGCTTCAAGGCATCGCCATGAAGGTCTACGGCTTCCAGAGCCTGCGGCGGCAGAGCCCCCGTGGGCGGGCGCTGGAGGGCACTCTCCTGGTGGCTCACCTCGTGGGGTACGTGACGCTGCTGCTCGCCGCGATGCCTGTGGGGCACGCACTCGTCTTCGCCGCTCTCCATCAGGCCCTCTTCGGTCTGCACCTGGGCATGGCCTTCGCGCCCAACCACAAGGGCATGGAGATGCCCGACCCGGACGGCGAGCGTTGGGGGCACCTCCAGCGGCAGGTGCTGACCTCCCGGAACATCCGGGGCGGCACACTCACCGACTGGTTCCTCGGAGGCCTCAATTATCAGATCGAGCACCACCTGTTCCCGAGCATGCCCCGTCCCCATCTGCGGCTGGCCCAGCCACTGGTCCGCGCGCACTGCCATGCTGTGGGTATGTCTTATGCGGAGACCGGTCTGATCGATTCCTACCGGCAGGTGCTGCGCCACATGTACGAGGTGGGTGAGCCTCTCAGGGCCGAGTGATGCCACAGGGCGTCGCCCGTCAGCGGGCAGGCACTCTCAGGGTCACCTCGGGGTCGCGCCTCAGGGATCGGTCAGGGTCGTGACCTGGAACTGGACACGGGCCGATCCCGTTTCTCAAGGCAGAGAGCGACAACGGTCGCGAAGGAGGCGACGGACATGTCGAAGAAAGCGAAGATCGCTGCGGGAGGCGTGGCGGTCGGGATCATTCTGCTGATCTGGCTGCCCTGGTGGATCGCGTTTTTGATCGTGCTCGGCGTCCCGGCGGCCGCCTATCTGGCGCTCGACTCCGAGCAGCGGCGCAGGCTGCGCCGCATCACCCGCAAGGAACTCGGCCGCTGAGGGCACGGGCAGCCACGCCGCCGCGGTGACCGTGGCGGATCAGTGGCGAGGACCGCTCCCCGGAGCGAGGACGGCTCTGTCTCGAACGCGGGCGGATCCGTCCCGAACGGTCACGGCTCCTCGCCACGCGTCAGGCGTCGGCTGTGCCGTGGGGCGGAGCACCAGACGCCTCGCGGACGGCTGGGCGTCTCGACAGCGGACGGCGGGGCGCCTCGATCAGCGGATAGCAGAGCGCGTCGAGAACGCCCCGGGCGGGCGGAGCGCGCCCCCGGCGTGGCGGATCGCGTATCCGAGGGGCGAGCGAGTGGAGGGCCCGCAGGTGGAAGATCCCGTGGGTGAGCGGATCGCAGACCCGCGGGCGAGTAGGCTCTAGGAGTTGTCGTCAAAGTGTCACGCCCACATCAGGAGTGATGCGAGGGTGACGGCTGCTGTGTAGGACTGGGCGGTCTTGTCGTACCTGGTGG
>NZ_JBWKEY010000007.1:0-541059 GCF_056435225.1 Streptomyces sp. NPDC043996 | reverse complement strand
CGCCAGCGTTCGTCCTGAGCCAGGATCAAACTCTCCGTGAATGTGTACCCGTAATCGGGTTCAACACCACGAGAGCGGAACAACCAGGAGGAATAGTCCCAGTCGTTCACAGCGTCCTCGCTGTGCGCCTCCCCCGTCACATAGGAGGGGAAGGACTTTTTCAAAGGAACCTCGCCACCGGACCCGTATGGGCCGGTAGACGGGGTATCAACATATCTGGCGTTGACTTTTGGCACGCTGTTGAGTTCTCAAGGAACGGACGCTTCCTTTGTACTCACCCTCTCGGGCTTTCCTCCGGGCGCTTCCCTTCGGTATTTCGTGTTTCCGACTCTATCAGATCTTTCCGGCTTCCCGGTCCGTTCCGATTTCCTCGGTGCCTTTCAGGGACTCGCTTTCGCGTTTCCCTTTCCGGCGGTTCCGACTTTATCAGAAGTTTTGGGCCGGTCTTACCGGCGCTTCATTCCGAATGATCGGGAGTGGCCTCTTGATTGATGAGATTCAAGAAGCAGGCAGATGTTCACTGCCGCCCCTGAGCCATCCAGCTCTAGGCAACTGTTCGAATCTACCTCCCCGGTCCTGCCATGTCAATGACTTTTCCGGGGCGACGAGGAGACTAGCAGCTCAAACGGGTCGTGCGCACATCACGCTGCGGTGGGGACCGCCGCGCTCCGCTCCGAGGCGTCGATGTCGCCCGTCTCGCCCTCTCGGACCGCGCGCCCGCCAAGGACGTAGACGTACGCCAGGAAGGCCAGTTCGGCGACGATTCCGATGCCGATGCGGGCCCAGGTGGGCAGGCCGGAGGGAGTGACGAAGCCTTCGATGGCTCCGGACACCAGGAGGACCAGGGCCAGGCCGATGGCCATGCCCAGGGCGGCGCGGCCTTCCTCCGCCATCGCCACGCGGCGGGTGCGGGGACCGGGGTCGATGAGTGTCCAGCCGAGGCGCAGCCCCGTACCGGCGGCCACGAAGACAGCGGTCAGCTCCAGCAGGCCGTGCGGAAGGATCAGCCCCAGGAAGGTGTCCAGGCGGTCCGCGGAGGACATCAGGCCGATGCCGACCCCCACGTTGAGCATGTTCTGGAACAGGATCCAGATCACCGGGAAGCACAGGAACGCGCCGAGGACCAGACACATGGCCGCCGCCTGGGCGTTGTTCGTCCACACCTGGGCCGCGAACGACGTCGCCGGGTGGCTGGAGTAGTACGTCTCGTACTCGCCTCCCGGGCGCGTCATGTCCCGCAGCTCCGAAGGGGCCGCGATGGAGGACTGCACTTCGGGGTGCGTACCGACCCACCAGCCGATCAGGGCCGCCAGGACCGCGGACAGCAGAGCCGTGGGAACCCACCAGTGCCGGGATCGGTAGACCGCGGCGGGGAAACCGTGCGTCAAGAAGCGCGTGACGTCCCTCCAGGAGGCACGGCGCGTGCCTGTCACCGCACTACGCGCGCGGGCCACGAGCTGGGTGAGGCGTCCGGTGAGCTGAGGGTCCGGGGCGCTGGACTGGATCAAGGAGAGGTGCGTGGCGGTGCGCTGATAGAGGGTGACGAGCTCGTCGACCTCGGGTCCAGTGAGGTGGCGCTGGCGGCGCAGCAGTGCGTCGAGGCGGTCCCACTCCGCTCGGTGGGTCGACACGAAGACGTCGAGGTCCATCGGATTGGCTGCTCCTCGGCTTCTCGTACTGCTCCTACTGCGGCGCGATCACTCATCAGCTTGGCAGACTGGCGGATCCGGGGGTACGGACGGGAAGGACTGCGGGTGTGAGTGAGCTTGTGACGGGCGAGGCGGTGGCGCTGGAGCTGCGTCCCGCGAAACTTCCGAGCCGGGCGCTCGCCATCCTCATCGACCTGATCGTGGCCTGGTCGGTGTATCTGGCCGTGACGCTCGGGCTGCTCGCGGCGACCGCCTCCCTGGACGACGCCGCGGCCGCCGCGATCGCCGTGGCGACGTTCGTCATGGTGCTCGTGGGCATTCCGATCGCCGTGGAGACGCTCAGCCACGGGCGGTCGCTGGGCAAGCTGGCGTGCGGGCTGCGAGTCGTACGGGACGACGGCGGGCCCATCCGGTTCCGGCACGCGCTGGTGCGCGGGGCGGTCGGCGTCGTGGAGATCCAGCTGACGTTCGGAGTGGTGGCGTGCATCGCGTCGCTGGTGTCGGCGCGGGGACGGCGGCTCGGGGACGTGTTCGCGGGGACGCTCATCGTGCGTGAGCGGGTGCCCACGGGGCAGACCGCATACGTGCCCGCCCCGCCGCCCTGGCTCGCGGGGAGGTTCTCCGAGCTTGATCTGTCCGGTGTTCCGGACGGTCTGTGGCTGGCGATACGGCAGTACCTGACGCGGATGCGGCAGCTGGATCCGCAGATCAGCTGGGGCATGGCGGAGAAGCTCGCGGCGGACGTGGTGGCGCGGACGGGCGCACCCGCGCCGGAAGGCGTGCCCCCGGCGGCGTTCCTGGCCGCTGTCGTGCACGAGCGGCAGGCGCGGGAGGTCCAGCGGTCCTTCGGCGGCCCTGGAGCGGGGGGCGGCGCGGTGGCCGCGCACCCGGCGTGGGGCACGCCACCGCCCGCTCCCGGCGCGTGGGGCACGGGCACCCCTGGTGCGCCGACCGCGCCCAGCACCGCCGCGACACCACCGTCTCAGGCCACCGCGCCCTCGGCACCGACGGCACCCCCTGCGTCGGCCTCCGCCGCCGAAGAGCAGGGCAGTCGGCCCGCGACGGGGTTCGTACCGCCCGCGTGACGCCGACGGCGCCGCGCGCCGTGGCTCGTGTCAGCCGAACACCGACGGCGGGGTCTCGAGGTGTTCGAGCTCGATGCCGGGCGCCGCGAGAACGACGTCGCCGCTGAGGTGGACGGCGTGCTGCTCGCCCGTGTCCAGGGCCGTGACCTGGTATTCGTCCACGGTCAGGGGGCCGTTGTCAGTGGCGTGTGCTTCGCTTTTCAGCAGGGCCCAGGACTGGTCGAGGGTGCGCGGGGCGAGGACCGGATCGGTGAAGGCGACCAGGCGGACGCGGGTCGCGGGGGAATCGGGGGTGAGGCGCAGCAGACGTGCGGTGGCGATGAGGAACGCGGGGGACGTCCCGGTGAACGCGTGCGCGGGGGCGTTGTTCTCGCTGGCGTGCGCGCCGGTGGCGTCGGTGCGGACCCAGGTGACGCCGTCGAGGGCGGCGGCACGCACCTGCCAGCCGGAAGCGTTCAGCTCGAGGCGGATGGGGCGGCCGAGTTCGTCGAGGGCCAGGTCGACGGAGCCCGCGTGATCGCCGGAGGGAGTGAGGCGTTGGGCGACGTAGCGCCAGCCGGAGGGGCCTGGCGCGCACTGGAAGTGCTCTTCAGCGAGGGGGGTGTGATCGTGCGGATCGTGCAGCGAATAGCGACCGCGGGGCATGGGGGCTTGGTCCTTGTCGGGGGATGTGCGTGACCTGGGGCGTTCCGGCGGTGGGGCGGCGCGGTGGCGGCGGGTCCGCGAGCGCGTGACCGGCGGCGGGCCCGGCGCGCTGCCCCGCGCCACCGGGCGTGGGCACCACCGCCGCTGTCATGGCGGGAGTGCATGTGTTGCGCCCCGCGCCGCCAGGCGTGGGCACCACCGGGGCTGACCGGGAGCGCTACGGCGGCAGGCCCCCGCCGGAGGGGCGAGGGCCTGCTGGAGTCGTCCTACTGCCTGCCGGTCGTCCCGGCGGCCGTGCCGAGGGGCACGGTGCGCCGGGCGGCCACCGGCCGGGGTCCGGGCCGGGCAGCCCGTGTCGGGGCGGCCCGGACCGGGATCGGCCGAAGGCTCAGTAGCGGTAGTGGTCCGGCTTGTAGGGGCCCTCGACCTCGACGCCGATGTACGAGGCCTGCTCGGGGCGGAGCGTCGTCAGCTTCACGCCGAGCGAGTCCAGGTGCAGGCGGGCGACCTTCTCGTCGAGGTGCTTGGGGAGCACATAGACGTCGGTCGGGTACTCGTCGGGCTTGGTGAACAGCTCGATCTGGGCCAGCGTCTGGTCCGCGAACGAGTTGGACATCACGAAGGACGGGTGTCCGGTCGCGTTGCCCAGGTTCAGCAGGCGGCCCTCGGAGAGGACGATGAGGACCTTGCCGTCAGGGTGCGTCCAGGTGTGGACCTGCGGCTTGACCTCGTCCTTGACGATGCCCGGGATCTTCGCGAGGCCGGCCATGTCGATCTCGTTGTCGAAGTGGCCGATGTTGCCCACGATCGCCTGGTGCTTCATCTTGGCCATGTCCGAGGCCATGATGATGTCCTTGTTGCCGGTCGTGGTGATGAAGATGTCGGCCGTCTCGACAACCTCGTCGAGGGTCGTGACCTGGTAGCCGTCCATCGCGGCCTGCAGGGCGCAGATCGGGTCGATCTCGGTGATGATCACGCGGGCACCCTGGCCGCGCAGGGACTCCGCGCAGCCCTTGCCAACGTCGCCGTAGCCGCAGACGACCGCGGTCTTGCCGCCGATGAGGACGTCCGTGGCGCGGTTGATGCCGTCGATGAGCGAGTGGCGGCAGCCGTACTTGTTGTCGAACTTCGACTTGGTGACGGCGTCGTTGACGTTGATCGCCGGGAACAGGAGCTGCCCGTCGCGGTGCATCTCGTACAGCCGGTGGACGCCGGTCGTGGTCTCCTCGGTGACGCCGCGGATCTCCGAGGCGAGCTGGGTCCACTTCTGCGGGTTCTCAGCCAGGGTGCGGTGCAGCGTCTCGAGGATGACGCGGTGCTCGTCGGACTCGGCGGTCTCGATCGCCGGGACCTTGCCGTCCTTCTCGTACTCGACACCCTTGTGGACGAGCAGAGTGGCGTCGCCGCCGTCGTCCAGGATCATGTTCGGGCCGCCGGTGGGCGTGTTCGGCCAGGTCAGGGCCTGCTCCGTGCACCACCAGTACTCCTCCAGGGTCTCGCCCTTCCAGGCGAAGACCGGGATGCCCTGGGGGTCGTCCGGGGTGCCGTTCGGGCCGACGGCGATGGCCGCGGCGGCGTGGTCCTGGGTCGAGAAGATGTTGCAGGAGACCCAGCGGACGTCGGCGCCGAGGGCGACCAGGGTCTCGATGAGGACGGCGGTCTGCACGGTCATGTGCAGCGAGCCCATGATGCGGGCGCCGGCCAGCGGCTGGCTGGCGGCGAATTCCTTGCGGATCGACATCAGGCCGGGCATCTCGTGCTCGGCGAGGGTGATCTCCTTGCGGCCGAACGCGGCCAGGGAGAGATCGGCGACCTTGAAGTCCTTGCCGTTGACGGCAGTCGACATGGTGAGCTGCTCCTCGTGATGGAGTCGAGGGTGGGCATGGCTGATCTGCGGCGTCGGGACGCTGAGGTGCACCGGCGCGCGCAGCGCAGTCCGTCGGAGGCCCTCTCTCCCTCGGCCGGTCCGCTGACGGACCGCCCGACCGCCATCAGCAGCGACGTCTGGCACTGTCACGAATCTACACCGATCGGCGCAGCGGGCCACAGGGCGCCCGGAAACGGCTGGTGGCTGAATCGCGACGGTACAACGGTCCGAACAAAGGCACTCGGACCTGGCGGAACCGGGACCTTTGCGCTTTGGTTCCTGTCCCTGTCTGTTGCAGGATGCCTGCAGATCGGGAACATATGCGCGACCTTGTTCGGTCAAGGCGTTAGGAGAACCACGTGACCAGTCCGGCCGACCCCCCGGCGGGCCCCAGCGGGCAGAAGCGGCTGAAGCTGCTCGCGGTGACCGCCTGCCCGACCGGCATCGCCCACACGTACATGGCGGCGGAGAAGCTCCAGCAGGCCGCCGCTGGTCTGGGTGCGGAGATGAAGGTGGAGACGCAAGGATCCATCGGAGCCGAGAACGTCCTCTCTGACAACGATGTCAGAGAGGCGGACGGCATCATCATCGCGGCTGACAAGGACGTCGACCGCGGCCGGTTCGCGGGCAAGCGCGTGCTGTCCGTCGGGGTGTCCGAGGGCATCAGCCACCCCGAGCGGCTGATCGAGCGGGTGCGGAGCGCGCCCGTGCAGGACGGCGGCGGCTCCGGAGGCGGGGGCGGGCAGCAGGCCGCGGGCGGCGGGGGCGGCCGGGAGCGGAGTGTCGCGTACAAGGCGCTGATGAACGGCGTGTCGTACATGATCCCGTTCGTCGTGGTCGGCGGTCTGCTGATCGCGATCTCGCTGTCGCTCGGCGGGCACACCGACCCGAAGGGCGGGCTCGTCATCCCGGACGACTCGTTCTGGATGCATGTGAACCAGATCGGTGTCATCGGGTTCACGCTGATGGTGCCGATCCTGTCGGGGTACATCGCGTACGCGATCGGGGACCGGCCTGCCCTGGTGCCGGGCATGATCGGCGGGTGGATCGCCAATACCGGTGAGCTGTACGACTCCAAGGCGGGGGCGGGCTTCATCGGGGCGATCGTGACCGGGTTCCTGGCCGGGTACCTGGTGCTGTGGATCAAGAAGGTCAAGGTCCCGAAGTTCGTGCAGCCGATCATGCCGATCATCGTGATCCCGATCGTCGCCACCAGTGCGCTCGGGCTGTTCTTCATCTACGTCATCGGGAAGCCGATCTCGTGGGTGTTCGAGCATCTGACGGACTGGCTCAGCGGGATGACGGGGACGAGCGCGATCCTGCTCGGGGCGATTCTCGGCCTGATGATCGCGTTCGACATGGGCGGGCCGGTCAACAAGACGGCGTTCCTGTTCGGCGCGGGGCTCATCGCGACCGGCAACCAGACCGTCATGGGCATGTGCGCCGCCGCGATTCCGGTGATGCCGCTCGGGCAGGGGCTCGCGACGCTGATCCGCAAGCGGCTGTACACCGAGCAGGAGCGGGAGACGGGGCTCGCGGCGATGTTCATGGGGTTGTTCGGGATCTCGGAGGGTGCGATTCCGTTCGCTGCCGCGCGCCCCGCGCAGGTCATTCCGGCGAACATGCTCGGCGGCGCCGTGGCCGGTGCGATCGCGGGTCTCGCGAGCGTGAAGGACGCGGTGCCGCACGGCGGGCCGATCGTGGCGGTGCTCGGCGCGATCGGCGGCGTCCCGATGTTCTTCGTGGCCGTGGCCGCCGGAACGGTGGTCACCGCCCTCGTCACCGTCTCGCTGGTGGATCTGAGCGAGCGCAGGAGGCGCGGGCAGTCGCCGCTGGGCGGAGCGGGCGGCCCGGAGCCGGTCCTTGCCGGGGTCGGTGCAGGTGCTGGGGCTGGTGCTAGTGCTGGTGCTGCTCCCTCCCCCGCCGCGGCGGCTCCCGCTTCCGCTCCCGCTTCCGCTCCCGCTTCCGCGCCCGAGGTCCTCTCCGGCTATCTCACCGGGCAGACCGTGAAGGTCGGGCTCGACTCCGGGGACAAGGAGGCCGCGATCCGCGAGATGGCCGGGCTGCTCGCCCGTACCGGCAAGGTCGACGACGTCGAGGAGCTCGTACGGACCGCGCTGGCGCGCGAGGCGCAGGGAACCACGGGGCTCGGCGAGGAGATCGCGATCCCGCACGCCAAGACCGACGCGGTGACCGCGCCGGTCGTCGGGTTCGCGCGGTCCGCCGAGGGCATCGAGTGGGGCTCCCTGGACGGTACGAAGGCCAAGCTGATCTTCATGATCTCGGTGCCGGAGGCGGCCGCGGGCGACGAGCACCTGCGGATTCTCGCGCTGCTCTCCCGCAAGCTGATGGACACCGGCTTCCGGGAGCGGCTGGTGGCGGCGCCGGACGAGGCCGCGATCCTGGAGGTCCTGCGCGAGGTGCGGTGACCGCGCCCGCGGTCAGCGCGAAGGGGCCCGCACCGGGTGGTGCGGGCCCCTTCGCCGTACGGACGCGTACGACGTCAGTGGTCGTTCTCCGGGGCCGGGCCGCCCGGGGACTTGGCCGGGTTGGTGCCCGCCGCGGCGGCCTCCGCGCTGTAGATGTCCGGCTCCAGGTAGATGACGCGGGCGATCGGGACGGCCGCGCGGATGCGGTCCTCGGCCGCGTTGATCGCCTCGGCGACCTCGCGGGCGGTGTCGTCGTGCTGGACGGCGACCTTGGCGGCGACGAGGAGTTCCTCGGGGCCGAGGTGGAGCGTGCGCATGTGGATCACGCCGGTGACGGTGTCGCCGTCGACCAGGGCCTGCTCGATCTTCGCGACCTCTTCGGTGCCCGCGGCCTCGCCGAGCAGCAGCGACTTGGTCTCCGCCGCCAGCACGATCGCGATGAGGATCAGCAGGACGCCGATGCAGAGCGTGCCGATGCCGTCCCAGACGCCGTCGCCCGTGGCGAGCGCGAGGCCGACACCGCCGAGGGCGAGGACGAGGCCGACGAGGGCGCCGAGGTCCTCCAGGAGGACGACGGGCAGCTCGGGGGCCTTGGCGCGGCGGACGAACTCCTTCCAGGAGAGCGAGCCGCGCAGGGCGTTGGACTCCTTGATGGCGGTCCGGAAGGAGAACGACTCGGCGATGATGGCGAACACCAGGACGCCCACCGGCCAGTACCAGTGCTCGATCTCGTGCGGGTGCTTGATCTTCTCGTAGCCCTCGTAGATGGCGAACATGCCGCCGACGGAGAAGAGCACGATGGAGACGAGGAACGCGTAGATGTAGCGCTCGCGGCCGTAGCCGAAGGGGTGTTGGGGGGTCGCCTCGCGCTGGGCCTTCTTGCCGCCGAGGAGCAGCAGGCCCTGGTTGCCGGAGTCGGCCAGGGAGTGCACGCTCTCGGCGAGCATCGACGACGAGCCGCTGAAGAGGAACGCCACGAACTTGGCCACCGCGATCGCGAGGTTGGCGGCCAGCGCCGCCACGATCGCCTTTGTTCCGCCTGACGCACTCATGTGTGCCCGTTGTCCCTTCGGTTGCGTGCCCCGCCTGCCGCGTGACGCGCGTACGTTCGTCCTGCCGCGGCGGCCGGGCGCCCGTGGGGTCCGGCCGTGCGGTGGGTCATTGTTGCAGCACGGGAGGCGTGGGGTGGTTCAGGCGACCACAGTGGCGCGGAAAACGGTGCCGCCACCGGACACGCCCGCCTTTTCACCCGCGGGGACGAACACGGACTGACCGGGCGTGAGGGCGATGTCGCCCGCGCGGACCTCGCCCGCCGTGCAGAGCAGGATCTGCGGGGTCTCGGCGGTGAGGTCGTGCGGGGCGCCGCCTTCGGGCAGCACGAAGCGGGAGAGGCGGAACTCGTCGATCGGGGTGTCGTAGACCTCTTCGCCATCGGCTGCTGCCTCTGGGCGCAGCACGCCGGGGTCGGTGGCCTCGAAGCGGACGACGTGCAGGAGTTCGGGCACGTCGACGTGCTTGGGGGTGAGGCCGCAGCGCAGCACGTTGTCGGAGTTGGCCATGATCTCGACGCCCATGCCGTTCAGATAGGCGTGCGGGACTCCGGCGCCGAGGTAGAGGGCCTCGCCGGGCTGGAGCTGGACGTAGTTGAGCAGCATGGCGGCGACGACGCCGGGGTCGCCGGGGAAGTGCCGGGCCGCGTCGGCGTACGGGGCGTAGGCGCCGCCGAGGCGTTCGGCGGCGGCCGCGGTCTCGGTGACGGTGGCGGCCATCTCCTCGCGGTCGGCGGTGAGCACGGCCGTGAGGACCTCGCGCAGGGCGGCGTCCTCGGGCTGGGCGCGCAGCAGGTCGACGTACGGCTTGAGCGAGTCGACGCCGAGCCCGTCGAGCAGGTCGGCGGCCTCGGCGGGGGCGCGGAAGCCGCACAGGCCGTCGAACGGCGTGAGCGCGCAGAGCAGTTCGGGCTTGTGGTTGGCGTCCTTGTAGTTGCGGTGGGGCGCGTCGAGGGGGATGCCGCGGTGTTCCTCGTCCTCGTATCCCTCCCGTGCCTGTTCCAGGTTCGGGTGTACCTGTACGGAGAGGGGGGCGCCGGCGGCGAGGATCTTCAGGAGGAAGGGCAGGCGGGGGCCGAACTTGTCGGCGGCGCGGGCGCCGAGCTCGCGGCGGGGGTCCTCGTCGATCACCTCGTTGAGCGGTCCGCGCTCGGTGCGCGAGGGCGCGCCCGGGTGGGCACCCATCCACATCTCGGCCTGCGGCTCGCCGGTCGGCTCGGCCCCGAGGAGGCCCGCGATGGCGGTGGTGGATCCCCAGGCATAGGGGCGGATCGTGTTGGTGAGGCGGTCCACGGCTGGGTCTCCCTTACGGGCTCGCGGTGACGCGGGGTGCGGGTGGGGTGCGCGGGTTGGGGGTGCGCGGGTGGAGTGCGCGGGTGGAGTGCGAACTAGTGCGGTGCGCGCGGGTGCGGTGCGCGCGGGTGCGGTGCGCGCGGGTGCGGTGCGCGCGGGTGCGGTGCGCACAGGTGCGGTGCGCACAGGTGCGTTCCGGTCATGATCGGTCCCCGGAGGCGAGTGCCAGGTAAACGGCGGCGAAATCCGTGATGGCGATCAGCTCGGCGAGGCGTTCCAGGTCGTCGCCGTCCTCCGGGTCGAGCTCGCTGAGCGCGATGTCGTGGCTGTGGACGAGCTCGCGGGCGGCAGGCGCGGCGGTCAGGCCGCCGGTGTCGGCCGCGCGGTCGCGCAGCAGGACCACGCGGGCCCGCAGCGGCGAGGGGTCCTCGACGCGGTCGCGGAAGAAGTCGTCGCCGTCGGCGGCGGGCGCGGCGAGGCCGCGCGCGAGCAGCGAGGCGTGCGCGGGCAGCGCTTCGGGCAGTTCGGCGGTGAGCGCGGGGTGCCCCGCGAGCTCGGCGAGGGCGGCGGCGAAGCGGCGGCCCACGGGGCCCGCGGTCTGGCCCTCGGTCCAGAGCAGCGGCAGCGCGTCGGCCAGCTCGGTGGCGAGGGTCTTGGCGGGGTTGCTGTACGTGGCGATGGCGGGGCCGCAGCGCTCGGCGACGCCGTCGAGGCGGTCGGCGACCTTTTCGAGGGTCTCGACGGGGGCGGCGACCAGGCCGGTGCGGTCGAGGAGGGCGAGGAGCGGGGTGAGCAGCGCCCACAGGGTGCCGGGGGCGGCGGCGACCGCTTCCGGCTCGTCGGCGCCGTCCGTGCCGGGCCGCGGCGGTGGGGCCATGGGGACGACGAGGCCGTGCGAGCCCGCCACGCCGTCGGCGAGGGGGGTGCGGTTCGGGGCCACCGCGACGACGGTGCAGCCGCGGCGGTAGGCCTGCTCGGCGAGGAGCGTGAGGCCCGGTTCGGTGCCGTCAGGCGTGGCGATGAGCAGCAGGTCGACGGGGCCGGCCCAGCCGGGCAGGGTCCAGCGCAGGGCGCCCGCGGCGGGGGCGACGCCTTCGGGGGCGAGGCGGACGACGGGGCAGCCGGTGCCCACGAGCGCGCCGAGGAGGTCGGCGACGCCGGTGGCCGCGGTGCCGGGGCCCGCGATCAGGATGGCGCGCGGGCGGCCGTCCGGCTTCAGTTCCGTGAGCCCGGACTCCGTGGCGTGCCGGACGGCGGTCCGTACCCGGGCGCCCGCTTCGGCGGCGCCGCGCAGCAGGTCGTGCCGGTCGGCGCGGGCGAGGTCGTCGGGGGCGTCAAGGAGCGACTCGTCGAGCATGGGGGCGGCCTCCGATCGCCGGGCGCGGCAGGGGGTGCGCTGGTGGGGCGTACGCGTGTCGTGCGGCTCGCCCTGTGTCGATCCTTACTCGGGTCGGCGGGCCTCGTCGACCAGGAGCACGGGGATGCCGTCACGGATCGGATACGCCAGGCCGCAGTCGGTGCCGCCCGCCGTGCAGACCAGCTCGGCGTCCGTCTCCTTGAGGGGGGCGTGACAGGCCGGGCAGGCGAGGATCTCCAGGAGGCCGGCTTCGAGCGGCATGGGGTGGTCCCTTCGGGGTGGTCGTTTCGAGCGGTGCGGCCCGTTCAGCCTATCGCTGGCCGGGGGATTCGGGCGGGGGCGGGGGCGCGCCCCCGCCCGTCGCGCCGTGCGGAGCGCCTGCCCGTGGACTCCGGGCCCGGCGGCGAGCGGCTACGCCCTGATGATGGCCAGGGCCGCGTCCCGGACCTGTTCCATCGTGCGCTGGTCGCGGGCCTCGGCGTTGAGGCGCAGCAGCGGCTCGGTGTTCGAGGCGCGGACGTTGAACCACCAGTCGGCGGTCGTGACCGTCAGGCCGTCGAGCTCGTCGAGGGTGACGCCTTCCTGGCCCTCGTACGCGGCTCTGATCGCGGCGAGGCGGGCGGACTGGTCGGCCACCGTCGAGTTGATCTCGCCGGAGCCCTCATAGCGGTCGTACTGCTCGACCAGGGCGGAGAGCGGGCCGTCCTGGCCGCCGAGCGCGGCGAGGACGTGGAGGGCGGCCAGCATGCCGGTGTCCGCGTTCCAGAAGTCGCGGAAGTAGTAGTGCGCGGAGTGTTCGCCGCCGAAGATGGCGCCGCTCTTGGCCATCTCCTCCTTGATGAAGGAGTGGCCCACGCGCGTGCGCACGGGCGTGCCGCCGTTCTCGCGGACGACCTCGGGCACCGACCAGGACGTGATCAGGTTGTGGATGACCGTGCCCGAGCCGCCGTGCTTGGCGAGCTCGCGGGAGGCGACCAGGGCGGTGACGGCCGACGGGGAGACCGGGGCGCCGTTCTCGTCGACGACGAAGCAGCGGTCGGCGTCGCCGTCGAAGGCGATGCCGAGGTCGGCGCCCTCCTCGCGGACGCGCTTTTGGAGGTCGACGATGTTCGCCGGGTCCAGCGGGTTCGCCTCGTGGTTCGGGAAGGTGCCGTCGAGTTCGAAGTACATCGGTACGACAGTGAGGGGGAGGCCTTCGAAGACAGTGGGGACGGTGTGGCCGCCCATGCCGTTGCCCGCGTCGACGACGACCTTGAGGGGGCGGATGGCGGTGAGGTCGACCAGGGAGCGCAGGTACGCCGCGTAGTCCTTGAGGGTGTCGCGGCTGGTGAGGGTGCCCGGGGTGGCCGCGGGCTCCGGGGCGCCGGACCCGGCTCCAGAGGCGGACGCGGACGCGGTCCAGGACTCGACGAGCGCGCGGATGTCGGCGAGGCCGGTGTCCTGGCCGACCGGGGCGGCGCCCGCGCGGCACATCTTGATGCCGTTGTACTGCGCGGGGTTGTGGGACGCCGTGAACATCGCGCCCGGGAGGTTCAGCTCGCCCGAGGCGTAGTACAGCTGGTCCGTGGAGCACAGGCCGATCTGGGTGACGTCCACGCCGCGGGCGGCCGCGCCGCGCGCGAAGGCGCCGGAGAGGCCGGGCGAGGAGGGGCGCATGTCGTGGCCGACGACGATCGCGTCCGCGCCCGTCACCTGTGCGAAGGCCGCGCCGAACAGTTCGGCCAGGGATTCGTCCCACTGGTCCGGGACCACCCCGCGTACGTCGTACGCCTTCACGATCTGGGACAGATCTGCAGCCACGGTCAGCCCTCTCTCCAACGTTCTGCGATGTGCGTTCCGGCATGCGCCCAAGGCGCCTGGGACGAGAAGCCTCACTGCGGTCTTCACTCCGGCGGACCCCAAACTACCCGCAACCGCTGACGGCCGGTTGTGCAGGCGTGACAGATCCGGGGCGGGTCAGGGGCAGGTCCGGGTCGCGTCGGGGTCGGAGCGCGGCCCGGATCAGGGCGGGGTCGGGGTCGGGGGCGGTTTCAGGGCAGCATCCAGCCGAGGACCGCCGTGCTCTGGGCCACCACGATCAGGCACATCACGAGGAGGAGTCCGATGCTCCAGGGCAGCACTCTGCGCAGCAGGTCGCCTTCCTTGCCCGCGAGTCCGACGGCGGCGCAGGCGATCGTCAGGTTCTGCGGGGAGATCATCTTGCCGAGCACGCCGCCGGAGCTGTTGGCGGCCGCGAGGAGTTCGGGCGAGAGCCCCGACTGTTCGGCCGCGGTCACCTGCAGGGCGCCGAAAAGCGCGTTCGCGGAGGTGTCCGAGCCGGTGACGGCGACGCCGAACCAGCCGAGCACCGGTGACAGGAACGCGAGCCCGGCGCCCGCGTCGGCCACGAAGTGCCCGATGGTGGCGGCCTGTCCGGAGAGGTTCATGACGTACGCGAGGGCGAGCACGCTCGTCACCGTGAGGATCGCGAAGCGCAGCTCGTGGACGGTCGCCGCCCACTCCCGTGCCGCCACGCGCGCGTGGACGCCGAGCACGGCGGCCGTGCCGATGCCCGCGAGCAGCACGAGCGTGCCGCCGGTGGCCACGAGCGGCAGCGAGAAGGCGTTGCCGCCGACCGGGTCGCCCGTGGGGCCGGCGACGTCCAGGAAGGGCCAGTCGAAGGTGCGGGTGGCCTTGGCCAGGAAGTCCTTGACGGGCGGGATCTGGGCGACGGAGAAGATCGCGACGATCAGGGCGTACGGGGCGTAGGCGCGCAGCACGTCCGCGCGCGGGTCCTCGTGGTCGAGGTCCTCGCTGCGGGCGCCGGTCAGGACGGCGGCCCGTACCGGCTCGGCGGCGGGCCTGCGGGCGGACGGCACGACCACCAGGGCGCCCGCGCCCGCCAACGCGGCCGCGATGTCGGCCAGTTGCGCGGACACGTAGTTGGAGGCCGCGAACTGCGCGACGGCGAAGGCGAAGCCGCACGCCAGGGCCGGTACCCAGGTCTCGCGCAGGCCGCGCCGTCCGTCCACGAGGACGACCAGGAGCAGCGGCACGACGAGCGCGAGCAGCGGCGTCTGACGGCCGACCACGGTGGCGACGGTGTCGAGTGGGATGCCGGTGACCTGGGCGAGGGTCACCACGGGCGTGCCCATGGCGCCGAAGGCCACGGGCGCGGTGTTGGCGACGAGGGCGACGACGGCGGCGCGCACCGGCTCGAAGCCGAGCGCAACGAGCATCACGGCGCTGATCGCGACGGGTGCCCCGAACCCGGCGAGGGCCTCCAGGAGCGCGCCGAAGCAGAAGGCGATGACGAGCGCCTGGATGCGCGGGTCGTCGGAGAGGCGCCCGAAGGAGCGGCGCAGGATGTCGAAGTGCCGGGTGCGGACGGTCATCCGGTACACCCACAGGGCGTTGACGACGATCCACAGGATGGGGAAGAGGCCGAAGACGGCCCCTTGGGCGGCGCTGGACACGGTCTGGCCGAGGGGCATGCCGAACACGAGCCAGGCGACGGCGACGGCTACGGCGAGGCCGGTGAGTCCGGCCCGGTGCGCCTTCATGCGGACGGCGCCCAGGAGGACGAGGACGGTGAGCAGGGGCAGTGTCGCGACGAGTGCGGACAGGCCGAGCGAGTCGGCTACGGGCTCCAGTTCCTGGACGAACATGCGGGCCTCCCCGGGTTCCGTGATCACTCACGGGTGGGGGAATGGTCAGCTCCGCGTCGACGGGACGTCAATGGGGCGTGAGGGGTTGGCTGTTCGGAGGGTGCGCGCGCCGCTGCCTACGGGGAGGGCGGTTGGGGGGCAGTGCGTACGGAGAGGGGCGCTACGGCGTTCTGCCTACGGAGAGGGGCGCTACGGCGTTCTGCCTGCGAAGAGGACCGCTACGGCTGCGAAGAGCTACGAAGCGCTGCCTACGAAGACGCCCGCTGCCGAGCATCGCCAGACCAAGTCGCCAAACCAAGTCCCAAACCAAACCAAAGGGGTGCCGAAGAGGGCTCAGGGCTCCGGGGAGCGCAGCACCCGGAGGTGGCCGCGGCGCGCGACCTCCATCGGGTCCGCCCCGCGTCCCCCGCTGCCGCCCGCCTCCGCGGCGCGCTGCTGCGGCCGGGCCGCCTCCCGCACGGCGTTGGCGAGCGCTTCGAGGTCGTCACCGCTGGGACGGGCCGGTCCTGAGGCGTCGGCAAGGCGGACGACCTCCCAGCCGCGCGGCGCGGTCAGGCGCTCGGAGTGCTCGGCGCACAGGTCGTAGCAGTGGGGTTCGGCGTAGGTGGCGAGGGGGCCGAGGACCGCGGTCGAGTCGGCGTAGACGTACGTCAGCGTCGCGACGGCGGGTCGGCCGCAAGCGGTGCGCGAACAGCGACGTACAGGGCTCACGACGTTGGACGGTACCGCACTCTTGAGCGGGCCGCGACGACTCTCCACCAGGTCACTCCCCCGTGTCGTGCTGTGCTCCCGCGTCCAGGGTGTCCGGAAAGCACCACTCTGACCTGCGACGACGCAAGGGGCCAGAGGGGTGAGCGGTGTTGAACCCGGTCACCACTAGGAACAAATACTGCCAATCAGGGCGAGGTCGGCGGTCCTGGAGAGATACACAATCGAGCTCAAGCTTGGCTGGAATGGTCAGGAAGCGACATGCCGTGCTCTGTGCGGAAAGGCCGATCTCGAGGACTACGCTTCCCCAGTGATGGACGACCCCGTACAGCCCCGCTCAGCCGAGCCGAGGCCCCGACGCCGCGACCGCCACGGCCGGGGCATGCGCGGCCCCGTGGCGCCGCCGCAGGTCCCTCTCTCCACCAGCCGCGCCGAGGCCTTCACCGACCTCGTGCAGGACTCCGTGGAGCGCCTCGAGCGGCGCTGGCCGCAGCTCACCGAGATCGACTTCCTGGTGCTCGAGGTGCCGCCCGTCGTGAGCGGCGGCCCGGGCACCGCCCCGGAGGAGGAGTGGAACGGTGACGGGGTGCCGCTCGGGGGGACGGTTTCCGCCTCCGAGGGGCGGCCCGCGCGGGTGGTCGTGTACCGGCGGCCTGTGGAGATCCGTACCAAGGGGCGGGACGAGCGGGCCGCGCTGGTGCACGAGGTTGTCGTGGAGCAGGTGGCGGAGCTGTTGGGGCTCTCGCCGGAGTCTGTGGATCCGCGGTACGGCGAGGACTGACCGCCGGGTCCCTCGCGGGGCGCCCCAGGCCCGCCCCTTCCCGAACCGGGGGCTGGCCGCCCCCGGGCCCCGCCCCACAGACATTGGCGCTTCGCGCCTCGTCCTCAAACGCCGGACGGGCTGAATCTCGCGCTTGCGCGCTTGTCCTCAAGCGCCGGACGGGCTAGAACCGCTACTTCTGCAGTACCTCCAGGTTCTGCTTCGCCTTCGGTACCGCCACCGTTCCCCTGTCGTCCGGGAGGGGCTGGATCGTGAACATGGGGATGTCGTTTTCGGGGAGTTCCAGGGTGCGGGAGGCGTGGACGGGGGCCGTGGACTGGGGTTCCAGGGTGAGGGCGTAGGAGCCCTTGAGGCCTGCGGGGACGGGTGGGGTGACCGAGAGGGTCGTGCCCGCCTTGACCGTGTACGTCTTCGTCGTGGGGTCGCCGGACTCCGTGCCCGCGGACGCGGTGACCTTGACGCGGGCGGTCCTGTCGGGGGCCGTGAGGGAGAGCGTGGTGCCCTTGGCGCGGTTGTCGGCGGCCGTGGCGCGGGTGCCGACGGCGGCGGTCGCCGGGATGAACGCCGTCTCCTGCTTGCTGCCCTTGCCGCGGGTGACGCGGAGGGCCGCGACCACCGGGACGGGGTCCTCCGTGGGGGTGAGGATCAGGGATCCGGCCTCGCCCTTGGTGACGTCACCCAGGTCGACGGCGGCCGTCATGCCGGACTTGACGTGCAGGGTCTCGTGCCCGGCGGGGGTGATCGGCCCGGTCGGTGAGGCGAGTTGGACCTTCAGGTCGGCGTCGTCGGCGCCGGGGGCGAAGGCGACCAGACGGACCGAGGTGGCGTCCTTGGGGATGCCGGGCAGCACCAGGCGGGGCGCCGGGTCGGCGGCCGGGGGCAGCCAGTCGCCGCCGAGTTCGTCGTCCAGGGAGTGCACGGCGGCGGCCACGCGGCCGCTGCGCACGGTCACGTGCGCCGTGAGGTTGGTCTGCGGCTTGGCCGTGAGCGTCGACAGGAGCACCGGGAAGCTGGAGTGCGGCTGCACCTGGATGGACTCGCCCACCTCGGCCTTGAGCGCGCCGTCCCGGCCGTACAGCTCGATGTCCACGACCGCCGCCGCGTCGTCCGGGTTCGCCAGGTGGACGTAGTCGTTGCGGCCCTTGGCGGAGCTGGCGCCCGGGAACCAGAAGTCGGTGTCCGGTGCCGTGCAGGCGGTGCCGTGCAGGCCCCGGCCCGCGCCCGCGCTGACCGAGGTGGTCTGCTGGACGGCCCAGCCGGGCGCGAGGCGGCCGTCGGCGTCGCCGATGAGCGCGGGGGCCTCCGCGCCGGACTCCTCGCCGGAGACGGGCTTGCCGGGCTGCTTCTGGGTCAGGAACGGCTTCGCGCCCTTGCCGGTGGCCCCCTGGGGCGCGTCCGTCAGCTCCTTGATGACGGGCGCCAGTTCGGCGCCGCCCGCGGGTCCCTTGGCGGTGTCCTTCGACGCGGGCGTGAAGGCCGTGTACGTCGTCTCCGCGAGGTCGGAGGAGCTGGGCTGCGGGCACAGCAGGCTCGTGCGCTCCACGGGCAGCCGCTTCGCCGCCTGGGGGCCGTCGTCACCCGCCGGGGCGTTGACGACGGCGAAGCCGGTGACGGCGGCCAGGGCGGCCGTCACAGCGAACAGGGACACGGTGGTGCGGTTCACTGCTGGCTCCCGTCGGGGCGCTCGCTGTCGGTGCCGCGCGGGGGCCGCGGCGGCATCGGCGGCTGCTGCGGATGGGCGGCGTCCGGGGCGTCGTACGTCTGGCCGTAGGCCGGGGCCTGGCCCGTCTCCGCGCCATAGGCCTGGCCCGGGTCCGTGCCATAGCCCTGGTCCGTGCCGTAGGCGCCGTACGTGCCTCCGTAGGCGTACGGGTCGTACTGGGCGCCCTGATAGGCATCCGTCTGGTACGCCTGGTCGTAGCCGCCTTGCGCGTACTGCCCGCCCTGGTACTGCTGTTCGCCGCCGTGGTCGGCGCCCGCGTGGGCGGGCGTCTGCCACTCGCCGGGTACGGGGGCGTTCGAGGGCTGCGGCGGGGTGTGCTGCTGCGGGACGCCGCCCAAGGCGGCCTCTTCGGGGGCGCGGTCCGCGAACGGGCTCTCCTGGGATGCCGGTTCGCCCTGGGCCCGCAGCCTGCGCGCCCTGCGGCCCTCCCCCGTGACGGCCTGCGCGGGCACGGCCACCTCGTCGTCCGGCAGGTCGTCGTCCACGTCGCGGCGGCGCCCGGGAAGGGCGAGGACCACGAGGACGAGGGCGAGCGCGCCCTGCGTCCACAGGAGCATCGTGTGGGCCGTCGACGGCTCGTAGGTGACGGCCAGGCGGCCGCCGGACGCGGGCAGTTCGAAGCCCTGCGCCCAGCCGTCCACGGTGGTCCGCTTCAGCGGCTGGCCGTCCAGGGTGGCCGTCCAGCCCGCGTCGGCCGCGTCGGCGATGCGCAGGACGCGGCCCCCCTTGCCCGCGGGGATCGTGGTGTGCACCTCGACGGGGCCCGCGGCGACCGGCTCGGGGTCCTTGGTCCCGGCGACGATGACGGCGCGGGCGACCTGGCGGTCCACGCGCCACAGCGCGCTGCCGTCCTCCTGGCTGAGCCGGGTCAGGCCCGGCGTGGCGTCCAGGGTGCGGCTCAGCTGACGGGGCGCGCCTTCGCGGACGAGGACGTAGCGCACCGCGTAGCCGCGCAGCTGGTCGGCCTGGTGGGCGCCGGAGCCCGCGAGGAGGCGGGCGACGATCCGGTCGAGGCGCGCGTCCGAGCCGTCCTCGGCGGCCAGTTCGGCGTCCCCGAGGCGGGCGCCCGCGCCGCGCACGAGCGTGTAGGCGACCTCGGAGGCGGAGTCGCTGTCCAGGACGAGGGTGCGGGCCTGGTCCTGGGTGCCGCTCTCCTCGGCGACGAACGCGGGCACCTGTACGGGGTCGCGGCGCTGCACCGGACCGTCGGCGCCGCCGATCATCCAGCCCGCGGCGGCGAGCAGCGGGCCCGCGGCCGCGGCGAACGCGATGAGCGCGGCCACCGGCTGGCGCCAGCCGAAGCTCTGCTCGGCCACGCGCGCGCGTGCCCCGTCGGCGCCGAGCGCGGCGGCGGCGAGCAGCGCGATGCCGTAGGCGAGGGTGGCGGGGCCCGCCCACGCCGAGCCGTTCGACAGGACGGCGAACACCAGGGCCACCAGCGCGACGGCCCAGGCGGCGCGGACGGCCGTCTGCCGCTCGCCGCGCAGCAGGGCGGCGAGCGCGGCGAGGACGACGCCGATGAGCATCAGGCCGTGCACGGTGCCGGGGCCGCCGGGGCTGGCGCCGAGCAGGTCGAGCGCGGACGCGGCGCCAGGGCCGTACTCCAGACCGGCCTCCCGGAAGAAGCCGAACGGCAGCAGCGTCAGGGACCACGGCGCGAGCACGAGCAGCGGAGTGCCGAGCGCGGCCAGGAACCGGAGCCCGTAGGCGACGGCGTCGCCGCGGCGAAGCGCGAGCACCAGGAGGCCGAGGACCAGGGCGATCGGCCACACGATCGGCGTGAAGGCGGTGGTGACGGTCAGCAGCAGCGCGTACGCCCAGGTGGCGCGCCAGCTGCCGCGCGTGCCCTCCGGGGACGAAAGGCCGCTCGCCGCCGCTCCCGCGCGCGCGATGAGCGGCAGCAGGACGGCGAGGACGGCGGTGCCGACGCGGCCGCCCGCGAGCGCGCCGGTGGCGGCGGGCAGGAAGGCGTACGCGATGGACGCCCACGCGCGCAGCAGCCGCGAGGTGACCAGGGGCCGCGAAGCGAAGTACGCGACGACGCCCGCGAGGGGCACCGAGCCGATCAGGAGGACGGTGACGGCGAGTCCGCCGGAGCCGAACAGGAGGGTCGCCAGGGTGGCGAGGAGCGCCAGGTAGGGCGGCGCGGCGTCGGTGCCGCCGATGCCCACCGGGTGCCAGGCGTCCGCGTAGCGCGACCACAGCCCGGAGGCGTCGGCGGGGGCGGGCAGCAGCGCGCCGCCCGCGAGCGCCCCGCCGCCGAGCAGGGCGCGGCAGGCGACGAGCGACACGAGCAGGAGCAGCAGGAAGAGCAGCGGCCCCGGCTTGCGGGCGACGCGCTTGAGGCGGGCGAACTGCTCGACCTCCAGGAAGTCGGCGTCGTCGCCGCCGGGGCCGGACTCGACGGCTCCGTGCCGCCCCGCGGCGGACACCTCGGGGTCGGAGTCACCGGAGACGGCGCTCGCGACCTGCTCGACGGTGGCGCGCACGGTGGCTCCGGGCGGCGGGAACAGCGGCCGCATCTCGCCCGCGCCGACGACCGGATCGCCGCGCTTCTTGCGGGCGCCGAGGACGCGCTCGGGCCGCAGCAGCGTGCCGAAGAGCCCCGCGACCTCGTCCAGGGCCTGGCCGGGCGCCTTGCCGAGGAGGAGGCCGAGGGTGCGCAGCAGGGTGCCGATGACGAGCCGCAGCAGGACCCAGGGCAGGACGGCCGTGCGGGAGTTGACGAGGAGGGTGTAGACGGCGCCCGCCTTGTCCACGCGGTGCGGGGAGGTGGCCGTGCGGCCCACGCAGTCGACGGTGCGGCGCTCGCGGGAGGCGGCCTCCGCGTGGCGTACGACGGCCTCGGGGGCGACCAGGACGCGGTGTCCCGCGGTGTGCGCGCGCCAGCACAGGTCGACGTCGTCGCGCATGAGCGGCAGTCGCCGGTCGAAGCCGCCGAGCCGTTCGTAGACGTCGCGCCGGATCAGCATGCCCGCGGTGGACACGGACAGGACGGGCCGTACGTGGTCGTGCTGGCCCTGGTCCTGCTCGCGGCGGTCGAGGCCGGTCCAGCGGCGGCCGGAGTGGGCGATGGAGACGCCGACTTCGAGGAGCTGCCTGCGGTCGTACCAGCCGCGCAGCTTGGGGCCGACGATCGCGACCTCGTTGCCCGCCTCGCGCTCCATCTCGACGGCGCGCAGGAGTTCGGCGAGGGCGCCGGGCTCGGGCGCGCAGTCGTCGTGCAGGAGCCATAGCCACTGCTCGGGCTCGCCGTGGGGCAGCTCGGGCAGGTCGTACGCGTCGTCGCGCCAGCTGCGGCTGACGGGGTCCCAGCCGCTGGGGCGCTTCAGGTACGGCAGGTCCTCCGGGGTGAGCACGGGCGCGGTGCGCACGGCCTCGTCGACGGCGGTGCCGAAGCCGGAGCGGCGGGCCAGGTGCAGCACGCGGTCGTCGCCGAGGGCCTCGGTGACCAGGCGCGCGGAGTCGTCGGCGCTGCCGGTGTCGGCCGCGATCGCGTTCTGTACGGGGCGGTCCTGGCCGAGGAGTCCGGCGAGCGCGTCGGGCAGCCAGCGGGCGCCGTCGTGGGAGACGAGCACGGCGGTGACGACGTGGCGCGGGAACTCGGGAGGGCTCGCCGGGTCGAACCCGGCGGCAGCGGCTTCGCGGGCTGCGGGGTGGCTGTGCACGGACATCGAGGTACGGGCCCCGGTTCGATGGACTGTGGTGGACGCCCGCGCCGGGTGGGGGCGCTGTGGCGTCTCGGACGGGGCCCCACACTAACGGCTGGCACCACAACAGCCCGCCGCCTGTGGACAACCGGGGGGCGACGGGCTGATCGACGTGTTATCGACATGCCGGGGAGTGGGCGGCGCGTGCGGTATAGGGCGCCTCGCGGTCGCGGCCCGGTCCCGCCCTTCTTCGCGCACGTTCTTCGCGCACGGGGCGGGCTGAGTGCGGGCTGAGTGCTCCAGGGCTAGACGGCGGCCTTCTTCAGACGGCGGCGTTCACGTTCCGAAAGGCCGCCCCAGATCCCGAAGCGCTCGTCGTTCGCGAGTGCGTACTCAAGGCATTCGGAGCGGACCTCGCAGGCGAGGCAGACCTTCTTGGCCTCGCGGGTGGAGCCGCCCTTCTCGGGGAAGAAGGACTCGGGGTCGGTCTGGGCGCACAGCGCGCGCTCCTGCCAGCCGAGTTCGTCGTCCGCGTCTTCGACCAGCAGTTCCTGAACCAGCTCGGTCATGTGCGCCCCTCGTCTGTCTTCGCGTCCCCGTGGTGCTGCCGTTACCGATTTCGGCTGAACGACACGAGTGAAATTACAAGTGTGCCGATCCGGGCCAGTCAAGCTGAGATCTGCTATTGGGCCCCTTATTCACTCTGCGGAACCAAGGCTTTGCGGAAAGTGTTCATATCTACCTAAACCATGACACTCGCCAGTGACCCGCGACCGGCGCGCGCCAACGCCCCCGTCCGCACGTCGTACGCGTTCGAACTCATTGACAGGGACGCCGATACCGTCACCCCCGTTGCGGCGAAGTCGCCGAAGCGAACCGGATCACACAGGGATCACGGGATCACCGCGGCGGTCGAGCGCCGGTTGACGCGCCGTTTCGAGCGCCGGTTGGTGCGCCATGTGTCCCCTGAGGCCACCGCACAAACCTTTCGCCAGCTCGGACAACCGGATGAGGTGAAACATTGCCCACATAGCGGACAGCGAGTTGACATCGAAGGTGTGAGCCGCTGTCCTGGTGGGCATGCTCGCGAACTTGGCGCTTTCCGTGATCCGCACCAGCGGGTCTGCCAATGCTGCCCCCGCGCGCTGTCGCTGTACCTGTGCGTGTGCCTGTTCCAGCTGTTGAGCCATCCCGCCTTCCAGCTGTCGAGCCGCTGAGCCGCCGCACGGCCCCCGGAGACCCCGGACCCACCCCGTAGCGCGCCGCGCACACGCCGCTCCTCCGCGCACCCCCCGCACCACCCGCACCCCCGCTTTCCTCCCGCGACACCCCAGCACTCTGACGTTGAGGAACCACCGCACCATGAACAGCGACAGCGACCTCCAGATCGCCGGCGACATCCTCGAAGTCCCGCACCTCCTGCAGCCCGCGCGCGAGCACCCCGTCACCGTCGCGGAGTTCGCCGGACTCGCCCGCGCCATCGCCGCCGACCGCGCCCAGTGGGCGCCCCTCGTCCAGTACGACGCCACCAGCCGCTGGTACCACCGCCTGCGCACCGGTCCCGGCTACGAGGTGTGGCTGCTCTCCTGGGTGCCCGGACAGGGCAGCGGCGTCCACGACCACGGCCGCTCCTCCGGCGTCCTCACCGTCCTGGAGGGCGAGTTGACCGAGCGCACCCGGCGCGACACCCGCGCCCTCGGCGCGGGCGCGCAGCGCGTCTTCGCCCCCGGCTACGCCCACGAGGTCGTCAACGACTCCCTGGAGCCCGCCGTGAGCCTGCACGTCTACTACCCCGGCCTGACCGAGATGCCGATGCACACGGCCCGCTGCGAGGCCCGCGCGCCCCGGGACCCGGCGCACGACGCACTCACCGCGTGACGGCGCGCGCGGCGGGCGCGACCGGTGTGATCCCGCCAGCGTCACGGCCGATACCGCGACCGCCTGCCGCGCTGTCACACCCGCCTGCGATGCTGGGCACATGCGCATTGTGGTTCTGGCCGGCGGCATCGGCGGCGCCCGTTTCCTCCGCGGCCTCAAGAAGGCCGCGCCCGACGCGGCGATCACCGTCATCGGCAACACCGGTGACGACATCCACCTGTTCGGCCTGAAGGTCTGCCCCGACCTCGACACGGTGATGTACACGCTCGGCGGCGGCATCAACGAGGAACAGGGCTGGGGACGCGAGGACGAGACCTTCAAGGTGAAGGAGGAACTCGCGGCGTACGGAGTCGGACCCGAGTGGTTCGGGCTCGGCGACCGCGACTTCGCCACCCACATCGTGCGGACGCAGATGCTGTCCGCCGGATACCCCCTCAGCGCCGTCACCGAGGCGCTCTGCGAGCGCTGGCAGCCCGGCGTGCGGCTCATCCCCATGTCGGACGACCGCGTCGAGACCCACGTGGCCGTCGAGGTCGACGGCGAGCGCAAGGCCGTCCACTTCCAGGAGTACTGGGTGCGGCTCCGGGCCTCCGTGGACGCGCACGCCATCGTGCCCGTCGGCGCCGACCAGGCCAAGCCCGCGCCCGGCGTCCTCGAAGCCATCGCCGAGGCCGACGTCGTGCTCTTCCCGCCGTCCAACCCCGTGGTCAGCGTCGGCACGATCCTCGCCGTGCCCGGCATCCGCGAGGCCATCGCCGAGGCCGGGGTGCCCGTGGTGGGCCTGTCCCCCATCGTCGGGGACGCGCCCGTGCGCGGCATGGCCGACAAGGTGCTCGCCGCCGTCGGCGTCGAGTCCTCGGCCGCCGCCGTCGCCGAGCACTACGGCAGCGGCCTGCTCGACGGCTGGCTCGTCGACACGGTGGACGCGGGCACCGTGGAGCGGGTGGAGACCGCGGGCATCCGCTGCCGCGCGATCCCCCTGCTGATGACGGACCTCGACGCCACCGCGGCCATGGCCCGCGAGGCACTCACCCTGGCCGAGGAGCTCCGCGCGTGAGCGCCCCCGAGGCCCCGGCGTTCCGGGTGTGGGCCGTGCCCGGCCTGCCCGAGGTCCGCGAGGGCGACGACCTCGCCAAGCTGATCGCCGCCGCCGAGCCCGCCCTCGCCGACGGGGACGTCGTCCTCGTCACCTCGAAGATCGTCAGCAAGGCCGAGGGTCGCGTCGTCGCCGCCGCCGACCGCGAGGCCGCGATCGACGCCGAGACGGTACGGGTGGTGGCGCGCCGCGGCACGCTCCGCGTCGTCGAGAACCGGCAGGGCCTGATCATGGCCGCCGCCGGGGTCGACGCCTCCAACACTCCCGCCGGGACCGTCCTGTTGCTCCCCGAGGAGCCCGACGCGTCCGCGCGCGCCCTGCGCGAGGGGCTGCGCGCCGCGCTCGGCGTGAACGTCGGCGTGATCGTCACCGACACCTTCGGGCGCCCCTGGCGCACCGGCCTCACCGACGTCGCCATCGGCGCCGCCGGGGTCCGGGTCCTCGACGACCTGCGGGGCGGCGTGGACGCGCACGGCAACCCGCTCCAGGCCACCGTCATCGCCACCGCCGACGAGCTGGCCGCGGCCGGGGACCTCGTCAAAGGCAAGGTGGCCGGCCTTCCGGTGGCGGTCGTACGGGGGCTCGGGCACGTGGTGCGGGCCGAGGCCGACGACACCGACGGCACCGGCAACACCGACGACACCGCCGACGCCCCGGAGAGCGGGGCACGCGCGCTGGTGCGCGACGCCCGGGACGACATGTTCCGGCTGGGCACGAGCGAGGCCGTACGGGAGGCGCTCGCGCTGCGGCGCACCGTGCGGGAGTTCACCGACGAGCCCGTCGACCCCGGTGCGGTACGGCGCGCCGTAGCCGCCGCCGTGACCGCGCCCGCGCCGCACCACACGACGCCCTGGCGGTTCGTCCTCCTCGAATCGCCGGAGTCCCGGGTCCGGCTGCTCGACGCCATGCGGGACGCGTGGGTCGCGGACCTGCGGCGGGACGGCAAGTCCGAGGAGGCCATCACGCGGCGGGTCCGGCGCGGGGACGTGCTGCGCGGCGCGCCGTACCTGGTGGTGCCGTGCCTCGTGACGGACGGGGCGCACACGTACGGCGACGAGCGGCGGGACACCGCCGAGCGGGAGATGTTCGTCGTCGCCGCGGGCGCGGGGGTGCAGAACCTGCTGGTGGCGTTGGCCGGGGAGCGCCTTGGGTCCGCGTGGGTGTCGTCGACGATGTTCTGTCGGGACGTGGTGCGGGGCGTTCTTGGGCTGCCGGAGTCCTGGGATCCCATGGGGGCCGTGGCGGTGGGGCATCCGGCGGTCGTGCCGGGGGCCCGGGTGGGGCGGGAAGCCGGGGAGTTCGTGGTGGTGCGGTAGCGGGAGGCCTCGCGGTGCGCCCCAGGCCCGCCCCTTCCCGAACCGGGGGCTGCCGCCCCCGGGCCCCCGCTCAAAGGCATTGGCGCTTCGCGCCTCGTCCTCAAACGCCGGACGGGCTGAATCTCCGCTTGGGCGGTTCACAGTGTCGCTATGTCGACCTTCGGCATTTTGGGGGTGCGGCGCGGTGGGGTGCGGCCGCTGAGGAGGATCAGGCGGGCCGCTCGGTGGCGTTGGCCCTGGTAGGGGGCCAGGAGTTCCAGCATGCGGGCGTCGTCGGCGTCGCGTTCGCCCGCCAGGGCGTAGCCGATGACGCCGGGCAGGTGCAGATCGCCGACGGTGACCGCGTCGGGGGCGCCATTGCTGCGCTGGACCGTTTCCGCGGAGGTCCAGGGGCCGATGCCGGGCACCAGCTCCAGGCGGGCCGCGGCCTCCTCGGGGGGCATGGCCGCCGCCTCCTCCAGGCGGGCCGCCACCCGCGCGGCGCGCAGGATCGTCGACGCCCGCTTGTTGTCCACGCCCGCCCGGTGCCACTCCCAGGACGGGACGCGCCGCCACGTCGCCGGGTCCGGCATCACGTGCATACGGGCCCGCGCGGGCGTCGGGCCCGGAGCCGGTTCGCCGTACGCGCGGACCAGGAGGCGCCAGGCGCGGTACGCCTCGTCCGTCGTGACCTTCTGTTCGAGGATCGACGGGATCAGTGACTCCATCACCAGGCCCGTACGCGTCAGGCGCAGGCCCGGGCGGCGGCGCTCGGTGTCGGCGACGAGGCGGTGGCGGGCCGTGAAGTCGGACGGCGTGTCCTCGTCGCCCAGGAGGGCCGGGAGCCGCTCCAGGAGCCAGTCCGCGCCCGGGCCCCAGGCCTCCGCCTCCGCGATGCCTCCGCGGAGCGCTACGCGGAGGGTGGCGGGGCCCTGCGGGGTGCGGGTGGCTCGCCAGATCGAGCCGTCGGGGGTGGTGGTGAAGGTGGGGTCCGCGGGGCCTCTGCGCAGCGGGCCCAGGGTGAGGCCCAGGTCCAGGGGGGTCCTGGGGGGCCAGGTGCGGCGGGAGGACATCCGTCGAGGGTAGCCCTCGCGGGGCGCCCCAGGCCCGCCCCTTCCCGAACCGGGTGCTGCCGCCCCCGGCCCCCCGCTCAAAGCTTTTCGGCGCTCCGCGCCTCGTCCTCAAACGCCGGACGGGCTGAAATACCCGCACCCGGGAGATCAAGCCCAGCCCGGCACCATCAAGCCCGTCCGGCGATTGAGGACAAGCGCGCAGCGCGGAGATTCAGCCCGTCCGGCGTTTGAGGACGAGCGCGTCAGCGCGATGAAAGGGCGGGTGGGTGGGAGAAAACGGCGGCCTACTGGTCCGAGGAGAAGCGGACCGCTCCCGGGGGGAGTGTGGCTTCGCACCAGACGCGTACGCCGTCCCGGAGTTCGTTGTCCGCCCCGATGTGCGCGCCGTCGCCCACCACCGCGCCGGTGAGGACCGAGCGGGCGCCCACGGAGGCGCGCGCCCCGATGAGGGAGTCGGTGATGACGGCGCCCGGTTCGATGACCGCGCCGGACAGGACCGTGCTGCCGTAAAGGCGCGCGCCCTCGCCGACCACCGCGTGCTCGCCCACCACCGTGCCGCCGGTCAGCTTGGCGCCCGAGGCGACCCGGGCGGACGGCAGGACCAGGCGGTCGCCGCAGCGGCCGGGGACCGCGGGGGACGGGGCGCGGCCGAGGACCAGGTCGGCGGAGCCCCGTACGAAGGCCTGCGGCGTGCCGAGGTCCAGCCAGTACGTCGAGTCGACCATGCCCTGGAGGTGGGCGCCGGAGGCGAGCAGCTCAGGGAAGGTCTCGCGCTCGACGGAGACGGGCCGGCCCGCGGGAATCGTGTCGATGACCGAGCGCCGGAACACGTACGCGCCCGCGTTGATCTGGTCGGTGACGATCTCCTCGGGGGTCTGGGGCTTCTCCAGGAAGGCGAGCACGCGCCCCGTGTCGTCGGTGGGGACCAGGCCGTACGCACGCGGGTCGGTGACCCGGGTCAGGTGCAGCGAGACGTCCGCGCCGGTCGACTCGTGCCGGGCGACCAGGGCCCGGATGTCGAGGCCGGTGAGGATGTCGCCGTTGAAGATGAGCACCGGGTCGCCCGGACCGGAGCGGAGGCGCGATGCGACGTTGCGGATCGCGCCGCCGGTGCCGAGGGGCTCGTCCTCCGTGACGTACTCGATGTGGAGGCCGAACGCCGAGCCGTCGCCGAAGTAGGGCTCGAAGACCTCGGCCAGATACGAGGTGGCGAGGACGATGTGGTCCACACCCGCCGCGCGGGCCCTGGCCAGCTGGTGCGTGAGGAACGGGACACCCGCCGCCGGGACCATGGGCTTGGGGGTGTTCACCGTGAGCGGCCGCAACCGGGTGCCCTTGCCGCCGACCAGGAGGATCGCTTCAGTCACCTGTCGTCTCTGCTTCCTGCTGGGGCCGGCCGAACTGTGTTTCGGCCGGCCAGTGTATGCAGACGCCCTCGCGGGCTGTGCGGCGTGACCGGGCCTCAGCGGCCCTGGAGACGAGCCGACGTGGACCGGGCCTTGCCGAGTTTGCTGTAAAGGCGACGGCCCGGGCACTCCGTGGCGAATCCGTCCCGATGGCCGGAGATCACACGGAGGCGGACGTTCGTGCCTTTCCTGTAGAGGTTGCCACCTCCGGACTTCAGGTATGTCGTTCCTCGGGGATTGGCCCCGAAGAGCCCGAGCTTCCATGCCGTCAGGCGGGCGACGGCGTTGACCGCTGCCTTCGGCGGGGCGGCACTGGTGTAGGTGCCGAGGACGGCGATGCCCATGCTGTTCGTGTTGAAACCGAGAGTGTGCGCGCCGAGGACCGGCTTCGCCACTCCCCCGGCGCGGCCTTCGTAGATGTTTCCGCACTTGTCGACGGCGAAGTTGTAGCCGAAGTCGCGCCAGCCGCTGCTCTTGACGTGGTAGCGGTAAATACTGCGCAGGACGGAGGACGCCTGCGAGCAGCGGTAGCCGTTGCCGGTCGCGCTGTGGTGCACGAACGCCGCCTTGACCTTCTTGGTGTACGCGAAGTGCCGCTCGCGGAGGCCTTCGTCGGCGCCCCAGCCCCTGCGGGTGACGATGCGCGGGCGCGGGCCGACGTACGGGCGGGCCTTCCCCGTGTCCGGCAGGCCCCGGGCGGCGAGGAGGTCCGCCTCCGTGCGCTCTTTGGACAGCGCCGGTACGGCCTTGGCGCCCAGGGGCGCGAGGTCGGCGTTGACCGCGGACGCCGCCGCGGCCTCGGCGGTCAGGGTGCCCGCGCGCGGGGTGTCGGCCTGGCCGCCGCCGGGCGGGGGCTCGGCACCGGGGTCCACGAGCTCCAGGCGCAGGCCCTTGGGGAGGGGGACGGGGACGGTGCCGTCGGCGCTGGTCGCCGTGGCGGTCTCGGCGGGGGGCGTGTCGTGCCGGTCCGGCGCCCGGTCCGGCGCCCGGTCTGACGCCGCGTCCGATACGTGCTCCGGCGCTCGGTTCATCGCTCGCTCCGGCGCACGGTCCGACGCGTGCTCCGGTGGCAGGGCCCGTACCCGTACCTCCACGCCGTCCGAGTCGCCCACCCACAGCGGAGCCGTCGCCCCGCGCAGACGGCCGGAGGTGCCCTCGGCGGTGCCGGGGTCGGCGGCGTGCTCGTGGTTGTGCGTCTCGACGTCCTGCCAGGCGGACCAGGTCGCGGTGCCGGTGGCGCGGGTGCGGACCTGGACGCGGCCGCGCAGTTCGGCCGCCGGGTCCTCCCAGACGACGCCGACCAGCGAGAACGGGCGTACGTCACGCCGTGGCAGGCCCTCCTCGCGCACCCCGCCGCCCGCGCGGTCGGAGCCCGCGGGAGCGAGCGGGAGCGACTGGGTGCTGCCGGGGAGCGCGGCCGCGGCGGGGGGCGCGGCGGCGCGGGCGGCGCCCGTCGCGGGCAGGGCGAGCGGCAGGGCGAGGGCCGCCGCGCAGGTGACACCGATCGAGGAAGCAAGAAGTCCACGCATGAGGACGATCGTCGGCATAACAGGTCATATCTGTCCATTGGGGAACTGACGGACCGTCGGTCCCGCGTCGGCCGAACCGGTGGCCCCAACTGGCCCGCACCCATGGGCGACACGCGGCGCCCGCGTACGCTTGCGGCCGTGAACGCCAACGACCGCACCCCTGCCGACCTGCTGCGATCCGCGCTCGCCGCCGACCCGGCGCGCCCGCTCGTCACGTACTACGACGACGCCACCGGTGAGCGCGTGGAATTGTCCGTCGCCACCTTCGCCAATTGGGTGGCCAAGACCGCCAACCTGCTCCAGGGCGATCTCGCCGCCGAGCCCGGCGACCGGCTCGCCCTGCTCCTGCCCGCGCACTGGCAGACGGCCGTGTGGCTGCTCGCCTGCTCTTCGGTGGGCGTCGTCGCGGACGTCGGCGGCGACCCGGCCCGCGCCGACCTCGTCGTCAGCGGCCCGGACACCCTGGAGGCGGCGCGGGCCTGCTCCGGCGAGCGGGTCGCGCTCGCGCTGCGGCCGCTCGGTGGGCGCTTCCCGCGGACGCCGGACAGGTTCGTCGACTACGCGGTGGAGGTGCCGAGCCAGGGCGACCGGTTCGCGCCGTACGCGCCCGTGGACCCGGACGAGGCCGCGCTCGCCGTCGGCGGGGCGGAGCTCACCGGGGCCGAGGTGGTGGCGCGGGCCCTGGACGACGCCGCGGGGCTCGGTGTCGCGGCGGGGGCGCGGCTGCTCTCCGGGCGGCCGTACGACAGCTGGGACGGGCTGAGCGCGGGGCTGTACGCGCCGCTCGCCTCCGGGGGGTCCGTGGTGCTGTGCCGTCATCTCGGCCAGATCGCCGAGGGCGGGCTTGAGAAGCGGGTGGAGGCGGAGCGGGTCGATGTGACGGTGCGGTGAGTGGGGGCCTCGCGGTGCGCCCCAGGCCCGCCCCTTCCCGCTCCGGGTGCTGGCCGCCCCCGTTCCCCCGCTCAACCGCAATTGGCGCTTCGCGCCTCGTCCTCAAACGCCGGACGGGCTAGATCTCCGCGCTGGCGCGCTTGTCCTCAAACGCCGGACAGGCTGAAACACCTCGCCGTCCGTCACCCGTTCGGCTCAGCATCCGCGAGCCCCCCTCCCCTCCCCGGTCCATGGTCGTAAGAGCGCCATTCGCCGACGCCGCCACGAGGGGTGGACTCACACGTGACCGACACGACGTACGGACCGGGCGCGGGGGCGAGTCCGACGGGGCTCGGCTCGCGCCGCCGCAGGCGCCGCTGGCTGCGGTACGCCGCGGTGGTCACGGCCGTGCTGGTGCTGGCGGCCGGGGGCGCCGGGTGGGCGGTGTACCAGAAGCTCGACGGGAACATCACCGAGGACACCGGCGCCGCCGCCGAACTCGCGCGCTACGAGAAGGAGCGGCCCACCCCGCTCGTGCACGACGCGCAGAACATCCTCCTGATCGGCTCCGACACCCGCTCCGGGCGCGGCAACCGCGCGTACGGCCGCGACCTCGGCACCCAGCGTTCGGACACCACGATCCTGCTGCACCTGGCCGCCGACCGGCAGAGCGCGACGGCCGTGTCGCTGCCGCGTGACCTGATGGTGCGCATCCCCAGCTGCCGCCGCCCGGACGGCTCCCGCACGAAGGCCCAATTCGCGCAGTTCAACTGGGCGTTCGAGTTCGGCGGCACGGCCTGCACGATCCGTACGGTGGAGAAGCTCACGAACATCCGGATCGACCATCACATGGTCGTGGACTTCGCCGGGTTCAAGGACATGGTCGACGCGGTCGACGGCGTCGAGGTGTGTTTGAAGGAGCCCGTCGACGACGCCGACGCGCGGCTGCGGCTCGCCGCGGGGCGGCACACGCTCGACGGCGAGCAGGCGCTCGGATTCGTGCGCGCCCGCAAGTCGCTCGGCAACGGCAGCGACACCGAACGCATGGACCGGCAGCAGGAATTCCTCGGCGCGCTCGTCAACAAGGTGCGCGGCAACGATGTCCTGCTGAACCCGGTGAAGCTCTATCCGGTCCTCGACGCGGCCACTTCCTCGCTCACCACGGACCCCGGGCTCGCGAGTCTGCGCAGCCTGTACGAGCTGGTGCGCGGCCTGCGCGGCATCCCCACGGAACGGGTGCAGTTCCTCACCGTGCCGCGCCGCAGCTACGCCTACGACGCGAACCGGGACGAGCTGGTGGAGCCCGCCGCCGACGAACTCTTCGGACGGCTGCGCGAGGACGAGCCGGTCCAGGTGACCCGCAAGGGGCCGGCCACCTCGGCGCGTACGTCGTACGAGGAGGGTTCCGAAGGGAAGTACGAAAGGGAATCCGGGGAGGAAGGGGAGGAAAACGGGGAGGACGGCGCGGGATACGAAAGCGACGAAGAGGGCGAAGAGGCCTCCGAGGACGGCGCGTGGAGCGACGAGAAGCCCGACGACCCCACGCGGACGCCGAGTCCGGCCCCCACTTTCCGGGGCAACACGGCCGCCCGGTCGGGCTGCGCGTAAGGCCGGGGCGGGGCCGGAGGCCACTTCGTCAAAGAAATCGGGCGGATTGCCCAGTTGTAGGGGAGTGGAATTTGTCACCGGCGTCGTTGGAGGCTGAACTGGGCGGATAGTGTGAGCCGATCCGGTGTCCGGCCGCGTACGGCCGCACACCGTTGGCATGACTGACCGAGCGCCTTACTTAGAGGGGGGAAAGGCGCCGCGTGGCCCTGACGGAGGACGCAAACAACCGTGGACGCGCAAGGCCGTGGGCGGGCTGACGACATCGACCCCGCAGACCAGTGGGTGCTCAACCCGCAGACCGGCGACTACGAGCTGCGACTGAGCCCTTCCGCAGAGCAGTCGGCGCCGACGGGCGTGCCCGGCCCCCGCAGATCGGCGCCGCGCACGGGCGCCCCCCAGCAGGGCCAGTCCCGGCAGGGACCGCGCGCCGCCGAGCGCCCGGGAGGCCGCGGCGGCGGCCCCGAGCAGGTGCCCGGACAGCGCAGGCGGCGCGCCGCGCAGCCGGAGGCGGCGGGCGGGCGCCGCAAGCAGAAGGGCAAGAAGAAGAAGTCCACGGGCAAGCGGATACTGGCGTGGACGGGCGGCTCGGTCGCCTTCGTGATCATCGCGGTCGGCGTCGGCGGCTATCTGTACTACCAGCACCTGAACGACAACATCACGTCCGTCTCCGACGACGGCGCGGGCACCGGCGGGTTCAGCAAGGACCGCGCCATCAACATCCTCCTCATCGGCACGGACAAGCGCAGCGGCTCGGGCAACAAGGGCTACGGCGACGAGGGCAGCGTCGGGCACGCGGACACCACGTTGCTGCTGCACGTCTCCAAGGACCGCTCCAACGCGACGGCCCTGAGCATCCCGCGCGACATGATCACGGACATCCCGGACTGCCCCACCAAGCAGGACGACGGCTCCACGAAGACCATCCCGGGCTCGCGGAAGGTCCGCTTCAACGAGAGCCTCGGACAGAACGAGCGCACGCCCAGCTGCGTCATGCGCACGGTCACGAAGATCACCGGCATAAAGCTCGACCACTTCATGGTGGCGGACTTCAACGCGGTCAAGACGCTGTCCAGCGCGGTCGACGGTGTGGACGTGTGCCTCGCCAAGGACATCGACGACCCCAAGTCGCATCTGAAGCTGCCCGCGGGCGAGCACTCGATCGAGGGCGAGGACGCGCTGGCGTTCGTCCGGACCCGGTACACCGTGGGCAACGGCGGTGACCTGAGCCGGATCCAGCTCCAGCAGCAGTTCCTCAGCTCGCTGATGCGCAAGCTGAAGTCGAACGACACCCTGACGAACCCGAAGAAGATGATAAGTCTGGCGGAAGCGGGCACGAAGGCGCTCACCGTCGACTCCAAGATCGCCGACATAATGAAACTCCGCGACCTGGGCATGGAGCTCGGCAAGCTCGACATGAAGAACCTGACCTTCGCGACGGCCCCGGTGGTCGACAACCCCGCCGAGAAGAAGCCCGTCACGGTCGTCCTGAACGAGGCCAAGTCCGCCGAGCTGTTCTCGATGATGCGCGAGGACGTGTCGCTGACCGAGGTCAAGAAGCAGGAGAAGAAGGAGAAGGCCGCCGTGGCCGCGCGGCTCAAGGGCCCGCGCGCGGAGGCCGCCGACGTCCGCGTCGACATCTACAACGGCAGCCAGAAGAACGGCGCCGCTCAGGAAACTCTCAGCTGGCTGCAGAACACTGAGGGCGTGACGAAGTCCAGCCAGCTCGGCAACGCGCCCTCGAACCTGCGCAAGACCACCGTGGAGTACGGCGCCGCCCAGGCCGACGAGGCCCGCAAGCTCGCCGACCTCATGGGGCTGCCCGCGGCCGCGCTGAAGCCGGGCAAGAGCGAGAAGAACGCGCAGGGGCTCCCGGCGATCGTGCTGACCCTCGGTGCCGACTTCAAGGGCGCGGGGACGCCCATCAAGGCACCGTCGAAGGCGCCGGACGGCGTCCAGCGGGTCGAGGCCGACAAAACCGTGTGTGCCAAGTGACCTGAAGCGTTCGTTTCGCGTCTGACAGGACGCCCCGGTGGTGGAAGCGGGATGTTTCGCTCCGGCACCGGGGCGGCGGCACAGTGCCGCAACGGGGCGCGGTACGGCCACACTTGGGAAGCACGGCGGGGAGGGACAGGGGATGGGGCAGAACAGCGTGCGCGGGGAGGGGATGTCCACGGGGGCGGACACCCGGGGCGCCCGGAAAGCGAGCGGCGGCTCAAAAGGCGGTTCGCGGGGCGGTCCGAAGGGCGGTCCGAAGGTCGGGGATTCCGGGGACGCCCGCGCGGAGAGCGCTCCCACCGAAGGCGGCGGGGGCGAGGCGGGCCGGTCCAAGGGCGGGGCGCGCCGGGCCCGTACCCGCGGCGGCGCGAGAGGCCGGGCGCCGCGGCCCAAGGACCCCAAGGACGGGGGCGAGGCCGCCGCCGCGGCGCCGGAAGGGGACGGGCCACCGCGCGGCCCGCGGCGCAAGCGGCGGGTGCTTCGCTGGTCGGCGATCGTCCTGTCGGTGCTGATACTGGGCACGGCCGGCGCCGGATACCTCTACTACCAGCACCTGAACAGCAACCTGGAGACCGACGACCTGAACCTGGCCGACCAGCGGGCCCCCGCGCCCACGCCCAACTCGGCGGGCCAGACCCCCCTGAACATCCTCCTGATCGGCTCGGACGCCCGGGACTCCAAGGAGAACCGCAAGCTCGGCGGCGCCAAGGACACCTTCGGCGGCCCCCCGCTCGCGGACGTGCAGATGCTGCTGCACCTGTCGGCCGACCGCAGCAACATGTCGGTGATCAGCATGCCCCGCGACACGCTCCTGACCATCCCCAAGTGCACCGACCCGGACGACGGCAAGGTGTACGAGGAGAGCGGTCCGCGCACGATGACGAACGAGTCCCTGCGGCGCGGCGGCCCCGGCTGCACGGTCGCCACCTGGGAGAAGCTGACCAACATCCGCATCGACCACTTCATGATGGTCGACTTCGCGGGCGTGGTGTCGATGGCCGACGCCGTCGGCGGCGTCCCCGTGTGCGTGGACAAGAACATCCACTCGCGCACCAGCGCGGGCAAGGGCTCCGGCCTGAAGCTGGAGAAGGGCACCACGAAGATCCAGGGCGAGCAGGCCCTCCAGTGGCTGCGCACGCGCTACGGCTTCGAGGACGGCAGCGACATCGGCCGCGCCAAGGCCCAGCACATGTACATGAACTCGCTGGTCCGCACGCTCCGCGAGAACGCGAGCCTGACCAGCCCCAACCGGCTGCGCAAGCTCGCCGAGAACGCCACCAGGGCGCTGAAGGTCGACCCCGGCCTCGGCTCCGTGATCAAGCTGTACGACCTCGGCAACGAGCTCAAGAAGGTCGCGCCGGAGCGGACGACGACGACCACCATGCCGTTCGAGTACTCGGGCCCCCGCGTGGTGCCCAAGCCGGGCGACGCCGAGCAGCTGTTCCGCCTGGTCCGCGACGACATCGCCCTGGACGGCAAGGACAAGCGGAAGAAGCCGAAGGAGAAGCTGTCCGACGACCCGGCGGCGCCGGACGCCGACATCGCGCTCCAGGTCCAGAACGGCACCCGCACCGCCACCGAGCCGCCGGTCAGCCGCCGGGCGAGCACGGTCGCGGGGCTGCTCACGGACAAGGGCTTCACGAAGGCGGCGCCGGACACGTCGTCGGCCCTCACGGAGGCGCGGACGGTCATCCGCTACCCCACGGTCGACCTGGAGGGCGACGCCCAGCGGGTCGCCAAGTCCCTGGGCCTGCCGCTGAGTTCGGTAAGGAAGTCGACGGACGTCTCGGGGATCACGCTGGTCGTGGGCGCCGACTGGCGCGAGGGCGACAAGCCGAAGAAGGCGAAGAAGCAGGACGACTCCACCCCGGCGTCGGCGGACGCCCTGAACGGCTCCGACACGAAGGCGTGCATGAAGGTCGACCCGAACTTCACCTGGTAGGACACCGGACCGCGCGAAGGGTCCCGCACGTACCTCATGTACGTACGGGACCCTTCGGCGCGTTCCTTGAGAGGCTCGGCGGGGCTCAGGCCTCCTGGGTCTCGCCCAGGACCGCGGGGCGGCGCGAGGCGATGACCTTCCTGGCGAGCGAGCGGGGGCTGGTGAGGAAGCCCCAGCCCCACGACATGTGCATGGTCGCGAGCGCGACGGGGATGCGCAGGCGTGACTTCAGGGGCAGGCCCTTGCCCGCGGGCACGGACCCGGCGACGATCGCCGCCAGATAGCCGCCGGGGACGACCAGGGCCCACGGCGTCACGGCGGCGCCCACGACCAGGCCCGCGGCGATCGCGCAGACGGCGGTCGGCGGCGCGAGGTAGCGCAGGTTGATGGAGCCCTCGTGGTAGCGGGCGACGACGTGACGCCAGCGGCCGTAGTCCTTGTACTGCTTGGCGAGGGCCCTCACGCTGGGGCGCGGGCGGTAGGAGACCTTCAGCTCGGGCGAGAACCAGATGAGGCCGCCCGCTTCCCTGATCCGGAAGTTGAGCTCCCAGTCCTGGGCGCGGATGAACTCCTCGTTGTAGCCGCCCTGCCGCTCCAGGGCCTCGCGCCGGAAGACGCCGAGGTAGACGGTCTCGGCCTGCTGCGCCTCGCCTCCCGTGTGGAAGGCGGCGTTGCCGACGCCGATCTTCGACGTCATGGCGGCCGCGACGGCGCGCTCCCAGTCGTTCTCGCCCTCGGCGTGCATGATGCCGCCGACGTTCATCGCGCCGGTCTCCTCCAGGAGGCGCACGGCGGTCGTGATGTAGCCCGGCGAGAGCGCGGCGTGGCCGTCCACGCGCACCACGACCGGGTGGCGCGAGGCCTTGATGGCGGCGTTCAGCGCTGCGGGCGTGCGTCCCGTCGGGTTCGGGACCGTGTGCACACGGGGGTCTTCCGCGACCAGTTCGGCGGCGATCTCGTCCGTGCGGTCGGTGGAGGGGCCGAGCGCGACGACGACCTCCATCTCGCCCGCGTACTCCTGCTTCAGGATCGCGCGCACGGCTTCGCGCAGGTGCCGCTCCTCGTTGAGGACCGGCATGATCACGGAGACGGCGGGAGGCTGACCGTCAGAATTCACGTGCGGAGTTTCCTTCTCGTGTCTCGGCCCGGAATCCGGGGGAGCCCCCGGACAGCACCGCGAGCGCTGCGAGCGCCGCGTCGGGCGTCACGTTACCGCGAACGGGGGACACGGGCGCGCGCCGTCCGGGTCGCTACCCCGGGCCGCAGATCGTATGGGCCTACCGTTCTAGCCGTCCCCCGGCCCAGCCGCGACCGCGGAGGTGTCCTCGCACGTGCCCGCACCGCACCGCTCCCCCGCCCCGCCCCCGCGCCGCCCGCCGCCCCCGCGGCCGTCGCGGCCACCGCGCCAGGGCGGCGGAGCCGCGGCCCGGCGGGGGCGGCGGCGGCCCCGGTGGGCCATGCGGATCGCGACCGCGCTGTCCGTGACGGTGCTCGGCGCCGCGGGCATCGGGCACGGGGTGATCAGCAGCCTGGACACCGGCATCAGGCGCGTCGACGCCTTCAAGGACATGAAGAACCGCCCCGAGGGCGGCCACGGCATGAACGTGCTGCTCGTCGGCACCGACGGGCGCGACAAGATCAGCCGCGCGGAGAAGAAGAAGTACCGCCTGGGCGGCGCGCCCTGCCACTGCACGGACACGATCATGATCGTGCACATCTCGGCGAACCGGGACCGCGCGAGCGTGGTGAGCCTGCCCCGGGACTCGTACGCGGAGCTGCCGCCGCACGTCGACCAGAACTCCAGGAAGCACCACCGCTCACACCCCGTCAAGATCAACGCGGCGTACGCGGAGGGCGGCCCGAACCTGACGGTCCGCACGGTCGAACGCATGACGAAGGTGAAGATCGACCACTATCTGGAGGTCGACTTCACCAGCTTCATGGAGACGGTCGACGTCCTCGGCGGCGTGGAGATCTGCACCGTGCGCCCCCTGAAGGACTCCTACACCGGCCTGGACCTGCCCGTCGGCACGCACCGCCTGAACGGCGGCGAGGCCCTTCAGTACGTGCGCTCCCGGCACATCGACGGAGCCGCCGACCTGGGGCGGATGCAGCGCCAGCAGCGCTTCCTCGCGGCGCTCATCGCGAAGGCGACGAGCAGCGGCGTCCTGCTGAATCCGGTCAAGTTCCAGGACGTGACGAAGACGCTGCTGGGCTCGGTACGGGCGGACAAGGGCTTCGGCACCGAGGACATGCTGGCGCTCGGCCGTGCCATGCGGAGCTTCTCGCCGTCGTCGTCGGAGTTCACGACCGTGCCGCTGGCCCGCAAGGGGCAGCTGATCCCGGGGGTCGGGTCGACGCTGAAGTGGGACCCGGAGAAGTCGGGGAAGCTCTTCCAGGCGCTGCGCGACGACAAGCCGCTCGCGCCGCACCGCGCGCGGCCCCGGGCGGCCCTGGTGCCGGTGTCGCCGGAGCTGATCCGGGTGCAGGTGGACAACGGCACGCGGGCGTCGGGGCTCGGGCGGCGGGTGGACGCGGCGCTGCGCGCGAGCGGCTTCCGCACCACCGGGGCGCCCGGCTCCGTCCCCCTGCCCCAGGGCGCCGCGCCGCTGGCCCGCACGGTGGTGGCGTACGACCCGCGCTGGGACCGCTCGGCGAAGTCCCTGGCGACCGCCCTGCCGGGCTGCGAGATGCGGCGCGTGAAGGGCCAGGGGGCGACGCTGAAGGTGCTCGCGGGGGCGGATTTCCGCGGGGCGCGGAAGGTACGGGCACAGGACGCGCACCAGGGCGAGTTCGGCGCGGTCACGGGGGACCAGGTGGTGTGCCCGTAGTCCCCGGCTAGTCCTCGGCCGGTCCTCGTGGCCTTCGGCCGGTCCTCGTGGCCTTCGGCTAGTCCTCGTACCCCTCGGCGGCGCGGGCCTCGCGGAGTTCCTTGATGGCGCGGCGCCGGGCGAGGCGGTGGGTGCGGCGGATCTGGGCCTCCTGGTAGCGGCGCCGGTCCCGGTCGGTCTCGGGCAGCACCGGCGGCACGAGCCGCGGCTTGCCGTCGGCGTCGACGGCGGCGAAGACGAGGTAGGCGGAGCCCACCTGCTGGGCGGGGGTCGACTCGTTCCAGCGCTCGGCGAGCACTCGTACGCCGACCTCCATGGAGGTCCGCCCGGTCCAGTTGACCTGGGCCTTCACATGGACGAGGTCGCCGACCCTGACCGGTTCGAGGAAGGCCATCTCGTCCATCGAGGCGGTCACGGCGGGACCGCCGGAGTGGCGTCCGGCGACGGCGCCCGCGGCGTCGTCCACCAGTTTCATGATCACGCCGCCGTGCACCGAGCCGAGGAGGTTGGTGTCGGCGTGGGTCATGATGTGGCTGAGGGTGGTGCGGGACGCCGAAGTCACCTTGCCCGGAATCTCCGATTCCGAACGGGAGGCCTGATCTGTCATGCCCTCCACCCTATGTCGAACACCGTCCGTCGCCGTTCGAAGCGCTTTGCCACAGCTCTGCAACAGCACTGACCCGAAATCACGCCCTCCCTGTAAGGCACGGCACACGGCACTGCACACTAATCCACATGAGCGATTGGCCAGACGCGCGGAACGACCGGAACGGTGACCGCCACGGATACGGCAGCGGCAGCCCCCAGCCCGAGGGCCCCCGCGTGATGCGCCACGTCCAGCGGCCGGACGTGCCGCGCCAGCCCTCGTACGACGACAACGTGTACGACGACCTGTACCGCGACCAGCGGCCCCCGCAGGGGCAGCCCGGTCAGCAGGGCCAGTCGCCCGACCCGGGCCAGGACGGTTATGACAGCGGCTACAACACCGGCCAGGTGTACGGCACGCCCTCGGGGCGGGGTCCGGGCCAGGGCCCGGGCGGTCCGGCCGCGCCGCCGCGCCCGCCGAAGCCGCCGGTGAACTGGAAGAAGCGGATCACCTGGGGCCTGGTCACGTTCCTCGCCCTGCTGATCGTGGTCTCGGTGAGCACGTACTTCTGGGCGGACTCCAAGCTCAAGCGCGAGGTCGACCTGTCGAAGGTGATCGAGCGGCCCGCGGGCGGCAAGGGCACGAACTACCTGATCGTCGGCTCCGACAGCCGCGCGGGCATGTCCGACGAGGAGAAGAAGAAGCTCCACACCGGCTCCGCCGAAGGCAAGCGCACCGACTCGATGATGATCCTGCACGTCGCGGACGACGGCGGGAACACGATGATCTCGCTGCCGCGCGACTCGAACGTCACGATCCCCTCCTTCAAGGGCGCGGAGTCCGGCAAGCTCTACCCGGCCACCGGGCGTCAGACCAAGCTCAACGCCGCGTACGCCGAGGACGGCCCCGAGCTGCTCGTCCGGACCGTCGAGGCCAACACGGGCCTGCGCATCGACCACTACGCGGAGATCGGCTTCGGCGGCTTCGCGAAGATCGTGGACGCGGTCGGCGGCGTGGAGATGAACATCCCCAAGGGCTTCAAGGACAAGAAGTCCGGCGCCGACTTCGAGGCGGGCAAGCAGAAGCTGAACGGCGAGGAGGCCCTGGCCTTCGTCCGCACCCGCTACGCGCTCCCGGGCAGCGACCTGGACCGCACCAAGAACCAGCAGAAGTTCCTCGCGGCCCTCGCCAACCAGGCGGCGACGCCGGGGACCGTCATCAACCCGTTCAAGCTGTACCCGACCATGGGCGCGGGCCTGGACACGCTGATCGTGGACAAGGACATGGGCCTGTTCGACGTGGCGTCGATGTTCTGGGCGATGAAGGGCGTCACGGGCGGCGACGGCAAGTCCATGAACATGCCGATCTCCGGCTCGGTCGGCGGCAACCTCGTCTGGGACAAGGCGAAGGTCAAGCAGCTGGTCGAGCAGCTCAACAACGACGAGACGGTCACCGTCTCGGGCAACTGAGCGAGCGGCGGGCGCGGCGCGCGAGCGCCGCCGGGCCGGTCGCCACCCTCCACGTCGCGTGACCGCGGGCCTCGGTCACGCGACGTTCGTGTGTACGGGGCCGGGTACCCCGAACGCCCCGCTCGCCGCGAAGCGCGGCGCCAGGCGTGGCACGGTGGTGCGACGACCCACGACGCCGCAGGTCGGCGTACGGGTGCCCCCTCCCATCCCCGCGGAGCTGCCATGGCGGACCTCCAGGACGAATTCGACACCACGGCCGAGGCCGGCGAGCTCGACCGGCCGCCCGCCCCCGCCCCGGACGCCACGGCCGAGGCCGGGCCACAGGCGGCGGAGCTCGACGACGAGGTACTCGGCAGGGCGCACGCGCTGCTGGCCGCGCATCCCGTCGCGGACGGCTACAGCGGGCTGCCGTGGGCCCTGCGGGCGCAGCCGTACTGCGACCTGGAATCCGGCGAGAGCTGTCTGGAGACCGATGTGCCTCGGCTGCGGGCGGGCGGCGTTGGCGCGCAGTTCTGGTCGCTGCACGTGCCCGCCGACGTCGTCGGCGACCACGCCGTGAGCGCGACGCTCGAACTGCTCGACCTGGTGCGGCACATCGTGGCCCGCTACGCCGACGACCTGCGGCTCGCCCGTGACGCCTCCGAGGCCGCCGACGCCCGCAACCACGGCCGCATCGCCGCGGTCGTCGGCCCCGCGAGCGCCCGCGCCATCGGTGACTCGCTGGGCGCGCTGCGCTCGCTGCACGCGCTCGGCCTGAGCGCGCTGACGCTCGACGGCACGTCGTGGGCGGGCGCGGACGGTCTGAGCGCCTTCGGCGAGGAGGTCGTACGGGAGATGAACCGGCTCGGCGTGCTCGCCGATCTGTCCGGCGCGCCCGAGGAGACGGCGCGGCGCGTGCTCGGGGTGTCCCGGGCGCCGGTCCTGTTCACCCGGTCCGGGGCGCGGGCGCTGCGCGAGCACCCGGCGAACCTGGGCGACGGCCTGCTTGAGGCCGTGGGCGCGGCGAAGGGCCTGTGCCTGGTGCCGCTGGCGGCCGAGCAGACGGGCCCGGCGGTGCGGGACGTGGCGGAGCACGTGGAGCACGTACGCCGCGTCGCGGGTCCTGAGTGCGTCGGGATCTCCGGGACGTACGACACCGAGGCCGCGCACCCGCACGGGCTCGATGACGCCTCGCGCTTCCCGCGCCTCGTCGCGGAGCTGCTCGACCGGGGCTGGAGCGACGCCGAGATCGCGGCGCTCACCTGGGGCAACGTCCAACGCGCCCTGCGCGGCGCGGACTTCACCGCGCGGGCGGCGCGCGAGCGCAGGGAGGCGTCGACGGCGACGATCACTCGCCTGGACGGCTGAGCTACGCCGGGATGCGGCAGAGGCAGAAGGGGTGGCCTGCCGGGTCCGCGTACACCCGGAAGTCGCGCTTGCCGCCGTCGTCGTCCAGGTCGAGCGGGCGGGCGCCGAGCGCGATGACGCGCTCCTGGGCGGCTTCGAGCTCGGCCATCGTGCTGCCCGCGTCCAGGTCCAGGTGGAGCTGCTGGCCGTTGACGTCGGCGCGGGGCCACTCGGGCGGCGTGAAGTTCTCGGCGCGCTGGAACGACACCTTGACGCGGCCGGGGGCCACCAGGTCGATCCAGTCCTCCTCCTCGACGATCTCGCCGCCGATGACCGCCGCGTAGAACTCGGCGAGGCGGCGGGGGTCGGGGCAGTCCAGGACGACGTTGCGCAGCGTGGCGACCGGCGTGGACGCGGGCGTGGCCGACATGACCTCTCCTCTCGTTGTTACTGGAAGAAGCCGTCTTCCGGTAACGGATGCGGTGACCTCATGGTGGCCCATAGGAGGTAACGTCGCAAGCATGAACGACAGAGCGCCCGCGCCGGGGGGCCTCGCGCTGATCCAGGACCTGGTGAACTCGCTGGACATCGGGGCGGGCACCGACGCGTTGGACACGGACGCCGGGCGCGCGCGGTTCGGGCTCGCCCCGGCCGACGTGCCCGCCGCGCGCGAGCTGCGCGAGTCCCTGCGGGCGGTGTGTCTCGCCCACGCCGGGCACGCTCCCCACCAGGAGGTACGGCCGCTCGGCGAGCTCCTCGCCGGGGCACCGCTGGTGGTGCGCGTCTCCCCCGGCGACGGCGCGGCGGAGCTCGTCCCCGTGGACCCCGGGCCGCTGGCCTCGCGGGTGGCGGCGGCCGTCGCGGAGGCCGTGGCGGCGGGGACGTGGGCCCGGCTCAAGGGGTGCGAGTCGGTGACCTGCCACTGGGCGTACTACGACCGCAGCCCGGGCGGGCGGGGCCGCTGGTGTGACATGGGGGTGTGCGGGGCGCGCGCCAAGATGCGCGCGTACCGGTCCCGCAAGGCTGGGCGCCCCCGCTGACCGGGCCCTGCTCCGCCGCTCCGCGGCGGGCCTGCCCTTGCCCGGCGGCCTGCCCCCTGCCCGGCGGCTGCGCCTCTCTCCGCCGCTCCGCGGCGGGCTTTCCCACCCGCCCGCCCACCTCCCAGCAGCACGCCGCACCCACGTCGCTCCGCCGCTCCGCGGCGAAAAAACAGGGGGCTGCTCAAGCCCTGCCCCCTCAGGCCGCCGGCCGCCCCATCGCCCGGTACGTCCAGCCGGCGGCACGCCACCGCCCCGGATCCAGCGCGTTGCGCCCGTCCAGGATCACCCGGTGCCCGGTCACGGTCCCGAGCGCCTCGGGGTCGAGCTCGCGGAACTCGCGCCACTCGGTGAGGTGCAGGACGACGTCGGCACCGCGCACGGCGTCCTCGGCCGTGGGCGCGTACCCGAGCGTCGGGAACAGGCGGCGGGCGTTGTCCATGCCCTTGGGGTCGTAGACGGTGACCTGGCCGCCCTGGAGGTGGATCTGCCCAGCCACGTTCAGGGCGGGCGAGTCGCGCACGTCGTCGGAGTCCGGCTTGAACGTGGCGCCGAGCACCGCGACCCGCTTGCCGAGGAAGGAGCCGCCGCCGACGGCCTCCCGGGCGAGCTCCACCATGTGGCCGCGGCGGCGCATGTTGATCGAGTCGACCTCGCGCAGGAAGGTGAGGGCCTGGTCGGCGCCGAGCTCGCCCGCGCGGGCCATGAAGGCGCGGATGTCCTTGGGCAGGCAGCCGCCGCCGAAGCCGATCCCGGCGCGCAGGAACTTGGCGCCGATGCGGTCGTCGTACCCGAGGGCCTCGGCGAGCTTCACGACGTCGCCGCCCGCCGCCTCGCAGACCTCGGCCATGGCGTTGATGAAGGAGATCTTCGTGGCGAGGAAGGAGTTCGCCGAGGTCTTGACCAGCTCCGCGGTCGGGAAGTCGGTGACGACGAAGGGCGAGCCCTCCGCCACGGGCGTCGCGTACACCTCGCGAAGGAGCTTCTCGGCCCGCTCGCCGCGCACGCCGACGACGATCCGGTCGGGGCGCAGGGTGTCCTTGACGGCGAAGCCCTCGCGCAGGAACTCCGGGTTCCAGGCCAGCTCCACCTCGGCGCCCGCGGGGGCGAGGCCGACCAGGCGCGCCGCGATCCGCTCCGCGCTGCCGACCGGCACGGTGGACTTGCCGACGACGAGGGCGGGGCCGCGCAGATGCGGGGCGAGCGCGTCGACGGCGGCGTCCACGTAACTCATGTCGCAGGCGTACTCGCCGTGTTTCTGCGGGGTGTTCACGCAGAGGAAGTGGACGTCGCCGAACTCGGCGACCTCCGCCCAGTCCATGGTGAAGCGCAGCCGTCCGGTGGACCCCTCGATGCCCGCGACGTGGGCGCGGAGCAGTTCCTGAAGACCCGGCTCGTACATGGGGACTTCGCCGCGCCGCAGCATGTCGATCTTCTCGGGCACGACGTCGAGCCCGAGGACCTCGAAGCCGAGTTCGGCCATGGCCGCGGCGTGGGTGGCGCCGAGGTAGCCGGTGCCGATCACGGTGATCTTCAGGGCCATGAGGGTGCTCCAGAGGTGGACGGCCGAGGTGCGCTGCCCGAGCATAGTCGGGCGTGCGCAGGCCCCTCACCGGGCACGTTCTTCCCTGTCGTCAAGGTCACGTATCCGTGGCGTGACCAGCCGCCTAAAATTCGAGTACGCATCGTGTTACTTAACGGTAATTAGCATCCGCAGCGTCCTTGGAGCGTGAGAGACCTTGGCCGGATCGGCTGACTTCGACCTGTACCGCCCGTCTGAGGAGCACGACATGCTCCGGGACACGATCCGCTCGCTCGCCGAGGCGAAGATCGAGCCGTTCGCCGCCGCCGTGGACGAGGAGGCGCGCTTCCCGCAGGAGGCCCTGGACGCCCTCGTCGCCTCCGACCTGCACGCCGTGCACGTGCCCGAGTCGTACGGCGGCGCGGGCGCCGACGCGCTCGCCACCGTCATCGTGATCGAGGAGGTGGCCCGCGTCTGCGCGTCCTCCTCCCTGATCCCCGCGGTGAACAAGCTGGGCTCGCTGCCCGTCATCCTGTCCGGCTCCGAGGAGCTGAAGAAGAAGTACCTGACGCCGCTCGCCAAGGGCGACGCGATGTTCTCGTACTGTCTGAGCGAGCCGGACGCGGGCTCGGACGCGGCGGGCATGAAGACCAAGGCCGTGCGCGACGGCGACCACTACGTCCTCAACGGCGTGAAGCGCTGGATCACCAACGCGGGCGTCAGCGAGTACTACACGGTCATGGCCGTGACCGACCCGGAGAAGCGCTCCCGGGGCATCTCGGCCTTCGTCGTCGAGAAGTCCGACGAAGGCGTGTCCTTCGGCGCCCCGGAGAAGAAGCTCGGCATCAAGGGCTCCCCCACCCGCGAGGTCTACCTGGACAACGTGCGCATCCCCGCCGACCGCATGATCGGCGCGGAGGGCACCGGCTTCGCCACGGCGATGATGACCCTGGACCACACCCGCATCACCATCGCGGCCCAGGCCCTCGGCATCGCGCAGGGCGCCCTCGACTACGCCAAGGGGTACGTCAAGGAGCGCAAGCAGTTCGGCAAGCCGATCGCCGACTTCCAGGGCATCCAGTTCATGCTCGCGGACATGGCCATGAAGATCTCCGCGGCCCGCGCCCTGACGTACCAGGCCGCCGCGGCCTCCGAGCGCGGCGACGCCGACCTCACCTACCTCGGCGCCGCGGCCAAGTGCTTCGCCTCCGACATCGCCATGGAGGCCACCACGGACGCCGTCCAGCTCCTCGGCGGCTACGGCTACACCCGTGACTACCCGGTCGAGCGCATGATGCGCGACGCCAAGATCACGCAGATTTATGAAGGCACGAACCAGGTGCAGCGGATCGTGATGGCCCGCAACCTGCCGTAGCGGGGGTTGCGCGAGAACCAGCACAGACAACGCGGCCCCCGGCGACATGCCGGGGGCCGTCGTCGTGAGCGGATCAGGCGAAGAACTCCGTGAGCAGGGCGGTCACTTCCTCGGGGCGCTCCTCCGGCAGGTAGTGGCCGCTGTCGGCGAGCGCGGCCACGCGCACGTCCGTGCCGTGCGCGGCGAGGCGGTCGCGCAGGTAGCCCTCGTTGTCGCCGCCCGCGACGCCGAGGATCGGCAGGCTCACCGGCGCGTACGTCTCGAAGTCGGCGAAGTCCTGGAAGAAGGTCTGGTACCAGGCGTTGCCCGCGCGGATCGCGTCCGGCGTCGCGTACGCGTCGGCGTACACGGCGCGGGCGTGGTCGTCGATCGACGCGGGGTCCTTGGTCATGTAGTCGAAGAGCCAGTCGATCAGGAGGCGCGAGCGGCCCTCTATGAGGCGCTCGGGCAGCCCCTTGACCTGGTTGAAGGCGAACCACCACAGGTAGACCCCGGGCACCGGCCTGGACTCCCAGTCGGGTCCGGCCGCGGGGAGCATGGGCAGGTCCTGGAACGTCCGGTCCGGGTGGGCCACGTCCAGCAGGGCCAGCTTCCGGACGGCCTCGGGGTGGTTGGCGGCGAAGGCGTACCCGACCATCGCGCCGATGTCGTGCCCGGCGATGTCCACGCGGTCGTGGCCCAGGTGGCGCACGAGGTCGTACACGTCCCGGGCCATCGTCTTCTTGTCGTAGCCGGACTCCGGCTTGGCCGAGCCGCCCATGCCGCGCAGGTCCACGGCGAGCACGCGGTGGCGGCGGGCGAGCTCGGGCATGATCTTGTGGAACTGCCACCAGGTCTGCGGCCAGCCGCCGAGCAGGACGAGCGGCTCGCCGCTGCCGCCCTCCACATAGTGCAGTCGGACTCCGTTCACCTCGGCGTACGCGCTGGTGAAGTCCCCTGCCAGGGAACGGGCCAGCTCGGCGTCGGTGCGCGCGGTCTCGGTCATGACGGTCTCCCTCAAGGGCTTCACGGTTTTGGACCGATCGGTTCAGTACTTGATGAGATGACGATAGCGGTTCTGGATCGATCATTCAAGAATGCGGAACGAAGAAGGGGCGCGGCCCGATGGCCGCGCCCCTCACCCCTTATGACGCCGCGTCAGCGACGCGTGTCAGCGGCCCGCGTCGCCGTCCAGCTGCTCCAGCGTCGCCACCGAGGGCCCCCGGCGGGAGGCCTCCGCGCGGGCCACGTCCTCCGCCGCGCCCAGGACCCGTACCGCGTTCCGCCAGGTCAGCTTGGACAGGTCGGCCTTCGACCAGCCGCGGTCGAGGAGTTCGGCGATCAGGTTCGGATACCCCGACACGTCGTCGAGGCCGGACGGCGTGAACGCCGTGCCGTCGTAGTCGCCGCCGATGCCGATGTGGTCGATGCCCGCGACCTCGCGCATGTGGTCGAGGTGGTCGGCGACCGTCGCGGCGGTGGCGATCGGGCGCGGCGTCGACTCCTCGAAGGCGGCGTGCACCTTCATCGCCTCGGGGGTGGTGTCGAGGTGGTGGAAGCCGTGGGCGCGCATGTTGGCGTCGGCGGCCAGCGTCCAGTCGACCGCCGCCTGGAGCACGAACTTCGGCACGAAGGTGGCCATCGCCACGCCGCCGTTCGCGGGCAGGCGCTCCAGGACGTCGTCCGGGATGTTGCGGGGGTGGTCGCACACCGCGCGGGCGGAGGAGTGCGAGAAGATCACCGGCGCGACCGAGGTGTCCAGGGCCGCCCGCATCGTCGTCGCCGCCACGTGCGAGAGGTCCACCAGCATGCCCAGGCGGTTCATCTCGGTGACCACCTCACGGCCGAACGCGGAGAGGCCGCCCACGCCGGGCTCGTCGGTCGCCGAGTCCGCCCACGCGATGTTGTCGTTGTGCGTGAGGGTCATGTACCGCACGCCGAGGGCGTGGAACGCCCGCAGCGTGGCCAGGGAGTTGTTGATCGAGTGGCCGCCCTCGGCGCCCATCAGGGACGCGATCCGGCCCTCGCCGCGCGCCGCCTCCATGTCGGCGGCGGTCAGCGCGCGGCGCAGGTCCCCGGGGTGGCGGTCGAGCAGCCGCCCCACGCAGTCGATCTGTTCGAGCGTCGCGCTGACCGCGTCGTCGCCCGCCATGTCGGTGCGCACGTACACCGACCAGTACTGCGCGCCGACGCCGCCCGAGCGCAGCCGGGCGAGGTCCGTGTGCAGCCGTCCCGCCTGGTCGGCGGCGATGTCCAGGAAGTCGAGGTCGTACCCGGCCTTCTCGCGCAGCGCCCACGGCAGGTCGTTGTGCCCGTCCACGACGGGGAACTCGGCGAGCAGGGAGCGGGCTTCGGCCAGGGACTCAGGCAGCTTCGTCATGGGATTACTTTCCCGACCCGAAGCCGAATCCGGAACCCGCCCCCTCGACCTTGGCGCGCAGCCGCTTGCCCTTCTCCGTCGCCTGGTCGTTCAGGTCCTGCTGGAACTCCCGCATGCGGCCGAGGAGTTCGGCGTCGTGCGCGGCGAGCATCCGCGCGGCGAGCAGCCCCGCGTTGCGGGCGCCGCCCACCGAGACCGTCGCGACCGGCACGCCCGCGGGCATCTGCACGATGGAGAGCAGGGAGTCCATGCCGTCGAGGTACTTCAGCGGGACCGGCACGCCGATCACGGGCAGCGGGGTCACGGAGGCGAGCATGCCGGGCAGGTGGGCGGCGCCGCCCGCGCCCGCGATGATCGCCTTCAGACCGCGGTCGGCGGCGTGCTCGCCGTACGCGATCATCTCGTGCGGCATGCGGTGCGCGGACACCACGTCCACCTCGTACGCGATCTCGAACTCGTCGAGGGCCTTGGCGGCGGCCTCCATGACGGGCCAGTCGGAGTCCGAACCCATCACGATGCCGACAGCGGGGGAGGTCATTCGGTGATCGTTCCTCTGAGGTAGCCGGCAGCGTGACGGGCGCGGTCAAGGACCTCGTCCAGGTCGTCGCCGTAGGTGTTGACGTGTCCGACCTTGCGGCCGGGCTTCACGTCCTTGCCGTACATGTGGATCTTCAGCTGCGGGTCGCGCGCCATGCAGTGCAGGTACGCGGCGTACATGTCGGGGTAGTCGCCGCCGAGGACGTTGGCCATGACCGTCCACTTCGCGCGCGGGCGCGGGTCGCCGAGGGGCAGGTCGAGCACGGCGCGGACGTGGTTGGCGAACTGGGAGGTCACGGCGCCGTCCTGGCTCCAGTGGCCGGAATTGTGCGGTCGCATCGCGAGCTCGTTGACCAGGACGCGGCCGTCGCGGGTCTCGAACAGCTCGACGGCGAGATGCCCGACGACGCCCAGCTCCTGGGCCACGCGAAGGGCCAGCTCCTGGGCCTGACCGGCCAGTTCGTCGCTGAGGTCGGGGGCGGGCGCGATCACGGTGTCGCAGACCCCGTCGACCTGCCGGGACTCCACGACCGGGTAGGCCACGGCCTGGCCGTGCGGCGAGCGCACGACGTTCGCCGCCAGCTCCCGTACGAAGTCGACCTTCTCCTCGGCGAGGACCGGCACGCCCGCGCGGAACGGCTCGGCGGCGTCGGCGGCGGAGCGCGCGACCCACACGCCCTTGCCGTCGTACCCGCCGCGCACGGTCTTCAGGATGACCGGGAATCCGTCACCCTCCGTACCCTCCGGGGCCCCTTCCGCGGCGAAGGCCACGACGTCCGCCGGGTCCCTCACGATGCGGTGGCGGGGGCAGGGCACCCCGAGCTCGTCCAGCTTCGCGCGCATCACCCCCTTGTCCTGGGCGTGCACCAACGCGTCGGGCCCCGGGCGGACGGGGATGCCGTCCGCCTCCAGGGCCCGTAGGTGCTCGGTGGGTACGTGTTCGTGATCGAAGGTGATCACGTCGCAGCCCCGCGCGAAGTCACGCAGCGTGTCGAGGTCGCGATAGTCGCCGATGACGACGTCGCTGACGACCTGCGCCGCGGAATCCTGCGGAGTGTCACTGAGGAGCTTGAACCTGATGCCTAGCGGGATGCCCGCCTCGTGGGTCATACGAGCGAGCTGCCCCCCGCCGACCATGCCGACTACCGGGAACGTCACACCCACAGGGTATCGGCCATCCGGGAACGGCCCGATCCCGTGCTCTGGCGTCACAGCCGTGCCACGGACTGACGGCGCCCTCGCGCGCCGCGCGGGGTCGCTGGTTAGCATGGCTGGGTTGACGTGATCGGGGAAACCGCGAACAGGCGGACGAGGAATCCCGTCGACGGCGCCGGGCACCCGGCCGCGATGACCGACTGACACCGACACGGGGGCTGGGGCGACCAACCATGACGGACCGCGCCGCACTGCGGGGGCGACTGGACCAGCTCACACGCGAAGTGGCCAAGTTCGGGGCCGTCGGCGCCGTGGGAACCCTGATCAACTTCGCCGTCTTCAATCTCGTACGGCACGTCACCGATCTCCAGGTGGTGCGCGCGAGCCTGATCGCGACGACCGTCGCGATCTGCTGCAACTACCTGGGGTTCCGGTACTTCACCTACCGTGACCGGGACAAGAGCGGGCGCACCAAGGAGCTGACGCTCTTCCTGCTGTTCAGCGTGGTCGGCGCGATCATCGAGAACGGCGTCCTGTACGTCGCGACGTACTGGTTCGACTGGGACAGCAGGCTCCAGTCGAACGTCTTCAAGTTCCTCGGCATGGGCATCGCCACGCTGTTCCGCTTCTGGTCGTACCGGACCTGGGTGTTCCGGGCGCTGCCCGCGCGGGCGGCCGTCGCGGACGCGGAATCGTTCCTGGAGGACGCCGAGACGGCCGAGGGCGGAGCGGAGCGCCCCACGGCTACGGGCACGCGCGGCTCGGCCTGATGGCTCCGGGGGCTGCGAGGGCCGGAGCGGCCCCGGCCGCTCAGCGGACCGTGTCGTCCCGGCCGTGCTCCTGGTCGCGGTCGTCCCGCTCGCCCTTGTACGCGGGCGTGCGCGACAGGAAGAGGCCGAACACCGGCGGCTTCGCCTGGAGCATCTCCAGCCGGCCCCCGTCCGCTTCGGCCAGATCCCGGGCCACCGCGAGGCCGATCCCCGTCGAATTGCGGCCGCTGATGGTGCGCTCGAAGATCCGCGCGCCGAGGTCGGCGGGCACCCCGGGGCCGCTGTCGGTGACCTCGACGACCGCCTGGTTGCCGGTGACGCGGGTGCGCAGGGCGACGGTGCCGCCCCCGTGCATCAGCGAGTTCTCGATCAGTGCCGCGAGGACCTGCGCGACCGCGCCGGGCGTGCCCACCGCCATCAGATGGCGCTTGCCGGAGCTGACGATGGCGCGGCCCGCGCTGCGGTAGGCCGGGCGCCACTCCTCCAGCTGCTGCTTGATCACCTCGTCCAGGTCGAAGGAGACCGCGGAGCCGGTGCGGGGGTCCCGGGAGTTGGTGAGCAGCCGCTCCACGACGTCCGTGAGCCGCTCCACCTGGGCGAGCGCGATCGTCGCCTCCTCCTTCACCGTGTCCAGGTCGTCCGTGACCGTGATCTCCTCCAGGCGCATGGAAAGGGCGGTCAGCGGCGTGCGCAGCTGGTGCGAGGCGTCGGCGGCGAGGCGGCGCTCGGCGGTGAGCATGCGGGCGATCCGCTCGGCGCTGCCGTCCAGGACGTCGGCGACGCGGTCCAGCTCGGGGACGCCGTAGCGGCGGTGGCGTGGGCGCGGGTCGCCGGAGCCGAGGCGCTCGGCGGTGGAGGCGAGGTCGGTGAGCGGCGAGGTGAGGCGGTTCGCCTGGCGGACGGCGAGCAGGACCGCCGCGACGATCGCGAGCAGGGCCACGGCGCCGATGATCAGCAGGGTGCGGCCCACCTCCCGGGTGACCGCGGCGCGGGGCTCCTCGACGGTGACCTTCTCGCCCTCCTCGCCGTCCTCCGTGGCCCGGATGACGTCGCCCTCGGGGCGGGTGCCGACCTCGATGGGGGCGCGTCCTGGGATCTCGATGCGGGCGTAGCGCTCGGTGTCGACCTGCTCGCGCAGCACCGCGCCGCTGACGCGTTCATCGCTGATCAGACGGCTGTCCACGATGCTCGCGAGCCGGACGGCCTCGGAGTTCACGCGCTCCTGGGCGCTGTTGCTGATCGTGCGGGTCTCGACGATCACGAGGGAGACGCCGAAGACGGCGATCACCACGAGCACGACGGCGAGGGTCGAGTTGATGAGACGGCGACGCACGGGGCCCTCCGGCCGGGCTGGGGGTAGGACCAGACAAGTGTGCCCCGCGCCTGGCGGCGGGCCTGCCGCTCCCCGGCACGGGCGCCCCGTGCCCGGTTACCCGGCGGCTTCGGGCTGTGCCCACCCGTTCCGCCCTCTGGGCGGACCAGCTGCCCACAGCAGGGGGGGGAGGCCCAGTGGGTCTAGGACTTCTCGAAGCGGAAGCCGACGCCTCGGACCGTGGCGATGTAGCGGGGGTTCGCCGCGTCGTCGCCGAGCTTCTTGCGCAGCCAGGAGATGTGCATGTCGAGGGTCTTGGTGGAGGACCACCAGGTGGTGTCCCAGACCTCGCGCATCAGCTGGTCCCGGGTGACCACGCGCCCCGCGTCCCGCACCAGGACCCGCAGCAGGTCGAACTCCTTCGCCGTGAGCTGGAGTTCCTCCTCGCCCATCCAGGCCCGGTGCGACTCCACGTCGATGCGCACGCCGTGCGTGGCGGGCGGCTGGGCCGGCTCCGTGGCGCCGCGCCGCAGCAGCGCCCGGACCCGGGCGAGCAGCTCGGCGAGGCGGAAGGGCTTGGTGACGTAGTCATCGGCGCCCGCGTCGAGGCCGACGACCGTGTCCACCTCGTCGGCGCGCGCCGTGAGGATGAGGATCGGCACCGTGTGCCCCTCGGCGCGCAGCCTCCGGGCGACCTCGAGGCCGTCCATGCCGGGCAGCCCCAGGTCGAGCACGACCAGGTCCACGCTGCCCTGGAGCCCGGCGTCGAGCGCGGTCGGGCCGTCCTCTCGCACTTCGACCTCGTAGCCCTCGCGGCGCAGGGCGCGGGCCAGCGGCTCCGAGATGGACGCGTCATCCTCGGCGAGCAGTACACGGGTCATGGGGTGATGGTAGTCCGCGCCGGACCAGCGTCGAGGGGTGATCGCCGCGCGCCCGGGCAGGTGCGGGGCCCGGAGAGCGGAGTCGACCGCTCCGGCATGTGATCCTTGGGGTGGTCTCGTAGACACCTTGGAATGTGTGCCGTTGGTTCCTGCGTCACCTGTGATCCATCTCTCAAGTCCTTCCAAATGCCGAAGTGTCGTGGCGTATGGTGACGAGAAGCCTGTAGCAGCACTCGAAGACCTTCGGCCGCACGCGCTGAAGGTCTCTTCTGTGTGCGGGCTGGTGTTCACCAGCCCGGAAGGAATGACCTGTGGTCGGGCCCCGCACGCGACGATGCGTCCCGGGGTGTGGATCTCGGTGTCTCCGCCCCTCGGCTCCGCGCAGCGGAACGAAACCCCCGTCAGGCGAGGGGGCGGGCGGAACGGCGCCGGTGCCGACCGCCCCCCACCGGGCGCGCCCACGGCCCTCAGCCGCGCGCGTCCCGACACCCCCGAGGATCGACCCATGGCGTCCAGCCTGACGAAGGACTCGGCCAGCGCTCCTGGCTCCGAGAAGACCTTCTTCGGCCACCCCCGCGGCCTGGCCACTCTCTTCATGACCGAGATGTGGGAGCGCTTCAGCTTCTACGGCATGAAGGCCCTGCTCCCCTTGTACCTGGTCGCACCCGGCGGCATGGACATGAACGCCGCCACGGCCACGGCGATCTTCTCGATCTACATGGCCATGGTGTACCTGCTCGCCCTGCCGGGCGGCTGGTTCGCGGACCGCCTGTGGGGCCCGCGCAAGACGATCACGATCGCCGCCCTGGTGATCATGGCCGGTCACATCACGCTCGCGCTGCCGGGCCAGGTGATGTTCTTCCTCGGCCTCGTCCTCGTGGCGATCGGCTCCGGCCTCCTGAAGGCCAACATCTCCACGATGGTCGGCCACCTCTACAACGGCCCGGACGACCCCCGCCGCGACGGCGGCTTCACGGTCTTCTACATCGGCATCAACCTGGGCGCCTTCATCGCGCCGCTCGCCATCGGCACCGTCGGCGAGAAGGTCAACTGGCACCTGGGCTTCGCCCTCGCCGCCCTCGGCATGGGCCTCGGCCTGGTGCAGTTCCTGCTCGGCGGCCGCCACCTGAGCGAGCGCAGCAGCGTCGTGCCGAAGCCGGTGGCGAAGCCGGAGCTGATGGGCCTGGTGCGCAAGGCCATGCTGTGGGTCATCGCCGCCGTGGTCTTCTACGGCGTCGCGGTCGGCACCGGTGTCTACACCCTGAACTGGGCCATCGTCCCGATCACCATCGCCGGTCTCATCATCCCGATCTGGGTCCTCGCGCGCATCAAGCGCGACAAGGAGCTGACCCAGGTCGAGCAGTCCAAGATGACGGCCTACATCTGGTTCTTCGTGGCCGCCGCCGTCTTCTGGATGATCTACGACCAGGGCGCGTCCACCGTGGCCCTGTTCGGCAAGAACTCCACGGACACGTCGATCCTCGGCTTCGACTTCCCGGTCTCCTGGTACCAGTCGGTCAACCCGGTCCTGGTCATGGCCCTGGCCCCGGTCGTCGCCTGGATCTGGCTGGCGCTGAACCGCACGGGCAAGGAGCCGAGCACGGTCACGAAGTTCGCCTCCGGTCTGGTCGTGGTCGGCGCGTCGTTCTTCGTCTTCCTGATCCCGCTCACGATGGCGGCGGACGGCCAGAAGGTCGGCGCGTACTGGATGGTCGCGATCTACTTCATGCACACCGTCGGTGAGCTGTGCGTCTCCCCGGTCGGCCTGTCCGTCACCACGAAGATGGCCCCGCAGAAGTACGCCTCGCAGATGCTGGGCGTCTGGTTCCTCGCCGTGACCGCCGGTGACTGCACCACCGGCCTGCTTTCCACGGCGGGCGTCGACCTCAACAAGACCGGCGTGGTCGCCATGGAGGCCACCCTCGCGGTCATCGCGGGCATCGCGGTCTACATGTACCGCAAGAAGGTCAAGGCGCTCATGGGCGACGTGAACTGACACCGCGCGTCCGCACGCGTACGAACTGAGGGCCGCCGCACCACCCGGTGCGGTGGCCTTCGGCGTTCCGGGCCCCGCCGCCGCGCGGGGCGGTGGACCATCGGCCCATGACCGTACGCCGTAGCCTGCTCGCCCTGGCCCTGGGCGGAGCGCTGCTCTCGTCGAGCGCCGCCGCCGAGGCGGTGCCCGAGGCCCCGCGGGCCCCCGTCCTCTCGTACGGGCCGCACGCGCGCCAGACCGTCACCGTGCACGGCGCCGAGCGGCCCGGCGAGCGCCCCGCCCTCGTCGTCCTGCACGGCGGCTCCTGGGCCCGCGACACGGACTGGAGCGGCTGGTCGCGCTGGTTCGCCGCGCGCGGCTTCACCGTGTACGAGACCGACTACCGCCTCTCCTCGGACGCGGTGTGGTCCGCGCAGCGCGCCGACGTGCTCGCCGCGCTGCGCTGGATCGCCCGCAGGCAGGGCCCCGGGGCACAGCGGCCGCTGCTGCTCGGCTCGTCGGCGGGCGGGCACCTGGCGCTGAGCGTCGGCGCGTACGGCGACGGGCGGGCGTACACGCGCGGCGTGGTCGCCCTCTCCCCCGTGGCCTCGCCCTACCGCGCGTGGCGGGACGGGACGCGGCCGGGCGCGAGCGCCGAGCGGCGCTCCCTCGCGCGGGCGGCGAAACGTCTCGCCGGATGCGACCCGGACCGGGCGGGCAAGCGCTGCTGGGAGCGGTGGGGCGACATGGCGGCCGCCGCGCACGCCTCGGGCGCGCGGGACGCGCCGCTGTACCTGGTGCACTCGGCGGCCGACTTCGTCCCGCCCGCGCACTCCGCCGACCTCGCGTCGGCGCAGCGCGCGGCCGGGCTGCGGGACGTGACCGTACGCACGCTCCCCGGCTCGGCCCACGGCGGCCTGCTCCTGAAGGAGCGGGGGCTCGCCGCGGACGTCCTGGCGTGGCTGCGGGGCCGCTGAGCGCTGGCTAGTGGCGCCGTACCCGGCGCAGAAACGTGAACACCGCGCCGCCCGGCTGTGCGGAGGTGTCGAGTTCCAGGGACACCGCGGTCTTCGCGGGCGTGCACGTGGTGATGGTCCCGAGCGCCTTCACGGTGAGGACGCCCGGTGAGAGCGTCGACCTGCCGTCGGCGCCCGGCTTGTAGGTGCCGGTCAGGTCCGGGACGGCGATCGGGTCACCGGCCTTGATGGGCTCCTTGTTGAGAGGGCCCTGGACCGGGACGGTCCCCTGGTCGACGCGGCCTCGACGGTCCTCCAGACCACCTCCGTCTCGTACGGGGTGGTGCTCCGCCCGCTCTCGCGCTCCGGTGCCTCGTCTTCCCCGGCTCGCCTGTCACGGCTTTCCTTTCGTCGGGGGGCCGTTGTCGGACGGCGCGGCGAGCTGTCCCGCCGGTGCCCCCGGATCGGTGTCCGGGGCGAACCAGGGCAGAGCGGTGGCGGCGTCACCCTCGGGGGCGGGCCGGGCGCCGGGGCGGCGGGTGCGGTGACGGCCCGGGGCGCGGCGGCCCCGGTCGGGGCGGAAGCGGTCGACGACCGCCATGCCGACGCGGAAGACGGCCGCGGGCACGACGACGCACAGCAGCACCCAGAACAGCGTGACCCCCCAGGGCCTGCCGACTCCCCACGGCTGCTCGGCCAGGACCCGGCCGCCGTACCGGAGCGAGACCACGTAGTCGCCGTGGGCCCCCGCGACCAGCTCGACGGGCAGGCTGATCCGGGCCTTGCCGCCGGGCGCGACCGTGCCGCGCCACCGCTGCTCCTCCCAGCGCGGCGCGAACACGCCGTGGGAGGTGCCGACCTGGAAGACGGGGTCCTTGACCGGCGCGGTGCCCATGTTGCCCACCGTGAACACAAGCCGCCGCGAGGGCGGGGCGCCGAACCACGTCAGGACGCCGCTCGACCCGTCGAGCCGGGTGCCCGTGACGACGGTGAGACGGCCGCCGCCCCGCTTCGGCAGCGGCTTCACCGGGTGCCCCGCGACGGTGAACCGCGCGTCCGCGGCCGCCTTCGCGCCGGTCGCCGTGGCGACGTGCACGACGCACGGGCAGGGCTCGGGCGGCTCGGCGACCGGCAGCTTCCGGCGGAAGGCACCCTCGCCGTCAGTGGTGACGGTGCGCCCCTGGGCGTTGGCACAGGAGTTGGTGCCGCCGGGCACGCCGGCGGCGGGCGTCGCCTGCCCGCACACCAGCACCATAAGCAGCGCCTTCGGCCGCCACCCGCTCCCCCGCACGGTGACCGAACCGCCGGCCCCCGCCTGGGACGAGGAGAGGGTGACACTGGGCTTGGGCCGCGCGGCGGCGGACCGCTCGGCGGCCGCGGTGCCCGGTGCGGCCGCGGTGAAGCCGAGGAGCGCGAGCACCAGGGCGACGGCGTGGGCGCGCGGCCCCCTGCGCTGACTGTTCACGGCTTGCCTCCCGTTCCGGCGGCCGTCGGCTCCCGCGGCGCCCGCACCCCGTCCCCGCCCCGGCGCCCCCGGCGCCGCCCGACCCACCAGGCGAGGGCCGCGACCACCGCGGCGCCCGTGCCCGCGACAGCGGGCCACGGCACGAGGCGCGCGGACGTCGTGGCCTCGGCCCGGGCGCCGCCCGCCGCCGTGGCCGTCAGGCGGACGTCGACCAGGTCGAGCGCGGGCACGCCCGGCCACGGCTCGCTGAGGGACATCCGGCGCCCGGGCTCCACCCGTACGGGCAGCCGTCGCGGCGCGCGGTCGAGCAGCTCCCCGAAGACGCCGTCGGCCCGTACCGCGATGCGCGGCGCGAGCACCGTGTTGCCCCGGTTCACGAGGTCGTACGCGATGCGCCCGCCGTCGGCGTCGATCCGCACCCGCTCCACCGTGAGCGCGGCCAGGGCGGGGCCGCTCACCCGCAGCCGCAGCGGCACCCGTGCCTCCCGGCCGCCGCCGCGCGCCACCACCGCCCCGGAGCGGTCGCCGGGCACGGCGCCGCGCGGCACCGTCACCGTGAACGGCACGTCGGCCCGCGTCCGCGGCGGCACCGTCACCTTCCGCTCGGCGAAGGCGATCCGCGCCCCCGTGCCGTGGAGCGTCACGGTGCGCGGCCTCGGGCCGCGGTTCGTGACGGACACCTCGTCCTCCAGTACGGCGCCGGGGGCGCCCTCCGCGTACAGCGAGGGCCGCGCGGAACCGGCCGCGGTGAGGGACCAGTCGGCGTCCGCCGCGGGCGCGCCCCGCGCCGGTGCGGCGCCGCACGCGAGCAGCACGGCCGCCGCGGCAAGGGCCCGTGCGCACCGGCAGGACCGCATGGTCCGCATGGCCCGCATGGCCCGCACCCGCGCCCGCGCCGTCAGCGCGGCGCCTGGTGACGCCGCGTCAGCCACAGCACCCCGGCCGCGCCCGCGAGCAGCACCGTGCCGCCGAGCGTGCCGAGCGCGATGGCGGAGTCCGCGGGCCCGGTCCGCGGCAGGTCCTCGCCGCCGGAGGCCGTGCCCCCCGAACCGGAACCTGAGCCCGAGGGCCCGGAGCCCGCGTTCGTACCGGCGCCCGAGCCCGTGTCGGCGGACCCTCCGGACCCCTTCACGTTGAGGGTCAGGGAGGGTTTGGGGTTGTTCGCGGGCGTACACGTCGTCGTCGTACTGAGCGCCTTGATGGTGAGGACCCCGGCGGTGAAGGTGACCTCGCCGGACTTCTTCGGCCTGTACGTACCCGACAAATCACTGATCTTGATGGGGGTATTGGCCGGAATCGCCTCGGCGTTCGCGGGCCCGGACACCGCGACGGTGCCGCTCTCCGCGCCGCCCAGCTTGATCACGGCGCTCGGCTTCATGGCGCCCTTGCCGAGTTCGACGGGGCTGGAGGAGACGCCCTTCTTGAAGGACATCGTGAGCTTGTAGCCGCCGCCGCTCTTCACGCTCTTGATGTCGATCGGCGAGACGGCGCCCTTGTTCCCGATGGGCGTCTTGCACTGGTAGTCCACGTCCCTGACCTCGGCCCGCGCGGCGGGTGCCGCGAGCAGCAGTGCCGATCCGGCCAGGGCGGCGGTGACCACGAGCGCGGCGGGTTTCCTCTGGTACGACACCTCGATGTCCCCTCATGCCGTGGTGCGGGCGGGTCCGTGCCGCGCGTGCGGATTTGCTGACGGCACATCAGATCGGGCGCTCAAGGTACGCCCGGGACCTTGCCGAGGGAAGACAAAGGACGCGCCGGATCCGTGGAGATCCAGCGCGTCCTTCGCGGCAGAGGTGAACGGCGGGCGGCGCGCGCCGCCCCGGCCCTAGCCCGGCGCCCCCAGCTCCGCCCACACCGTCTTGCCGGTGGCGCCGGAGGTCCGTACGACCCCCCAGTCCAGACAGAGCCGCTGCACGATGAACATCCCGTGCCCGCCGGGGCGCCCGGCGCGGTGGGGCGTGCGCGGCGCGGGCTGGCCCGCGCCGCGGTCGGAGACCTCGACGCGCAGCACCTTCCTGGCGTTGTCGCAGGAGAGCCAGAGCTCGTCGGGGCCCTCGGCGTGCAGGCAGGCGTTGGTCACCAGCTCGGAGACGACGAGCAGGACGTCCTCCGCCGCCGCCCGCCGGTCGGCGGTCGCCGCGGGCAGCCAGCCCCAGGCGTGCAGCGCCTCGCGGGTGTAGTCCCGGGCGAGCGGCACGACGCCGCTCGCGCCGTCCAGGCGCAGCCTGCGGACCTGGCGGCCCCCGGACCCGGGGGTGGCCGCGCGCGCGGGAGCGTCCGCGACGGCGGCCTCCGAATCCGGGCCACGGTCGCCCGGCGAGTAAGGCCGGGTGGCGCTCATCAGCACTTCACCTCACCGACAAGAGACTCTGGACAAGTGACGGGTTCCGGGAGCCCCGGCGGAACCCCCCGCCCGGCCGCTCCCTGGCCGCTTGCCGTTTCTGACGTTGATCTGACGTTCGAATCCGAGATCCGGCCGGTGCCCGGCCGACGACGGATTCTGGGGTGACTTCTGCCCGGCCGAACCGTGCGAACACCCATGGATTCGGCAGGAACCGTGTGACCCTGATAACGCATTGATCACACGGGGGCAACCGGCGCATAACGCTTCGCGTCGCACACCAGGTCGCCCTTCGCGCTCCTCGCATCCCCCACGGAGAGCCACCGCCACTCAGTCGGCGAGCGCCGCGTCGAGCGTCTCGTGGACCGTGAAGACGGCGTCGGCCCCGGTGATCTCGAAGACCCTGGCGACCACCGGCAGCATCCCCGCGAGATGGACGCCGCCACCGGCCGCCTCGGCTTTCAGCCGGGCCCCGAGGAGCACGTTGAGCCCGGTGGAATCGCAGAACTCCAGCTGTGAGCAGTCGACCACGAGCCGTGCGAATCCCTCGTCAACGCAGCCTTCGAGGGGCTCCCGGAGCAGTTCGGCGGTGTGGTGATCGAGCTCACCCGCCGGGGTCACGACGGCGCTGCGGCCCTCTGTCCGGACTTCGACCAGAAGCCGACCCCTGTGTGCGCTGCCGACCGTCCCGCGGTCCATTCCGTCACTCTCTTCCGACCGTCGTGGGCTGATTCCGACGCGCGCCGTGGGCGCGCGATGACGCCCTTGAACATTACGCCTTCCCTACGCCCCGGGACAGCCGAACATCCCCCCGAATTCGGACATTTCGCCATGGACCGCACTTGCGACTCCGGCGCGGGAGCGGGTAGGGGTAGAAGGGACATCACCCGACCCGGACGGCTATGGAGGCGCCGCACACCGCAGTGCACGTAGTGGCATCGGCAGCCATATGCCGAGAACGATGGAGGAGACCATGTCACCCCGGCTCGACGAATCGCGTACTGACCAGGCGACGTCGACACCCCCGCCGAACCGTACCCGGACCCCGTTTCCGGGCTCCGCCGAAGAAGCAAGGACGCCGGCCGCCGAAGACCCGTCGGGCGCCGGTGAACGGCCCGAGTGCCTCTCCGGGCTCCCCGAGATCCCCCCGTTCGACGAGGTGGGACCCCTCGACGCGCGAGCCCTCTCCAAGACTCTCTTCGAGCGGCTGGAATCCCTCGAAGAAGGCACGCACGCCCACGCGTACGTGCGCAACACCCTCGTCGAACTCAACCTCGCCCTGGTGAAGTTCGCCGCCTCCCGGTTCCGCTCCCGCAGCGAGCCGATGGAGGACATCATCCAGGTCGGCACGATCGGCCTGATCAAGGCCATCGACCGCTTCGAGCTCAGCCGCGGCGTGGAGTTCCCCACCTTCGCGATGCCGACGATCGTCGGCGAGATCAAGCGCTTCTTCCGCGACACGTCGTGGTCGGTGCGCGTGCCGCGGCGCCTGCAGGAGCTCCGCCTCGACCTCGCCAAGGCGGGCGACGAGCTCGCGCAGCAGCTCGACCGCGCGCCGACGGTGGCCGAGCTCGCCGAGCGCCTCGGCCTCTCCCACGACGAGGTCGTCGAGGGCATGGCGGCGTCCAACGCCTACACCGCGAGCTCGCTCGACGCGCAGCCCGAGGACGACGACTCCGAAGGCGCCCTCGCCGACCGCATCGGCTACGAGGACCACGGCATCGAGGGCATCGAGTACGTGGAGTCCCTGAAGCCGCTGATCGCCGACCTGCCGCCACGGGACCGCAAGATCCTCGCGCTGCGGTTCGTGGCGAACATGACGCAGTCCGAGATCGGCGACGAGCTGGGCATCTCGCAGATGCACGTGTCGCGACTGCTGTCACGGACGCTGGTACGGCTGCGCCGGGGCTTGACGGTCGAGGAATAGGGCGCCCCGTGGCTCCCCCTTTCGGCGCCGCGCGCCTCGTCCTCCAACGCCGGACGGGCTGGGACTCCGAACACCGGGCGGGCTAGAACGTTCTCTCTAGCCCGCCCGGAGGACCAGTTTGTTCACCGCCCAGAGCGCGATGCCGATCGCGAGGAGCACCCCGGCGCGGATGTAGACGTCGGCGGGCCGGTCCGCGAGGGGGCTGGCGAGGATCAGGGCGGTGATCGCGCCGAGGACCGGCAGGGCCGTGGGCGCCCGGAAGTGCCGGTGCTCGACCGGGTCCCGGCGCAGTACGAGCACGGCCACGTTGACCACGGCGAACACACACAGGAGCAGGAACGCCGTGGTGTCCCCGAGCCCCTCGATCTCCCCGGTGGAGACGAGCCCGACGGCGAGCAGGGACACGAAGGCGATGCCCACGACGGGGGTGCGGCGGCGCGCGAGGACGCGCCCCATGGCCCGGGGCAGGATGCGTTCGTTGGCCATGCCGTAGCACAGCCTGGACGCCATCATGATGTTGATGAGGGCGGAGTTGGTGACCGCGAACAGCGCGATGAGGGCGAAGAGCTTGTGCGGGAAGTCGACGCCGCCCGCCTTCACGACCTCAAGGAGCGGACCGCTGGAGCCCGCCAGGGTCTTGTGGTCGACGAGCAGGGACGAGACCAGGGCGACCAGGACGTAGATCGTGCCGGTGACCGCCACGCCGAGGAAGATCGCGCGCGGGAAGGTGCGGGTGGGGTCCTTGGTCTCCTCGGCCATGTTCACCGAGTCCTCGAAGCCGACGAACGCGAAGAAGCCGAGCGCGGTGGCGCCGAGGATGCCCGTCATCAGCGCGTATCCCGTGCCGTCCCCCTCGAACTCGGTGAGCCGCCCCGGCTGACCGTCGCCGGACAGGACCGCCCACGCGCCGATCCCGAGGATGATCAGCAGGCCGGTCAGCTCGACGACGGTGAGGACCACGTTCGTCTTCACCGACTCCGACACGCCCCGCAGGTTCAGCGCGGCGAGCGCGAGGAGGAAGGCGATGGCGACGAGCGTCGGCGGCAGCGCGTCGCCGGTGAGCTCGCTCAGGTAGTCACCGCTGAAGGCGCGGGCGGCCGCGCTCGCGGACGACAGGCCCGAGCACATCACCATGAACGCGATGATGAAGGTCAGGAAGGGGACCTTGAAGGCCTTCTGCGTGTACAGCGCGGCACCGGCCGCCTTCGGGTACTTGCCGACCAGTTCCACGTACGACGCGGCCGTCAGGATCGCGACCACGAAGCCGATCACGAACGGCAGCCACAGCGCGCCGCCCACCTTGCCCGCGACCTTGCCGGTGGTGGCGTAGATGCCGGTGCCGAGGATGTCGCCGATCACGAAGAGGATCAGCAGTCTGGGGCCGAGGACGCGGCGCAGGCCGGGTTCTTCGGCGGGCGTCGATGTGGTGCCGCTGCTCGTTCCTGACGTCGTCACAGGAGCCTCCCCCGAGCGTGACTGGGAACTTGAGAAGGTGCTCTTGCCCGGGACACGCCGGGACGATGCCCGAGTTGAGGAATTTCAGAGCCCACGCCCCGGCCCTCACCACCCGCTCAGCGCGTCCGGTTCGCCGCCGCCCGCCTCCGCGACCAGCTCCGCCACCGGCTGCGGAGCGCGCACGGTGGCGAACCGGACCGTGCCGTCCCCGCGCGCGGCGAAGCCGTGGATCCCGGGCCGGGGCAGGCTGTTGTACGAGTAGTGCTGGGCGAAGTAGTAGGCGCCGGTGTCCAGGGCCGCCACGTGGTCGCCCGCCTCCAGGAGCGGCAGCGGGTGGTCGGCGGCGAGCAGGTCGCCCGCGAAGCAGGCCGGGCCCGCGATGTCCTGGCCGACGGCGGGCCCCTGCTTGGGGCGGCCCTTGGCGTCGTACGCGGCGATCCTGAGCGGCCAGGACTCGGGCGCGTACACCGTGCGGGTCGCCACCTGGACGCCCGCGTGGGTCAGCGCGATGGGGCGCCCGCCCGCCTCCTTGACGTACTCGACGCGGGCGAGCAGCACCCCTTGTTTGGCGAGCAGCGAGCGGCCGAACTCGGTGACCAGGCCGTAGCGCCCGTCGAGCAGGCCGGGGACGCGCTCCTTGAGCAGGCGCGCGTAGGCGCCGTGGGTCGGGCTCGCCTCGTCGGAGTCGAAGTTGACGGGCAGGCCGCCGCCGATGTCGAGGGTGTCGACCTGGCGGCGCCCGGCGCGGGCGTTGATCTCCTCGGCGAGTTCGAAGACCGCCGCGACGCCCCGTACGAGCAGGTCGAGAGGGATGCCCTGGGAGCCGGTGTGGGCGTGCACACGGGTCAGCCAGGGGCGGTCGAGATAGGCCCGCACGAGCCACTCGCGGGCGCCGTCGTCGCGCAGCGCCACACCGAACTTGGAGGTCGCGGTCGCCGTGGAGAGCGCACCGATGGAGCCCGCGCCGACCTGCGGGTTCACCCGGATTCCCAGGGGCGAGCCGGTGGGCGCCGAGCGCACCAGGGCGTCGAGGCGGGCCAGCTCCTGGGGGTTGTCGGCGTTGACGGCGATGCCGAGGGCGAGGGCCTCGCGCAGCTCGGCAGGGGTCTTGGCGGGCGAGTCGAGGACGGTGTGCGCGGGCGGCACCCCGGCGGCGCGGGCCAGGGCCAGCTCGCCGGGGCTCGCGACCTCGGCGCCGATGCCCTCCTCGTGCAGCAGCCGCAGGACGGGCACCAGGGGCGTCGCCTTCACCGCGAAGGCGTGCAGGACGGGGGTGCCGGGCGGGGTGACCCCGGCGAAGGCGGCGCGCAGGGCGGTGGCGGCGGCGCGGACGCCGGTGACGTCGATGAGGCCGGCGAGCGGGTGCTCGGGGCTGACGAGCCCCTGCTCGATCGCGGCGCGTACGGCCTGGTCGCGGCGGGCGGCGGCCTCCGCGCCCGGGGGGCTTGTGGGGTCGACGGTGGGGCCGGGAACCGTCGCGTCATCGAGGCTCATGTGATCCACACAATCACCCGGGCGCCGCGCCCGGGGGCCCTACCGCGCTATTGACTAGAGCTATTCACCAACCGAGGATGTGAATAACAAGGTCACAACCCGGAGGAGGCACCGCCATGTCAGGACCCCGCCCCGTACGAGCGCCGCGCGGCACCGAACTGAGCACCCTGGGATGGCAGCAGGAAGCCGCCCTGCGGATGCTCCAGAACAACCTCGACCCCGAGGTCGCCGAGCACCCCGACAAGCTCGTCGTCTACGGCGGCACCGGCAAGGCGGCCCGCGACTGGCGCTCCTTCGACGCGATGACGCGCACGCTCAAGACCCTGAAGCAGGACGAGACGATGCTCGTCCAGTCCGGCCGCCCGGTCGGCGTCATGCAGACCCACGAGTGGGCCCCGCGCGTGCTCATCGCCAACTCCAACCTGGTCGGCGACTGGGCGAACTGGGAGGAGTTCCGCCGCCTGGAGGCCCTCGGCCTCACCATGTACGGCCAGATGACGGCCGGTTCCTGGATCTACATCGGCACCCAGGGCATCCTCCAGGGCACCTACGAGACGTTCGCCGCCGTCGCCGCCAAGAAGTTCAACGGCACCCTCGCCGGGACCATCACCCTGACCGCCGGGCTCGGCGGCATGGGCGGCGCCCAGCCGCTGGCCGTCACCATGAACGACGGCGTCGCGATCTGCATCGACTGCGACCCGCGCGCCATCGAACGCCGCATCGAGCACCGCTACCTCGACGTGAAGGCCGACTCCCTGGAGCACGCGCTCCAGCTCGCCACCGAGGCCCGCGACGCCCGCCGCCCGCTCTCCATCGGCCTGCTCGGCAACGCCGCCGAACTCCTTCCCCGGATGCTCGCCGAGGGCGCCCCCGTCGACATCGTCACCGACCAGACGTCGGCCCACGACCCGCTCGCCTACCTCCCGGTCGGCGTGGCCTTCGACGACATGGCCACGTACGCGGCCAAGGACCCGGCGGGCTTCACCCAGCACGCGCGCGAATCCATGGCCCGGCACGTCGAGGCCATGGTCGGCTTCATGGACGCGGGCGCCGAGGTCTTCGACTACGGCAACTCCATCCGGGGCGAGGCCCAGCTCGCGGGCTACGACCGCGCGTTCGCCTTCCCCGGCTTCGTGCCCGCCTACATCCGCCCCCTGTTCTGCGAGGGCAAGGGCCCCTTCCGCTGGGCGGCCCTGTCCGGCGAGGCCTCGGACATCCACAAGACCGACAAGGCGATCCTCGACCTGTTCCCCGAGAACGAGTCCCTGCACCGCTGGATCAAGATGGCCAGCGAGCGCGTCCACTTCCAGGGCCTGCCCGCCCGCATCTGCTGGCTCGGCTACGGCGAGCGCGACCGCGCGGGCGAGCGCTTCAACGACATGGTGGCCTCCGGGGAGCTCCAGGCGCCCCTCGCCATCGGCCGCGACCACCTCGACTGCGGCTCGGTGGCCTCCCCCTACCGCGAGACCGAGGGCATGCTCGACGGCTCCGACGCCATCGCCGACTGGCCCCTCCTGAACGCCATGGTCAACGTCGCCTCCGGCGCCAGCTGGGTCTCCCTCCACCACGGCGGCGGCGTCGGCATGGGCCGCTCCATCCACGCGGGCCAGGTGAGCGTGGCCGACGGCACGAAGCTCGGGGGCGAGAAGATCCGCCGGGTCCTCACCAACGACCCCGGGATGGGCGTCATCCGCCATGTCGACGCCGGGTACGAGACCGCTGACGCGGTGGCCTCGGAGCGCGGTGTCCGGGTGCCGATGCGGGAGGGCGAGTGAGCACGCCGCAAGAGGGGATCTCCCCCAACCCGCCCCGTCCCGAGCCGGGGGCTCTGCCCCCGGACCCCCGCTCCTCAAACGCCGGAGGGGCTGAAAATCCAGCGCCCCGTCCGGCGTTTCCCCCCTCCTTCCAGCAGATGTGGGCCGACCTCAGCCCCATCGGCCGCCACCCGGAGACGGGCGGCTACCGCCGCCACGCCTGGACCGGTGCCGACGCCGACTGCCGCACCTGGTTCCAGGAGCAGGCCGAGTCCCGGGGCCTGGCGTACGAGACCGACCGCAACGGCAACCAGTGGGCCTGGCTCGGCGACCCCGCGCGGGGCGACGCCGTCGTCACCGGCTCCCACCTGGACTCCGTCCCCGACGGTGGCGCCTTCGACGGCCCCCTCGGCGTCGTGTCCGCCTTCGCGGCCCTCGACGAGCTCCGCTCCCGGGGCGTCACGTTCACCCGGCCGCTGGCCCTCACCAACTTCGGCGACGAGGAGGGCGCCCGCTTCGGCCTCGCCTGCGTGGGCTCCCGGCTCACGGCGGGGCAGCTCACCAAGGAGCAGGCGTACGAGCTGCGGGACGCCGACGGCGTACGCCTTCCCGAGGCAATGGAGGCCGCCGGGTACGACCCGTCGGCGATCGGCGCGGACCCCGAACGCCTCGCCCGGATCGGCGCGTTCGTGGAGCTGCACGTGGAACAGGGCCGGGCCCTTGACCTGTCCGGCGACGCGGTCGGCATCGCCAGCGCCATCTGGCCGCACGGCCGCTGGCGCTTCGACTTCCGGGGCGAGGCCAACCACGCGGGCACCACCCGCCTCGTCGACCGCCGCGACCCGATGCTGAGCTACGCGGAGACGGTCCTCGCGGCCCGCCGCGAGGCCGAGCTCGCGGGCGCCGTCGCCACCTTCGGCAAGATCGCGGTCGAGCCGAACGGCGTGAACGCCATCCCGTCCCTGGTGCGCGGCTGGCTGGACTCGCGCGCCGCCGACCAGGACACGCTGGACACGGTGGTGACGGCGGTCGAGAAGGCGGCCCACGAGTACGCCGACCGCCACGGCGTCGACCTCGCCGTCGTCCGCGAGTCCTTCACCCCGGTCATCGAGTTCGAGCACGCGCTGCGCGACGAGCTCGGGGCGCTCCTGCGCGACCGCACGGGCCGCGAGGTCCCGGTGCTCGGCACGGGCGCCGGACACGACGCGGGCATCCTCTCGGCCCGTGTCCCCACCGCCATGCTGTTCGTGCGCAACCCCACGGGCGTCTCGCACTCCCCCGCCGAGTTCGCGGCGGAGGACGACTGCGTGGCCGGGGTCCACGCGCTGGCCGACGTACTGGAGGGACTGGCGTGCCGATGACGCGGACGTACTGGGCGGAGCACGCCTGGCTGGACCCGGTCGTGGAGCCGGGCGTGGCCCTCGACGTCGGCGCGGACGGGCGGATCGCCGCCGTCCGCACGGGCGTCGAGGCCCCGCCGCCGGGCGCGACGGTCCTGCGCGGCCTGACCCTGCCCGGCCTCGCCAACGCCCACTCCCACGCTTTCCACCGCGCGCTGCGCTCGACCGTGCAGGTCGGCAGCGGCACGTTCTGGACGTGGCGCGAGGTCATGTACTCCGTGGCCGACCGGCTCACCCCCGACAGCTACTTCGCGCTCGCGCGAGCGACGTACGCCGAGATGGCCCTCGCCGGGATCACCGCCGTCGGCGAGTTCCACTACCTGCACCACGCGCCCGGCGGGACGCCCTACGCCGACCCCAACGCGATGGGCGAGGCCCTCATCGCCGCCGCGTCCGACGCGGGCATCCGCATCACGCTCCTCGACACCGCCTACGTGGCCTCCGGCCTGCGCGGCGCCACCGAGGGCGAGCCGCCCAACCGCCACCAGCTGCGCTTCTCCGACGGCACGGCCGAGGCCTGGGCGGAGCGGGCCTCGCTCCTGAAGGACCGCGAGCACGCCCGCGTCGGCGCCGCGATCCACTCCGTACGGGCCGTGCCCGCGCGGCAGCTGGGCACCGTGGCCGCGTGGGCCGCCTCGCGCGGCGCCCCGCTGCACGTCCACCTCTCCGAGCAGACCGCCGAGAACGAGGCCTGCCTCGCCGCGCACGGGTGCACGCCCACGCGGCTGCTCGCCGACCACGGGGTGCTCGGGGAGCGCACCACCGGCGTCCACAACACGCACCTGACGGACGAGGACATCGCGCTGCTCGGCGGCTCGGGCACCGGCACCTGCATGTGCCCCACCACCGAGCGGGACCTCGCCGACGGCATCGGGCCCGCCGCCGCCCTCCAGCGCGCGGGCAGCCCCCTGTCCCTCGGCAGCGACAGCCACGCCGTCATCGACCTCTTCGAAGAGGCGCGGGCCATGGAGCTGAACGAGCGGCTGCGGACGCACACGCGGGGCCACTGGACGGCGGCGGCGCTGCTGCGGGCCGCGTCCCCCGACGGGCACGCGGCCCTGGGGTGGCCCGAGGCCGGCGCCCTGGAGCCGGGGCGGCTCGCCGACTTCACCACCGTCGCGCTCGACTCCGTCCGTACGGCGGGGGCGGTGCCCCGGCTCGGGGCGGAGGTCGCGGTGTTCGCGGCGGGGGCCTCGGACGTGCGGCACACCGTGGTCGGTGGGCGCCACGTCGTCCGCGACGGCGCGCACACCTCGATCGCCGACGTGCCGTCGGCCCTGGCCCGAGCGGTGCCAACCTGGCACTAGCCCCGCGTGGGACGCCCCAGACCCACCCCTTCCCGAACCATGGGGCTCCGCCCCCTGCCACCCCCGAAAAGCATCGGCGCTTCGCGCCTCGTCCTCAAACGCCGGACAGGCTGGATCTCCCGGCCGTGGCTGCGACAGTTCTAGCCCCTCCGGCGTTTGAGGAGCGGGGTCTGGGGCGGAGCCCCAGGATCGGGAAGGGGCGGGTCTGGGGCGTCCCGCGAGGGCACATCACCCGCACCCAGAGAGGCACCCCCCATGACCACCACCCTCATCCACAACATCGCCAGCCTCGTCACCAATGACCCCGCCCTCGGAGAGGGGCCCCTCGGCGTCATCGAGGACGCCGCCGTCGTCCTGGACGGAGACCGCGTCGCATGGGCGGGCCCGGCCGCCAAGGCCCCCCCGGCGGACGAGGCCCACGACGCGCAGGGCCAGGCGGCGCTGCCCGGCTTCGTGGACTCCCACTCGCACCTGGTGTTCGCGGGCGACCGCACCCGCGAGTTCAACGCCCGCATGGAGGGCCGCCCCTACGAGGCGGGCGGCATCCGCACCACGGTCGCCGCCACCCGCGCCGCCACGGACGACGAGCTGGAGGCGAACGTCACCCGCTATCTGCGGGAGGCGCTGCGCCAGGGCACGACGACGTTCGAGACGAAGTCGGGCTACGGCCTGACGACCCACGACGAGGCCCGCGCGCTGCGCATCGCGGCCCGCCACACCGACGAGGTCACCTACCTGGGCGCCCACATCGTGTCGCCGGACCACGCCGACGACCCGGCGGCGTACGTGGCGCTGGTGACGGGCGAGATGCTGGAGGCGTGCGCGCCGCACGCGCGGTGGATCGACGTGTTCTGCGAGAAGGGCGCCTTCGACGGGGACCAGGCACGGGCGATCCTCACGGCGGGCAAGGCGAAGGGCCTGCACCCGCGCGTGCACGCCAACCAGCTGACGTACGGCCCGGGCGTGCGGCTGGCCGTGGAGCTGGACGCCGCGTCCGCCGACCACTGCACCCACCTCACGGACGCCGACGTGGACGCGCTTGCGAACAGCGCGACGGTGGCCACGCTGCTGCCGGGGGCGGAGTTCTCCACGCGCGCCGAGTGGCCGGACGCCCGGCGGCTGCTCGACGCGGGCGTGACGGTGGCCCTTTCGACGGACTGCAACCCGGGTTCGTCGTTCACGTCGTCGGTGCCGTTCTGCGTCGCGCTCGCGGTGCGGGACATGGGGATGACCCCGGACGAGGCGGTGTGGGCGGCGACGGCGGGCGGCGCGGCGGCGCTGCGCCGCACGGACGTCGGCCGTCTTACGCCGGGCGCCCGCGCCGACCTGGTGCTGCTCGACGCGCCGAGCCATGTCCACCTGGCGTACCGGCCGGGCGTACCGCTGGTGTCGCACGTGTGGCAGCGGGGCGTACGCGTCGTCTGAGGCGGCGCGTCACTCCGCGAACAGGCCCCGTTCGGCCGCCCGTACGTCGAACTCCTCCAGGCGGGCCTGCGCGTCCGGCAGCGCGTCGCACATGGCCTCCAGGAGCACCCGGCCGAGCAGCATCGGCGCGCACGCCGTGTCGAAGGCGAGGCCGGTGCCGACGGCGGCGGGCAGCAGCAGGTCGCTGTGCGCGGCCACGGGCGCGAACGCGGAGTCGGCGACGGTGACGACGGTGAGGCCCGCGCCCTTGGCGTAGCCGAGGGCGTCGACCACCTCCTTGGGGTGGCGGGGCAGCGCGAAGCAGAGCAGGACGGTGGCTCCGGCGCGCGCGGCCGCGTCCAGGCGGTCGGTGAGCATGGAGCCGCTCTCGTCCAGGAGCCGCACGTCGGGGTGGACCTTCGCGGCGAAGTACGAGAAGCCGTACGCCTGGGAGGCGGCGGCGCGCAGGCCGAGCACCGGCAGCGGCCGCGAGGAGGCGAGCAGCTGGCCCGCGCGCTCCACGGGGCCGGGGTCGGCGAGCAGGTCCGCGAGGTGGCGGAGGTTCTCGATCTCCGCCTGGACGGCCTGCTGGTACTCGTTGGCGGTGGCTTCGGCGGCCGCCTGTGCCGGGGCCACGTCGCGCAGGTGGCGGCGGAGCGCGGGGTAGCCGTCGAAGCCGAGGGCGACCGCGAAGCGGGTCACGGACGGCTGGCTGACGCCCGCGAGTTCGGCGAGTTCGACGCTGGAGAGGAAGGGCGCGTCGGCGGCGCGGCGCACCATGCAGTGGGCGATGCGCCGCTGGGTGGGTGTGAGGCGGTGCCCTTCGAAGAGCACCTGCAGCCGCGCCGCTGGACTGTCACTCATGCCGGACTCCTTCATGCCGTACCCCTCCCCGAGCCCGCGTCGAGCCCTTCCCACAGCTCGGTGAACCGGTCGAGCAGGCGGGCCGCCGCCGTCACATCATCGGTCAGCGGGCGGTCGGCGACGTCCGCTTCCAGGACGTCACCGGCGAGTTCCAGGGCCCGGGCGACCGGAAGTCCGGGGTCGATCCTGAGCTCGCGCTGCCGCAACGCCCGTACCGCGGCGACCAGTTCGCAGCCGACCACGAGCCGGAAGGCCGCGCGGGCGCGCAGCGTCTGGCGGGCCGCGAGCGAGGCGAAGCTGGCCTGTTCCTCGACGCCCCGGGACAGCACGGCGTGGCCGAGGGAGGCGGGCGCGGAGAAGGCGCGCAGGTCACCGAGGGCGGCCCCGGCCGCGTACTCCAGGATCATCACGCCGGACGAGGCGGGCTCGGCGTCGGCGAGGAAGGGCCGCAGGCGGGTGAGGGCCGGTTCGTTGAGGCTGGAGAGGCGGGACGTGGACAGGCGCGCGACCTGCGTCAGGGCGAGCCTGAAGTGGTCCAGGGCGAGGGCGAGCTGGGCCAGGTAGAAGCCGCCGTGGTGGTAGGCGGCCAGATCGGCGGGCGAGATGAGGGGGTTCTCGGCGGCCGCGTTGATCTCGACGGTGAGGACCTGTTCCAGGGCGTCGGCGGCGTCGTGCGCGGGCCCGTGGACCTGCGGGAGGCAGCGGAATCCGTACGGGTCCTGGATGCGGCCGAGCGGCGGCGCGGGCCGGTCGGCGGCGCCGAGGAGGAGCCGGGTGCGGGCGGCGGCCTCGCGGCTGCCCGGGTGGCGGCGGGCCTCGTGGACGGGCAGGGCGTACGGCTCGTGGGAGCCGTCGACGGCGAGCAGGGACAGGGCGGCGACGACCTGGGTGGCCTGGATCAGGCCGCGCAGCTCGTGCAGGGCGAGCGCGGACTGGCCGAGGGTGAGGGCGTTGCTGCTGATGAGGGCGAGGGCGTCGTTGTTGTCGAGGGCCTGGGGCGCGGGGGGCGTCCCGCCGTCCGTCCAGGGGTGTTCGCCCGCGAGGGCGAGGCCGAGCTGGGCGAGGGCGGCGATGTCGCCGGTGCCGACGGAGCCGAACTCGTTGACCTGGGGGCAGGTGCCGGTCTCCAGGGCCTCGCACAGGGCGGTGACGACGCCGGGGCGCAGGCCCGCGCCGCCCGCGAGGAGCTGGTTGGCGCGCACCGCGAGCATGGCGCGGACCTCGCGCGCGGGCAGCTCGGCGCCGATCGCGCCCGCGTGGGAGCGCAGCAGGCGAAGACCGTGGTCGGCGGCGGCCTCGGTGGGGACGTCCTCGGTGCGGTTGGCGCCGACGCCGGTGGAGCGGCCGTAGACGCGGCCCCAGGAGGCGATGCGGCGGGCGGCGTCCCAGGACTCCTCGACGCGCTTGAGGGCGTCGGTGCCGGGGACGGGCCGGGCCGCGCGGTCGGCGAGGCGCACGACGTCGGCGACCGGCATGCCGAGCCCGTCGAGCACGACGACGGGCACATCGGGCGCGGCGGGCACGGCGGGCACATCGGCGGCGGTCGGCCGCACCGTGCGAGTGGACATCGCTCTCCCCATGCCCAGGGCATTGACGAACTATTCAGGCACTAAGAACTCTGCATGAAGTTATACAGCCAGGCAAGCAGCCGCGCGAGCGCGGCGCGGGTGCGGGCGCGGGTGCCGAGCCCAGGGGCCTGACGGGGGGCTTGGCCCAGGCCGCAATGGGGGGCTAGCCCCACTGCCGCCCGGGGGCGCGTTGCGTACCGTGAGGGGTATGGAAGCCCCACGTGACGCCGAACTCAAGAAAGAACTCGACGCCGCCCTGCACGCGCGCAAGGACCTCGGCGAAGAGTACGAGTCGGCGCTGGTCGACTCGTTCCTCGAAAAGGTCGAGCAGCGCCTCGACGGCACGATCGACCGCCGGATGCGGCGTCACCTGGCCGAGCAGCAGATGATCGTGGCCCGGGGCGCCCGCGATCCCTCCGGCGGCGTGGACTCCTGGGGCGAGCGCTTCGGGTTCGGCATCGTCTCGCTGATCCTCGCCGTCCCCCTCTCGGCGATCGGCGTGGTCAACGCGGGCCTTCCGGGGCTCTTCGTCACGTGGTTCGGCATCGTCGGCGTCAACGCCGTACACGCGGCACGCGGCACCGGCCTCCTCCCGTTCCTCCGCCCCCGATCGCGCACCACCGACTGGGACGACTAGAAGCATCCGGGCGAGGAATTTAAGCCCGCCCGGCGTTTGAGGGCGAGCCGCGCAGCGGCGATAGGGCTGGTCAAGGCCCAGGGGCCAGCAACCGCGGCGATAGGGCTGGTCAAGGCCCAGGGGCCAGAGGGGGGCTGCCGCACCCCCGGCCGAGCCGGAGGGCGGGACGACGGCAGCCCCCGCGGGGGACGGGCGCCAGGTCAAGGCCGGCACTCGCGTCCTGAGCGCGCGGCAGGGGTCCGGGAGCCGCTCCGGAAGCCCTGCCGCCGACATCCCCTACGGTGCCGGAGCCGTGTTAAGCGGGTGCTGCGCGCACGTGTCGGCCCCGTACCAGTTCCGCGAAGTCCCGCCCCACCGGCCCGCCGGCCGCCCGAGAGCCCCGCGGCCGCTCAGCCGCTCAGCCGCTCTGCTGCTCCGCGAGGAAGGCCAGCAGGTCCTGGCGGCTCACCACGCCGGTGGGCTTGCCCTCGACGAGGACGATCGCCGCGTCGGCGGTGCCGAGGACCTGCATCAGGTCGGCGACGGGCTCACCGGAGCCGACCTGCGGCAGCGGGTCCGACATGTGCTTCTCCAGCGGGTCGTGCAGCGAGGCGCGCTGCGCGAACAGCGCGTCGAGCAGCTCGCGCTCCACGACCGAGCCGATCACCTCGGCGGCCATCACGTCCGGGTGCCCGGCGCCCGGCTTGACGATGGGCATCTGCGAGACGCCGTACTCGCGCAGGACCTCGATGGCCTCGCCGACGGTCTCCTCCGGGTGCATGTGGACGAGCGAGGGCAGCTCGCCGCCCTCCTTGCGGCGCAGGACGTCGCCGACGCGCGGCTGGTCACCGGCCTCCTCCAGGAAGCCGTAGTCGTTCATCCACTCGTCGCTGAAGATCTTGCTCATGTAGCCGCGGCCGCTGTCGGGGAGCAGCACGACCACGACGTCGTCCGGACCGAGGCCCTCCGCGACGCGCAGCGCGGCGACGACCGCCATGCCGCAGGAGCCGCCGACGAGCAGCCCCTCCTCCTTGGCGAGGCGCCGCGTCATCTGGAAGGAGTCCTTATCGGACACGGCGACGATGTCGTCGGTCACGTTCCGGTCGTAGGCGGTCGGCCAGAAGTCCTCACCGACGCCCTCGACCAGGTACGGCCGCCCGGAGCCGCCCGAGTACACCGACCCCTCCGGGTCGGCGCCGACGACCTTCACCTTGCCGCCGGAGACCTCCTTCAGATAGCCGCCGGTGCCGGAGATGGTGCCGCCGGTGCCGATGCCCGCGACGAAGTGGGTGATCTTCCCCTCCGTCTGCTCCCACAGCTCGGGTCCGGTGGAGTGGTAGTGGGACAGCGGGTTGTTGGGGTTGGAGTACTGGTCCGGCTTCCAGGCGTCCGGGATCTCACGGACCAGGCGGTCGGAGACGTTGTAGTACGAGTCCGGGTGCTCGGGGTCGACGGCCGTCGGGCAGACGACGACCTCGGCGCCGTACGCGCGCAGCACGTTGATCTTGTCGGTGCTGACCTTGTCCGGGCACACGAAGACGCACTTATAGCCCTTCTGCTGGGCCACGATGGCAAGGCCGACACCCGTGTTGCCGCTGGTCGGCTCGACGATGGTGGAGCCGGGGCGGAGCTCGCCGCTGGCCTCTGCCGCCTCGATCATGCGCAGCGCGATGCGGTCCTTCACGGAGCCGCCCGGGTTGAAGTACTCGACCTTGGCAAGGACGGTGGCCTGGAGGCCCTCCGTCACGTTGTTGAGCCTCACCAGCGGGGTGTTGCCGACGAGACTGATCATCGAGTCGTGGAAATGCACCGTTGTCTCCGTGTATCCGGGCCGGGTGTCCGGGTCGCGATGGCGGGGCGGACGTGGACACCGCACGAGGTGGTCGTATGCGGTAGCCGTCAGCCTACGGGGCCATCTGCCCGCTTCACCTCCGCACGCGATTGGCCGAGGGCCCCGACGGGGCAAGCACTGGATGTACGGGACGAATGGCTCCACAACGACCTGGCAGGGGTGACAGCGGGGATGTCGAGGGCGAGGGTGGCGCGGCGGATCGCCGCGGGCGCGGCGTACGGAGGCGGGGGCATCGGCCTCCTGGGCGCGGCCACGGTCGGGGTCGTCCTCGCCGAGGTGCAGCTGGCGAAGCGGTCCGTGGGCAACGGCGGGCACGGGTCGCCGCCGCGGGCCGACGGGCGGTACGGGGCGGCGTTCGCGGCGCGCGCGACCTGCGGGGAGCCGCTGCGGTTCGCGATGCTCGGGGACTCCACGGCCGCCGGGCTCGGTGTGCACCGGGCCCGGCAGACGCCCGCGGCGCTGCTCGCGTCCGGGCTCGCGGCGGTGGCCGAACGGCCGGTGGACCTGCGGGTCGTGGCCAAGGCCGGGGCGCAGTCCGACGACCTCGACCGGCAGGTGACGCTGGTCCTGTCGGACGAGACAGGGTGGGTGCCCGATGTGTGCGTCGTGATGATCGGGGCCAATGACGTGACGCACCGGATGCCGCCGACGCGGTCGGTGCGCCTGCTCGCCGCGGCGGTCCGCAGACTGCGCACCGCCGGGGCCGAGGTGGTCGTTGGCACGTGTCCGGACCTCGGCACGATCGAGCCCGTGTACCAGCCGCTGCGGTGGCTGGCCCGCCGGGTCTCGCGGCAGCTGGCGGCGGCGCAGACGATCGGGGTCGTCGAGCAGGGCGGCCGGACGGTGTCCCTCGGCGACCTCCTCGGCCCGGAGTTCGCGGCGAACCCCCGCGAATTGTTCGGACCCGACAATTACCACCCCTCGGCGGAGGGGTACGCGACGGCGGCGATGGCGCTCCTGCCCACGCTCTGCGCGGCGCTCGGCCTGTGGCCGGAGGAGGAGCGCCCCGACGTGTCGCGGCGCGAGGGCTTCCTGCCGGTCGCCCGGGCGGCGGCCCGCGCCGCCGCCGAGGGGGGCACCGAGGTCACCGGCGCGATGCCCTCGGGCCCCCGGGGCCCCTTCGCCCTCCTCAAACGCCGACGCCGCCGCCGCATCCAAACCCCGGACCCGACCCCGATCCCTTGACCCCGGGCACCGACACCTGGCCCGCCTGCCCCCGGCACCCCGCCGCTCCGCGGCGTTCTTTCCCACCCGCCCACCCACCACCCGGCACTCCCGCACCCCCCACCGCTCCGCCGCTCCGCGGCGAGAAACCACCCCCGGAAGCCCCCCAGCACCCCACCGCATCTCCGCCGCTCCGCGGCGGGAAAACAGGGGGCGGCGGGAGGGCCTGCCGCGCCGTGACGGGAGGGGCGGGGGCGGCGCGGGGAGGGCAACCGCACCGCGGCGGGAAGGCCGGAGGCAGCGGGGCGGGGAGGACAGCCACACCGCGACGGGAAGGCCGGGGGCAGCACGGGGAGGACAGTCACGCCGTGACAGGAGGGTCGGAGGCAGCGGGGGGGGAACCACACCGCGACAGCAGGGCCGGAGGCGGCGGCGCGGGGAGGACAACCACACCACGACCGGAAGGCCGGAGGCAGCCGCGCCCAAAAGACCGGCAGGCGCCAGGTCGGCGCCCTGGCCGCCAGGGCGGCACGGGCGGGTGGGTGGGCGAGCATCCGCCGCGCAGCGGCGGGCACGAGCGCGACAACCCGCACCCAAGAGACGAACGGACGGCAGACGCCCACCCCACCCCCGCCCCCCCAACCCCCTGATCCCGCGCGCGCCCAGGAGCGATGCGGTGCTAGTCACAGCCCCAACCCCCTGCCCCAACCCCCTACCTCCGGGTAACTTCCCAGTACGTCCCGCCCGTTCCGCCGGTTACCCCTGGAGCCCCTGATGCCCGAAGCCGTGATCGTCTCCGCCGCCCGCTCCCCCATCGGCCGCGCCTTCAAGGGCTCGCTCAAGGACCTCCGTCCCGACGACCTGACGGCCACGATCATCGAGGCCGCCCTCGCGAAGATCCCCGCGCTCGACCCCAGGGACATCGACGACCTGATGCTGGGCTGCGGCCTGCCCGGCGGCGAGCAGGGCCACAACCTGGGCCGGATCGTGGCCGTGCAGATGGGCATGGACCACCTGCCGGGCTGCACGATCACCCGCTACTGCTCCTCTTCCCTCCAGACGTCCCGCATGGCCCTGCACGCCATCAAGGCGGGCGAGGGCGACGTCTTCATCTCGGCGGGCGTCGAGATGGTGTCCCGGTCGAAGAAGGGCACCTCCGACGGTCTGCCCGACACCCACAACCCGCTGTTCGCGGACGCCGAGGCCCGTACCGCCGCGCGCGCCGAGCAGACCGGCACCGACTGGCACGACCCGCGCGAAGACGGCCTGGTCCCGGACGCGTATATGGCGATGGGCCAGACCGCGGAGAACCTCGCCCGGCTCAAGGGCATCACCCGCCAGGACATGGACGAGTTCGGCGTCCGCTCCCAGAACCTCGCCGAGGAAGCCCTCAAGAACGGCTTCTGGGAGCGCGAGATCACGCCCGTCACGACCCCCGACGGCACCGTCGTCAGCAAGGACGACGGCCCGCGCGCGGGCGTCACCCTTGAGGGCGTCGCGGGCCTGAAGCCGGTCTTCCGCCCGGACGGACTGGTCACGGCGGGCAACTGCTGTCCGCTCAACGACGGCGCCGCCGCGCTCGTGATCATGTCCGACACGAAGGCCAGGGAGCTCGGCCTGACCCCGCTGGCCCGGATCGTCTCCACGGGCGTCTCCGCCCTCTCCCCCGAGATCATGGGGTACGGCCCCGTCGAGGCCAGCAAGCAGGCGCTCAAGCGCGCCGGGCTCACCATCGGCGACATCGACCTGGTCGAGATCAACGAGGCCTTCGCCGCGCAGGTGATCCCCTCCTACCGCGACCTGGACATCCCCCTGGACAAGCTCAACGTCAACGGCGGCGCGATCGCCGTCGGCCACCCCTTCGGCATGACCGGCGCCCGCATCACCGGCACCCTGATCAACAGCCTCCAGTTCCACGACAAGCAGTTCGGCCTGGAGACCATGTGCGTGGGCGGCGGCCAGGGCATGGCCATGGTGATCGAGCGCCTCAGCTAGTACGCGGGGGTCGCCGCCGGACCCCAGGGCTTCGCGGCGGGGCCGTCCGTCTCACCAGTCGGGAAACGGCGGCCCCTCCCCCCTCTCCACACATTCGTGACCCAATCTCCCCCAGGATGTGACCAATCTCCTGGGGGCAGCGCATTTGCCCAGGTCAGATCCGGTCCACGAAGAAACACCGGGCCGAAAGTCCTGTCCAATTCGTGACGTAATGCACTGACAGCTGGATGGTGCAGGCTTCAAGCTGATGTAGGAAGTCGGGGGTCGACTTGAAACCGGGAGTACGTCAGTGAGCGCCATGCACCTTGCCTTGCTGCTCTCCGCGGCCGCCGCCACGGCCGTGGGAGCCGCGTCCCTGCACACCGTGCGGGGACTGCGGCAGCAGATCACCGACCTGCGCACCGAGCTCGCCGAGAGCCGGGTCGCGGCCGGTGGCGGCCGTGCCGCCGTGCCCGCGGCCCGGACGACGGTGGACACCGACGAGATACGGGCCGCGGTCGCGGACGCCCTCGCCGAGGAGCGGGAGCGCGAGCTGGCCGAGGCGCGCGCGTTCTGGGCCGCGCAGGAGGCCCGTGACATCGCGGACGCCCCCTCGCTCCTGAGCGGGCTGCCGGAGAGCGTCGCGGACGAGCTGTTCCTGCCGCGCCAGGCCGATCTGGTGGGTCTGGAATCGGACAGCCTGGAGCCGGTCGTGGAGCCGTACGCGGAGCCCGAGGAGTTCGCGGGCGAGTCCGCGGAGCTGGCCGCGGCCCGCCGCCGCCACCCCTCGCACCCCGACTTCGTGCCGGTGCAGTCGCCCGCGCAGGGCGACCACGAGCGCACCGTGGCCTGCCTGGAAGAGCTCGCGGACGCCCGCACGGCGCTCGCCGACGTCCGCCCGGGACCCCTCGGCACCCTGGACGTGTACGTCTTCGCGGACGGTACGACGCTGTGCATGACCCCGGGCCACCGCGAGACCGCGGAGCTGCTCGCCGCCGCCCTGCGCGACGGCCAGGCCCCGGTCCTGCTCGGCGGCTCCGGCGTCTCCGGCGCGTACGCGCTGACGTTCGCGTGCGGCACGGAGAACGTCTACATCCTGGCGGACCGCGTCATCGCCTCGGTCTGAGCACCGCGGCGGCGCTCACACCCCCGCCCGCGCCAGCGACTCCTCCACAAGCCGCACCGCCTCCGCGAGATCGCGCTCGTCCTTGAGGACGAGCGCCAAGTCACGTCCGGCGACGGTGATTTGATCGGCGGCCGCGAACATCCCGGCGTCCGGCATCCGCCGCGGCTCGGCCCCCGGGGCCTCGCTGAGCTGGGAGCGCACCGCCAACTCTCGGGCGAGCTCCAGGGCTTCCGCCGCGGCTCCGCGCTGCAGCCGGGACTGGGGCGCGGCCCGCAGCCGGTCGGCGAAATGGTCCACGGCGGCGATCAAAGGCGTCGTATCGAGCACGGTGCGACCCTATGCGCCGAGCCGGGACTGTTGCCAATATCCGAACGCTCAGGCACGGTGGCGTGAAGGACGGACCACATCGAACGCGTCCGGAGGCGCCGATGTCCCAAGTCTTCTCCGAGGAGACCCACCGGAACCTGCTCGCCCGCATCCCCCACTGCACCGGTCGTGAAGTATCCGACTGGCTGCGCACCGTCGACGACGGACCCTCGCTCTTCCGTTTCGAGGAGAAAGTCAGCTGGCTCCGCGGCGAGCACAATCTGGCCTACGGCCACGCGAAGGCGATCATCCACGAGTACGACCTCAGGCGGGCCGCGCGCAAACTCGGCTGATCCGCATCCGTAGCTCCCCGACCCCCCGATCCCCCACAGGACTCCACGACACGACGAAGGGCCCGCGGAAGGAATTCCGCGGGCCCTTCGGCCGTGGGTCGGCTACGCGCCCGCGTACCGTCAGTCGTTGCCCTGGAGGATCGCGATCAGACGCAGGAACTCCAGGTAGATCCAGACCAGCGTCATCGTGAGGCCGAAGGCGGCGAGCCAGGCCTCCTCGCGCGGGGCGCCGTACGCGATGCCGTCCTCGACCTGCTTGAAGTCCAGGGCCAGGAAGCACGCGCCGAGCAGGATGCCGATGATGCCGAACATGATGCCGAGGCCGCCGCTGCGGAAGCCGAGGCCGTCACCGCCGCCGAAGACGGAGAACAGCAGGTTCACCGCCATCAGCAGGACGAAGCCGAGGGCCGCGGCCATCACGAAGCCGTAGAAGCGGCGGTTGACGCGGATCCAGCCCGCCTTGTACGCCACCAGGACGGCGAGGAAGACGGCCATCGTGCCGAGCACGGCCTGCATGGCCGCGCCGCTCGCGATGCGGTTGTCGACGACGCTGGAGACGACGCCGAGGAAGACGCCTTCCAGGGCGGCGTACGCCAGGATCAGGGGCGGCGACGCCTTGCGCTTGAAGGCCTGGACGAAGCCCAGGACCATCGCCACCAGACCGGCGCCGATCGCGATGCCGTACGACTTGCTGATGTTCGCGTCGTCGACGGGGAGCAGCGCCCAGGCGAGCGCGGCCGTCACGACGAGGACACCGAGCGTGGTGGCCGTGCGCATGACGACGTCGTCCATCGTCATCCGGCCCGTGGCCGCCGGGGCCTGGGGCGGGGCGCCCTGGAGGCCCTGCTGGGCGTACGGGTTCGCGGCGTACGGGTTGGTGGGGGCCTGCTGGCCCGCGTACGGGTTGGTCTGCGTACCGACTGCGGGGCCCCCGGCCTGCGGCTGCGCGTTGAAGCCCGCATAGCCGTTGTCGCGGCTGAACCCCCGTCGCGAGAAGACCGGGTTGCTGCTCCTCATCTCACTCCTCCATGGCCACCGTGCGTGGCTTTGCTTCAAGGGTAATGCGTAGGCAAAAGGATGTGCCTAGTGCTTGGGGAGGATCTTTTCCGCCAGGTGGCGGGGATACCCCTGTCCGCACCGCTGTCCGCGCTGGAGGAACGCCCGGGGCCGGGTCCTGTGTTCCCCGCCCGCGCCCGCTCCCCCTATCGGGTGGTGTCGCGGGTCACAGTACGCCGTCGAACGGCGATCCCGTATAGGCCTCGGCGAGGTCGGCGCGGGCCGGGCGCGAGGTGGCGACGCGGTCGAGCTGGGCGAGCTGGACGCGGTCGTCGAAGGGGGTCGCTTCGGGGTGGCGGTGCAGCAGCGTCGTCAGCGCGCTGGAGAATCGTTCCGCCTGCCAGACGCGGCGCAGACAGGACGCGGAGTACGCGTCGAGGGGCGCGGTGTCCCCGGTCCGCTCGTGCGCGACGAGGGCCCGGGCGAGGGCGACGACGTCACCGACGGCGAGGTTGAGGCCCTTGGCGCCGGTGGGCGGCACGATGTGCGCGGCGTCCCCGGCGAGGAAGAGCCGTCCGTACCGCATGGGCTCGTGGACGTAGGAGCGCATGGGCGTGACGGACTTCGCGGTGAGGGGCCCGCGCGCGAGGCGCCAGCCGTCGTCGGTCTCCAGGCGCCGGTCCAGCTCGTCCCAGACCGCCGTGTCGCTCCAGTCGGCGGCGTCGGTGCCCTCCGGGACCTGGAGGTAGAGCCGGGAGACAGTCGGCGAGCGCAGGCTGAGCAGGGCGAAGCCGCGGTCGTGGCGGGCGTAGACCAGCTCGTCGTGGGAGGGCGGCACGGCGGCGAGGACACCGAGCCAGGCATAGGGGTACGCGCGCTCGTAGGTACGGGCCAGGGCGGGCGGCACGGCGGCGCGGGCCACGCCCCAGAAGCCGTCGCACCCGGCGACGTAACGGCACTCCAGGAGGCGCTCGCGGCCCTCGTGGCGGTAGCGCACGCGGGGGCGCGCGGTGTCCGCGCCCTCCACGGCGAGCGCCCGCGCGCCGAACAGCAGCGGGCCGCCCTCGCGCCGCTGGAGGGCGATGAGGTCCTTGCACACCTCGGTCTGCGCGTACACCGTCACGGAGCGGCCGTCGGTGAGGGAGGGGAAGTCGACGCGGTGCCTGCGGCGGGCGAACCGCAGCTCGATGCCGTCGTGGCGCAGGCCCTCCCGGTCCATGCGCTCGCCCGCGCCCGCGGCGCGCAGCGCCTGTGCGGTGCCGTGTTCCAGGACTCCGGCGCGTTGGCGCGCCTCTACGTAGGCGCGGTCGTGGGTCTCCAGGACGACGGATTCCACGCCCGCGAGGTGCAGCAGCCGGGCGAGCAGCAGGCCGGCCGGGCCCGCCCCGATGATCCCTACCTGGGTCCGCAGCATCCGGGGAGTCTGCGCCGGGGCGACGTCGGCGTCAACGGGGCCTCGCGGGGGCGCCCCAGACCCGCCCCTTCCCGAACTGGGGCTCCGCCCCAGACCCCGCTCCTCAAACGCCGGAGGGGCTAAAACTTCGCAGCCACGGCCGGGAGATCCAGCCTGTCCGGCGTTTGAGGACGAGGCGCGGAGCGCCAATGCTTTTCGGGGGTGCCAGGGGGCGGAGCCCCATGGTTCGGGAAGGGGCGGGCCTGGGGCGCACCGCGCGGTTGTCAGTGGGCGCTGCCATGCTGGGGAAGGCCAGGAAAGAAAGCCCGCCCCGACCGCGAAGGGCAACCGTCATGCTTTCCACCTCGTTCGTCCCCGGCGTCCCGAACTGGCTGGACCTCGGCACCCCCGACACCCCCGCCGCCGCCGAGTTCTACGCGTCGGTCTTCGGCTGGGAGTACGAGCCCGCTGGCCCCGACGCGGGCGGCTACGGCTTCTTCCGGCAGGACGGCAGGACCGTCGCGGGCGTCGGCCCGCTCACCGAGGAGGGCGCGTCGTCGGCGTGGACGGTGTACTTCCACACGCCGGACGCGGACGCCACCGCCAAGGCGGTGGAGCAGGGCGGCGGCAGCGTCCGGGTGGCGCCCTCGGACGTGTTCACCTTCGGGCGCATGGGGCAGTTCACCGACCCGACGGGCGCGGACTTCGCCGTCTGGCAGCCCGCGGACACCCAGGGCTTCGAGATCGCCGCCGTCCCGAACTCGCTGACCTGGGTCGAGCTGTACACGACGGACGCCGAAGCAGCGAAGGCTTTCTATCGCTCGGTGTTCGCCTGGCAGACGAACGACGTGGCGATGAGCCCGGAGCTGACGTACACGGTCCTGACCCCGGCGGGCGGCTCCGAGGAGAACAGCCACGGCGGTCTGATGCAGCTGCACCAGGACAACCTGGACGCGGGCTCGACCCCGGAGTGGCATCCGTATTTCGAGGTGGACGACGTCGACGCCACCCTCGCCAGGGCCTCGGAGGCGAGCGCCACGGTGATCATTCCGGCCGCCGACGCCGAGGGCATCGGACGCTTCGCCATGGCGCTCGACCCCTGGGGAGCGCCGTTCGCCGTCATCAAGAGCGCTGAGCAGGGCGGGAGTTGAGGGTCCGTCGCGCAAGGGGCCCCGTGTCGGCAGCCGTACGGGGGCGCTCGGGGTCCCAGAGGACGGCGGAGGTGCCCGGAACCGGACTTGAACCGGTACGCCCGCTAAGGGGCAGCGAGGTTTAAGCTCGCCGTGTCTGCATTCCACCATCCGGGCAGGCCATGGGCTCCGCATCAAGTGCTTCGACCTTATCGGGAGGCATCCCCCGAATAGCGGAACGGCAGCCCGACGTTGTCTTATTTTATTGACGTCTGAGGGTGCATCAGCACCTGGTACGCGCCGGTGGTACTTGCCATCGACCTCATCCACCAGGGCCCGCGAGCCAGAGGGAATTGACGGAATTTAGCCGTCTGCGTGTGTCGGACAGCAAGCGTTCTCTGTCCGCCGCGGCCCCCGCCCCGGCCCTGGCGCGCACCGTTGTGCGCCGCCCCCGCGCACCCCCGCCACCGGGCCGTGCGTCGAGCGCCTCCCCGGTCGCTTCCCCGCGCCTCCCCGCACGTGTCACCAAGGGTCACCCGGCCGTGTCACGCGTGCCGCGCCTCAGGGGCTCCCGTCATCCCCAGGTATGACATGGCCGCACCGAGTCCGACCGCAGTCGCCCCCAGGAACCGGAACAGCGGCTGACTACCGGGCCCCGATCCGCCAGGACGATGGAGTACGTCCCCTCGACACGTCGTCCCGACAGGAGCTCCGCCCGTGACCACCACTTCCTTCGCCGCCCCCGCCACCGCCGTGGCGGCGCGAGCCACGGACCTGTCCAAGGTGTACGGCCAGGGCGAGACCCAGGTGGTCGCGCTCGACCGCGTCTCCGTGGACTTCGGACAGGGCCGGTTCACCGCGATCATGGGGCCCTCGGGCTCCGGCAAGTCGACCCTGATGCACTGCGTGGCCGGTCTGGACAGCTTCAGCTCCGGTTCCGTGCGCATCGGCGACACCGAGCTGTCGACGCTCAAGGACAAGCAGCTGACGAAGCTCCGCCGGGACAAGATCGGCTTCATCTTCCAGGCGTTCAACCTGCTGCCCACCCTGACCGCCCTGGAGAACATCACCCTGCCCATGGACATCTCGGGCCGCAAGGTCGACAAGCAGTGGCTCGAGCAGGTCATCTCCATGGTGGGCCTGGCCGGGCGCCTCTCCCACCGGCCCACCGAGCTCTCCGGCGGCCAGCAGCAGCGCGTCGCCGTGGCCCGCGCCCTGGCCTCCCAGCCGGAGATCATCTTCGGTGACGAGCCGACCGGAAACCTCGACTCGCGCTCCGGCGCGGAGGTCCTCGGGTTCCTGCGGAACTCGGTGCGCGAGCTCGGCCAGACCGTCGTCATGGTCACCCACGACCCGGTCGCCGCGTCGTACGCGGACCGCGTGATCTTCCTCGCGGACGGGCGGGTCGTCGACGAGATGCACCAGCCGTCCGCTGACCGCGTGCTCGACCGGATGAAGGACTTCGACGCCAAGGGCCGTACCAGCTGACGCCGGTCGGCCCCGCCGCCGGGTGGCCTGGCCGCCCGCCCCCTTAGCTCTCCGTTGAATCTGCGGGCCGTCTGTGGCTGGTCGCGCAGTTCCCCGCGCCCCTTCGGGGCGCTCCTGCACCGCGACCTACGTCACCCCCCTCACCAGGACCTCACACCATGTTCCGTACCGCCCTGCGCAATGTGCTCGCGCACAAGGCCCGGCTGTTGATGACCGTGCTCGCCGTCATGCTCGGCGTCGCGTTCGTCTCCGGCACGCTGGTCTTCACCGACACCTTCGGCTCCGCCTACAAGAACAAGTCGGCGAAGAGCTTCGACCACGTCTCGGTCGCCATCACCCCCGACGGCGGCACCCGCGACGACGGCCAGGAGGCCAAGCAGCCGGCCCGCCTGACCGACGGCCTGCTCACCCGGGCCAAGGAACTGCCCGGGGCGGCCTCCGCGATCGGCACGTACTCCGGCTTCGCCGCGCTCGCCGACAAGGACGGCAAGCTCGTCGGCGGCGACTGGGGCACCACCGGCGCCAACTACTACCCCGGCAAGGACGGCAAGGACCCGCGGTACGACTTCACCGAGGGCAACGCCCCGAAGTCCGCGGGCGACGTCGCCCTTGACAGCCGCACCGCCGACCGCACCGGCTACCAGGTCGGCGACACCGTCCGCTACTCCACCGACGGCCCCGTGAAGACCGCGAAGGTCTCCGGCGTCTTCGACACCGACGACGGCAGCGTCGTCGCGGGCGGCAGCCTCGTCGTCTTCGACAACGACACCGCGCGCGAGGTCCTCGGCAAGTCCGAGTACGACGGGATCGACGTGAAGGCCGCCGCGGGCACCTCCGAGGCCGCCCTGAAGTCGGCCGTCGAGAAGATCCTGCCGAAGGACACCGAGGCGGAGACCGGGACCTCGCTCAAGGCCGAGCAGGACCGCATGATCGAGCAGAACACCAGCGCCATGAGCCAGGTGCTGCTGATCTTCGCCGGGATCGCGCTGTTCGTCGGCATCTTCATCATCGCCAACACCTTCACCATGCTGGTCGCCCAGCGCACCAAGGAGCTGGCCCTGATGCGGGCCGTCGGCGCCTCGCGCCGCCAGGTCACGCGCTCGGTCCTGATCGAGGCGTTCCTCGTCGGCCTGGTCGCCGCCGTCGCGGGCTTCGTGCTCGGCATCGGCGTGGCCGTGGGCCTGGAGTCCCTGATGAACGCGGGCGGCGCATCCCTGCCCGACGGGCCCCTGAAGATCGGCCCCACCACGATCGTCACCGCCCTGCTCATCGGCGTCGTCGTGACGATGCTGGCCGCCTGGCTGCCGGGCCGCCGCGCCGCGCGCATCCCCCCGGTCGCCGCCATGAACAGCGTGCACGCGACGCCGACCGCGCGCGGTCTGGTCGTCCGCAACACCATCGGCTCGATCATCGTCGCGCTCGGCGTGGTCATGCTCTTCATGGAGGACAACTACGTGATGGCGGGCGGCGCCGCGGTCGTCCTCGTCGGCGTCATCGTCCTCACCCCGCTGCTGTCCCGCCCGTTCATCGCCGCCGCCGGGCCGCTCCTGAAGCCCTTCGGCGTCACCGGCAAGCTGTCGCGCCTCAACTCGGTGCGCAACCCGCGCCGCACGGCCTCCACCGCCTCGGCGCTGATGATCGGCCTCACCCTGATCACCGCGATGACGGTCGTCGCGACCTCCATGAGCAGCGCCATCAACAAGATGGCCGCCGACTCCCTGAAGGCCGACTACACCGTCTCCATGGCGAACTACCAGCCGCTGACCCCCAAGGTCCGCGCCCAGCTGGACAAGCTGCCCGACGTCGAGGCCTCCAGCCCGCTGCGCTCCGCCTGGGGCGAGGCCGACGGCTCCTCCACGCGCATCACCGGCGTGGACCCGAAGTCCTTCGACAAGCTGGTCAGCCTCGACTACGTCAGCGGCTCCGCCGCCGGCCTGGGGGCGGGCAGCGTACTCGTCGACAAGAAGCTCGCCGACAAGAAGGACCTGAAGGCGGGCGACACCCTCCCGGTGGAGTTCGACGACGACAAGACGGTCCGGCTGAAGGTCGCGGGCGTCTACGAGCCCAACGAGATGATCGACGGCCTGTTCGCGCCGACCGCCGTGGTCGACCCGCACCTGTCCAAGATCGCCGACCAGCAGGTCCTGCTGAAGATGAAGGGCGGCGTCAGCGACAAGGCCGAGGACGCCGTCGTCAAGGCCCTCGGCGACAACCCCGCCATCAAGATCCAGGACAAGGACGACATCAGCCGGGAGATCGGCGGCGCCATCAACCTGATGCTGAACATGCTGTACGGCCTGCTCGCCATGGCGATCCTGGTCGCGGTCCTCGGCGTGATCAACACCCTCGCGATGTCCGTCTTCGAGCGGAAGCACGAGATCGGCATGCTGCGCGCGATCGGCCTCGACCGCGCGAAGGTCAAGCAGATGGTGCGCCTGGAGTCCGTCGTGATCTCCCTGTTCGGCGCGGTGCTCGGCGTCGGCCTCGGCCTGTTCCTCGGGTGGGTCGCGGGCGACAGCATCTCCGGCACGGTGAAGACGTACGCGATGGAGGTGCCCGTCGGGCGGATCGCGCTCTTCCTGGCGATCGCCGCGGTGGTGGGCGTGCTCGCCGCCGTGTGGCCCGCGCGGAGCGCTGCGCGGCTCAATCCGCTGCAGGCCATCAAGTCCGACTGACGTCGTGCTCGTCGGGGCCCCGGGTGCGCGCACCCGGGGCCCCTTCCGTTTGGGGCTTCGCCCCTTGCCCCCTTTTCGCCGCTTCGCGGCTCGTCCTCAAACGCCGGACGGGCTATTCCTTCCAGGCGCGGGCCCGCAGTGGCATCCCCGACTCCCCGCCGTCCGGCGTCTTCACCGCCAGGACCTGGTTGACGCCTATGCGGTTGCGTTCGAAGGCCAGGGCAGAGGCGGCCATGTACAGGCGCCAGACGCGGGCGCGGCCGGGGCTCGTCAGGCGGATGCCCTCGGGCCAGCGGGCCTCCAGGTTGGCGACCCAGCGGCGCAGGGTGAGCGCGTAGTGCTCGCGGATGGATTCGATGTCGCGGACCTCGAACCCGGCGCGCTCCAGGAGGCCGACGGTCGTGCCGAGCGGGGCGAGCTCGCCGTCGGGGAAGACGTAGGCGTCGATGAACTCGTCCACGGAGTACGCCGACTCGTCGCCCACGGGGCGGCGCGCGATCTGGTGGTTGAGCAGGCGCCCGCCCGGCTTGAGCAGGGCGTGCAGATCGGCCGCGTACCCCAGGTACCGCTCGGCGCCGACGTGTTCGGCCATGCCGATGGAGGAGATCGCGTCGTACGGGCCGTCGCGCACGTCGCGGTAGTCCTGGACGCGGATCTCGACGCGGTCGGTGAGGCCCTCCTCGGCGATCCGCTTGCGGGCGTACGCGGCCTGCTCGCGCGAGAGCGTGACGCCGACGACGTGCGCGCCGTGCTCGCGGGCGGCGTGGATGGCCATCGAGCCCCAGCCGCAGCCGACGTCGAGCAGGCGCGCGCCGGGCCGCAGGGCGAGCTTGCGGCAGACGAGGTCGAGCTTGTCGCGCTGGGCGTCCTCGAGGGTGCTGCCGGGTGATTCCCAGTAGGCGCACGAGTAGACCATCGACGGGCCGAGCACCAGCTCGTAGAAGTCGTTGCCGACGTCGTAGTGGTGGCTGATGGCCTGTCTGTCGCTGCCCTTGGTGTGCAGGTGGAGCCTGCCCTGTCTGCGCCGCTCCTCGCCCGGCGGGGGCGGCGGTGTGAACGGCGCGGCCAGCGCGGCCAGCGAGCGGGCGGCGGCGCGGGCCTTCGGGTCGCGCAGCGTGTCGAGGAGCGTCGGCGCGTCCTCGTCGCGCTCCCAGATGAACTCGGCGAGCAGGTCGAGCGCCTCGTACAGGTCCCCCTCGACGTCCAGCTCCCCCGCCACCCAGGCCCGTGCGAGCCCGAGCTCCCCTGGCTTCCACAGCAGGCGTCGCAGCGCGCGCCGGTGGCGCACGACGAGCACGGGCGCCCCCGGAGGACCGGCCTCCGAGCCGTCCCAGGCGCGGATGCGCACCGGGAGCGGAACCCCCAGCATCTGCTCGGCAACGCTCTTCAGCCGCGAAGCGGCGTCCTGCATGGCACACCTCCGTGATGCCGGTACCGAAACGGTCCGTCTCCACGTAAACACCAAGGCCCCGCGCGCGCAGTCCCGCGATCCCGTCATGAAAGGGCAAAGTGCGTGCAGGGTGCACCTAGTGTCGTGGCGGTCGCCCGGCGGCGCCGGAACCCCCGGCCCCACGCCTCCTACCCGTACCCCTTACCCAGGAAAAAGCCCGAAGGGCCCCCGCTCCACGGATAGCGGGGACCCTTCGGGTCTTGGTACGACGTGCGTCCGACAGGCCGGGCAGCCTAGGAGGCCTTGGCCTTCTCCTCGACCGGAGCGGCGGCGGCCGGCTTGGGCGCGGGCTTGGCGGCCTCGTAGAACTCCTCGCGCGGAGTCTCCATCGCGCCGAGCGAGACGACCTCGCGCTTGAGGAACATGCCGAGCGTCCAGTCCGCGAAGACACGGATCTTGCGGTTGAACGTCGGCATCGCCATGCCGTGGTAGCCACGGTGCATGTACCAGGCGAGACGGCCCTTGAGCTTGATCTTCATCTTGCCCATGACGATCATCGCGACGCCCTTGTGCAGGCCGAGACCCGCGACCGCGCCCTTGTTGGCGTGGCTGTACTCCTTCTGCGGGAAGCCCCGCATGCCGGAGATCACGTTGTCGCCGAGGACCTTGGCCTGGCGAAGCGCGTGCTGGGCGTTCGGCGGGCACCAGGCGTTCTCGTTGCCCGCCTTGCGGCCGACGAGGTCCGGGACCTGGGCGTTGTCGCCCGCGGCCCAGATGTAGTCGGTGCCCTGGACCTGGAGGGTCGTCTGGGTGTCGACGTGGCCGCGGGGGCCGAGCGGCAGGCCGAAGCGGGCGAGCGCCGGGTTCGGCTTCACACCGGCGGTCCACACGATCGTGTTGGAGTCGACCTCGAGGCCGTTCTTCAGCACGACGTGGCCGTCGACGCAGGAGTCCATGGAGGTGGAGAGGTAGACCTCGACCCCGCGGCTCTCCAGGTGCTCCTTGCCGTACTGGCCGAGCTTCGGGCCGACCTCGGGCAGGATCTTGTCGGCGGCGTCGACGAGCACGAAGCGCATGTCGTCGCGCGACACGGTGTTGTAGTACTTCGCCGCGTCGCGGGCCATGTCCTCGACCTCGCCGATGGTCTCGGCGCCGGCGAAGCCACCACCGACGAAGACGAAGGTCAGCGCCTTGCGGCGGACCTCCTCATCGGTCGTGGAGTCAGCCTTGTCGAGCTGCTCGAGCACGTGGTTGCGCAGGCCGATGGCCTCCTCGATGCCCTTCATGCCGATGCCCTGCTCGGCGAGGCCGGGGATCGGGAAGGTGCGGGAGACCGCGCCCATCGCGATGACCAGGTAGTCGAACGGCAGCTCGTACGCCTCGCCGACGAGCGGCGCGATCGTGGCGACCTTGCGGTCCTGGTCGATGGTCGTGACCCGACCGGTCAGTACCTCGGCCTTGGGGAGCACGCGTCGCAGCGGGACGACGACGTGCCTCGGCGAGATGCTGCCGGCGGCGGCTTCGGGGAGGAAGGGCTGGTACGTCATGTACGAGCGCGGGTCGACGACCGTGACGGTCGCCTCTCCGTAGCGCATCTTCTTGAGAATGCGTCGAGCTGCGTACAGGCCTACGTACCCACCGCCTACTACGAGGATCCTGGGACGCTCCGTGGTGCTCATGCCATTGAGTATCCACCCCCTCCGAGGGGGTCGCTCGTGCGCCCCTTCACAAGGATGGGTGGGGCCTCTGCTACACTTCGCCGCCCACGTGACGGAGGTCATGACACTCCGGGGGAACCACCGACCACTCCGAGTCGTTGTCAACCCCTCGTGAACAGCCACTCCAGGCCTCGGCGCCCGCTGAACCAGTGCCCGGTTCACACCCCCGAAACACCTGCGAAGCGCTCCGCGCGTCAGCCCCGCGCCTTCAAAACCCCGCCTTCGAGACGCGAAGTCCTCAGAACCGCGCCCATCAGGGCCGTTTTCCTTGTGAAGAACTTCACGAACTTTCCCGACGGGACGTCATCACGCGGCCGCCGAACCCACCCGGCGGCCGCTCAAACGTGATCTTGCCTGCTCAGGCGATGGACCAGCCGATGCCGTCGAGAATGTCGTGCTCGCTCACCACGACCTCCCGCGCGCCGGTCCTCTCCATGATCGAGAGCAGCACCAGGGCGCCCGCCGCGATCACGTCGACCCGGCCCGGGTGCATCACGGGGATCGCCGCGCGCTCGGCGTGCGTGGAGCGGACCAGGCGGTCCACGACCTCGGCGACGCTTTCGTAGGGCAGGCGCGCGTGGTGGATCGCCGCGGAGTCGTACGCGTCCAGGCCGAGCACGATCCCGGCCACCGTGGTGACCGAGCCCGCGAGCCCGACCAGGGTGTGCGCCTCGCGCAGCGGCACGGTCTGTTCGGCGAGGTCCAGGGCCGCCTCGACGTCCGCGCGGATCGCCGCGAGCTGCTCCGCGGTCGGCGGGTCGGTGACCGCGCCGTCGCGCACGAGGTGCCGCTCGGTCATGCGGACGCAGCCGACGTCCACCGAGCGGGCCGCCCGCACCCGCCCTTCGCCGACGACGAACTCCGTGGAGCCGCCGCCGATGTCGACCACGAGATAGGGGGTGGCGAGGTCGGCGCGGCCCGTCAGCTCCTTGGTGGCGCCCGTGAAGGAGAACTCGGCCTCCTGCTCGCCGCTGATCACCTCCGGCTCGACGCCGAGGATGTCGAGGACGCCGCGCACGAACACGTCGCGGTTCTCGGCGTCGCGGGACGCGGAGGTCGCCACGAAGCGGACGCGCTCCGCGCCGAGCTCCTTGATGACGGCGGCGTACTCGCGGCAGGCCGCGAAGGTGCGCTCAAGCGCCTCGGGGGCGAGGCGGCCCGTCTTGTCCACGCCCTGGCCGAGGCGGACGATCCGCATGCGGCGGTCGAGGTCGACGAGCTCGCCGGTCCGCGGATCGGCGTCCGCCACGAGGAGGCGGATGGAGTTCGTGCCACAGTCGATGGCGGCCACGCGGGTCACTGGGGTGCTCCTTGTGCGTTGACGGGTGCGCGGCGGTGGGGGGCTGTGCCCGCCCGTTCCGCCCTCTGGGCGGACCAGCCGCCCACAGCGGGGAAGCGGCTCAGCTCTCGTCGCCCGAGACGCAGGGGCCCTTGCGCCACCACTCCGGGAGCATGGCGATGGCCTCGTCGCCCAGCGGGTTCACGCCGGGGCCCGCGGCCAGGGAGTGGCCGACCAGGACGTGCAGGCACTTCACGCGGTCCGGCATGCCGCCGGCCGAGGGGAAGCCTTCGAGGACCCCGATGGCGTCGCGCCGGGCGATGTAGTCCTCGTGCGCCGCGCGGTACGCGGCGGCGAGCTCCGGGTCGGTCGCGAGCCGCTCCGTCATCTCCTTCATGACGCCGTTGGCCTCAAGGGTGCCGATCGCGGAGGCCGCGCGCGGGCACGTCAGGTAGTACGTCGTCGGGAACGGCGTGCCGTCCTCCAGGCGCGGGGCCGTCTCGACCACGTCCGGGTTGCCGCAGGGGCAGCGGTGCGCGATGGCCCGCAGGCCGCGCGGCGGGCGGCCCAGCTGCTCCTGGAACGCGGCGATGTCGGCGTCCGTGGGCGCGGTGGGCTCGGTCTGGGGCGGGGGCGTTTCCATGCCTGACTTTCGGTGGGTGCGGGGGGGGGTACGGGTGCGGGGTCGGATCAGTTGTCGTCGGGACGGCCGGCGGCGCCGGAGCCGTCCGCCTTGTCGACGCCGTCCCAGACGTTGGAGTACCAGGGCCGGTCGGCCCCGCCCTCGTCGGTGCGGCGGCGCTCGGCGGCCTCGGGGTCGATCACCGTGAAGCCCGTCTCGCCGGGCCTCACGTAGTGCAGCCGGTCGCGGACGCGCTGCTCGGCGTAGGCGTCGTCCTGCCAGCGGGCCTTCTCGTCGCGCAGCCGCTCGACGTTCTCGCGGTGCTCGGCCTGCTTCTGGCGCTGCTCGGCGATCTCGGCGCGCTGGGAGACGTACTGCCGTATCGGATAGGCGAGCGCGACCACCAGCGAGCAGACCACAAGGACGAGCAGGGCCGCGCGCCCGGTGAGCCGGGAGCGGCGGGCCTGGCGCTTGGTCTGGGAGCGGTAGACGCGCTGCGCGGTCTGCTCGCCGAGCAGCTTGAGCCGCGTCGCGGTGGAGAACCGGTCACGGTTCTTCACGGCCATGTCCGCCTCCCCAGTACGTGCGTACGTCCCCGCACACGGTACGGGACCGAGTACGGGGACGTACGTACGACTGGCTAGGCCTTGGCCTACTGGCCGGACCTCAGCCCTTGAAGCGGGGGAACGCCGAGCGGCCCGCGTACACCGCGGCGTCGTCGAGGATCTCCTCGATGCGAAGCAGCTGGTTGTACTTGGCGACGCGGTCCGAGCGGGCCGGGGCGCCGGTCTTGATCTGGCCGCAGTTCACGGCGACGGCGAGGTCGGCGATGGTGACGTCCTCGGTCTCGCCGGAGCGGTGCGACATCATGCACTTGAAGCCGTTGCGCTGGGCCAGCTCGACGGCGTCGAGGGTCTCGGTCAGGGAGCCGATCTGGTTGACCTTGACCAGGAGGGCGTTGGCGGAGCCCTCGTCGATGCCGCGCTGCAGGCGCTCCGGGTTGGTGACGAACAGGTCGTCGCCGACGATCTGGACCTTCTCGCCCAGGCGGTCGGTGATGATCTTCCAGCCGGCCCAGTCGTCCTCGAACAGCGGGTCCTCGATGGAGACCAGCGGGTACGCGGAGACGAGCTCCTCGTAGTACTCGGTCATCTCGGCGGCCGAGCGGGACTTGCCCTCGAACTCGTACTTGCCGTCCTTGTAGAACTCGGACGCGGCGACGTCGAGCGCGAGCGCGATCTGCTCGCCGGGCACGTAACCGGCCTGCTTGATGGCCTCGACGATGAGGTCGAGGGCGGCGCGGTTGGAGTCCAGGTTCGGGGCGAAGCCGCCCTCGTCGCCGAGGCCGGTGGACAGGCCCTTGGTCTTCAGGACCTTCTTCAGCGTGTGGTAGACCTCGGCGCCCCAGCGCAGGGCCTCGGAGAAGGACTCCGCGCCGATCGGGGCGATCATGAACTCCTGGATGTCGACGTTGGAGTCCGCGTGGGACCCGCCGTTCAGGATGTTCATCATCGGAACGGGCAGCAGGTGCGCGTTCGGGCCGCCAAGGTAGCGGAAGAGCGGCAGGTCGGAGGCCTCGGAGGCGGCGTGGGCCACGGCGAGGGAGACGCCGAGGATGGCGTTGGCGCCGAGGGAGCCCTTGTTGTCGGTGGCGTCCAGGTCGAACATGGCCTGGTCGATCAGGCGCTGCTCGGTGGCGTCATAGCCGACGAGCTCCGGACCGATCTGCTCGATGACGGCGAGGACGGCCTTCTCGACGCCCTTGCCGCCGTAGCGGTTGGCGTCTCCGTCGCGCAGTTCAATGGCCTCAAAGGCACCGGTGGAGGCGCCGGACGGAACGGCCGCACGGCCGGTGGACCCGTCGTCGAGGCCAACCTCGACCTCGACCGTGGGGTTGCCTCGGGAGTCCAGGATTTCCCGGGCTACGACGACGTCGATGGACGGCACGAGCATCTCCTTCTGGGATGTGACGCGGGGTACGCGGGGTACTAGGGGGCCGCGCTGGCCCCTGCGACACGAGCCTAACGGGCTCCGGAGCATCGGCCAGCCGACCGCCCACCCCCTGGACGGTACGACAGACCGGGGGCGGATAGTTCCCTCACGAAACAAACTACCGGACCAAAAGGTACCGCCCCGGTGCGCAGGGGGGACGCACACCGGGGCGGTAGCCCGTGGGGACGGGGCGGCTCCGCTGGAGCCGGGGCCCCTCACGGGGCCGGAGGGTCAGCTGAGGTGGAGCTGCTGGCCCGGGTAGATGAAGTCGGCGTCGGAGACGATGTCGTCGTTCAGCTGGTACAGCTTCTGCCAGCCGCCCTTGACGTCGTGCTCCTGGGCGATCTTGGAGAGGGTGTCGCCGGACTCGACCTTGTACTCGCCGTCGCCCTTCTTCACGACCTTGCCGGTCGGGGTCTGGACGGTCTTCTTCTCGACCTGCGGGGCGGCCTGCTGCGGCTGGTGCTGCGGCTGCGCCTGCGGCTTGGGCTGGGCCTGCTGCTGCGGCTGCGCCTGCTGCTGGGGCTGCGGCTTGGCCTGCTGCTGCGGCTGCTGCTGCTGGCCGCCGGAGCCGCCACCGCCGTACGGGGAGCTGGACAGGCCCACGCCGCACTTCGGCCAGGCGCCCTTGCCCTGGCCCGCGAGGACCTTCTCGGCGATCTCGATCTGCTGGGCCTTGGAGGCCTTGTCGGCGGTGGCCGCGTACTTCGTACCGCCGTAAGCGGCCCAGGTGGAGGCGGAGAACTGCACGCCGCCGTAGTAGCCGTTGCCGGTGTTGATGGACCAGTTGCCGCCGGACTCGCACTGGGCCACGCGGTCCCACTCGGAGGCGGTGGCGGCGTTGGCCGTGCCGGTCGCCATCAGCGGGGCGGCGACGGCGGCACCGGTGACACCGACGACGGTGGCGGCGCGAGTGGCCTTGTCGAGCTTGGTCGGACGGCGGTGCTTGCCCTTGCCGGAACGCAGCATGGAGTGATCCCCTCACCGACGCCTGCGAGGTGAGCTGTCGGGTTCGGGCGGGTGAGTGCCCGGCCGCGCGTCCTAGCGCGCGGCTTCACCCCTAGCCGTCCCCGTGCGTATCGCGCGTCTCACGACCGCTCAACGTCCGGGCCCGGCGCTTACCTTGGGTCCCCCGCTCCTGCCTTCGGCGCTCGAAGCGACGACTGTTCCCGTCCGGCCGTTGGCAGGATTCGGCGTACCGACCGGCGGGGCCCGCTGTGGCGAGCGATCCTGACCGTAGACAGGCAATCACCGGAATTTCAAAGACGATCAGGGCTTCTGAGACCCATCTCTCACTTGCGTCTCAGCTTCTTTAAACCGGACATTCATCGCGAACCGCCGGGCAACTGCCCTACTTTCCGCTCGACTTCCCGTCGCCCTCAACCGTCGCGTCCGTGTCATCCGCGCCCAGTTCGAGCCGCTGACCGGGGAGGATGAGGTCCGGGTCGGAGCCGACGGTGTTCTTGTTGCCCTCGTACAGACCCGACCAGCCGCCGTCAACGTCGTGGCTGTCGGCGATCGCCGAGAGGTTGTCGCCGGAGCGGACCGTGTACGAGCCCGAGCGGCCCTCGGCGGCGGGCGCGTCCCGCCCGTCGCCGCGCGAGGCGTGGCGGCCGGGGCCGGTGTCGCCGGACGGGGCGTCGTCGGCGGCGCTGCCGCCGCGGTGACGGCCGGAGGACTGGCCCTCGGACGCGTCGTCCGTGCCGGGCGTGGCGCCGTCGGAGCCCTCCGGCGAAGCGCTGTCGTCCGCACCGGACTTGCCGGAGCCGTCGGAGTCACCGGCGGGCTTGCGGTGCTTGCCGCCGCCTTCGCCCTTGTCGGCGCTGTCGGCGTCGCTGCCCTTGCCGCCGTTGCCGCCCTTGCCGCCCTCGCTGTCCGAATCGTGAGTCTTGTCTCGCGATTCGGTGGAACTGCCGGGCTTCTCGGCGGTGTCGGAGTCGGAGCCGCCGGACTCGGCGCCCTTCCCGCTGTCCTTCTGGTTGCCCTTCTCGTCGCCGTTCTCGTTCTTCCGCTTGTCGTCCTTCTCCTTGCCGGACGTCGTGGACTCATCGGAGTCCGACGAGCGCGGCGGAGCCGACGGCAGGCCCGGGTCGACGTCGGCCGCCTTGCCGCCCTTGGCGAGGCCCGCGGCCGGGGCGCAGTTCGGCCAGGCGTCGGGGCCCTGGTCGGCGAGCACCTTCTCGGCGATGGCAATCTGCTGGGAGCGGCTCGCCTGGTCGGCACTCGGGGCGTAGGAGAGGCCGCCGTACTGCTCCCAGGTGTCCTGGGTCAGCTGCAGCCCGCCGTAGTAACCGGCTCCCTTGGCGCTCCACGCGCCACCGCTCTCGCACTCCGCGACCTTGTCCCACGTCTGCGCGTCCGCGGCGCTCGCGCTCGACGCGCCGAGCAGCGGGATGGCGATGGCGGATCCGGTGACGCCCGCGGCGACGAGGATCGCCGGGGCCTGACGGGGGCGACGGTGACGGCCTTGACCGGAGAGCATGCGGTGCCTTTCGTGGACGACAGGACAGGCGCGGTACGGGTACGCGCGGTACGCGCGCGAGGTGCCGGGCCGTCGTGAACGTAGCCGCACTCGAACGCCAGTCACAAGTCGATCCAGGGGAGATCACGCGAAAGTCACATCGTTGACGGCCCGTCAGCACGGGTGACCCGTGCGGCCGGTGTGAAACGCACCGGCAACGTCCGCAGCCCCCGCATGATGAGCCCGCCGCGCCACCTCAACTCCTCGGGGGCCGCCGCGAGTTGCAGGTCGGGCAGCCTGCGCAGGAGCGTACCGAGGGCGGTCTGGCCCTCCAGGCGGGCCAGCGGCGCGCCCAGGCAGTAGTGGATGCCGTGGCCGTATCCCAGGTGCGGGTTGTCGCGGCGGGTCAGGTCGAGCAGGTCGGGCTGATCGAAGCGGTCGGGGTCGCGGTCGGCGGCGGCGAGCACCACGAGGACCGGGTCGCCCGGCGCGATGTCCTGGCCGCCGATGCGCAGCGGTTCGGTGGCGAACCGCCAGGTGGCCAGCTCAACGGGGCCGTCGAAGCGCAGGAGTTCCTCGATGCCCGTTTCGAGGAGTGCGCCGTCGCCCTCGGTGAGGGAACGCTGGAGGAGCTGCCGCTGCTCGGGGTGGGTGAGGAGCGCGTACATGCCGTTGCCGATGAGGTTCACGGTGGTCTCGAACCCGGCGAAGAGCAGGATGAAGGCCATGGCGGCGGCCTCGTTCTCAGTGAGGTGCTCGCCGTGGTCGGAGGCGCGGATGAGCCCCGAGATCAGGTCGTCGTCGCCCTCGTCCGCGAGGGACTCCCGCTTGCGGTGGATGAGCTCGGCGAGATAGCCCCGCATCTTCTTCACGGACCGCGCCACGCCGCCCCGGGGGCCCCCGCCGTGCCGGATCATCATCCCCGCCCAGTCCCGGAAGTCGTCCTGGTCCTCGCGCGGTACGCCGAGCATGTCGCAGATGGCGTAGATGGGCAGCGGGAACGCGAACTCGTGGATGAGGTCCGCCTCGCCCCTCTCCACGAACCCGTCGATGAGCTGGTCCGTGAGCTCCTGCACCCGGCCCTCGAACTCCGCCACGCGGCGCGGCGTGAACGCCTTCGACACCAGGCGGCGAAGGCGGGTGTGGTCCGGGGGGTCGATGTTGAGCAGATGCGTCATCAGCTCGGCCTTACGCTCGCCCGGAATGCCCGTCTTGCCCTTGGCGTGGGCGGGCTCGTCGTGGTGCGCCGGGTTCTTGCTGAGGCGCTGGTCGGCGAGCGCCTGGCGGGCGTCCGCGTAGCGGGTGACGAGCCAGGCCTCTACGCCGCTTGGGAGTTGGCGGCGGGTTACGGGGGCGTGGGTGCGGAGCCAGGCGTAGGCCGGGTACGGGTTGGAGGCGAACTCCCAGGTGAAGAGTTCGGGGGTGGGGGTGCCGGGGGTGGGGGGCTGGTGGTGCATGCGGTCGACGGTATCCGCCGGGTCCCTCGCGGGGCGCCCCAGGCCCGCCCCTTCCCGCTCCGGGTGCGGCTGCCCCCGTTCCCCCGCTCAAAGCCTTTCGGCGCTCCGCGCCTCGTCCTCAAACGCCGGACGGGCTGAAACACCGCGCTTCGCGCTTGTCCTCAAACGCCGGACCGGCTGAAACACCCGCGCTTGCGCGCTTGTCCTCAAACGCCGGACGGGCTGGATCGTCGCCTGCTCCGGCTGTTTTCCCACCCACCCACCCGCGAGCCGCTAGGTCGGGGAGTGCGGAGGCAGCCGCAGGTGTAAGGGTGGGCGGGTGGGAGATAGCCCGTCCGGCGTTTGAGGACACGGGGGGGGGCGGGGGCTAGGCCTCGGCTGTGAGGATGGCGGCGCGGTAGGCGCGGGCGGCGGCGCGGAGGGCCGCCTCCGGGTCCACCCCGGAGGCCTCCGCGCGCAGGGCCAGCGCCAGCAGCTCGTACCCGACCCCCTCCCCCGTGGGCGGCGCGACCTCCAGGCCCGCCACGCGCACGCGAGACGCGAGCTTGGCGGCGAGCGCGAGCCCGGGCTGGCCGAGCGGGATGCCCTCCGTCAGCGAGTCGCGCTGCTTCTCGATGGCCTTGGTGCGCCGCCAGTGCTCCTTGACCTCCTCGGGCGTGGCGGCGGTGTCCTCGCCGAAGACGTGCGGATGGCGGTGGATCAGCTTGTCGACGATCGTGCCCGCGACGTCGTCCACGGAGAACGGCGCGTCCTCGTCCTCCTGCGCGATGCGGGCGTGGAAGACGACCTGGAGCAGTACGTCCCCCAGCTCCTCGCGGAGCTCTTCGCGGTCGCCCGCCTCGATCGCCTCGACGAGTTCGTACGCCTCCTCGATGCCGTACTTCGCGAGGCTCTCGTGGGTCTGCCGGGAGGACCAGGGGCACTCGGCGCGGATGCGGTCCATGACCTGGACGAGGTCGAGGAGGCGGGCGCCCGGCAGGTCGTACGACCCCGGGAGCAGCTCCAGGTCCGGCATCGCGAAGCGTCCTGAGCCCGCGAGGCGGGCCAGGCCGTCCGTCAGCGGGCGGTCGCCCTCGGCGGTGGCGATGACCACGACGGTGCGGCCGCCCTCGCAGGCGCGCACCAGGTCCTCGGCGGTCGGGGCGGCGTGCTTGACGTCGACGCCCGCCTCGCGGAGGTAGGGCAGCTGGGGGTGGGTGGCGTCGGCGCACAGCGTTTCGTCGGCGCCGTGCAGGGCCTGCCAGGCGGGCCAGGACAGGAGGCCCGGGGCCACGCGGTGGCTGGTGGTGAGGAGGATGATGCGGCCCACGCGGCCTGGCGGGTTCTCGGTCACGGGTCGAACGTAACCCATGCCTCTGACACTGCCGCTAGGCCCTCGCGGGTGCGCCCCAGACCCGCCCCTTCCCGAACCGGGGGCTGCCGCCCCCGTCCCCCCGCCCAACCGCATCGGCGCTTCGCGCCTCGTCCTCAAACGCCGGACGGGCTGGAATCCCAGCCGCGAGGTCGGGGGGTGCGGTTGCAGCCGCAGGTGTAAGGGTGGGCGGGTGGGAGAAATAGCCCGTCCGGCGATTGAGGACACGGGGCGGGGGTCAGGCTCGGGCTTCGCGGATCCAGGGGGTCGTCTTCGCGGTGAGTTTGTTCTGGGCCGCGTCCCACGTCCCGTAGCGCGGGTTCAGCTTGATGTCGAGCTTCTTGGACGACTTGGTCAGGGTGGCCCAGAACGCGTCCTGGACGGCCTTGGACTTGGGGTCCGCGCCCAGTCCCGCCGCCAGCTTCTGGGCCTCGATGTCGGTGCGGATGCTGGCGTCCAGGCGCTTGGGCGGGATGTTGTACTGCTGGAGGTAGGCCGCCTCCAGGGCCTTGCGGCCGCCCGCCTGCCGCTGCTGTGCCGCGCGCGCGGTCTGGATCTCCTTGCGCGTGACGGTCACCCCGGCGTCCTTCGCCGCCCGGTGCAGCACCCGGTCGAAGACCATCGCGTGCAGGGTGCCGCGGGTCAGGCCGCCGGTCTTGGCGATGACCTGCTCGTACTGGCGCTTGTCGGGCAGGGCGGCCCGCTGCGCGGAGCGCACCTCGTGCACGCGGTGCTCCAGCTGCGCGACCGTGATGCGGTCGCCGCCGACGACGGCCGCGGCGCCGGGCCGCGCGTCGTTGCCGCAGGCGGTGAGGAAGGGGGCCGCGGCGACGGCTGCGGCACTGAGGAGGAGCGCGGTGCGACGGCGGTGCAAGTGGGCCTCCCGGTGGAGAGATTGTGCTTCGCTGCACAAAGTCTTGCGGTGATCGATGGTAGGCAGCGGTGGTCGTCTCGGCCACCCTTCCCCCGCAACTTCGTTCAGGGGATGCTCCCCCACCAACGATTCGCCCTGAGTTGGGGTACCCATGAGCCGCGCAACGCCCTTCGTTCGCCGTAGGCGCGGGCGCGGGCGCGGCGGGTGCTAGCCGCGCACCTGCCCGAGCCACTGGAGGGTGCGGCGGACCTCCGCGGGGAACGGGTGGCCGATGCCGTGCACCCGTTCGGCGTCCAGGACGAGGCGGGCCAGGATGTCGTGGGCGGCCGAGCGGTCGCCGAGCGCGAGCAGCAGCTGGCCGATGCGGCGGCGGATCTCCAGGGACTGGCGGATGTCGTCGGTCGCGTACTGGTTCTCGTAGTAGGGGAGCAGCGCCCGGTACTCGGCCAGGGCCGCCGCCGGTTCGCCGAGCTGCTCCAGGCACTGCGCGGCCTCGTAGCGGAACTGGAGGGACTGCGGGTCGGCGTGTCCCGACTCGGCGGCGCGCTGGTCGGCGAGGCGGCGCAGCTCCGGCAGGGCGCGGCGGTACTGGCCGTCGTCCATCAGCGTGGCCGCGTACTGCTTGCGCAGGGTCCGTACGACGGGTGAGTGCTCGCCGTGCTGCGCGGCGGCGGCCGGGAGGATCGCGCCGAGGGTGTCCACGGCCTGGGTGATGCGGCCCTCGCCGAGGAGGCGCTTGACCTCGTCGACGGCGGCGGCGACGTCCTGGCCGTGGGCGGGCCGCGGCGGCTGCGCCTGCGGTGCCGGTGCCGGGGTCGCCGCGCGGTCGGGCCAGGGGGCGTGCGGGCGCAGGAAGGGCCGGGTCGGGTCGAGGGGGCGGCCCGACGGCATGGAGCGGCCCGGCAGCAGGGGCGCGAGCTCCTCGTACACGTCCTGGGCGCTGGCGGGCCGGTGCTGGGGGTCCTTGGCGAGCAGGCGCAGGACGAGGGTTTCGAGGGCCTCGGGCACCTCGGGGCGCAGTCGGCGGACCGGGAGCGGCGGCTCGTACAGATGGCGGTGGAGCACGCCGAGGGCGGTCGAGCCGGAGAACGGCACGTCTCCGCTGAGGAGTTCGTGGAGGAGCACGCCGAGCGCGTAGAGATCGGTGTACGGGCCGACGGCGCCGCCCATGGCCTGCTCGGGCGCCATGTACGAGGGGCTGCCGATCGGGGAGCCGGTGTGGGTGAGGCGGGTGGTGTCGGTGTCCATGACCGAGGCGATGCCGAGGTCGAGGATGGTGAGCGTGCCGTCCTGGCGGACCATCACGTTCCGCGGCTTGAGGTCGCGGTGCACGATCGGCACGGCGTGCACCGCGGAGAGCACGGCGCACAGCTGGGCGGCGACGGCGACGGACCACTGCCAGGGGTAGGGGGCGTGCTCGGCGAGGTGGTCGCCGAGGTCGGCGCCGTCGACGTACTGCATGACCAGGTACAGGTCGTCGTCGTCGCTGCCCGCGTCGTGCACGGTGACCAGGCCGGGGTGGTCGACCTGCGCGGTGACGCGGCACTCGCGGATGAAGCGGCGGCGCAGCTCGTCGGCCTCGGCGCCCGCTACCTTGTCCGGGCGGAGCAGCTTGACCGCGACGCGGCGGTCGAGGCGCTGGTCGTAGGCCGTCCAGACCTGGCCCATGCCGCCCTGGCCGATGAGCGTGGCCAGCTCGTAGCGCCCGGCGACGACGCGCCGGTCCGTCCCCCGGGTCACGGTCAGCCGCCGCCTTCCTGCTTGCGCAGGTAGTCGCTCAGCTCGTCGAGCTCGGCACGGACCTGGTCGATGCGGGCGGGCCGGGGCGGCGGGGCCGGGGCCGGGTTCTGGACCGGGGTGGCGGCGGTCTGCGTCGGGTAGCCGTACGACGGCTGGGGTGCCTGGGGCGGCTGGGGTGCCTGGGGATGCTGCGGGGCGTAGCCGGGGAACTGCGGCTGGTGGTAGCCGGCCTGGGCCTGGGCGAGCCGCGCGAAGTGGCGGATGTCCATGGTCAGGTAGTACGCCACCACGGGCACGACCGTGGCGACGAGGATCGTCATGCCCGCGTTGCCGGGGGCGGCGAACTCCTCGTCGCCCTGGTCGATCCCGATGAGGACGACGGCCGTGACGTCCAGGGCGACGAGGAGCCAGAAGAGCACCCAGTCCCGGGCCGTGCGCGTGACGAGTGCGAGCCGAAGGAGCGCGGCCCACGCGAGGAAGCCGCACGTCACGACGGCGAGCACCACGAACAGCACCCGCAGCGTCACAGGCGAGCCCGCGGACGGGGCCGGTGGGGGCGGCGGCGCGTAGCCGTGGCCGTGCATGGCTGCTCCTGATACCTGGCAGGGCGGACAAGTCGAGGGTTCGAGCGTATAGGCCGACCCCCGTGACCCGAATCGGGTTGTACCGAACCGTTGTCGTACTGATCACGCGGTACGGGTCAGTCCGGTTCTCCTGGGCCGCGGGGGGCCTTGGGGACTCCTGGTGCGACCGTCCCGTCCGTCAGTCCGTCGTACATGCCGCGCACCAGCTGCTCGCCGAGGCGGCCCGCGAGGCGCAGCGCGTCCTCGAAGGCGGCGAGCGCGCGGAAGTGCTCGCCGTAGCCGCGCTGGCGGTCGAGCGGCAGCCGGGGCAGTTGCAGGCGGCGCACGTCGAGGCGGGCGGAGGTGGAGGCGTGGCTGCTCGCCCGGCGGCTGTTGGCGGTGGAGCGCAGGAATCCGGCGAGGAACCAGGGGTCGAGCGCGGCCTGCTCGGGCCGCAGCAGGGCGAGGCCGCGGCCGAGGGCGGCGCCCGCGGTGGCCGCGTCGACGACGCGGGCGGTGCTGGCGCCGGAGACGGGCACGACGACGTCGCCGGTCTCGGTGAGCACGGGCGGCTCGGTCCGCGCGCCCGCCGTCTCGTGCGCGGCGGCGGGGGCGGGGGGCACGGTGGGGGGTGCCCCGGCGAGCACGTCGTGGTCGGTGAGGACGGGCACTCCGGCGGGGGCGCCGACGCCGCCGGTGTGGATCGTCAGGGCGCCCGCGCGGGCGAGTTCGCCGATGGTGGTGAGCGGCCAGCGGGCCGCGTCGGGGGCGCCCGGCTCGGCGCGCGGCGGGGCGAGGTCGGCGGTCAGGCGCAGCGTCTCGCCGAGCCGGTCGCGGACGTCGCCGAGTTCCGCGGCGCCGCCGCCCGCGGCCCGGGGCGGCAGATGGCGGGCGGGCGTCAGGTCGACCTCGTCGTCGAGGAGTTCGATGACGGGCACCGAGAGGGCGAAGCCGGGGAGTTCGTCGAGGGCGCCGTGGCGCTCGAAGCGGCGGTAGGCGTCGAGCACGGCGCCTTGCAGCGGCGGCCAGGCGCGCGGGTCGCGGCCGTCGGCGGGCCTGCCTTCGGTGGCCGCGGCGGCCTCGGCGGCCTCCACGAGCAGGGCCTCGGGGGCGGCGGGCGCGCCCTGGCCCGGCCTGCGCAGGACCCAGACGTGCAGCGGCAGGTTGTAGGGGGGCGCGGCGCCCGCGGGCAGCGCGATCACCGCGCGCAGGGCGCCGCGGCGCAGCAGGTCGGCGCGGATGCGGCGGCCGGAGCGGCGGGACGCGGCGGCGGGCGGCATCAGGAGGGCGGCGGTGCCGCCGTCGCGCAGCCGGGCCAGGGCGTGCTGCACCCAGGCGAGCTCGGATTCGGTGCGGGCCGGAAGGCCGTACTCCCAGCGGGCGTCGTAGGCGAGTTCGTCGTGGCCCCAGTTGCGGTCGTTGAACGGCGGGTGGCACAGGACGACGTCCGCGCTCACGGCCGGGTGGGCGTCGGCGCGCAGGGTGTCGGCGGCGGCGGTGCGCACGGTGACGGTCCCGCTCGGGGCGCCGAGGGCCAGGCGCAGGGCGGTGAGCGCGGCGAGGTCGGGGGCGCTGTCCTGGCCGTACAGGTGCTGGCCGGGGCGGCCCGCGGCGGCGCGCAGCAGGGCGCCGGTGCCGCAGGCCGGGTCCAGGACGCTGTCGCCGGGCCCGGCGAGCGCGGCCATGAGGTCGGCGGGGCCCTGGGGGGTGAGCGTGTACTGGCGCGGGTTGGCGTCGAGGTGGCGGCCGAGCAGGAACTCGTACGCCGTGTGCGCGCCCAGTTCGGCGGCGAGTTCGGCGGCGGAGCGCAGCAGCGGCACGGACGCCTGGAGTGCGGGCGTCGACGGCACGCGCACGGCCCGCCCCCGCCGCTCCTCGCCGAAGCGCGGCGCGAGCACCGCGTCGAGCGCGTCGGGCAGCAGCCGCGCCAGGTGCGCGTCGGACACGGCGGCGAGGCGCAGCCACTCGGGGTGCCGGTCGTGGACGAGCAGCAGGGCGCAGCCGGTGTGCAGCAGGGCGGTGACGGGGCCCGCGGGGTGTCCGGCGAGCTGCTGCCAGACCCGTTCGCGCAGCGGCACTTCGGAGAGCTTGCCCTGGCCACGCAGCCAGCCCTCGACTTCGGCGAGCGCGAAGGAGGGGCTGGTGTCGGTGCCGCCGACGGGCTGGGGGAAGTCGGCGTGGCGGCGGCGCCAGTTACTGACGGCGGCACGGCCAACGCCCGCGAGGCGCGCGATTCCAGCGGCGGTCACCTCGGTGGCAGCCGCCGCGGTGGTGCCGTGGGGCGTGGTGGTGCCGTGGGGTGCGGTGGTGCCGTGGGGTGCGGTGGTGCCGTGGGGCGCGGTGCCGCCGTGGGGCGCGGTGCCGCCGTCCGGGGCGCTGCGGCCGTGCGCCGCGCCGCCGCCATGGGGCGCAGTGTCACCGCGCGAGGCGGTCTCGCCATGCGACGCGGTCTCGCCATGCGGCGCACCGCTGCCATGCGACGCGCTGCCGCCATGCGACGCGGTCTCGCCGTGCGGCGCACTGCCGCCATGCGACGCACCGCCGCCAAGCGACGCAGTGTCACCGCGCGACGCGGTCTCGCCATGCGGCACGCTGCCGCCATGTGACGCGGCCTCACCGCGCGACGCGGCCTCACCATGCGACGCGGTCCCGCCATGCGGCACGCTGCCGCCGCGCGACGCAGCCTCACCGGGCAGCGCACCGCCGCCATCGGGCGCGCTGCCGCCAAGCGACGCAGTGTCACCTCGCAGCACGGACTCGCCCTGCGACGCGCTGCCGCCGTCCGGCACGCTGCCGCCGTGCGACGCAGTGTCACCGCGCGACGCGGCCTCGCCATGCGACGCGGTCCCGCCATGCGGCACGCTGCCGCCGCGCGACGCAGCCTCACCGCGCAGCGCACCGCCGCCATGCGACGCGCTGTCGCCATGGGGCGCACCGCCGCCATGGGGCGCAGTGTCACCGCGCGACGCGGCCTCACCGCGCGACGCCGCCGCACCGCCCGCCGCGGCCCCCGTGCCGTGCCTGGTGTCGTCCCCGGTGCCGTCCCCCGGCCGCGTCGGCCCGCTGGTCCCCACTGGCCCCCGCCCCCTTCGTCGCTGGTCGCTCGTCGCTCGTCGCTGGTCATGCGGCGCGCGGTGGGCGCCGGTCGTCGCGCCCGTCGCGCGGCCTTCCCCTTGACCGCATGTGACGCCGAGCCTACCCATCCGGGTTGAGCGGACCCGTTCACGGCCGTGCATCGCCCAATCTCCGTGAACCGTGTTGACTCGGTTCACACGGATCTGTTGTGATGGCGTAGCTGAACACGAACTCCCTGGGGGGACCTTCCATGCACGCGTACTCACGCCGCACCGCCTTCGCCGCGCTCTGCCTGGCCACCGCCGCGACCGTCACGCTGACGGGCTGCGGGGACGACAAGTCCGACGGCTCCAAGAAGTCGGCGGCCGCGAAGAAGAAGGAGCCGTTCGCGGACCTGTCGGGGCCGCAGATCGTCGACAAGGCCATGAAGGCGACGTCCGGCGCGTCCTCGCTCCGCATGAAGGGGTCCATGGCGGACGGCGGCGGCCCCGGCTTCATCGACCTCGCGCTCGACACCAAGGGGCGCTGCGCGGGCACCATCGGCACCGGCGGCGAGGGCTCGGTCGAACTGATCGGCAACGACAAGACGGTGTACATGCGGTACGACGCCGCGTTCCTGCGCTCCGAGATGAAGGGCGAGCCGAAGGCCGACATCGACGCCTCGGTCGACATGATGGCGGACCGCTGGGTGAAGACCGGCACGACGAAGTCCGACGAGAAGGAATTCGCCCAGTTCTGCGACCTGAAGACGGTGCTCGCCGACTTCGACGAGAGCGGCTCCGTGGCCCGCAAGGGCAAGGCCACCACCGTCGACGGCACCCCGGCGATCGCCCTGCACGAGAGCGACGGCAAGGAGCGGTCGACGCTCTACGTGGCCACCGAGGGCAAGCCGTACCTCCTGAAGGCGGTCAACGACCCCGGCAAGGGCAAGAAGAAGGACACGCTCGTCTTCACCGACTTCGACAAGCCCGTGAAGGCCACCCCGCCCAAGGGCGACGTGCTCGACCTCGACAAGCTGGACGGCTGACGCCCGCCGGGTCGCGGGCCATGCGCGGCCCGCCCGTCACAGGGCGTGCCGCACCCACACGTTCGGCTCGACGTAGACCGCGTAACCGCGCTCCGGCACCCGGTGCACCGGCACCAGCGCGCCCGGCACCTCGACGAGGCCGTCCCCGCCGGGGCCGTCGAACGGCAGGCCCGTCCACTCCCGCCACCGCGCCAGCGAGCCCGACACCGTCATCGACGTCGGCGCGACCTTCACGATGACTCCCCCCACGCGGGCGTGGACGCGCAGCCACGGGTCGTGGGGCAGGCCGTCGGGGCGGGTGCGGTGCGCGTACTCCTCGATGGGCGTCGCGGGCTCCAGGTGCTTGGCGCTCGGCCGCACCGGCGCGACGACCTCCGCGAAGCCGTGGGCGCGGGCGTTGTCCCGCATCGCGGCGAGCATCCGCCCGGAGAGGCCGCGCCCCTGCCACCGGGGGTCGACGGCGACCTCGATGGCGCTCACCGTGTCCGGCTCGTCGCCGTACCGCAGGTCGGCGAAGGCCCAGACCAGGACCTGGTCCCAGCCGCCGTCGGGCAGTTCGCCGCGCTCCCCGCCCCGCTCCTCGGACCGCAGCGCGAACGGCACGCTGAACGCCCGCGCCACCACCCGCTCCTGACCGTCCGTGGCCAGCAGCACATACTCCGGGAACGCGTCCGGGATCCGGCTCATGTGCGACCGGGCGACCAGGTCGTGGCCCACGAACTCGGCCCAGGAGTCGTCCATGGCCCACATCGGCCCGGCCAGTTCGGGGCGCGCGGCGAGGGTGGTGATGTCCAGGTCCACGAGACACCACGCTAACGAGGCGCCCGCCGCCGGGAAACCGGTTAACGGGCCCGGCCCGACGCACCCGTTCAACGCGCCCGGATCAGCGGGCCCCGAACCGCTCCGGCGCCCGCGTCGGGTTGCCGCCGCCGGGCAGCTTCTCCCCCGGGCAGCACGACAGGACCCGCCGCATCGCGTCCCGCTCGGAGCCCGTCACCCACAGCCCGTACTTCTTCTTCACGGCCACCTGCCGCGCCACGTACGCGCACCGGAAGCCCTTGTCCGGCGGCAGCCACGTCGCGGTGTCGCCGTCGCCCTTGCCGCGGTTGGGGCCCGCGTCCACGGCGAGGAGGTTCAGGGGGTCGTTGGCGAGGGCGATGCGCTTGCTCGCCTCCCAGCGGTTCGCGCCCTTCTGCCAGGCGTCGGAGAGCGCCACGACGTGGTCGATGTCGACGCGGCTGCGGCCGCGCGTGAACGTCACGTCCTTGCCGGTGTACGGGTCGGGCGCGAGCGTCCCGGAGCTGACGACGCAGTCGCCACCGCGGAAGCGCACGCCCGTCAGGTCCCGCTTGAGTATGTCGTCGCGGGTGCCGCAGCCGTTGGAGTCGGTGTCCGCCCAGGGGCTGCCGAAGCGGGCCCGGTCGTAACCGGTCTTGGGGGCGCGGCCCTTGACGGTCAGTGAGTCGACGGCGGCGAGCGCGGCGCCCGCGCGTCCGCCGGGCGCGCCGCCCCGCTTCGCCCCGTCCTTGTCGCCGTCGTCGCAGGCGGTCAGGCCGCCGAGGGCGACAGCCAGTACGACGGCGTGGGCGGCCGCGCGCCGCCCCGTGATCCCGAACCCCACGGAACTTCCCTCCCCATGAACCGGCCCCCACGGTAGCGACCGAGTGGTCCAGACCATACCGGCCCTCAACAGGCAAGCCGCGCAATACCGACGTAACGCCTCAGCGCCAGAAGTGAACTGACCCGGCGCGGCGGCGGTCGGCTACCCCGGAGGTAATCGACCGCTTCCGCGTGCCCTGGCAGCCTCTAGAGCGTCAACGGGCCCCGGCCAGAGGGCCCGAACACACGCAACGAGGGAGCCCTCATGGCCACGGAAGCCGCCCGGTCCACCACCGTCGAGGACGCCACCCGCGCCACCGTCGACGCGTTCCTCGCCGCGCGCGTCGCCAACGACACCGCGCGCCTCACCGAGATCTTCGCCGACGACGTGGACTGGCTGCTCGCCGAGAACCCCGCCGTCCCCTGGATCCGCCCCCGCTCCACCGGCGCCGAATGCGCCGCCCAGGGCGAGGAGCTCGCCCGCTACACCGTCCCCGAGGACTCCCGGGCCAGCGTGGACACGTACCTGGTGAGCGGGCAGGACGCCGTCATCACGGGGCACCTCGCCGGGACCGTGCGGGCCACGGGGAAGTCCTTCGAGGGGCCGTTCGCGCTGCGGCTGACCGTGGAGGAGGGCCGGATCACCCGGCACCACCTCTACGAGAACAGCCTGTCCATCGCGGCGGCCTGCACGCCCTGACCCCGCGCCCCCGCCCTACGAGCCGAGGACCGACGCCAGGAACTCCCCCACCCAGCCGAGGAGTTCCCGCCCGACCAGCGGCTTGCCGCCGACCTTCGCGGTCTTCGGGCGCGGCACGAGCACCTGGTGCGTGGCCGGCTTGATGACCGAACCCGGGTAGAGCCGCTTCAGGCGCAGCTCCTGGGACTCCCTGAGCTCCACCGGCGCGAAGCGGATGTTCGTGCCCTGGAGCACGATCTCGCCCACCCCGCAGGCGCGCGCCAGCATCCGCAGGCCCGCCACGAGCAGGAGGTTCTCGACCGGCTCCGGCAGCTTGCCGTAGCGGTCGGTGAGCTCCTCGCGCACGGCCTTGATGTCCGCCTCCGAGTTGGCGGAGGCGATCGAGCGGTAGGCCTGCAGGCGCAGGCGCTCGCCGGGCGCGTAGTCGTGCGGGACGTGCGCGTCGACCGGCAGCTCGATCTTCACCTCCAGCGGCGGCTCCTCCTCGATCTCCCCGCTCTCCAGCGACTTGCGGTAGTCCGCGACGGCCTCGCCCACCATCCGCACGTACAAGTCGAAGCCGACGCCCGCGATGTGGCCGGACTGCTCGCCGCCGAGGAGGTTGCCCGCGCCCCGGATCTCCAGGTCCTTCATCGCCACGTACATGCCCGCGCCCATCTCCGTGTGCTGGGCGATCGTCGCGAGCCGTTCGTGCGCGGTCTCGGTGAGCGGCTTCTCCGGCGGGTACAGGAAGTACGCGTAGCCGCGCTCGCGGCCACGGCCCACGCGGCCGCGCAGCTGGTGCAGCTGGGACAGGCCGAAGTTGTCGCCGCGCTCCACGATGAGGGTGTTGGCGTTGGAGATGTCGATGCCGGACTCGACGATCGTCGTCGACACGAGCACGTCGAACTTCTTCTCCCAGAAGTCCACCACGACCTGCTCCAGGGCCTGCTCCGACATCTGGCCGTGGGCGGTGGCGATCCGCGCCTCCGGCACGATCTCGCGCAGGCGGGCGGCGGCCCGGTCGATGGACTCCACCCGGTTGTGGATGTAGAAGACCTGGCCCTCGCGCAGGAGTTCACGGCGGATGGCCGCGCCGATCTGCTTCTCCTCGTACGGCCCGACGAAGGTGAGCACCGGGTGGCGCTCCTCCGGCGGCGTCGTGATCGTCGACATCTCGCGGATGCCGGTCACGGCCATTTCGAGCGTACGGGGAATGGGCGTCGCGGACATCGTGAGCACGTCCACGTTGGCGCGCAGCTTCTTCAGCTGCTCCTTGTGCTCGACGCCGAAGCGCTGCTCCTCGTCCACGATGACCAGGCCCAGGTCCTTGAACTTGGTCTCGGAGGAGAACAGGCGGTGGGTGCCGATGACGATGTCGACGGAGCCGTCCTTCAGGCCCTCCAGGGTCGCCTTCGACTCGGTGTCGCTCTGGAAGCGGGACAGCGCCCGTACGTTGACGGGGAACTGGCCGTACCGCTCGGTGAACGTGCCGAAGTGCTGCTGCACGAGCAGCGTCGTCGGCACGAGGACCGCGACCTGCTTGCCGTCCTGGACGGCCTTGAAGGCCGCGCGGACGGCGATCTCCGTCTTGCCGTAGCCGACGTCGCCGCAGATAAGGCGGTCCATCGGGACCGACTTCTCCATGTCCTCCTTGACCTCGGCGATCGTGGTGAGCTGGTCGGGGGTCTCCGCGTACGGGAACGCGTCCTCCAGCTCGCGCTGCCAGGGCGTGTCGGGGCCGAAGGTGTGGCCGGGGGCCGCCATCCGCGCCGAGTACAGCTTGATCAGGTCCGCGGCGATCTCCTTGACCGCCTTCTTCGCGCGGGCCTTGGTCTTGGTCCAGTCGGCGCCGCCGAGCCGGTGCAGGGTCGGGGCCTCGCCGCCGACGTACTTGGTGATCTGCTCTAGCTGGTCGGTGGGGATGTACAGGCGGTCGCCGGGCTGGCCGCGCTTGGCGGGCGCGTACTCCACGACCAGGTACTCGCGGGTCGCGCCCTGCACGGTGCGCTGCACCATCTCGATGTAGCGGCCCACGCCGTGCTGCTCGTGGACGATGTAGTCGCCCGGCTCCAGGGTGAGCGGGTCGATGGTCTTGCGGCGCCGCGCGGGCATGCGCTGCCCGTCCTTGCCCGCGGCCTTCTGCCCGGTGAGGTCGGTCTCGGTGAGCACGGCCAGGCGCAGCTTCGGGTCGACGAAGCCGTAGTCGATGGAGCCGCACGCCACGTGCACCAGCGACGGGGTCAGCTCGGCCAGGTCCGCGTCCAGGCGGGCCGCGATGCCCTCGCCGCCGAGGACTTCGGCGGTGCGGGCGGCCGGGCCGTGGCCCTCCGTCACGTACACCGTGCGCCAGCCGTCGGCCAGCCAGCCCTTGGTGTCGGCGAGGGCCTTCGCCGTGTCGCCCCGGTAGGTCTCCGGGGCGTGCATGCCGAGCGTGAGCGTGTCGTCGTCGCCCTCCGCGTCGGCGGCGAACGGGCTCACCGACCACCACATCATGCCGAGCTCCCGCGCCCGGTCGCGCACGTCGGCGATGCCCCACAGGGAGGCCGCGCCCACATCGATGGGGGCCTGTCCGCCGCCCGCCGTGGCGGCCCAGCTGGCCTGCAGGAACTCCTGGCTGGTGGCCACCAGGTCGGCGGCTCGGGTGCGCACCCGCTCGGGGTCGCAGACGACCGCCATCGAGCCCTTGGGGAGCACGTCGAGCAGCAGCTCCATGTCGTCCACGAGGACCGGGGCCAGGGACTCCATGCCCTCCACGGCGATGCCCTCGGCGATCTTCCCGAGCAGTTCGCCCAGCTCGGGGTGTGCCTCGGCGAGCGCCGCCGCCCGGCCTCGGACCTCGTCGGTCAGGAGCAGCTCCCGGCACGGCGGCGCCCACAGGCCGTGCTCGGCGACCTCAAGGGACCGCTGGTCGGCGACCTTGAAGTAGCGGATCTCCTCGATGTCGTCGCCCCAGAACTCCACCCGCAGCGGGTGTTCCTCCGTCGGCGGGAAGACATCGAGGATGCCGCCGCGCACGGCGAACTCGCCGCGCTTCTCCACCAGCTCGACGCGGGAGTACGCGGCGGCGGCGAGGGCCTGGACGACGTCGTTCAGGTCCGCCGACTCACCCGTGCGCAGCGCCACGGGCTCCAGCTCGCCCAACCCCTTGACCTGCGGCTGGAGCACGGAGCGCACGGGGGCGACGACCACGCTGACCGGGCCCGTCTCCGGGTCGTCGGCGCTGGGGTGCGCCAGGCGGCGAAGGACCGCGAGGCGGCGGCCCACGGTGTCGCTGCGGGGGCTGAGGCGCTCGTGCGGCAGCGTCTCCCAGGAGGGGTACTCCGCGACGCCCTCCGGCGGCAGGATCGTCCGCAGCGCGGCCGCCAGGTCCTCGGCCTCGCGTCCTGTCGCCGTGACGGCGAGCACGGTGCGCCGTGCCTGGCGGGCCAGGGCGGCCACCGCGAAGGGCCGGGCGGCCGGGGGGCCGACCAGGTCGATGTGGTGCCGGTTGCCGTCGGCGGCGGCCTTCACCGCTTCGGTGAGGGCCGCGTCCTTGACGACGGCGTCCAGCAGTCCGTGCAGGGTCATGAAGGGGCATCCGTCCGGGGGGCGTGGACAACGCGAACCACCCGACACGTCTCACGGGCCGGGGGTCTCCCAGAGTACGTCGCCCCGCCGACACTCACCCGATCGAGGGACTGCACAGAAGGCGCGTGAAGCGTACTGTTTTGTCTATGAGCGAGACGCTTCCCATCACCGAGGCACGGGCCAAGTTCGGCTCCCTGGTACGCCGGACCGCGCACGCCCGTGAACGCATCACTATCACCGATCACGGCCAGGCCGCGGCCGTCTTCATAAATCCGGCGGAGCTGGCCGAGATGGAGGAGCGGATGCTGGAGCTGGAGGAGCAGCTCGCGGTGGCCCGCTACCGAGCCGAGAAGGCCGACGGCACGTTCGTCGGCGTCCCGCACGAGGAAGTGCGCAAGCTGCTCGGTCTGGAGCGTGAGTGAGCTACCAGATCATCTGGCACGAGCGGGCGACCGACACCGCCGTGCGCTTCCTGAAGGACGACCCTGACGGTCTGAGTCAGGTGTACGCCGCCGTCGACCTGCTGGCCGACGACCCCCGCCCACGCGGCACCGTCGCCTACGGGTCACCCGAGGTCCGCCGCTTGCACGTCGGCTTATACCGCCTGCTGTACGAGATCGACGAGGGCACCATCACCATCGTGGTCATGCACGTCGGCCGCGTGTCCCTCTGAACCGAAACCAAGCGCCGGGCCCGGTGGACTTCCACCGGGCCCGGCCCTGGTTACCGCTCCGCGGGGTGACGCTCTACAGGTGCCCGACGGCGCGGACGGTGTTGTAGTACGTCTTCGCCGTCTTGTTGCAGGCCGCCTTCATCTTCTTGCGCACGGCGGGCGTGAGCGGGTCCGCCCAGAACTTCCTGCCGCACTGCTGCTGCATATCCTGCAGGAAAACGTCATCAATACGCTTCCGGTGGTACTTCTTGAAATTGTACTCACCGGCGTACTTCTTGTAGTTCCGGTAACCGAAGTCATGCCGGTAGCAGGAGAAACTGAAGTCATAGCCGCCGGGCTGCTTCTCGGTCGCGGGACCCGAGCAGTAGTCCGTGTCCCAATTGAACCGGAAATAGTTCGAACCCTGCCGGTAGAGGCCCAGGTACTTGAACCACTCCTCGTTAGACGCATTGCCCTTGCTGGTCAGCGCCTTGAGCTTCTTCAGCCGGTAGGCCGCGCCGACCATGGGCAGCGCCGAGGCGGAGGCGTCCGCACGCGCGGCGTCCGAGACCGCCGCCGGAGCCTTCGGTTCCACGTCCGCGGCGGCGGGCAGCGCCGAGGTGACGACGACCGCGCCCGCGAGCAGGGCACCCCCAAGAGAGATTTGCGCTTTATTCACTTTTCCCCGTTCCCTGTAGTTCCCCGTTGTTCCCCGTTAATGGCCCGCGCACCGCGGTCAGGGTAGTTCCGCGCGGAGCACGTCAGCCGGGAGTAAATTAGCCCATCCCCCGGCGCCCGGAAAGGGAAAATCCAAGAAGATCGCTCGCCGTGGCGCACACCACAGCGCCCCGCCGCCCCTGAGGCGGGGTGGCGGGGCGCGGGCCGGGCCCTGGGAACCGGGCAGCGCGTGCCCGGGAACGGCTTCGGCGCTATTCGGTGGCGATCGCGTTCAGTACGTTCATCCGGCCCGCCCGGAACGCCGGGACCAGGGCGGCGAAGAGGCCCACGAACGCCGAGCCGACGAAGACCGTGAGGATCGTCGGCCAGGGGATCTCCAGGGTCTTCAGGCCTTCCAGGGCGAGGAGCTGCTGGGCGGTCGCTCCCCAGCCCATGCCCAGGCCGAGGCCGAGGAGGGCGCCGAAGAGGGCGATGACCACCGACTCCATGCGGATCATGCGGCGCAGCTGGCGGCGGGAGAGGCCGATGGCCCGCATCAGGCCGATCTCACGGGTGCGCTCCACCACGGAGAGGGCCAGGGTGTTCACCACGCCCAGGATGGCCACGATGATCGCGAGTCCGAGCAGGCCGTAGACGATGTTCAGGAGCTGGCCGACCTGGTCCTTCAGGGTCTCCTTGAAGTCGGTCTGGTCCTGGACCTTGAGCTGCGGGTCCGTCGCCAGGGTCTTCTTGAGCGCCGCGTAGGCCTCGTCCTGCTTGCCGTCGACCGCCTTGGCGAAGACGGTGTCGCTCAGCGGGATCCGGTCGGCGTCGACGTACCGCTCGACGGTGGTGATGTTCAGATACATCGCGCCCCGGTCGAGGGTGCCCTCCTCATCGGTGATCGCCGCGAGCTTCAGCTGACCGGTCCGGCCGTCGTCGAAGGCGACCTTGATCTTGTCGCCCACCTTCAGATGGTGGTCCTTGGCGAAGCCCTCGCCCACCGACATCGCGTTGGTCCCGTAGGCGGCGGTCATCTGCCCCGCGGTGGTCTCGCGGCGCAGGTCCTGCACATAGGTGCGGTCGTTCGCGCTGAGGTCGACGCCCTTCTCGGTCTTGCCGTCGGGGGTGGTGATGTCGGCCTTGACCTCCTTGAAGCGCGTGGTGTGGGCGACGTACGGGGTGTTCTTCAGGCGCTTCTCCACCTGGTGGCTGACGGCCTGCTTGCCCTGCACGATGAAGTCCGCGCCGACCGACTTGTCCAGCTCGTCCGTGGCCGAGGCGACCATCGACGTGCCGACCACCGACAGGCAGGCCACCAGGGCCAGGCCGATCATGAGGGCGGCGCCAGTGGCGCCGGTGCGGCGGGGGTTGCGCAGGGCGTTGCGCTCGGCCATGCGGCCGACGGGGCCGAACATCCGCAGCAGCACCGCGCTGATCACGCGGACCACGAAGGACGCCAGGACCGGGCCGATGACGACGAAGCCGATGAGGGTGAGGACGACGCCGAGGCCGAGGAAGAGGGAGCCCTCCTTCGCCTTGTCGGCCGCCGCGGCGGCGTAGAGGCCGAAGACTCCGGCGCCGGTGAGGACCAGGCCGAGGGCGGCGCGCACGGCGCTGGACTTGCCGTCGGCCGGGGTGCCCGCGTCGCGCAGGGCGGCCATCGGGGAGACCTTGCCCGCACGGCGGGCCGGGAGGTACGCGGCGAGGACGGTGACGATGATGCCGAGGAGCAGGCCCACCACCGGGGTCGTCGTCGAGATGGTGAGGTCCCCCGTGGACAGCTCCATGCCGATGCCCGACATCAGCTTCATCAGGCCGACCGCGAGGCCGATGCCCGCGCCGATGCCGAGGACGGAGCCGACGACGCCGAGCAGCAGGGCCTCGACGAGCACCGAGCGGTTGACCTGCTTGCGGCTGGAGCCGATGGCCCGCATCAGGCCGATCTCGCGGGTGCGCTGGGCGACCAGCATCGAGAAGGTGTTGATGATCAGGAAGATGCCGACGAGGAAGGCGATCCCGGCGAAGCCGAGCATCGCGTACTTCATGACGTCCAGGAAGCTGCTGACGGACTTGCGGTTGTCGTCCGCGCTCTCCTTCTGCGTCTTGATCTTGTACTCGGCGGCCTGGGCGCCGAGGGTCTTCGCCACGTTCGCCTTGAGCTGGGTGTCGCTCACGCCGCTCGCGGCGGTGACGTTGATCTGCGTGAACCGGCCGGTGGTGCCGATCAGTTCGCGCTGTGCGGTGGCGGTGTCGAAGTAGACGACGGTGGCGCCGGGGTTGGTCACCTTGAAGGTGGCGATGCCGGTGATCTTCGCGGTGAAGGTGCCGGTGGCGGCGATGGTGCGCAGCTCGTCACCGATCTCGAGGTTCTTCTTGTCGGCGGTGTCGGCGTCCAGCATCACCTCGGTGGGGCCGCGCGGGGCGTGGCCGGAGGTGATCTCCATGGAACGCAGGTCGTTCTTCGTCCAGTTGCCCGCGAGGGTGGGGGCGCCGCTGGACGGGCCGATGTCCTTGTTCTTGGAGTTGACGACGGTGACGGAGTCGCTGCTGACCGCGCCCTCGGCGGACTTCACGCCGTCGGCCTTCTTCACGTCGGCTATCGCGGCGGCGGGCAGGGACTCGGGCTTGCCGGTGCGCGGGCCCTCGTCGCCCGCGTCCGGGGCGTTCTTCGGGGAGAGCGTGACGTCGGCGGACGTCGCGGCGAAGAGCTTGTCGAAGGTGGTCGACATCGTGTCCGAGAACACCAGCGTGCCGCAGACGAAGGCCACCGAGAGGACCACGGCGACCGCGGAGAGCGCCATGCGTCCCTTGTGCGCGAGGAAGTTGCGCATCGAGGTCTTCAGCACGGTCATGACGTGCGCCCCCGGGCGTCGAAGTGCTTCATGCGGTCCAGGACCTGGTCGGCGGTGGGGTGGTACATCTCGTCGACGATGCGGCCGTCGGCCAGATACAGCACGCGGTCGGCGTAGGAGGCGGCCACCGGGTCGTGGGTGACCATCACGATGGTCTGGCCGAGCTCGGTCACCGACCTGCGCAGGAAGCCGAGGACTTCGGCGCCCGCGCGGGAGTCGAGGTTTCCGGTCGGCTCGTCACCGAAGATGATCTCGGGGCGGGAGGCGAGGGCGCGGGCCACGGCGACGCGCTGCTGCTGGCCGCCGGAGAGCTCGGTGGGCCGGTGCTTGAGGCGCCCGGCCAGGCCGACGGTCTGGACGACCTGGTCCAGCCAGCCCTTGTCGGGCTTGCGGCCCGCGATGTCCATCGGCAGCGTGATGTTCTCGATCGCGTTCAGCGTCGGCAGCAGGTTGAACGCCTGGAAGATGAAGCCGATGCGGTCCCGGCGCAGCTGCGTGAGCTTCTTGTCCTTCAGGCCGGTGATCTCGGTCTCGTCGAGATAGATCTGGCCGCCGCTGACCGTGTCGAGGCCCGCGAGGCAGTGCATGAGCGTGGACTTGCCGGACCCGGACGGGCCCATGATCGCGGTGAACTGGCCGCGGGCGATGTCGACGTCGATGTGGTCGAGGGCGACGACGCGGGTCTCCCCGGAGCCGTACGCCTTCACGACCTGGCGCGCCCGCGCCGCCACGGCCGTACGCCCTCCAGTACCCCCGTGCCTGGGAGTGGTCACAGCCGTTGTCACGGTAAGTCTCCTATGTCGGTGATGTAGTGAACGCGGTGGCCCGGTGCTGGTGCCGTGCGTTGGTGTCGTGCGTGAGGTAGTGCGTGATGCCGTGGGTCGGTGCCGTGCGGCCGCGCTCCGCGTCGGGGGCCCCGCGTTCCGAGATCAGTCTGGTCCGCCGGAGTGCTCCGGCGCCCTGGTGCAAAGCTCCGTCTTTTCCGGGGGAAAACCCCACCCCCCGTCCTGAGGCTGAGCGCAGTGCGGGGCCGGACCCCCGTCGCCGGCCCCGCGCCGCACGCCCCGTGGCCGGGGTCCCCCACCCCGTGCCCCACGGCGTAAGGCAAATCTAAGGACGACGCCCGGCTGTCTCGTCCTCCGCCGGTACCAACGTCTCCCTGTCCCTAGTACGGAGGTCCCCCTAGGGGTTCTCCACCCGGCGGTGGAGCGGTTCTCAGGGTCACTCCACCCTTGTCCTTATGGCACCCCCTCCCACCAGGGGAGAGATCCTCCACCCTCCCCCTGAGAGCGCCTTCGGTGAGAAGGTGACCCGGGGCAACTGGTGCAAGGGGAAGGGAAATCGATGAGCGGCAGCGCCAGCGGCAGCAGCGGCACAGGCAGCGCCAGCGGCACCGGCAGCGGGCGCGGCGCCAGCGATCCGGACAGACGCGGCGCCGTCGTCGCCGCGCTCATGCTCGTCATGGCGCTCGCCGCCCTGGACGCCACCATCGTCTCCACGGCCGTGCCGCAGATCGTCGGCGCGCTCGGCGGCTTCTCCGTCTTCTCCTGGCTGTTCTCCGGCTATCTGCTGGCCGCCACCGTCACGCTGCCCCTCTACGGCAAGCTGTCCGACACCTTCGGCCGCAAGCCCGTCCTGATCGCGGGCAGCGTGCTGTTCCTGCTCGGCTCCGCGCTGTGCGCGCTCGCCTGGAACATGGGCTCCCTGATCGCCTTCCGCGTCCTGCAGGGCCTCGGCGGCGGCGCGCTCCAGGGCACCGTGCAGACGCTCGCCGCCGATCTGTACCCGCTCAAGGAGCGCCCCAAGATCCAGGCGCGCCTCTCCACCGTGTGGGCCACCTCGGCCGTCGCCGGACCCGCGGTCGGCGGCCTGCTCACCGCGTACGCCGACTGGCGCTGGATCTTCCTGATCAACCTGCCCGTGGGGGCGCTCGCGCTCTGGCTGATCGTCCGCCACCTGCACGAACCCGCGCGCGAGCGGGCGCCGCGACAGCGCGTCGACTGGCCCGGAGCGCTCGCCGTGTTCGCCGCGGGCGGGGCGCTGCTCACCGCGCTCGTACAGGGCGGCGTCGCCTGGGGCTGGCTGTCGGTGCCGTCACTGACCCTGTTCGCGGTGGGGCTCGCCGCCGTCGGCGCGGTCGTGGCCGTGGAGCGGCGCGCCACGGACCCGATCATCCCCGGCTGGGTCTGGCGGCGGCGCCCCATCGCCGCCGTGAACCTGGCGCTCGGCTCGCTCGGCCTGGTTATGGTCGCACCGACCGTGTTCCTGCCCACGTACGCGCAGTCGGTGCTCCAACTCGCCCCGATCGCGGCGGGGTTCGTGCTCTCCGTGATGACCCTGAGCTGGCCGGTCTCTGCGGCCCTCAGCCAGCACGTCTACCGGCGGATCGGCTTCCGCGCCACCGCCATGCTCGGCATCGGCGCGGCGGCCCTGGTCCTGTTCGCCTTCCCGCTGCTTCCCTACCCCGGCTCCGCCTGGCAGCCCGCGCTGCTCATGCTGCTGCTCGGGGCGGCGCTCGGGCTCTTCCAACTGCCCCTGATCGTCGGCGTCCAGTCGACCGTCGGCTGGGCGGAGCGCGGCACCACCACCGCGTCCGTGCTGTTCTGCCGCCAGATCGGCCAGACCGTGGGCGCCGCCCTCTTCGGAGCCGTGGCCAACGGCGTACTGAGCGCGCGGCTCGACGGCGCGGGGTCGCTCGACGCCGTGTCGCGCTCCCTGGAGGACCCCGGCTCGGTGGCCGACCCGGAGCGGCTGCGGCGCGCCGTCGACGCGGCGGTGGACGCGGTCTATCTGGGGGCGGCCTGCGCGGCCGTGGTGTGCCTGCTCGTGCTGCTGTTCCTGGCGCCCCGCCGGTTCCCGCTCATCCAGGAGCCGGAGCCGGGCCAGGAGCCCGCCCAGGAGCCGGAGCCGGGCCACGAGCCCACCCAGGAGCAACAGCCCGCCCAGGCTCCAGGCGCCCCGAAGCCCCCGGGGCGCAACAGCGGCCCCGGGCGGCGCAGTTGACACGTACGCGCCCCAAGAAGCTTCTTACCGACTGATCAGTATGGGGAAAACCCCACGGGATCGTCCTACCTGCAAGTAACGTTCTCGGCCCTCGCTCCCTCGTGGTCCGCCCCGGACCGAAGCCGCGCAAGGAGACGCAAGGAGACCCGGGATGACCCACCCTCCCCCCGACTCGTCCCCGTCCCAGCCGCCCCGCCACGCCCGCCCCCACCCCCCTGCTCCCCACTCCTCCCCCTCAAATCCCCTGTATCCCCTGTATCCCCCGTATTCCCCACATCCCACGTACCCCACGTATCCCTGGCAGCCCCTCACCCCACCGCCCGCACCCGTACCCGCACCCCCGCCCCCGCGCCAGAGCCCCGACCCAGGCCGCCACGGCGACCTGCGGCGGCTGCGCTCCGCCTACCGCTGGCAGCGTCGCGTCGCCACCCTCACCGCCCTCGGCTACTTCGCCCTCTTCCTGCTCCTGTTCGCCTTCGCGCCCGCCCTCATGACCAGCGCCGTCAGCGGCGGACTCACCACCGGACTCCTCGTCGCCCTGGCCCAACTGCCCGTGATGTGCCTGGCCATGGCGCTGTACGAGACCACCGCGCGCCGCCGGATCGACCGGCTCGCCGCACGCCTGCGCACCCGGGCGGAACGGGAGGCGCGCCGTGGCTGACGCCCAGGGCCCGGCCCTCGTGGCCTTCACCGCCGTCGTCACGCTCACCCTGCTCCTGTGCGTGCTCACCGGACCCGAACGCGACGGCCTCGACGAGTTCTACACCGGCTACGGCGGACTCACCCCGCTGCGCAACGGCCTCGCGATCGCGGGCGACTACCTCTCCGCCGCGACCGTCCTCGGCACCACCGGCGTCATCGCGCTCGTCGGCCACGACGGCGTGGTGCTCGCCCTGAGCACCGCCCTGTCCCTGCTCCTGCTGATGTTCCTGCTCTCCGAACCCCTGCGCAACGCGGGCCGGTTCACCATGGGCGACGTCCTGGCCCGCCGCATGCCAGGACGCGCGGTCCGCGTCACCGCCTGCGCCGCCACCCTCGCCGCGCTCCTGCCGCTGATGCTCGTCCAGCTCGCGGGCGCGGGCGACCTGCTCGCGTTCATCCTCGGCTTCTCCCAGCCGGGCCTGAAGACGGGATGCGTGGTCGCGCTCGGCCTCCTCATGATCAGCTACGCGGCGATCGGCGGCATGAAGGGCACCGCCCTCATCCAGATCCTGAAGATCGTGCTCCTGCTCGGCTCCGGCCTCGTCGTCGCCGCCCTGATCCTGCGCCGCTTCGACTGGGACCCCGGCGCGCTGCTCATCGCCGCGCGCGACGGCAGCGGACAGGGCCCGGCCTTCCTCCAGTCGGGCCTACAGTTCAAGGACAGCCCCGCGCCCCGCCTCGACATGATCAGCTCGGAGCTCACCGTGGTGCTCGGCGGCGCCTGCCTGCCGCACATCACGATGCGCATGTACACCGCGCGCGGCGCCCCCGAGATACGGCGCTCCTTATCCTGGGCGGTGGGCTGCGTGGCGGTCTTCGTCCTGGTCATCACCGTCATCGGCCTCGGCGCGACGGCCCTGCTCGGCGGGAAGGCGGTCGCCGGGCACGACCCGCAAGGCAACACCGCCTACCTCCTGGGCTCGCGCGCCGTGCTGGGGGCGGACCTCTCCGCCGCCGAGACCGTGCTGCTCACCACCGTCAGCTCGGCGGTCTTCCTGACCCTGCTCGCCTCCGTCGCCGGGATGATCCTCGCCTGCGCCAACTCCCTCGCCCACGACGTCTTCGCGGCCTGCCGCCGCGACCTGGCGCCACGCCACGAGAAGGCCGTCGCGCGCGGCTGCGCGCTCGCCGTCGGAGCCGTCGCCGTCGCCCTCGCCGTACTCGTCGGCGACCGCGGCCCGCACGCGCTGGTCGCCCTGTCGTTCTGCCTCGGCGCCTCCGCGCTCGCGCCCGCCCTCGTCTACACGCTGTTCTGGCGGCGCTTCACCCGCAAGGGCCTGCTGTGGACCCTCATCGGCGGCACGGCCGGCTGCGCCGTGCTCATGACCGGCACCAACCTGGTGACCGGCTCCCCCGACGCGGCGTTCCCCGAGGCCGACCTGACCTGGTTCCCCTTCACCACCACCGGCGTCGTGTCGGTTCCGCTGGGATTCCTGCTCGGGTGGCTCGGTACGGTACGGAGCAGGCCCGAGGCCCAGCGGGCGGCGCGGAGGCGCTACGAGGCCGTGGAGGGCCTGATCCTGGCCGGGGCGGGCCCCGTACGGGCCGCGCGCCACGAGCCGGACCGGTGAGCGGCCCTCAGCCCGCGTCCCCGGACGCCGGACCGGGAACCTCGCCGTGCCCCCGCCCCGTCAGGGCCGCCAGACTGCTGCGGACGTGGTCCATGTGCGCCCGCACCTCCTCCCACCGCTCCCCGTGCTCCCGCAGCACCCGCTCCGTCTCCCGGCCCGTCCGCTCCTCCCGGGCCCGGGCCGCCGCGATGAGCTCGGCGGCGCGCGCGGCGGCGTCCTCCTCGCCGTGCCGGGCGGCCTCCTCCGCCTCCGCGAAGGCCCGCTTGGCCTCGGAGAGCCGCGCCTCGGCGGCGGCGACCAGGGCCCCCTCGTGGGCGTCCGTGACGGCCTCCCGCTCGGCGATCTCCCGCTCGGTGGCCTCCCAGCGCCCGGCGTGCTCCTTCTCCTGGTCGACGAGGAGCGCGTCCGTGCGCCGCCGCATCTCGCGCAGCGCCGCGACCGCCTCGCCGCGCCACTCCTTCGCGTCGCGCCGGGCCGCCGCGCGCAGTTCGTCGGCGGCGGCGCGGGCGGCGATCAGGCGCTGCCGGGCCCGCTCCTCGGTGTCGGCGCCGACGGCCTCGGCGTACGCGCGGGCGGCCGCGCGCGCCGCCGCCGCGTCAGCGCCCGCGCACTCCTCGGCCTCGCGCGCGGCGGTCGCCGCGGCGTCCCGCACGGACGCGGCCTCGTCCTCGCTGAGCTCCAGCAGATACTGGGCGCGCTGCCCGAGCGTGTCGTACGTCTGCGGGGCGAGCCGCGCCACCACCTCGCGCAGGCGGGCGGACTCCTCCCCCATGTCCCGGGCGAGGACGGTGAGCCGGGCGGCCCGCTCCCAGGCCGCGTCACGGTCCCGGGACAGCGCGGCGGCGTACGCCTCCACCTGCTCGGGACGGTAGCCGCGGCCGCGTACGGCGACGAAGCCATGAGGTGACACACCGCTGCCGCTCATCCTGATCCCCTCTCGCCCACACACTCTCGCCGTCGCGCTGACTCTCTCCGCCGCGCCACCCGCGTACAACGCGATTGGCGCACATCTTGATGGATCAAGCGGAAGTGGTCATAACGCGACACTCCGCCCGCCCCATCCGGTCAAGGATGCGCCAATTGGCGTCAGAAGCCGGAATCGGGGTGTCGTTCCGCCGTACGTCGAAGAGCCGTTCGGCCCCCGCGTGCGGCCAGGAGCGTGACACCGCCGCCCCGGCCGACGGGCGGACACGCCAAGGGCGCCCGACCCGCCTCGCGGACCGAGCGCCCCTGGCCGCACGCGCGGCCGCGGGCTACAGCAGCCCGTCCCACATCTGCTCGAGCAGCACCGACCACCAGCTCTCCGGCGACGCGAGGGCCGCCGGGTCGAGCGCCGCGAGCTGCGCCTGGAAGTCGACGGTCCAGCGGCCCGCCTGCTCCTGGTTGAGGCCGTAGCGAAGCCGCCACATGCGGCCGAGCAGCGCCAGGCAGCGCACGAACTCGGGCAGGCCCGTGTTCACGAACTGCGGCGGCACCGGGGCCCCGCCAGGACCGGCCTCCACCGGCACCGCGACGATGTGCGCCGTGCCGTACTGCACACAGACCGCACGCCCGAAGTCGCTGCCCATCACGAGGTACGAGCCCGCGTCCGACGCGGGCGCGACGCCCCGCTCCTGCGCCAGCTCCGCGAGCGTCGGCACCGGGCGCCCCGGCTGGGCCTGCGCCCAGAAGAACGGACCGAAGTCGACGGGCAGGCCCGCCACGACGAGCGTGTGCGCCACGACGTCCGGCACGCCCTGCCGGGACACCGACCGCTGGTCGAACCGGAACACACCGGGGCCGAACGCGGCGGCGAGCTCCTGCGCGGCGCCCTCCGGCGGCACCGGCTGCGCGGGCGGCACCGGGCCGAGCGGCGCCCGCACCGGCGCCGGCCGCGCCGGGCCGTCCGCGACCTGGTGCAACTCGCCCTGGTGGGCGAGCAGTTGCCCCATGCCCTGCTGCCGCGACGCGTGGTCCCTGCCGTACGGCGCGATCGACGTGATCCGCGCCTGCGGCCAGGTCTCCCGGATCATGCGCGCGCAGTACGCGCCCGGCAGCTCGCACGACTCCAGCTCCGTGTGCAGCTCCAGGACCTGGTCCGGCGGCACGTTCATGCCGCGCAGCTCGTGGAAGATCTGCCACTCGGGATGCGGGGTGCCCGGCGCCGAACGCCGGATGACCTGCTGCTCGGACCCGTCGGCGGCGCGGTAGCGCAGCACGGCCTGATAGCCGGGGCCCACCGTGGGCAGCCCGGCGGGCGGCTGCGGATAGCCGTACGGCTGACCGGGGCCCTGCGGCGGGGCCATCCCCGCCTGGGGCATCCCCGGCGCGGGCGGCGGCATGCCGGGAACCCCGGGGGCGCCCGGCGCGGCGGGCGGCGGCGGAGCGCCGGGACCACCGACGGCGGGACCCGCGAGCATCGTCGCCGCGTGGTGCACACCGCCGCCGGGCGCACCGGGCGGACCGGGCGGCTGCGGGGCACCGGGAGCACCGGGCGGGCCCGGAGGCTGCGGCGCGCCAGGGGCACCCGGCGGCTTCGGCATGCCGCCGAGGCTCGGGTCGGCCAGCATCGTCGCGGCGTGGTGCACACCGCCCGGGGGCGTGCCCGGAGTGCCGGGCGGGCCCGGGGGCTGCGGGGCGCCCGGGGCGCTCGGCGGCTGCGGGGCGCCGCCCTGGCTCGGGTCGGCGAGCATCGTCGCGGCGTGGTGGACACCGCCGCCGGGAGCACCGGGAGCTCCAGGCGGACCGGGCGGCTGCGGGGCGCCGGGTGCGGCCGGGGGCTGCGGGGCGCCGGGCGCCACGGGCGGCTGCCCCTCGGGGCCGAGCGAGGACACCATCTGCGTCGCCACGTAGCCGCCCGCGGGCGCGCCGGGCGGCGGGGTGTCCCCGGCACCGGGCGCAGGCGTGGCGCCCCCGCCCTGCGGCGGCCCGGACGGCACATGCGGACCGCCCACGGCGGCACCGGCGGGCGGCGGCACGTTCGGACCACTCGCGGCCGCATCGGCGGGCGGCGGCGGAAGGTAAGGGCCACCCGCAGTGGCCAGCGGCGGAGGCGTAGCACCCGCACCCGGCGCAGGCGTGGCGCCCGCACCGGCATCCGACGGCACCGGCGGAGGCGTGGCGCCCCCACCTTGCGGCGCGGGCGGCACGTTCGGACCGCTCACGGCCGCACCGGCGGGCGGCGGCGGAAGGTAGGGGCCACCCGCAGTGGGCAGCGGCGGAGGCGTAGCACCCGCACCCGGCGGAGGCGTAGCACCCGCACCCGGCGGCGGAGGCGTCTGCGCCCCGGCCACACCCGCGTCCTGCGACGCGGGCGGCACGTTCGGACCGCGCACCGCGGCACCAACGGGCGGCGGAGGCGCGTAGGAACCACTCGCCGCAGCACCCACGGGCGGCGGAGGCGCGTGCGGGCCACTCACCGCCGAACCAGCAGGCGGCGGAGGCAAGGCAGAGCCGCCCGCAGTGGCGAGCGGCGAAGGCGTGGCACCCGTACCCGCACCCGGCGGCGGAGGCGGCACATTCGGACCGCTCACCGCGGCACCGGCAGGCGGCGGAGGCGCATAGGAACCGCTCGCCGCCGCACCCGCGGGCGGCGGAGGCGCGTGCGGACCACTCACCGCCGCACCAGCAGGCGGCGGAGGCAAGTCAGGCCCGCCCGCGACCGCACCAGCGGGCGGCGGCAGGGGCGCGCCCGGAAGGCCCGCCCCGGTGTCGTCGAGGGCCGGTGCCACCGCCGTCTTCGGCAGCTGGCTGCCGCCCGACATCAGCGCGGTCTTCGCCTCCGGCGACACACTCGGCGCCCCCGAGTCGTCGTCGCCCTCCAGCGTCAGCGGCGGCGAGAACACCGTCGCGGGCAGCGGCACCGCGACGTCCTCGTCATCGCCGCCGATGTTCGTGTCCGTACCGGCCCACGGCGTCGCGGAAGCGGGCGCCTCCGACGTCGACGGCACGGCGTCACCACCGGCACCGGCCGCCGGGACACCGCCCGGCGCACCCGCGCCCGGCCACGGCGTACCACCGGACGCCACCGGAGCCCCCGCCGCCGTCGGCGCGGGAGCGGCCGGAGCGGGAGCGGGAGCCGCGTCCGCGGGCTCCGCGGACCGCGCGGACCCGGCGGACGACCGCCGGTCCGGGATGCCCAGCTTGTCCGCCGCCTCCTGGAGCCACTCCGGCGGGCTCAACAAGAACGACGTCTGGTTCAGATCCATCCGCGCGGGCGCGGCCGGAACCGGTTCCGGCGCCGCCTCAGGCACCCCGTACTCCTCCTCGTACCGGCGAATCACCTCACCCACCGGCAGCGCGGGCCACAGCGTCGCCTCACCGCTGTCCCGGGCGATCACGAGCCGCTGGCCGCCACCGTCCGAGCGGGGACCGCCCTCGCGGTCCTCCGCCCACACCACGAACCCGAGCTCGAACTCCCGCACCCGCGCCTCGCGGTGGCCGGGCCCCGGCACATCGCCGTTGATCCACTCGTCGGCGCGCTCCTGCGCCTGCGCGAAGGTCACCATCTGCCAGTCACTCCCCCACCGGGACGGCGCGCGCGAAGCCGCCGTCCACCATCAGGTTCGCCACGGTCTCCAGCTCCGGCGGACTGCCCGCGAGCCGCGAAAGGAACGCGTCGAAGTCGTCCCCGCACGGCATGAGCAGCCGCTGGACGCGCTCGGCGGGCGCCCACGAGGCGTCCACGTCCCGCGCGTCGTCGTACGCGCAGAACCACACCGAGCCGATCCGGTCGCCCTTCACCTTCAGCGCCAGCAGACCGCCCTGCACGAACCCCACGCACAGGAAGTCCTTCGTGAGGTGATCGCGCAGGCACTTGTTGACGTACACCAGGTCATTGACCGCCGCCTCGTCACGGACCGTGAAGAACGGCTGGTCGATCAGCAGACCCAGCTCCGCGTCCAGGGCCGTGCCGACCGGCGCGCAGCCACCCGCCGCCTTCAGGAACGAACGGTAGGCACCCGGAAGGCGATAGCCCAGGTCCTCCTCCACGCCCGCCACCTGGACCTCGGTCACCGCGAGCGCCGCCTTCGGCAGCGCCAGGTGCGCCGGACGCGTCTCCTGCAGCGGACGCGTGCCCCGCTTGCCCTGGTCCACCGGCGCCGTCGCGATCCCGCCGTGATGCCGCAGCAGCGCCTTCACCTCGACCGGGACCAGCTCAAGACGGCGGCTGCTCCGCACGTGGTGCCACGTCCAGCCGTGCGGCGTCGCCACCGAAGGCAACGTGTCCCACAGCTCGTGCCCCGACGCCGCGAGCGCCGCGTTCGCCGACACATAGTCCGTGAGACGCAGCTCGTCCACGCCGAAACCCGCCGGCGGCTCCGCGATCTCGGCCGCCGCACGCGCGTACGGCGAGAAGTCCGGATAGCCGTCCCCGTCCACCCGCACACCCCTCGGATGGCGCGCGGCCCGGACCGGGTCCGGGAAGTGCACGACCTGCCCGGCATAAGCCGCGTTCGGCGGCGCGGCTTGCTGCCCGAGCCGACCTGTCGTCATGGCGGTTGCCCCCTGCGGCAGTGTGAGGTTCACGGATGGCGACAGCCTATGCGCAAGCGCGACAAGGGTCATCGGCCCTCCACTTCCGTGACCACCCGCCACGGAACCGTCACCCAGAGACGAAACCCGGTCGTGTCGTACCGACCCAGCTTCCGTACCCCACGCCCCATTTGGCAGTCTGTTCCCGCAACGCGGGGGCGTGGCACCGGCGGCCGACGCCGCGGGCACGGGGAGGGAAACACCACATGCACACGGCACAAACCAGCATGTCACGGACAGGCGGAAGCACCCCGGAAAACACCGGAACCGCCCACTCCGCCCACGCCGGGCGGACCGCCACCGCCACCGCACCCGGCGGCGACCCCCGCGTCGGCTGGAGCAGCACCCCCGCCGACGCACCCGTCCTGCGCCAGCGCCGCGACGGCATCCTGCCCACCGTCGCCGCCGCGCTCTCCGTCCGCGGCACCACGCTCACCAGCACACCCAAGCGCGGCGAGGATCCACCCGACCTTCACCCGCTCGTACAGGACTTCCTCGACACCCTCACCAGCGGACAACGCGAACGCTTCACCGGCCGCTGCGCCGAAGCCCTCCTCATATCCCGGCACCTCACGGCCGCCGACGCCGGACGCTCCAAACGAGCCCGGCGCAAACCCATGACCAACGGCGAAGCCCGCAAATCCCTCAAACACGCCAAACTCACCACCCGCCGCATCCGCGAGGACGGCGACCCCCTGCACGGCTCCTTCGCCCGGCCCTGCCGCTCCTGCACCGCCCTCACCGCGCACTTCGGCGTCCGCGTCGTCGACCCGACCACAGCCGACGGATGACACCGCCGGATGACAGCCGCCGGATGACAACCACCGGGTGACACCCACCGCACCCACGCCGCACCCGCACGCACCCGCACCCGCACCCGCACGCACCACGAGGGCCCCAGCCATGCGCTCCGAACACCCCACGCACCCCAGCCGCGCCACACACTCCACCCGCTTCCCCGTACCCGTCGACGCCGCCCTGCGCGCCTCCGGCTGGCGCCCCGGCCGCTGGGACATCAAACAAGCCGAGATCTGGGCCGACGTCCTGCGCCGCCACCGCTCACCCGCCGGCCACCAGCACGCCGTACTCCCCGCCGCCGTCGAAACCTGGGCCGAATTCGGCGGACTGCACCTCACCCCCCAGGGCCCCGGCCGCCAGGTCGCCCCCGCGACCCTGCACCTCGACCCCATGTACGGCCTGCACATGGCCCGCACCCTCGGCGACCTCGGCCGCGCCCTCGGCACCGAAGTCAGCCCCATCGGCGAGGAGACCGAAACCCAGGCCCTGCTCGCCATCGACGCCGAAGGCCGCGTCTACAGCCTCGACCACAGCGGCGACTGGTACCTCGGCCCCCACATCGACCAGGCCCTCACCACCCTCGTCACCGGCACCCACCCGCTGCGCCTCACCGCCAGCTGACCCCGCGGGCCGCCCTCACACCCCCACCGCACCCGCGGGCAGCACCGCCGACACCCGGAAACCCCCCGCGTCCGTCGGCCCCGACACGAAGACGCCGCCAAGCGCCGTCACCCGCTCCTTCATCCCCACCAAGCCATTGCCCCCACTGGGCAGCCGCGCGTCCGCCACCGCCGTCTCCGGCGGCGGACCGTTCTCCACCTGCATCGCGACCTCCTCGGACCGATGCGCAACCCGCACATACGTCTTCGCGCCCGCCGCGTGCTTATGGACGTTCGTCAACGCCTCCTGCACCACCCGGTACGCCGTCTCCTCCACCTCCGCCGCATACGCCCGCGACTCCCCCTGCACCGACAGGTCCACCACCATGCCCGCCGCCCGCGACTGATCCACCAGCTCGTCCAGCTCCGCCAGACACGGCCCGTCCCCCGCGTCCACCGGCGCCTCGCCACCCGCCCGCGACGCCGCGCGGTCCGCCGCCGCGCCCACCGCCGCCAGCGGCACCGGCGCCGGACCCGGCCGCGGCGGCGCCTCCCCCGACCGCAGCACGCCCAGCATCTCCCGCAGCTCGGTCAGCGCCTGCCGCCCCATGTCCCCCACAAGCGCGGCGTTCTTCACCGCCTTCTCCGGGTCCTTGCGCGCCACCGCCTGCAACGCCGCCGCGTGCACCACCATCAGGCTCACCCGGTGCGCCACCACGTCGTGCATGTCACGGGCGATCCGCGTCCGCTCCTCGCCCCGCGCCCACTCCGCCCGCTCCTCCGCCCGCTCCGCGAGCAGCTGCAGCTCCCGCTCCAGGCTGTCGGCACGCTCCCGCAGACTCTCCATGAGACGGCGGCGCGCCCCCACGTACAGACCGAGGAGCACCGGTGGCGCGGTCACACCCAACGACGTGGAAATCGCGATGAACGGAATGAACCCCTCACCGATCCTGAGATCACCGCTCGCTATGTCCTGATTGGCCCGCACCAGGGTCACGATCAGCGTGCCCGCGAGCGACATGCCCGCCAGGGCGCCGATGATGCGGCGCGGCAGCTCCGACGCCGCCAGCGTGTACAACCCCACGATCGTCATCAGGATGCCCATCTGCGCGGGCGTGACCGCCACGCAGATCAGGACGACGGCGATCGGCCAGCGCCGCCGCAGCACCAGCGTGGCCCCGGCGAGCACGCCGAAGCCCACCCCCACCGCGAGCGGCAGCCCCGCGTCCCGCGCGAACTCGACGCCCTCCGCACCGCACTCGGCCGCCGACGCGACGCCGAGCCCGATGTCGAGCACGGCACTGCGCCGCCTCTCCCACCACCACGGCCCGGTCCTGGCCGCGGCACCGCTGTCCCCCGTCGTGGTCATGCCTTCCAGCCTACGGGCGTACGCACCCGGTTTTCCGGCGACTTTCGGGCCCGCCGCCCCGCGCGCCGCCTTGCACGGACCGAGCCCCCACGGGGCGAAATAACCGAATTCCCCTCGAACAGTTGAATCGCCCAGACATTCGACCCGGACGTCCGCATTCCGGACGACGCTGATCACATGACCGAGATCACCGGCGACCACACCGACTTCGAGGCCCTGCGCGAGCGGGCCGTGGCGTTACGCCGCGAAGGACACAGCCTGCGCCAGATCCGCGACGAGCTGAAGGTCTTCAACAACGACCTCCTGCACCGCCTGGTCAAGGGCGAACCCCCACCCGCCTGGACCCGCCGCCCCCGCGCCAAGGACGACCTCCGCGACCAGGCCCGGGAACTCCGCCGCCAAGGCTGGACCTACGACCAGATCCAACTGGAACTGGGCTGCTCGAAGAGCTCGATCTCACTGTGGGTACGGGATCTGCCGAAGCCGGAACCCAGGTACACGCCGGAGGAGCAGCGCGCTCTCATGAACGCCGGGCTCGCCCGGCTCCGCGCGGCGCAGGATCAGGAACGCGAGGAGACGAGACAAGCAGCACGCCGCGAAGTCGGCGAGCTGACGGATCGCGAGTTGTTCCTGGCCGGAGTAGCGCTCTACTGGGCCGAGGGCACGAAGAGCAAGCCGTACGCCCGTCGCGAGCGAGCGGTCTTCGTCAACAGCGACTCAGGGGTGATCGAGACGTACCTGGCCTGGCTCGATCTGCTGGGCGTCGCCCCCGATCAGCTGCGCTACCGCGTGCTCATCCACGAGACCGCCGACGTGGCGGCAGCACATCGCTACTGGGCCGATCTCGTGCGGGTGGACGTCACGGTGTTCGACAAACCGACGCTGAAGCGCCACAACCCCAAGACCGTCCGCAAGAACACCAGGGACGACTACCACGGGTGCCTGGTCATCTCGGTCAGTCAGAGCGCCAAGCTGTACCTGCGCATTGAAGGATGGTGGGCGGGAATCGCCGCCCACGCGCGGAGCCGTCTCAGGTAAGGTCTCAAGCGCCGTCCCCCGTGGTGTAACTGGCAGCACACTGGTTTTTGGTACCAGTAGGACAAGGTTCGAATCCTTGCGGGGGAGCCACAGCAGACACGACCTCGGTTCGGGTCCTGACCGCAAGGTCGGGACCCGCCCCCGTTTCCGTCCCCTTACGCCCCGGTATCCTGCGGATGTCCACTCCCCAGCATCCGAAGCCGAAGGGCACCCCCGTGAGCGCCAATTGCCCGGCAGCCGTCGTCGTCCTCGCAGCGGGTGAGGGCACCCGTATGAAGTCGGCCACCCCGAAGGTTCTGCACGACATCTGCGGCCGCTCCCTGGTGGGGCACGTGCTGGCCGCCGCGCGCGAGCTCTCGCCCGAGCGGCTCGTGGCCGTCGTGGGGCACGAGAGCGAGCGCGTCACGGCGCACCTGGCCGAGATCGACCCGGACGTCCGCACCGCGTACCAGGCGGAGCAGAACGGGACGGGGCACGCGGTGCGGATCGGCCTGGAGGAGATCGGCGGCCGTCTCGACGGGACCGTCGTCGTGGTGTGCGGGGACACCCCGCTGCTGACCGGCGCGACGCTGAGGCGCCTCGCGGACACCCACGACGCGGACGGCAACGCGGTGACGGTGCTCACGGCGGAGGTGCCGGACGCCACCGGGTACGGCCGGATCGTGCGGGACGCCTCCGGTGCCGTGACGGCGATCGTGGAGCACAAGGACGCGACGGAGGGGCAGCGCGCGATCCGGGAGATCAACTCGGGTGTGTTCGCCTTCGACGGGCAGCTGCTCGTGGACGCGCTTGGCAAGGTGCGCACGGACAACAGCCAGGGCGAGGAGTATCTGACGGACGTCCTCGGCATCCTGCGGGAGGCGGGGCACCGGGTGGGCGCGGCCGTGGCGGTGGACCACCGGGAGATCGCGGGCATCAACAACCGGGTGCAACTGGCGGACGCCCGGCGGGTGCTGAACGACCGGCTGCTCACGGAGGCCATGCTGGCGGGCGTCACGGTGGTGGACCCGGCGTCCACGTGGGTGGACGCGACGGTGACGTTCGAGCGGGACGCGCTGGTGCACCCGGGTACGCAGTTGCAGGGGGCGACGCATCTGGGCGAGGGCGCGGAGGTCGGCCCGCACACCCGTCTGAAGGACACGGTGGTGGGTGCGGGCGCCCGGGTACAGAACGCGGTCGCGGAGGGTGCCGAGGTGGGTCCGGGGGCGGCGGTGGGTCCGTACGCGTATCTGCGGCCGGGCGCGCGGCTCGGTGCCCGGTCGAAGGCCGGGACGTACGTGGAGATGAAGAACGCGTCGATCGGTGAGGGCACGAAGGTGCCGCATCTGTCGTACGTGGGGGACGCGACGATCGGTGATCACACCAACATCGGTGCGGCGAGCGTGTTCGTGAACTACGACGGCGAGGCCAAGCACCACACGACGGTGGGGTCGCACTGCAAGACCGGTTCGGACAACATGTTTGTGGCTCCTGTCACGATCGGCGACGGTGCCTACACCGCCGCGGGTTCGGTGATCACGAAGGACGTGCCGCCCGGTTCGCTGGCTGTCGCCCGTGGCCAGCAGCGGAATATCGAGGGCTGGGTGGCCCGTAAGCGTCCGGGCAGCGCGGCGGCGAAGGCCGCGGAGGCGGCGTCCGGTGGCTCGGAGAACGCGGTCGGCGAAAGCTGACCGGAAAGCGGTGCGCTGATTACCGCGTACCGTGATAGGTGCACACCAATCGGCTGACTCGTGGCGCGGCCTATGTCCTGGGATGCGGGAAATCGCTCTGGGGCCTCTGGATGTCTCGCGGGTGCAGCAGCGGAAGAACTCGTCTGAGGAGACAGTGCTGTGACCGGGATCAAGACGACCGGCGAGAAGAAGTTGATGTTCTTCTCCGGCCGCGCCCACCCCGAGTTGGCCGAGGAGGTCGCCCACGAGCTGGGCATCGGCGTCGTGCCGACCAAGGCTTTCGATTTCGCCAACGGTGAGATCTATGTGCGCTACCAGGAGTCGGCGCGCGGCGCGGACTGCTTCTTGATCCAGAGCCACACGGCTCCGATCAATAAGTGGATCATGGAGCAGCTGATCATGATCGACGCTCTGAAGCGGGCTTCCGCGCGGAGCATCACCGTGATCGTGCCGTTCTACGGGTATGCCCGTCAGGACAAGAAGCACCGTGGTCGTGAGCCGATCTCGGCGCGTCTGGTCGCGGACCTGCTGAAGACGGCGGGCGCTGACCGCATCGTGTCGGTGGATCTGCACACGGACCAGATCGTGGGCTTCTTCGACGGGCCCGTGGACCACCTGTTCGCGCTGCCGATCCTCGCGGACTACGTGGGTGCGAAGGTCGACAAGGACAAGCTCACGGTCGTGTCCCCGGACGCGGGCCGGGTGCGTGTCGCCGACCGCTGGTGTGACCGTCTGGGCGCGCCGCTTGCGATCGTGCACAAGCGCCGTGACAAGGACGTCGCGAACCAGGTGACCGTCCACGAGGTCGTCGGCAACGTCGAGGGCCGAGTGTGCGTCCTGGTCGACGACATGATCGACACCGGTGGCACGATCTGCGCGGCGGCGGACGCCCTGTTCGCGCACGGCGCGGAGGACGTCATCGTGACGGCGACGCACGGTGTGCTTTCGGGTCCGGCGGCGGACCGGCTGAAGAACTCGAAGGTCAGCGAGTTCGTGTTCACGAACACGCTGCCGACGCCGAACGAGATCGAGCTCGACAAGATCACGGTCCTTTCGATCGCCCCGACGATCGCGAACGCGGTCCGGGAGATCTTCGAGGACGGCTCGGTGACCAGCCTCTTCGAGGAGCAGTCGGGTCCGCAGGACTGAGTCCCGCTTGATCGTTTTGTGGTGCGGCCTCCCCGCCGAGTAGACTGTCGAAGTTGCTCGGCGAGGGAGGCCGTTCGCGTTGTTCGCAGCGTGTTCACGGCGGTCCGTTATCGACGCGCTCTTCGTAGCAGGCCAGTCGTATGGCCGGGTGACACATCCGTTCACTTATCTACGAGGAGTGCTTCATGTCTGAGGTCAAGCTCAGCGCCGAGACCCGTTCCGAGTTCGGCAAGGGCGCCGCCCGCCGTATCCGCCGCGAGAACAAGGTTCCGGGCGTCCTGTACGGCCACGGCACGGACCCCGTCCACGTCACGCTGCCGGGTCACGACCTGATGATCGCCCTGCGCACGCCGAACGTCCTGCTGTCCCTGGACGTCGACGGCAAGAACGAGCTGGTCATCCCGAAGGCCGTGCAGCGTGACGCCCTCAAGGGCTTCATCAAGCACGTCGACCTGCTCCTCGTGAAGCGCGGCGAGAAGGTCACCGTCGAGGTCCCGGTCCACACCGAGGGCGAGCTGGCCGCTGGCGGCAACCTCCTGGAGCACGTGCTGAACACGCTCCCGATCGAGGCCGAGGCCACCCACCTCCCGGAGGCCGTCACCGTCTCCATCGCGGGCCTGGAGGCCGGTGCCTCCATCCACGCCAAGGACATCACGCTGCCCGCCGGTGCGACCCTGGCCGTCGACGGCGACACCGTCGTCCTGCAGGTCCTGGCCGCGCAGGCCGAGGAGGCCCCGGCCGAGGGTGCGGGCGACGAGGCCGCCGAGGCCTGAGCCGTACCGCAATGGCACTCCAACCGCCGCCCAGCGCCTGAGCGCTGGGCGGCGGTTGGGCTATGAAGGACCTATGAAGGACACGCAGATGACGACGGACCCGAGCGCGCCCTGGCTGATCGTGGGGCTCGGCAACCCCGGCCCCGGCTACGCCATGAACCGCCACAACGTCGGCTTCATGGTCGCCGACCTGCTCGCCGAGCGGATCGGCGGTTCCTTCAAGCGGGCCGCGAAGGCGCAGGCGCACGTCCTGGAGGGCCGGGTGGGTCCGATGGGCCCCGGCAGCCGCCGGGTCGTCCTCGCCAAGCCCGCCTCGTACATGAACCTGTCGGGCGGCCCGGTCACGGCCCTCCGCGACTTCTACAAGGTCCCGACGGCGAACGTCGTCGCGGTCCACGACGAGCTCGACATCGACTACGGGGTGCTGCGCCTGAAGCTGGGCGGCGGCGACAACGGCCACAACGGCCTGAAGTCCATGACGAAGGCCATGGGCTCCGACTACCACCGGGTCCGGTTCGGCATCGGCCGGCCGCCGGGGCGGATGCAGGTCGCGGACTTCGTCCTGAAGGACTTCTCCTCGGTGGAGCGCAAGGAGCTGGACTACTTCGTGGACCGGGCCGCGGACGCGGTGGAGTGCCTGGTGGTGGAGGGCCTGGAGCGGGCCCAGTCCACGTACAACTCCTGACCCGTCGCGGGGCGCCCCCCTGAGCCAGGGGGCGCCGCCTATCGCCGCTTCGCGGCTCGTCCTCAAACGCCGGACGGGCTAAGACCATCCGGCTCGGGCCGAGAAGATCCAGCCCGTCCGGCGTTTGAGGACGAGGCGCGAAGCGCCAATCGCTGTGAGCGGGGGAACGGGGGCAGCCGCACCCGGTTCGGGAAGGGGCGGGCCTGGGGCGTCCCACGCGGGCCACTCACATGTGGTCCCGCACCTCCCTCCGCCTCCGCGCCACCGCCGCGACCAACGCACCCGCGGCCATCAACGCCGCCGCGATCCCGGAGGCCAGCCAGGCGCCCCCGGCCCCGGTATCCGGCAGCGACGGCGGCTCGGACGTCACGGACGGCGAGGGCGGCTCAGTGGGCTCCGACGGGGACGGCGACGGGGAATCCGACGGGGACGGCGAGTCGGACGGCGAAGGCGAGTCCGAGGGCGAAGGCGAATCCGAAGGCGAGGGGGACGGCGACGGCGAGTCCGACGGGGACGGGGACGGCGAGGGCGAGTCCGACGGGGACGGGGACGGCGAGGGCGAATCCGACGGCGACGGGGACGGCGAGGGCGAATCCGACGGCGACGGAGACGGCGAGGGCGAATCCGACGGCGACGGAGACGGAGACGGCGAATCCGACGGCGACGGCGAATCCGACGGCGACGGCGAGTCCGACGGGGACGGCGACGGTGACGGCGCCGGATGGACCTCCGCCACCACCCACGGGGCCTCCGTCGCCAGCAACCCCCGCGTAGACCCGTCCCCCTGCCGCCGGTCCCCGGCAATCGCGATCTTGTTCCAGGTGCGCTCCCCGCCCTCGAAGGGCTCACCCCCGGCGGCCTGCTGAGGCACGGCCATCAGCCAGCGCAGCGTGTAGCGCTCGCCCGCGGCGAACACGTGGCCGTCGAAGTCGAAGCGGAGCGAGCGGACGCGGCTGAAGTCGGTGACCTGGTCGGCGGGGACGAAGGACGGGTCGGGCCGCCCGTCGCACTGGAAGGGGGCGCTGTCGTCGGGGGTGTTGTCCATCTCGGGGCGGCACGGGTCGGCCTCGGTGGAGTAGGTGATGGTGACGGGCGCGCCGCCCACGGCGATGGGCCCGGTGAGGGTGGGCCGCCACTGGCTGGTCACGTCGTCCCCGTAGCGTCCGCTGGTGACGCCGGTGGTGCGGGGCGCGGGCAGCAGGTCGTAGGCGACGACGTTGGTGAGGGCGGTGTTGCCCATGTTGCCGAGGACGGTGCGGTACTCGACGGTGCCGCCGATGGTGGACCGGCCGACCTGGTCCTCCTGTCCTGGGACCTCCGCGGAGCCCTTGAACGCGTCGTCCTCGTCGCCCTTGACCTCCTTGGTCACGAACAGGGCGGAGGATTCGGCGATGGCGAAGTCGTCGGTGGCCTCGGCGACGTTCTCGCTGGTGTCGCCGTCGCCGTCGATGTCGTGGGTGTCGGTGCCGCGGGTGTTGATGGGGCGTTCGGCGTCGTAGAGCCCGGCGCGGTTGCCCTGGTAGTCGGCGTCGGCGGGCGAGCCGCCGTAGGTGCCGCTGGCGATGCCGGGTGCGACGGTGGTGCGGAACTCGTAGCCGCACGAGGAGTCGTCGGCGGGGATCTCGGCGCCGGGTTCGGCGGTCAGTTCCACGCGGGTGCGGCCGTCGGCGGCGTCGGTGACGGTCTCGGTGAAGCGGTCGGCGGCCGGGCAGTAGTCGGGCTGGCCGTCGGCGAGGGTCCAGGAGCCCTTCACGTACGCGAGCTGGCGGGGTACGAGGTCCACGAAGCGGGGGCGCAGCGGGGACGAGCCGGTGCGGTAGCGGTCGTTGCGGAGGGTGATGGTCCAGGTGTGGCTGCCGCCGGGGCCGACCGGGGTGGGGTCGGTGGACTTGGTCAGCTCGGGCTGGGAGACCTCGGGTTCGATGTGGAAGCTGGTGCAGGACTCTTCGTCGGCGGTGCCGGCGTCGCCGGTGAGGTCGAGGCGGGCGCAGTTGTCGATGTCGCCGCTGTTGCCGGGGAGTTCGGAGGCGTCGGCGCGGCCCGCGATCTGGATGACGAGGTTGGTGCCCGCGGCGAGGCCGGGGACGTTGACGCGGACGGTGACGAGGTCGCCGAGGTCGCGCAGGTCGATGGTCTGCGAGGTGGGGGTGACGGTCTCGGTGCTGCCGTCGCGGCGGGTGACGGTCACGGTCCAGGTGCCGGAGTAGGCGCCGCCCGCGGGTGTCGAGAGGCTGAGGGTCTCGGCGTCGAATCCGGCGGGCAGCGCGTCGGTGACGCGGGCGTCGGCGGGGTCGGTGCCGGTGTTGCCGAAGCGCAGGACGTACGACACGCGCTGGCCGTCGGCGGCGAGGGGGGTGTCGACGGTTTTGCTGAGGGTGCCGGTGACTTCGCCGCCGCCGGTGCCGATGACGGTGTCGGCGCGGTCGGTCTTGGTGATCGTCTCGGTGTCGGGGCCGAGGGGGTCGCCGGTGAGGGTGGCGGTGTCGGTGAGGGTGGTGCCGTCGGCGACGTCGTCGCGGACCTTGACCCTGATCTCGTGGACGACGCCGTAGGGGAAGGTCTTGACCTGGGCGAGCTGGTCGCCGGGGCGGTCGGGTTCGGTGTCGACGGGCCAGCTGACGGTGCGCGTGTCGGGGTCGTAGGTGTATCCGGTGGGGGTGGCGTCGACGAAGTCGACGCCTTCGGGGAGGACGTCGCTGAGGACGGCGTTCTCCAGGGCGAGGTTGCCGCGCGGCCGGTTGGTGTTGCGCGGGTCGTTGGTGGCGGTGACCTTGTAGGTGAGGGTCTCGCCGGGGCGGGCGCGGGTGGGGCCTTCCTTGCGGATCGCCGGGTTGGGTTCGGCGGTGACCTCGACCTCGGCGGTGTCGGTGCTCGGGGTGCCGTCGCCGTTGGTGGCGGTGGCGGACATCTCGGCGCGCTGGTCGCCGGGGGGTGTCCAGTAGTCCTCGGTGGGCCAGCTGACGGTGAGCTGGGAGCTCTGGCCGCTGGCGATGGAGCTGTACTCGACGGTGACGCTGCCGTCGTCGTTGGCGGTGACGGCGGTGACGCCGGGCGGGTAGGGCTGGGAGACGACGCCCTTGCCGGAGGCTCCGGGCGGGGGTGTGAAGGTGACGGTCACGTCCTGGCAGTCGCCGGGGATGGAGCACTGGATGAAGCCGTTGTACGTGACGTGGTCGCCCGCCGGTACGGGGGAGGTGCCGGGGTCGAGGCGGACGCTCATGCGGGCGTCGGCGCGGGCCGCGCTGTCGTGCGGGACCAGGGCGAGTGCCGCGAGCGCGGCGAGCAGGACGGCGACCGTGGCGGCGAGCGCGCGACGGTACCGGTGAGCGATGAGAGCCACAGCACTTCCGACCAGGAGGGGACCTGAGGACGCGTCAACTGTGGGCCGTGCTCCCCTGGGGAAGCCGTTACGACAAGGCGATTAACCGCACTTTTCACCTGAAAGGCCCCCGCACCGGGTGGGTGCGGGGGCCTTTCGGCGCGTACTGCCGTATCGGCGCGTACCGCCGTATCAGCGCGTCACGACGTCAGCCGGTGTTGCGCAGGCCCGCGGCCACGCCGTTGACGGTGAGCAGGAGTGCCCGGGCGAGGAGCGGGTCGGCATCCGCGCCGGTGGCCGCCGCGTCGCGCTGCCGCTTGAGGAGCGCGACCTGGAGGTAGGAGATCGGGTCCAGGTAGGCGTCGCGGATGGCGAAGGTCTGCCGGAGCACGGGCTGGGCGTCCAGGAGTTCGGCGCCGCCGGTGACGCGCAGGACTTCGCTGACGGTCAGCTCGTGCTCGGCCTCGATGGCGGTGAAGATGTGCTGGAGCTCGTCGGGGACGAGGGTGTCGACGTAGTGGCGGGCGATCCTGAGGTCGGTCTTGGCCAGCGTCATCTCGACGTTGGAGAGGAAGTTCCGGAAGAAGTGCCAGTGCTCGTGCATCTCGTCGAGGACGGTGTCGAGACCGGCTTCGCGCAGGGCCTTGAGGCCGGAGCCCACGCCGTACCAGCCGGGGACGATCTGCCGGGACTGCGTCCAGCCGAACACCCAGGGGATGGCGCGCAGGCCGTCGAGCGAGACGCCCGAGCCGGGGCGGCGGGAGGGCCGGGAGCCCAGGTGCAGGTCGGCGAGCTGGTCGACCGGGGTGGAGGCGAGGAAGTACGTCGGCAGGTCCGGGTCCTCGACCAGCTTGCGGTAGGCGGCGTGGGCGGCGTCGGAGACGACGTCCATGGCCGCGTCCCAGCGGGCGAGGGCCTCGTCGGACTGGCGGGGCGCGGTGTGCAGGGCGGAGGCCTGGAGGGTGGCCGCGACGGTCAGCTCCAGGTTCTCCCTGGCCAGGGACGGCACCAGGTACTTGTCGGAGATGACCTCGCCCTGCTCGGTGACCTTGATCTCGCCTTCCAGGGTGCCCCAGGGCTGGGCGAGGATCGCGTCGTGGGAGGGGCCGCCGCCGCGGCCGACGGTGCCGCCGCGGCCGTGGAAGAGGCGCAGGCGGACGCCATAGCGGTGGGCGACGTCGCGCAGGCGGCGCTGGGCGCGGTGGATCTCCCACTGCGAGGTCGTGATGCCGCCGAACTTCGACGAGTCGGAGTAGCCGAGCATGACCTCCTGGACGTCGCCGCGCAGGGCGACGAGGCGGCGGTAGGAGGGGTCGGCGAGCATCTCGTCGAGGATGACGTCGGCGGCGCGCAGCTCGTCGGTGGTCTCCAGGAGCGGCACGATGCCGATCTTCGCCCAGCCGGCGTGCAGGTCGATCAGGCCCGCCTCGCGGGCGAGGACGGCGGCGGCGAACACGTCGTCGGCGCCCTGGCACATGGAGATGATGTACGACTCGATGACTTCCGGGCCGAAGACCGCGAGGGCCTTCTTGACGGTCTCGAAGACGCCGAGGGTCTTCTGTCCGGCGGCGTCCAGGGGCGCCGGGGACGGCGCGAGGGGGCGGCGGGAGCGGAGTTCCTTGGCGAGGAGCTTCTGGCGGTACTCGCGCGGCATGTCCGCGTACCGCCAGGATTCCTCGCCGAGGCGGTCGAAGAGCTGGCCGAGGGCGTGGTGGTGGGCGTCGGCGTGCTCGCGTACGTCCATGGTGGCGAGCTGGAGGCCGAAGGCGGCCAGCGTGCGGATGGTGCGGTTCATGCGGCCGTCGGCGAACAGGGCGCCCTTGTGCGCGCGCAGCGAGGCCTGGATGAGGGTGAGGTCGTGCAGGAGCTCGGCGGTGCCCAGGTAGTCGCGGCCGGGTTCGTGGGCGGTGCCCTTGGCGAGGCGCTGCTTGGTGTTCTCCAGCTTCTGCCGGACGCAGGTGGCCTTGAGGCGGTAGGGCTCTTCGGCGTTGAGGCGCTTGTAGCGGGGGCTGATCTCCGGCAGGCGCTCCAGGTCGGTCTGGAGGGAGGCGAGGAGGTCCTCGGTGGCGCCGGTGTAGCGGATGGAGTTCGACAGGAAGCCGCGCAGCTCGTCGATCACTTCGAGGGCGTCGTTGATGCCGTGCTCGTGCTGGAGGATGAGGACGTCCCAGGTGACGTCGGGCGTCACGTTGGGGTTGCCGTCGCGGTCGCCGCCGATCCAGGTGCCGAAGGTCAGCGGGCGTGAGCCTTCGGGGAGCTGGACGCCGACGCGCTCCAGTTCCGCCGTCAGGTCCTCCAGGACGTCGCCTACCGCTCCGGCGTGCAGTTCGTCGAGGTAGTAGATGGCGTTGCGGGCCTCGTCGGCGGGCTCGGGGCGGACCACGCGCAGTTCGTCGGTCTGCCAGACGAGGTCGATGTTCTCGGCGAGGCGGATGTCGTGGCGGCGCCGGTCGGATTCGATGACCGGGGTTTCCAGGAGTTCGGCGACGCGGCGCAGCTTGTTGAGGACGGAGCGGCGGGCGGCCTCGGTGGGGTGGGCGGTGAAGACGGGCCGCACGTTGAGGTGCTCGACCGTCTGGCGCAGGTGCTCGGGGTCGGCGTCCTTGAGGCGGTCGGCGGTGCGGGCGAGGAGGCCGCCCTCGGCGGCGCGGCGGGCGCGCAGCTCGCGGCCGCGGTGCACTTGCTCGGTGACGTTGGCGAGGTGGAAGTAGGTGGAGAAGGCGCGTACCAGCTTGGCGGCGGTCTCCAGCTCGGTGCCGCCGAGGAGCTTGGCGGCGGCCTCGCCGTCCTCGCGGGTCAGGCGGCGGACCTTCTCGACGAGGTCGAGGAGCTCGGGTCCTTCCTGGCGGACGAGGGTCTCGCCGAGGAGGTCGCCGAGGCGGCGGATGTCGGCGCGCAGCTCGCTGTTGGCCGTGGCCGTCGCGGTGCTCGTCGCGGCCGTCGCGGTGCTCGTCGCGGCCTGCGGGGCGGTCTGGTCGTCGGCACTGCTCACAGGTGCGGCTCCTTGCGGTGAATCCCGCCGCGTGGGGGCGGGAGACGGGGTGGGCACGTCTGGGAGGGGTCCCGGCGGATGAACCGGGGAAATATCAGAGCGGACCGCGCTGTCCGACCGATCCAAGGATAGGTGTCGATGCGCTCCGGCCGTCTCTCGGCCTCTTGCCGCGGCGCCGCGCGCTGCGATACTTACGTGCCCGTAGGTTACGGTCCCGTAGGCGGTGCGTGCGCGGCACTTCCGCGGGCACTCGCCCTCCTGGCACCTGCACGTGCCGTCACCCTCGACCCCCCAGGGGAACGCCCATGACCACAAGCCCCGACGTCATCGAAGAATCGCAGGGGGCGCCCACAGGCGCCCCGCTCCCGTCCGCGACGCTGGGCGGCGAGAAGAAGCGGTCCCTCGAGCAGATCACGCTGCTGCTGTTCATCGTCGTCCCGTTCCTGGCCCTGGTCGCGGCGGTGCCGCTGGCCTGGGGCTGGGGCGTGAGCTGGCTGGACCTCGGTCTGCTCGTCTTCATGTACTACGTGGGCTGCCACGGCATCACGATCGGTTTTCACCGGTACTTCACGCACGGTTCCTTCAAGGCGAAGCGTCCGTTGCGGATCGCGCTCGCGGTCATGGGTTCGCTCGCGGTGGAGGGGCCGCTGGTGCGCTGGGTGGCCGACCATCGCAAGCACCACAAGTTCTCGGACGCGGAGGGCGACCCGCACTCGCCGTGGCGGTACGGCGAGAGCGTGCCCGCGCTGATGAAGGGCCTGTGGTGGGCGCACGTGGGCTGGATGTTCGACGAGGAGCAGACGCCGCAGGAGAAGTACGCGCCGGATCTGATCAAGGACCCGGCGATCCGCGCCGTCTCGCGCCAGTTCATCCTGTGGACGCTGGTCTCCCTCGCGTTGCCGCCGCTGGTCGGCGGTCTGGTCACGATGTCCTGGTGGGGCGCGGTCACGGCGTTCTTCTGGGGCTCACTCGTCCGGGTGGCGCTGCTGCATCATGTGACGTGGTCGATCAACTCCATCTGCCACGCCGTCGGCAAGCGGCCCTTCCGGTCCCGGGACCGCTCCGGGAACGTGTGGTGGCTGGCGGTCCTGTCCTGCGGCGAGTCCTGGCACAACCTCCACCACGCCGACCCGACGTCCGCGCGGCACGGGGTGATGCGGGGCCAGCTCGACTCCTCGGCGCGCCTCATCCGCTGGTTCGAACAGCTCGGCTGGGCGTACGACGTACGCTGGCCGTCGAAGGACCGGATCGACGCGCGCCGCAAGCCGGCCGACACGGTGGATGCCCCGGGCAATCACCAGGCCGCAGACGCGGCATGATGGAACACGTGGCGACCGACTCCAGCACCCCGGGCACGAAGGGCTCCTCGCGAGCCCCGAAGAGCCCGTCGAATTCGAACAACGACAAGCCCCGGCGTACGCGCCGGACCCGGATGACCGGCGCCGAGCGCCGCGAACAGCTGCTGGACATCGGCCGCACCCTGTTTGCCGCCAAGGGCTTCGAAGGCACCTCGGTGGAGGAGATCGCGGCGAAGGCCGGGGTCTCCAAGCCCGTCGTGTACGAGCACTTCGGCGGCAAGGAGGGCCTGTACGCGGTCGTGGTGGACCGCGAGATGCGCCAGCTCCTCGGCATGGTGACGGGCTCCCTGACGGCCGGGCACCCGCGTGAGCTCTGCGAGCAGGCGGCCTTCGCCCTCCTCGACTACATCGAGGAGTACACGGACGGCTTCCGCATCCTGGTCCGCGACTCCCCCATCCCGCAGTCCACGGGCTCCTTCGCGTCCCTGATCTCCGACATCGCGACGCAGGTGGAGGACATCCTCGGCCAGGAGTTCAAGACCCGCGGCTTCGACCCGAAGCTGGCGCCGCTGTACGCGCAGGCGCTGGTCGGCAGCGTGGCCCTCACCGGCCAGTGGTGGCTGGACGTACGCAAGCCCAAGAAGGCGGAGGTCGCCGCGCACCTGGTGAACCTGGCCTGGCACGGCCTGGACGGCCTGGAGCCGAAGCCGCGCCTGATAGGCCACCGCAAGTCCTAGGCGGACGGCGACACCGCCGGATCAGCGCTATCTCCCACCCGCCCGCCCTTACACCTGCGGCTACCCCCGCACCCCCCGACCTAGCGGCTCGCGGGTGAGTTTTCAGCCCGTCCGGCGTTTGAGGACGAGGCGCGGAGCGCCAACGGCTTTGAGCGGGGGGACGGGGGCAGCCGCACCCGGATCGGGAAGGGGCGGGCCTGGGGCGCCCCGCGAGGGCTACGGCAGCGGCTCCAGGAACTCCAGCCGGTTGCCCACCGGATCCTCGGTGAAGAAGCGGCGATGCCCCGGCAACCCGGAATCCCACTCGACCGGCGCCCCACCTGCGGCGAGCCGCACGGCACACGCGTCGATCCCCACGACCCGCAGCCCGGGATGGGCTTTCCGCGCGGGCCGGAACCCGGCCTCCACCCCGAGGTGGAGCTGGACGGCCCCCGCCCGGAACCAGCACCCGCCCCGCCCCGCGAGGGCCACCGGCTTGGGCACCTCCGTCATCCCGAGGACACCCACGTAGAAGGCGCGGAGTTCCGGCTCGCTGCCGGGCGGCGCCGCCAGCTGCACATGGTCCAGGGCCACCAGCATCACGCGCCCCCGGTGGTGCGGGCCACGGCGAAGAGCCGCCGGAAGGGGAAGACGGTGCCGTAGGGCCGGGCCGGATAGGCCTCGCGGAGCAGTGCCCCGTACTCCTCCAGAAAGTCCTCGACCGCGCCCGGGTCGTCGGCGAGCGCGGTGAGGACGGGCCGCAGGCCGGTGCCCTTGACCCAGTCGAGGACGGGGTCGGGCCCGCTGAGGACCTGGAGGTAGGTGGTCTCCCAGACGTCGGCTTCGCAGCCGAGGCCGCGCAGGAGGTCCAGGTAGGCGTCCGGCGCGAGGACGGCGTCGGCGTGCCGCAGGCACCCCGCGAGGCGCTCGCGCCAGCGCGGCGACGCCGCGAGGCCCCGCATGAGGGCGTGGCTGGGGGCGTCGAAGTTGGCGGGCACCTGGAAGGCGAAGGTGCCGCCGGGCGCGAGGGCGGCGATCCAGGCGGCGAACGATCCGGTGTGCCCGGGCACCCACTGGAAGGTGGCGTTGGACAGGATCAGGTCGTACGGCTGTGCCGGCACCCATGCCGCGAGGTCGGCGTGGGCGAAGTCCACGCGGCCGCCGCCGGGGGTGGGGCCCGCGTGGGACGAGGCGCGCGCCAGCATCTCGGGCGAGTTGTCGTAGCCGGTGATGCGGGCGGTGGGCCAGTGCGCGGCGATGAGCGCGGTGGAGTTGCCGGGGCCGCAGCCGAGGTCGGCGATGGTCAGGCCGTGTCCGTCGCGGGGTGCGGCCACCTGGGCGAGCAGGTCCCCGAGGGCGCGGTTGCGGTGTCCGGCGTGGCGCAGGTACTGCTGCGGGTCCCAGGTGGGCGAGGCGGGGGACGGCATGGGGGTGCTCCTTCGCGACTCGGCGGCGCGGCCGGTTCAGCGGGCCGCCGCCATCCTGACCCCATAACTATCTTGACGTCAAGAGACTTCATGTCGACAGACCCCCTACACTGATCGTCATGGAGGACGAGGTCGACCGGCTGGTCGCTGCATGGCGTCGGGAGCGCCCTGACCTCGACGTGGAACCGCTCGAGGTGCTGAGCCGCGTGAGCAGGCTGGCGCGCCACCTGGACCGGGCACGTCGACTGGCGTTCTCCGAGCACGAGCTGGAGCCCTGGGAGTTCGACGTCCTGACGTCGCTGCGGCGCGCGGGCGCGCCCTATCAGCTGTCGCCGGGCCAGCTCCTGACCCAGACCCTGGTGACGTCCGGCACGATGACGAACCGCATCGACCGCCTCACCAAGAAGGGCCTCGTCGAGCGCCTCCCCGACCCCAGCGACCGCCGCGGCGTCCTGGTGCGGCTCACCGACGAGGGGCGCGACCGCGCCGACCAGGCCCTGGCGGGCCTGCTCGACCAGGAGCGCGCCATCCTCGCCGAGCTCTCCCGGGCCCAGCGCGGTGAACTGGCCGCGCTGCTACGCCAGTTGACCGCCCCGTTCGACAACGTCCCCGGCTAGGTCGACGGGTCCGACGCCAGCCCTGCGGGCGAGGGCGACGGCGGCGAGCGTGGAGTGCACGCCGAGCTTGCCGAGCACGTTCTGCATGTGCGTGCGGACGGTGTGCGGGGACAGGAACAGGCGTTCCGCGACGGCCTTGCGGCCGAGGCCCGCGACCATGCAGCGCAGCACCTCGCGCTCGCGCGGGGTGAGCGACTCCACGAGCCGCTCGCTCTCCGTGCGGTGCTTGCGGGCCGCGGTGAGCTCGCGCAGGACGCCGGTGAGCAGGGCGGGCGGCAGATGCGTCTCGTCCCTCAGCACGCCGCGGATGACCGTGAGCAGCCGGGACAGCGAGCAGTCCTTGGCCACCCAGCCCGACGCCCCGGCCTGCAGCGCGAGCGCCGCCCGGCGCGGGTCGTCCTTCTCCGCGAGGACGACCGTCCGCACCGCGGGCTGGGCCGAACGCACCCCCATCACCAGGGAGATGCCGTCGACCAGGCCGTCCGCCTGCCCGTCGTGCACCGGCACGGCCGGGCGGGCCGCGCTCTGCAGCGCGGGCGCGGAGCCGCCGAGGTCGGCGTCCACGAGCAGGACGTCGTATCTGCGGCCCTCGGCGGCCGCCCGGTCAAGGCAGCGCAGCGCCGCCGGGCCGCTGCCCGCGGCGGACACGTCCACATCGGGCTCGGCGGCGAGCGCGGCCGCGAGTGACTCGGCGAAGATGCGATGGTCGTCGACGACCAGGACTCGGATTCGAACCACGGAAACCCCCACAGGCTGGAGGACGGTGGACCTGGTGCGGATACGGCGCCCGGCGCGAGAGCCACCGCAGCCGCACGGCCGCCGCCGTGCCCTGACTGCCACCCCCACGCCGGGCGTCGTACCCGACTGTCTCGCCCCCTGAACGGCGCCGGCCCCCACCGGCGCTGCCCTTCAGAGTACGGACGGGGGCCCGGAGCGGAAGTGGATTTGCAGAACTGATTGTCCGGCGCGTTTATCGTGAGCCGTATGTTTCGTATTGAGGCAGGAGTCGACAAAGAACGGCTTCGTCTGCTTCGGGCGCGGCTGCGAGCGGCCAATACGGCCGTGTCACCGGTGCTGCGGGCGATGCGGGGGACTCCCGCGGAGCGGGAAGTGCCGCTCGGGGTCTGGGCGTTGGACCGCGAGAACGAACTGGTGGGGGGCCTGTCCGGGCACACCTGGGCGGGGTGGCTGCATGTGGGCCTGCTCTGGGTCGCGGAGGGGGCGCGGGGGGCCGGGCTCGGGGGGCGGTTGCTCGCGGAAGGGGAGCGGGTGGCTCGGGTGGAGCGGGGGTGTCGGCGGGCACGCCTTGAGACGTGGGACTTTCAGGCGCCGGACTTCTACCAGAAGTACGGGTATGAGGTGGTGTGCGCGATTCCGGATTATCCGGAGGGGGTTACGGAGTACACCCTGACGAAGCCGCTGCCGTAGCCCGCGTGGGACGCCCCAGACCCGCCCCTTCCCGCTCCGGGTGCTGGCCGCCCCCGTTCCCCCGCTCAAAGCCATTGGCGCTTCGCGCCTCGTCCTCAAACGCCGGACGGGCTGAAAGTTTTAGCCCCTCCGGCGTTTGAGGAGCGGGGTCTGGGGCGGAGCCCCAGTTCGGGAAGGGGCGGGTCTGGGGCGCCCCGCGAGGGACTCAGCGCAGGCGGCGGGCCCCCGGGGAAGCCTCGGCCTCGAACACCCGAGGCGGAGCGAACCCGGCGGCCTCGAACGCCGCGGCCACCGCCTTGCCGACCCCCTCCGCCACCCCGGACTCCACGAGGACGACCGCGGAGCCCCCGAACCCGCCCCCGGTCATGCGCGCGCCCAGCGCCCCGCCCGCGACCGCGGCATCGACGACGAGGTCCAGCTCGGGACAGGAGATCCGCAGGTCGTCCCGGAGGGAGGCGTGCCCTTCGGTGAGCACGGGCCCGACCCCCCGCACATCACCCGCGGCCAGCAGCGCGGCGACCCGGCCGACCCGGTGGTCATCACGGACGACGTGCCGCACACAGGCCCGTACCTGCGCGTCGTCCAGGCGCCGCAGCGCGGAGTCGAGGTCGGCGTACGGCACGTCCCGCAGATGGGACACGCCGAGCGCCCGCGCCCCCGCCTCGCACGCCGCGCGCCGCTCGGCGTACGCCCCGTCGCCGAGCGTGTGCCGCACGCGGGTGTCGACGACGAGCAGGCGAAGGCCGTGCGCGGCGAGGTCGAGGGGGACCTGCCGCACGGACAGGTCGCGGCAGTCGAGGTGCAGGGCGTGCCCGGCCTCGCTGACGGCGGCGGCCATCTGGTCCATGACGCCGCAGGGGACGCCGACGAAGGCGTTCTCGGCGCGCTGCGCGAGCAGCGCCAACTCCCGCCGGGTCAGGTCGAGTTCGTACAGGTCGCACAGGGCGAGGGCGGTGACGACCTCCAGGGCGGCCGACGACGAGAGGCCCGCGCCCGTCGGCACCGTCGACGCCAGGTGCAGATCGGCGCCGCCGACCGCGTGCCCGGCCTCGCGGAGCGCCCAGACGACGCCCGCGGGGTAGGCGGCCCAGCCGCCGCTGTCGGACAGCGGCTTGAGGCCGGGGACGGGCAGCTCGACGAGGGGGCCCTGGACGTCGGCGGAGTGCAGGCGCAGCGTTCCGTCGTCGCGGCGGGCCACCGCGGCGACCGCGGTGTGCGGCAGGGCGAGCGGCATCACGAAGCCCTCGTTGAAGTCGGTGTACTCGCCGATGAGGTTGACGCGGCCCGGCGCCGCCCACACCCCGTCGGCCTCGTACCCGTACAGGGCGGTGAAGTCCTCGGCGACGGCTGCCGCGTCCATGGGGTTACTCCTTCCGCTGGGCGAAGGCCCAGGCGTCGGCGACGATGCCCGCGAGGTCGGAGCGGGCGGGCCGCCAGCCGAGGCGTTCGTGCGCGGTGGCGGCGGAGGCGACGAGGACCGCGGGGTCGCCGCCCCTGCGCCCGGCGACGATCTCGGGGATCGGGTGTCCTGTGACCTGGCGGACGGTCTCGATGACCTCGCGCACGGAGAAGCCGCTGCCGTTGCCGAGGTTGCAGATGAGGTGCTCGCCCGGGGCGGCGGCGGCCAGGGCGCGCAGATGGGCGTCGGCGAGGTCGGCGACGTGGATGTAGTCGCGGACGCAGGTGCCGTCGGGGGTGTCGTAGTCGTCGCCGAAGACGGAGATCGCCTCGCGCCTGCCCTGGGCGACCTGGAGGACCAGCGGGATGAGGTGGGACTCGGGGTCGTGGCGCTCGCCGAACTCGCCGTAGGCGCCCGCCACGTTGAAGTAGCGCAGGGACACCGCGCCCAGGCCGTGGGCCACGGCCTCGCCGCTGATCATGTGGTCGACGGCGAGCTTGGAGGCGCCGTAGGGCGAGGTCGGGGCGGTCGGGTCGGTCTCCTTGATGAGGGCGCTCACGGGCTCGCCGTAGGTGGCGGCCGTGGAGGAGAAGACGAGCTTGCGCACGCCCGTGTCGCGCATCGCGGCGAGCAGCGCCATGGTGCCGCCGACGTTGTTGTCCCAGTACTTCTCGGGCTTGGCGACGGACTCGCCGACCTGGGACGAGGCGGCGAAGTGCAGGACGGCGTCGTAGGAGCGGTCCAGCCATTTGGCGGCGTCGCGGATGTCGCCCTCGACGAAGGCGGCGCCCGCGGGGACGCCCTCGCGGAAGCCGGTGGAGAGGTTGTCGAGGACGGTCACCTCGTGCCCGGCCTCGAGCAGATGTTGCGCGACGACGCTTCCGACATAGCCCGCGCCGCCCGTGACCAGGTACTTCGCACTCATCAACTAGCTACCTCTCGCAGTCGCTCGGCCGCGGCCTCCGGCGGCACGTCATTGATGAACACACTCATGCCGGATTCGGAACCCGCGAGGAATTTCAGCTTGCCGGAAGTGCGGCGAATGGTGAAAAGCTCTAGGTGGAGCGCGAAGTCGTCCCGGTTGACGCCCTCCTGTTCGGGCGGGAGCGTGAAGGGCGCCTGGTGCCAGGCCGCGATGTAGGGCACCGGCGGCTCGCCCTCGCCGAAGATCCGGTCGAATCGCTTGAGGAGTTCCAGGTAGACCCGGGGGAACTCCGCGCGCGCCGCCTCGTCGAGGCCGAGCAGGTCGGGGACGCGGCGGTTGGGGTAGAGGTGCACCTCGTAGGGCCAGTGCGCGGCGTACGGCACGAAGGCCAGCCAGTGCTCGGCGGCCAGGACGACGCGCTGTCCGGCCCGCTCCCTCGCCACCACGTCGTCGAAGAGGTTGCGCCCGCCGGTGTCCCGCTTGTGCGCGGCCAGGGAGCGCAGCATCAGGGCCGTGCGCGGGGTGGTGAAGGGGTAGGCGTAGATCTGGCCGTGCGGGTGGCCGAGGGTCACGCCGATCTCCGCGCCCCGGTTCTCGAAGCAGAACACCTGCTGGACGGCGGGCAGGTGGGACAGCTCGGCGGTGCGGTCGGTCCAGGCCTCGAGGACGAGCCCGGCCCGCTCCTCGGTGAGGTCGGAGAAGGACAGCGTGTGGTCGGAGGTGAAGCAGACGACCTCGCAGCGGCCCGCGTCGCCCGCGAGGGAGGGGAAGCGGTTCTCGAAGACCACCACGTCGTACGCCGAGTCCGGGATCTCGGTGAGGTGCTCGCCGCTGGTGGGGCACAGGGGGCACTGGTCGGCCGGGGGGTGGTAGGTGCGGCCCTGGCGGTGCGAGGCGATCGCGACGGCGTCGCCAAGGAGGGCGTCGCGGCGGATCTCGGCGGTGGTCGCGACGGGGGCGAGCGGCCGCCGGTCGGGGGCGGTGCGCGTGGTGTCGTCGCGCGCGTCGTAGTAGATGAGCTCACGACCGTCGGCGAGACGCGTCGACGTCTTCTTCACGTGGGGGGCTCCTCATCGCGCCCGTCAACACAACCGAACACAACAAACCACAAGCCAACAGTAGCGTCAATGGGCGGCGGCGCCAGGCCCTGCCGCCCATGGGTCAGCCTCAGGCCCAACCTCAATCAAACAAAGAACATCACCAGAACTGTTCACGGGCCCCACGGACGCCTAGCCCTCGCGGGGCGCCCCAGGCCCACCCCTTCCCGATCCGGGTGCGGCTGCCCCCGTTCCCCCGCTCAAAGCCATTGGCGCTCCGCGCCTCGTCCTCAAACGCCGGACGGGCTGAAATACCCGCACTGGCGCGCTCGTCCTCAAGCGCCGGACGGGCTGGATCGTCGCCTGCTCGGGCTGTTTTCCCACCCACCCAGCCGCGAGCCGCTAGGTCGGGGGGTGCGGTTGCAGCCGCAGGTGTAAGGGCGGGCGGGTGGGAGACATAGCTCGCCGGGGGGCTCAGGGTTCCGAGTTGTTGACCTGGCCCCCGGCCGGAGGCCGTTCCGCCCGGTCGAGGAGCCCCGTGCGGGCGGCCAGCGCCGCCGCCTCCAGGCGCGAGCCCACGCCGAGTTTCATCAGCACCCGCTGCACATGCGTCCGCGCCGTGCTGGGCGCGATCCCCATCCCGGCCGCGATGAGCCGCGTATCCTCGCCGTCCGCGACCCGCACCAGGACCTCGACCTCACGCGGAGTGAGCATCTGGAGCAGCCGCTGCCCCTCGTCGTCGGGCTGCGCGGCGGGGTTGAGGAGCTCGCTGAAGGCGCCTTGGAGCAATTGGGGTGCGACGGCGGCCTCACCGGCGCGCGCCTTCATGATCGCGCGCTCGACTCCTTCGATGCGCTCGTCGTGCCGTACGTACCCGGACGCGCCGGAGGCGAAGGCCGCCGCGATGCCGCGCGGCGAGGGCACGGGCCCGAGCACCACCACGGCCACCTGCGGACGCTCCCGCTTGATCCGGGTCACGGGGTCGAACATGCCCGGCTCAGCGGGCGTGGCCGTGCCGAGGAGGCACACCTCGGGGGCCCTGCTGATCACCAGGTCCGCCGCGCCCGCGGCGGGCGCCGCGGCCGCGAGCACCCGGTGCCCGCGCAGCTTGAGCGCCGAAGCGAGCGCCTCGGCGAGCAGGCGGTGGTCGTCGACCACCATGAGCCGCACACCCATCGAGCAACCCCCCAAAAGTCCCCCACGGATTTCCCCAAGATCCCCCCACGGACCCGGGGCCCCGGCCCTTCATCCCCCGGAAGCTACACGCTTGTTCGACGTTGCGCTGCCCCTACCGTCCAGATGCAGCCCTGGATGCCGAAATCACTGCCTTTGAGGTAGCGCCTGGACGGGAGTACGGAGAGTGAACGGCGCCGGAGACGGGAACGGCCCCGGACCGTGCGGTCCGGGGCCATGCGCACCCGCTCAGCTGCCGGCGGGAGACCGGCTCACTTCGTGGTGAAGCCGAGCGCGATGTACTCCTTGTCGTCCTTCGAGTACGGCTTGCTGATCAGTTCCTTGCCCATGAACAGGTGGCCGTTCCCGTACAGCATCTCGTTGGACTTCGGGACCATGCCGCTGATGGCGCTGCTGACCGATTCGGTCGCGGGCGTCTCGAGGAGCGTGGTCTCCTTCATCGACGTGCCGTCGAGCGAGACGACCTTGGCGCCCTTGTTGTAGCCGCCGCCCTTGTACGCGAGGACGTTGCCGCCGTCCATGCGGATCGGGAACATCTCGCCGTCGTCGCCCGCGTCGGCGCGGTCCCCCGTGGTCTTCCCCGTGGCCAGCGAGAACGCGATGACCTCATTGGTGAAGCCGTAGCCGGAGCCGCCCGCGTCGTGCTGGCGCGTGGGCACGTACAGCTTGTCGTTGCCGACGACGATCGCGCGGCAGCTGGCGTACTTGTTGACCTCGCAGTCGTGGGAGTACTTGCCGTCCTCCAGCTTGATGCGGGCGCGCAGCTTGCCGCTGTTGCTCAGCGAGAACACGTCGGTGGCACCGCTTGCGGTGATCTCCTCGGTGTCCTGGCCGAAGACGACCGGGCTGGTCGAGATGATCTTGGCGTTGTCGATGCCCGCGGCCAGCGGGTAGGTCCACTTGTCCTTGCCCGTCTTGGGGTCAAGGAGCTGGATCTTGAGCTTGGGGTCGCTGTAGTCGCCGCACTTGCGGACCGCGATGAGCTGGTCGCCGCCCGCGTACCCGGCGTCCTTGCACTTGTCGCCGATCTGCGGCTTCCACAGCAGCTTGCCCGACAGGTCCCAGGCGGCGCCGGTGCCGCCGGTGCCCGAGCCCGCGGCGATGGTGGAGCCGGAGATCACGATCTCCTCGAACTCCACCTTCATGCCGCTGTTGTCGACGTCCTTGGTCCACAGCTTCTTGCCGGTCTTCAGGTTGACCGCCGAGACCTGGCTGCAGTCCGGGTACTTGTCGGCCTTGCTGGCCTTGGCGTTCTTGGCGACCACCGCGGCGATGCCGTCCTTGGTGATCTCCTTGGAGACCGCGCAGGTCTCACCGGTCAGCGGGATCGACCACTGCTCCTTGCCGGAGGCGGGGTCGTAGGCGATGAGGGCGTGGTCCTTGTCCTTGCCCTGGTAGCCGGACTTGACGACCACGTCGTCGGTCAGCCAGGAGCCGCCGACGCTCCACACGTCGTCCTTGGGCACGGCGGGCGCCGGGATCTGGAAGGCCACCTTGGCGCTGGTGTTGGCCGGGGCCTTCTCCTTGGCGGGGCCGTCGGAGGGCTGGTCGTCCTTCCCGCCGTCCTTGCCCTTCTTGTCGTCCTTCTTGGCGCTGGCGCTCTTGTCGTCGTCGCCCTTCTGGGTCGCCGCGTAGATCACGCCGCCGCCGACGATCAGCGCGATCGCGGCGACCGCCGCGACGATGATCGTCATCTGCTTCTTCTTGCCGCCGTCGCCGCCGCCCTGGCCGGGGCCGCCCGGCTGCGGCTGCATCGGCATGGTGGGGGGCTGCGGATAGCCGTACTGCGGCTGGCCGGGGGCCGTCGGCTGCTGGCCCGGGTAGGCGTAGCCGGGCTGCTGGCCGTAGGCGGGCGCGGCGGGCTGCCCGTACGCCGGGGACGCGGGCTGACCGTACGCGGGCGCGGCGGGCTGGCCGTAGGCGGGCGGCGGCGTCTGCGGGGCCGCGGGCGGGGGCGTCTGCGGCGGCTGGGGCGCGTGGGGCTGCTGGGGCGCCTGCGGGTAGCCGTACGGCGCCTGGCCCGGCTGGCCCGCCGGGGGCGGCGGAGCCTGCGGCGGGGCGGCGGGCGGCGGCGTCCCGGGCTGCTGCGGTGCCTGCGGTGCCTGCGGGTAGCCGTAGCCCGGTTCCGGAGCCTGGCCGAAGCCGCCGGGCGGGGGGCTCTGGGGGGCGCCGAAGCCTCCCTGCGGGGGCTCGTTGGGCGGCTGGGGCGGCGGCTGAGTCATGACGTCTTTCCTTGGGGGGACGAGGAGGGGGGAACTAGACGGTGGGGAGGGTCACTTGCCGTAGGCCAGCATCAGCTTCTCGCGGCCCTGCGCGGTGCCGGAGATCCGCGTGGTGGAGAGGTAGAAGCGCCCGTCCACGTAGTCGATCGCCTTCGAGAAGAAGCCGTTCTCGATCCGCGCCGTGCCCTCGGGGTTCTTGAGCAGCGTCTTCGGCGTGTGCGAGCCGCTGGGCGAGATCGACACGACCTGGCCGCCGCTGCTGTACGACGGCTTGACGTACGCCACGAGCGCGCCGCCGTCCGTCTTCACCGGCACCATCGAGGTGTCCGCGGGCGACTTGGCGCGCCAGGCGGCCTTGCCGGTGTTCAGGCCGATCGCCACGATCTCGTTGGCGCCGGTCGTCTGCTTCGTCGGCAGGTACAGGTACTTGTCGTCGGCGGCGACGCCCGCGCAGCCCTGGAGGTCGCGCACCATGATGCCGCCCCAGCCGCACTCCGGCGCGAAGTCCTCGTTGACGCGGACCTCGGAGCGCGTGGCGCTGCTACCCGGCTTGAGGGTGGTGATGTTCCACTTCTTCTTGTCCTCGTTGGTGAGGTAGAGGACGGTCGGCGAGGTCGAGTACACCTTGTCCAGGCGCCAGCCCTTGGGGAACTTCTTCGTCCACTTGGCCTTGCCGGTCTTCGGGTCCAGCTCCTGGATCTCGTCGTGCTCGGTGGGCGTGGACGCCCCGCACGACAGCGCGCGCAGCAGCCGGTCGCCGCCGGTGAAGCCGGCCGGGAAGCAGGTGCCCTCGTCCTTCTTGCGCGAGACGAACAGCTCATCGCCGTCGCTCAGGTCGTAGGCGGTGCCGGACTGCGAGCGGCCGACCATCAGCGTGTCGTCGGTGATGGTGAGGCTGACGCTGAGCGTGGAGTCGAAGAGACCTTCCTCCTTGATCTGCTTCTGCCAGCCCTTGTCGCCCGTCTTCAGGTCGATGACCTGGAGCTGGTCGCACTTGGCGTCGCTCTTCGTGCCGCCCTTGTACGCGATGACGACCTTGCCGTCCTCGCTGGCCTGCCGGGACGCCGAGCAGATCTCCTGCGGCAGCTTGATCGCGTCCCAGGCGGGCTTGCCCGTGTCCACGCGGTAGGCGAGGACCTCCTTGAAGACAGCCTTGACGGCGATGCCGTCCTTGACCCACATGCCGGGGGCGTCGGCGCCCTTGCCGGGGACCTTGGGGGCCTCCTTGTACCAGAGCACCTTGGACTCGCCGGGCTTGCGGCCCTCGTTGAGGTCCTCCTTGCCCGCGTGGCCGTCGCCGCTGCCGTCGCCCGGGTTCACCGGGGCGGAGGCGGTGGGCTTGGGGTCCTTGTTCTTGGACTCGGACTTCTTCTTGTCGTCGTCACCGCCGCTCAGCGCGAACACGGCGACACCGGCGACGAGCAGCGCCGCCACGGCCGCGCCGATGATCACCGCGGGCTTGCCCTTGAAGGGGCTCTTGCCGCCACCGCCGCCGGGCGGCGGCGGGACCGGGCCGCCCGCGTACGGCTGCTGCGGGAAGCCGTAGCCGGGCTGCGCGGGCTGGCCGTACGGTCCCGGCGCCTGCGGCTGCTGCGCGTACGGGCCCGGCTGGGCGGGCTGGCCGTAGGGGCCCGGCTGCTGCGGCGGCTGCTGCGGCTGGCCGTACGGTCCCGGCTGCTGCGGAGCCTGCTGCGGATAGCCGTACGGACCGGCCTGGCCGGGGGCCTGCTGCGGATAGCCGTAGCCGGGCTGGGGCGGCTGCGGCGGGCCCGCGGGGGGCGGCGGCTGCGGTGCGCCCGACTGCCGCGGATCCTGTGGATCCTGTGGAGCTCCGAAGCCGCCGTGCGGCGGCTGGTTGGGCGGCTGAGTCATCAGCGCTTCCCCCTTCACTGATTTTTCGGCACGCCAAGTGGTGCTCAGGCCGACCTTTCTATCACTCTGTTCCGGCCATGGCCGGGACCGGTCCTGACCCTGTTCCCAAGGGAGGACCGGCCCGTGATGCGGTCGTTATGCGATACTCACGCGTTCTCCGCGAGTTCCAGCCAGCGCATTTCCAACTCTTCCCGCTCGCCGACGAGTTCGCGGAGCTCGGCGTCCAATTTCGCCACCTTTTCAAAGTCTGTGGCGTTATCGGCGATCTGCGCGTGGAGCTTGTTCTCCTTTTCGGAGATCTTGTCCAGCTGCCGCTCGATCTTCTGGAGTTCCTTCTTCGCGGCGCGGGCGTCGGCCGCCGAGACCGCCGCCGTCGCCTCCGCGCGGGCGGGGGCCGCGGGCGCGGGGGCGGCCGCCTCGGTCATGCGCTGCCTGCGCTCCAGGTACTCGTCGATGCCGCGCGGCAGCATCCGCATCGTCGCGTCGCCCATGAGCGCGTGCACCCGGTCGGTGGTGCGCTCGATGAAGAACCGGTCGTGCGAGATCACGACCATCGAGCCGGGCCAGCCGTCGAGGAGGTCCTCCAGCTGCGTCAGCGTCTCGATGTCGAGGTCGTTGGTGGGCTCGTCCAGGAACAGCACGTTCGGCTCGTCCATCAGGAGGCGAAGCAGCTGGAGCCTGCGCCGCTCACCGCCGGACAGGTCCCCCACCGGGGTCCACTGCTTCTCCTTGGCGAAGCCGAACGTCTCGCACAGCTGGCCCGCCGTCATCTCCCGGCCCTTGCCGAGGTCGACGCGCTCGCGCACCTGCTGCACCGCCTCCAGGACGCGGATGGCCGGGTCGAGCTCGACCACCTCCTGGGACAGATAGGCGAGCTTCACGGTCTTGCCGACCACGACACGGCCGGCCGCGGGCTGCCGCTCGCCCTCCGAGCGCGCGGCGTCCGCCATCGCCCTGAGCAGGGAGGTCTTGCCCGCGCCGTTCACGCCCACCAGGCCGATGCGGTCGCCGGGGCCGAGCTGCCAGGTCAGGTGCTTCAGGAGCAGCTTGGGCCCGGCCTGGACGGACACGTCCTCCAGATCGAAGACGGTCTTGCCGAGCCGGGTGGTCGCGAACTTCATCAGCTCGCTGGTGTCCCGGGGCGGCGGCACGTCCTTGATCAGCTCATTGGCGGCCTCGACCCGGAAGCGGGGCTTGCTGGTGCGGGCCGGGGCGCCGCGGCGCAGCCAGGCCAGCTCCTTGCGGACGAGGTTCTGCCGCTTGGCCTCCTCGGTGGCGGCGATGCGCTCCCGCTCGGCGCGCGCGAAGACGTAGTCGGAGTACCCGCCCTCGTACTCGAAGACCGTGCCCTTCTGCACGTCCCACATGCGGGTGCACACCTGGTCCAGGAACCAGCGGTCGTGCGTCACGCACACCAGCGCCGAGCGGCGCTCGCGCAGGTGCCGGGCGAGCCAGGAGATGCCCTCCACGTCGAGGTGGTTGGTGGGCTCGTCCAGGACGATCAGGTCCTGTTCGGCGATGAGCAGCTTGGCGAGCGCGATGCGGCGGCGCTCGCCGCCGGACAGCGGGGCGATGACGGTGTCCAGGCCCTGCGGGAAGCCGGGCAGGTCCAGGCCGCCGAAGAGGCCCGTGAGCACGTCGCGGATCTTCGCGTTGCCCGCCCACTCGTGGTCGGCGAGGTCCCCGATGACCTCGTGCCGGACGGTGGCCTCGGGGTCGAGGGAGTCGTGCTGGGTGAGCACCGCGAGCCGCAGGCCGCCGCTGTGCGTGACGCGCCCGGAGTCGGCGTCCTCCAGCTTGGCGAGCATCCGGATCAGGGTGGTCTTGCCGTCGCCGTTGCGGCCCACGACGCCGATCCGGTCCCCCTCGGACACGCCGAGTGAGACGCCGTCGAGCAGGGCACGGGTGCCGTACACCTTGCTGACGTTTTCGACATTGACCAGGTTGACGGCCATTTCACTCCTGACGAGGGGGTGGATCAGCCTTCAAGAGTAGGCCGTGGGGCGGCGAGGCCGAGCCGGGGTCGAACGGTCACTCGATGTGATGACGTGATCGGGAGGGGGTCGCTAACGTGGAGGGGCAGGCCGAAGAATCCCTCGTATGGGAGGAACCATGACCGCCGAGCCCCTTGAGCAGCGTCCCTGGCGGATGCCGCCGCTGGACGGCTACACGGTGGACGACCTGTTCACACTGCCGGATCTCCCGCCGCACACCGAGCTGATCGACGGGAGCCTTGTCCTCGTGAGTCCGCAGCGTGAGTTCCACGCCGATGCGATCGACCTACTGATCGAGGGCCTGCGCCGCACCAAACCAGCCGGGCTGAGGGTAAAACGGGAAATGACCGTCGTCCTGGACAAGCGCAACGGCCCCGAACCCGACATCAGCGTGATCAGCCGGAAGCGCGATCCCGACCAGACGAGATACCGGGCCACCGACCTGGTTCTCGCCATCGAGGTCGTCTCCCCTGAGTCCGAGTCACGCGACCGCACCACCAAGCCAGCCAAGTATGCCGCCGCAGGCATCCCGAACTACTGGCGCGTAGAGCGAGATCCCGACACCTCGGGCCATCCTCTCGTCCACGTATACGAGCTCGATCCGTACTCCCGGACCTACGTCCACACCGGCGTGCACCGTGAACAGGTCAAGCTCAGCGTGCCGTACGACATCGACATCGACCTGACCGCCATCGACGAGCTGTAGCGCAGCGGCCTACAGGACGGTCGCCCCCGCCGCCGGTGCCGTCGCCACCCGTGCCGTCCGGCACGTCCCCGACGCCCGCAGCGCCCCCGCGATCCGCTCGGCGGACTCCGCGTCCTTGGCCAGGAACGCCGTCGTGGGGCCCGAGCCGGAGACGATGCCCGCGAGGGCGCCCGCCTCCGTGCCCGCCTTCAGGGTGTCGGCGAGGGCGGGGAAGAGGGAGAGCGCGGCGGCTTGGAGGTCGTTGGTGAGGGTGGCGGCGAGGGCGACCGGGTCGCCGGTGCGCAGCGCCTCCAGGAGGGGCGCGGACGCCTCGGGGGCGGGCGCGTGTGGGGTGAGCCGGTCGAACTCGCGGTAGACGGCGGGCGTGGACAGGCCGCCGTCGGCGACGGCGAACACCCAGGGGAAGGTGCCGCCCACGGGCAGCTCCTGGAGCTTCTCGCCGCGCCCGGTGCCGAGCGCCGCCCCGCCCACGAGGCTGAACGGCACGTCGCTGCCGAGTTCGGCGCAGAGGTCGAGCAGCTCGTCCCGGGACGCGCCGGTGCCCCACAGCGCGTCGCAGGCGAGGAGGGCGCCCGCGCCGTCCGCGCTGCCGCCCGCCATGCCGCCCGCGACGGGGATGTCCTTGGCGATGTGGAGGTGGACGTCGGCCGGGCGGCCGTACCGCTCGGCGAGCGCGAGGGCCGCGCGGGCCGCGAGGTTCGTGCGGTCCAGGGGCACCTGGGCGGCGTCGGGTCCGGCGCAGGTGATCCGCAGCTCGTCGGCGGGGGTCGCCGTCACCTCGTCGTACAGGCCGACGGCGAGGAAGACGTTGGCGAGGTCGTGGAAGCCGTCGGGGCGGGCGGGGCCCACCGCGAGCTGGACGTTGACCTTCGCGGGCACCCGCACGGTGACGCTCACTGGGCCGCTCACTGGGCCGCCCCCTTGTGCTCGGCGATCCGCGCGAACTCCTCGACCGTCAGGGACTCGCCGCGCGCCTGCGGCGAGACGCCCGCCGCGACGAGGGCCGCCTCGGCCGCGGCGGCGGAGCCCGCCCATCCGGCGAGGGCGGCGCGCAGCGTCTTGCGGCGCTGGGCGAAGGCGGCGTCCACCACGGTGAACACCTCCCGCTGGGACGCGGTGGTCTTGACCGGCTCGGCGCGCCGCACCAGGGACACCAGGCCCGAGTCGACGTTGGGCGCGGGCCAGAAGACGTTGCGGCCGATGGCGCCCGCGCGCTTCACGTCGGCGTACCAGTTGGCCTTCACCGACGGCACGCCGTACACCTTCGAGCCGGGGGCGGCGGCGAGCCGGTCGGCGACCTCGGCCTGCACCATCACCAGGGTGCGCTCGATGCTGGGGAAGGTGGCGAGCATGTGCAGCAGGACGGGCACGGCGACGTTGTACGGGAGGTTCGCGACCAGGGCCGTAGGCGCCGGGCCCGGCAGCTCGCGCACCTGCATGGCGTCGCTGTGGACGAGGGCGAAGGAGCCCGCCTTCGCGGGCAGCCGGGCCTCGATGGTCGCCGGGAGCGCCGCGGCGAGCACGTCGTCGATCTCCACGGCGGTGACGTGGGACGCGGTCTCCAGGAGGGCCAGGGTCAGCGAACCGAGGCCCGGGCCGACCTCCACGACGACGTCGTCGGGGCCGACGTCCGCGGTGCGGACGATGCGGCGGACGGTGTTCGCGTCGATGACGAAGTTCTGTCCGCGCTGTTTCGTCGGCCGGACGCCGAGGGCGGCGGCGAGTTCGCGGATGTCGGCGGGGCCCAGAAGGGCGCCGTGGGTGTCGTGCGCGTCGTGCTCGGTGCTACTCACCGACCCAGGGTAGCTGTGGGGCGCGCCGCGCCCCGCCGCTCCCGGCCGCTCACAGCCGCTTCCCGCAGTGCGGCCAGGGGCTGGCGCCGCGCTGCACGTACAGCTTCTTCGCGCGGAAGGTCTGCTCGGAGGCGGGGGCGTCCTGGGGGCGTCCGGAGCCGCCGAGCCCCTGCCAGGTGCCGGTGTCGAACTGGTAGAGCCCGCCGTAGGTGCCCGACGGGTCCACGGCGTTGGCGCGCCCGCCGGACTCGCAGTGCGCGAGCGCCCCCCAGTTGAGCCCGTCGGCCCCGGGGACGGCGGTCGGCGGGGCCTTGGTGCCGACCTTCACGATCCGCGTCTGCGGCTCCCGCACCACCTCGCTCTTGATCCGCCGCGGCTTCTGCTTCACGCCGTTGACGGTGCGCAGCGCGTACGTGACCCGGCGGGCCCCTGTGTGCCCTGCCTGGACCACGACCTCGGTGCCGCGCAGCAGGGAGGCGTCGTCGGTCTTGCGGACCTCGAAGGGGATGACCTCCTCGCGGACCTCCTTGCGGCCGGAGATCCGCATGACGGTGACGGTCTGCCCGTCGCGCGGGAAGCTGTCGGGCGGCACGGACGTGGTGTCGGAGCCGCGCAGGGTGACGCCGGACTCCTCGACGGCCTCCTGGACGGTGGCCGCGTTCGTGCGGATGGTGCGGGCGCGGCCGTCGGCCATGACGGTCACAGTCCGCTCGGTGCGGACGTCCAGGTCGAGGCCCTCGCGGGCGATGCGCTTGCTGCGCGAGGCGGACAGATAGGCGCCCTCGGCGCGCACGCCGAGCTGCCGCAGCGCGCCGTCGACGGTGCGGGCGGTGGTCCACACCTCGCGCCGGTGGCCGTCGAGGGTGAGCTGGACGGGCCTGCCGTAGCGGACGGCGATCTCGTCGCCGCTGGCGAGGGCGGTGGTGGCGGTGGGCGCCACGATGTCGTGGGCGCCGACGTCGACGCCCTCGTCGGCGAGGAGTTCACCGACGTCGTCGGCGAAGGTGTGCAGGGTGCGGGCCTTGCCGTCGACGCTGAGCTGGATGGCCTTGTCGTTGGCGACGAAGGCGGAGGTGCCGCCCGCGAGGAACGCCACCACGAGGGCCTGCGGCAGCAGGCGGCGCAGCCCTTCGGGCCGGTCGGCGACGCGCTTGCGGCGGGCCGCGCGCCGCGCGCCCGCCCGCCCGGCGCCCCGGCCGCCGTCGGCCTGCCTCGGCAGCAGGGGGGCGTCGTCGGGGGCGGCGGGCTCGGGGTCGGGGTCGGCCGTCGGGGGCGCGTCGGCGGCGGCGATGTCGTGGGCGGGGGCTTCGGGAATGTCAGGGACCTCCGGGGCGCCGGGGCCGTAGGGCTGCGGTCCGGTCTCGTACGACGGGCGGTAGGTGTCCTGGTAGCCGCCGTCGCCCCCATAGCCGTACGCGGCCTCGTACGGCTCGTACGTCCCGCTCGTCTCATACGGCTCGTACGACGGCTGCTGCCCGTACGCGTCGTACGTTCCATACGTCTCGTACTGCGGTTTGCTCACGACGACGCTCCAGCTGACATGTGAACCATCTGACAAGCCACGTGGGGATCGGCTTGCAGAACCTAGCGGAGGCGCCGTCACTCTCCAAAGCAGGCTGACTACTCTGTGTCGCGGTGTTGCCCCGAGCTGTCGGGCCTGGGAACGCTTCGGTCGTTATCGATCAGTAATCAAAGGCGCGCGCCGTGTTCGCCGAGATCGCCGCGGCCATGGCGTCCTCGTCGATGCCCCGCACCTCGGCCATGGCGCGCAGCGTGACCGGAATGAGATAGGGCGCGTTGGGCCGTCCGCGGTAGGGGGCGGGGGTCAGGAAGGGCGCGTCGGTCTCGACGAGGACGAGCTCAAGGGGCGCCACGGCGAGCGCCTCGCGCAGCTGTCCCGCGTTCTTGAAGGTGACGTTGCCCGCGAAGGACATGAAGTAACCGTGCTCCGCGCACACCTCGGCCATCGCGGCGTCGCCGGAGTAGCAGTGGAAGACGGTGCGCTCGGGGGCGCCCTCCTCCTTCAGGACGCGCAGGACGTCGTCGTGGGCCTCGCGGTCGTGGATGACCAGGGCCTTGCCGTGCCGCTTGGCGATCTCGATGTGGGCGCGGAAGGAACGCTCCTGCGCGGCCTTGCCCTCGGGGCCGGTGCGGAAGTAGTCGAGACCGGTCTCGCCGACTCCCTTGACGTGCGGGAGCGCGGCGAGGCGGTCGATCTCGGCGAGCGCCTCGTCGAGCGCCGGGTCGCCGCCGGCGGTCCTCGCGCCCTGACGCGACCAGCCGTCGGGGTCGCCGTGCACGATGCGGGGCGCCTCGTTCGGGTGGAGGGCCACGGCGGCGTGGACGGCGGCGTGGGCGGCGGCGGTCTCGGCGGCCCAGCGGGAGCCCGCCACGTCGCAGCCCACCTGCACGACGGTCGTCACGCCCGCCGCGGCGGCCTTGGCGAGGGCCTCCTCCACCGTCCCCGACTGCATGTCCAGGTGCGTGTGCGAGTCGGCGACGGGGACCCTCAGGGGCGTGGGAGGCGGGGGCGGGGTGGTGTCGGCAGGCATGCCCCGATCCTACGAAGCCCCTCGCGCTCGGCCCGCCCCGCGGTCCCGGAAGGGTCAGCCCCCTCGCGGTCCCGGAAGGGTCAGCCCTCCCTGCGGTCCCGGAAGGGGTGCAGGAGGTCCGAGAGGTGCCAGTGGTGGTGCGTGGGCTCCGCCGTGTCGGCGGCGGTGGAGCCCTCCCGCGTGGGCGCGGGCCCCGCGGGCCGCTGGCGGTGCAGGGACTCCAGCGCGGACCGCACGGTCGACACCTGCCCCGCCCGCATGATCCGCACGACGTGCCCCCCGCAGTTCAGGCAGGTGGGCCGCGTGAGCGGCGACGGCACGCGCTGTCCGCCCGCCAGATACGTGACGAACTGCTGGCCCTTGGCGTCGACGTGGTGCTCGATCTCGTACGACTGCTCCCAGCCGTGCCCGCAGCGCATGCAGGCGAACGCGTAGGACTCATGGACGACGTCGACCGCCGTGCGGTGACCGGTGTCTGCGATCTCACTCATGCGAGCTCCTCTTGTCCGCTGGACAAGCGCCACCGGCCCGGAGTGTCCTCCCCGGACCCGGGCCCGACGGCGAGGGACGGGTGCGTCCCTGAACCCAGTGGACGCCATTCCCGGAGCGGGCGCATCAGACCTGTCCACTGTTGGGCCCGATTTGGCATTCCCATAAGAAATCGGCCTGGTGCGGAGCCCGCGCTTTTGCCTTTCACGATAGTCCTTTGCCAGGCGATGAGCCGCTCGGAGGAATAAAACCCCGGCGCCGGGGCGGCCGCTCAGCGCCGCGGAAAGCGCAGGCAGAACGGATGTGCGCCGGTGTCACGCCGCCCGGCGCACCCGTCTGTCGCACCCGTCCCGCGTCACGCCCCAGGCGCGTGCTTCGCCGCCACCACGGCGTCGAAAACACGCCGCTTCTGCACCCCGGCGTCGGCGGCCACGGCGGCGATGGCCTCCTTGCGCCGCTCCCCCGCCTCCTCGCGGAGGCGCACCCTGCGCACCAGCTCGTCGTCGCCGAGCTCCGCCGCGTCCCGCTCGGGCGCGCCCTCGACGACCACGGTGATCTCGCCGCGCACCCCGTCGGCCGCCCACTCGGCGAGCTCCTTGAGCGGGCCCCGGCGCACCTCCTCGTACGTCTTGGTGAGCTCGCGGCAGACCGCGGCCCTGCGCTCGGCGCCGAAGGCCTCGGCCATCGCGGCCAGCGCCTCGGCGACGCGGTGCGGGGACTCGAAGTACACGAGGGTGCGGCGCTCGTCGGCGGCCTCGCGGAGCCGGGCCAGGCGCTCGCCCGCCTTGCGCGGCAGGAAGCCCTCGAAGCAGAAGCGGTCCACGGGCAGGCCGGAGAGCGCGAGCGCGGTCAGGACGGCGGAGGGGCCCGGCACGGCCGTGACCCGGATGCCCCGCTCGACGGCCGCCGCGACCAGGCGGTAGCCGGGGTCGGAGACCGACGGCATGCCCGCGTCGGTGACGAGCAGCACCCGCGCGCCGCCTTCGAGGGCGTCGGCGAGCTCGGGCGTGCGCGCCGACTCGTTGCCCTCGAAGTACGACACGACGCGGCCGCCGACGCGCGCGCCGAGCGCCTGCGTGAGCCGCTTGAGCCTGCGGGTGTCCTCGGCGGCCACGATGTCGGCGCGCTCCAGCTCGGCGGCGAGCCGGGGCGGCGCGTCCGCGGTGTCGCCGATGGGGGTGCCCGCGAGGACGAGCGTGCCGACGCCGTCGGCCGTGTCGCTCTCGTCGCGTGAGGGGCCTTCGATGCTGCTTCCGGGGCGTGATTCTGCGCTTCCTGTCACTGTTCCATCCTCGCAGGGGCAGGGCGCGGGACTGTCACAGTCTGGTTCCCTACGATGGCGCGGTGACCAGTACCGCGTCGTCCCCGGACACCCGCGAGGGCCCCCGAACCGAGGAACAGCAGCCGTCGCCCTGGCATCGCAGGCTGCGCCGCTTCGGCTACGCGGGGCGCCCCAGAGGCGATGTGCGGGCGCGACTCGTCCCGCCGTTCGCCGCCCCGAGCACCCGGATCTGGGCGTCGCTCGGGGCGGCGCCACAGACCGCGGACCGGCTGGTGCGCTGGTCGGGCTGGGGCGGCCCGCTGCTGGTCGCGCTGGTCGCGGGGCTGATTCGGTTCTGGAACCTGGGCAGCCCGAAGGCGGTGATATTCGACGAGACGTACTACGCCAAGGACGCCTGGGCGCTGCTCCACCGCGGCTACGAGCTGAGCTGGCCCGACAAGGTCAACGACGCGGTCATCCAGCAGGGCGGCGGCATCGACCTGCCGTCCCAGGCGGCGTACGTGGTGCATCCGCCGGTCGGCAAGTACGTGATCGCCGTCGGCGAGTGGCTGTTCGGCTTCGACCCGTTCGGCTGGCGCTTCATGACGGCGGTGCTCGGCACCCTTTCGGTCCTGATGCTGTGCCGGATCGGGCGGCGCCTGTTCCGCTCGACGTTCCTCGGCTGCGTCGCGGGCGCGCTGCTCACCGTGGACGGGCTGCACTTCGTGATGAGCCGCACCGCGCTGCTCGACCAGGTGCTGATGTTCTTCGTACTCGCCGCGTTCGGCTGCTTCCTGGTGGACCGGGACCGGGCGCGTGAGCGCCTCGCGGCGGCGCTGCCCGTGGACGCCGACGGGGTCGCCTACCCCGACCGGGACGTCGCGGAGACCGTGCGCCTGGGGTGGCGGCCGTGGCGGTGGGCGGCGGGGCTCTGCCTCGGGCTCGCCTTCGCGACCAAGTGGAACGGCCTCTACATCATGGTGTTCTTCTGCCTGATGACGGTCCTGTGGGACGTGGGCGCGCGCCGGGTCGCCGGGGCGCGGCGGCCGTACGCGGCGGTGCTCAAGCGGGACGTGCTGCCCGCGTTCGTGGCGACGGTTCCGGTCGCGGTCGCGACGTACCTCCTTTCGTGGCTCGGCTGGATCCTCTCGCCGAGCGACGGCTCCGGCGGCTACTACCGCGACTGGGCGGCGACGGAGGGCAAGGGCGGCTCCTTCACCTGGCTGCCGGACTGGCTGCGCAGCCTGTGGCACTACGAGACCAAGGTGTACGACTTCCACGTCGGCCTGTCCTCGCCGCACACCTACCAGTCCAACCCGTGGAGCTGGATCGTCGACGGCCGCCCCGTCTCGTACTTCTACGAGTCCCCGGCGCCCGGCCAGGACGGCTGCCCCTCCGGCACCAAGGAGAAGTGCGCGCGCGAGGTCCTCGCGCTCGGCACGCCGCTGCTGTGGTGGGCGGCGGGGGCCGCGCTCGTCTACGTGCTGTGGCGGTGGTTCTTCCGCAGGGACTGGCGCGCGGGCGCGATCGTGTGCGGGATCGCCGCCGGGTACCTGCCGTGGTTCATGTACCAGGAACGGACCATCTTCTACTTCTACGCCGTGGTCTTCGTGCCGTTCCTGTGCCTGGCCCTCGCGATGCTGATCGGGGCGCTGCTCGGGCCGCCGGGGTCGAGCGAGCGGCGCCGGGTCGCGGGCGCGGCGGCCGCGGGCGTCCTGGTGCTGCTGATCTTCTGGAATTTCATCTACTTCTGGCCGATCTACACGGGGCAGGCCATTCCGATCGAGTCGTGGCGGTCGCGGATGTGGCTGGATACCTGGGTCTGAAAGGCCTGTTCACACAAAGCCCATATTCCTCTCGCTCCCCGCTCATAAAGTGAGCGCATTCCTGGGGAGGGAGCGCGCATGCGCAAAGGAGCGAAGTGGGCGGCCGTCGGCACGGTGTTCGCCGTCATGGTGGGGGGTGCCGGATACGGCACGTACAACGTGGTGGACGCCCTGGGCGATGACGGCGGCGGCGCGGCGGGGACCTCGTCCGCGCACACGGGTCCGCCAAGCGATCGCGAAGTGCGGGACACCGCGCGGGCGTTCCTGGCGGCGTGGGCCAAGGGCGACGCGGGCACGGCGGCCACGTACACGGACAACAGGGAGGTCGCCGAACGGGCCCTGACCGGCTACCGCGAGGACGCGCACATCCGGCGGGTGCGGCTGACGCAGGGCAGGATCACGGGCGCGCGGGTGCCGTTCTCGGTGCGGGCCACCGTGTCGTACGAGGGCAGGTCCAAGCGCCTGGCGTACGAGTCCTCGTTCCGGGTGGTGCGCGGCAGGACGACCGGGCGGCCGCTGGTCGACTGGCGGGCGTCCGTGGTGCATCCGCGGCTGCACGACGGGGAGAGCCTGGAGACGGGCGAGTCGGCGGCGCCGCCCATCCGGGCCGTGGACAGGAACGGCCAGGTCCTGACGGCGGAGCGGTATCCGTCGCTCGCGCCCGTGCTCGCGCGGCTGCGGGCGGCCTACGGCGAGCGGGCGGGCGGCCGCGCCGGGGTCGAGCTGTCCGTGCGGCGGGCCTCGGCCGACGCCGGTACGGAGACGCTGCTCACGCTCGACAAGGGCAGACCCGGCAGACTGCCGACGACGCTGAGCGCCGCCGCGCAGCGGGCCGCCGAGGACGCGGTGGCCCGGCACCCCCAGTCGTCCCTCGTCGCGGTCAAGCCGAGCACCGGCGAGGTGCTCGCGGTCGCGAACCACCGGAAGGACGAGTTCAACGCCGCCTTCGAGGGCACGCTGGCGCCCGGCTCGACCATGAAGATCGTGACGGCGGCGATGCTCATCGACGCGGGCGTCACCACGGCGAACGGCCCGGCCCCGTGCCCGGCGACGGCGACCTGGCAGAGCCAGACCTTCCACAACCTCAAGGGCCTCGCGCCCGACGCCGGTGCCACGCTCGCGGACAGCTTCGCCCGCTCCTGCAACACGGCGTTCGTGAAGCTCGTCGACGAGAAGCCGCTCACCGACGCCTCCCTGGCCCGGGTGGCGCGGGTCAACTTCGGCCTCGGGCGCGGCGACTGGCGCACCGGCATCCGCTCGGCGGACGGCTCCGTGCCCGAGTCCGGCGGGCCCGACCGGGCGGCGAACGCCCTCGGCCAGGGGCAGGTGCAGCTCAATCCGCTGAACCTGGCGTCGGTGACGGCCACCGCGACGACCGGTGCCTTCCGCCAGCCGGTGCTCGTACCGAAGTCGTATCTGGAGGGGGACGTGGCCACCGCGCGCGGCCTGTCGGGCCGTACGGTCGCGCAGCTGCGCCAGATGATGCGGCGCACCGCCGTCTCGGGCACCGGCGCGCGGGCGATGGCGGGCCTCGGCGGGGACGTCGGCGCGAAGACAGGATCGGCGGAGGTCGACGGACAGGCGCGGCCCAACAGCTGGTTCACCGGCTACCGCGGCGACATCGCGGCGGCCGCGGTGGCCCAGGAGGGCGGGCGCGGCGGGGACGCGGCGGGTCCGATCGTGGCGGCGGTGCTGCGCGCGGGCGGCTGACCCGGGGCTGACGGCACCTCAGCTCGCGGCGGCCGCGCGGGGGTACGGAAGGACGCCGGATCGCCCGAACCGATGACACCCCGGAGCGTGCCCCTCTGGCGAGTCGCTAGGTTGGGCTGTTGGTGAGTGAGGTGTGCGGGGGCCGAAGGGGAAGTGCGGAGGGTTCGTGGGCAAGAGAAGACGCGTCACCGAGAGCAAGAAGGTGCACCCTGGAGTGCTCGGCGGCGCGGCTGTCGCGCTCGTGTGCGGGGCGGGGTTCGCGGGGTACGGCCTGTTCGGGGGCGGTGGGGACGGCGCGGACGGCAAGGTCGACGAGAAGCAGGTCGCGCACGGGCCGCCGACGCCCGCCGAGGTGCGCGCCACCTCGCGGGCGTTCCTGACGGCGTGGGCGAAGGGCGACGCGGCCCGGGCGGCCGCGCTGACCGACGACCGGGACGCGGCACGGGCCGCCCTCACCTCGTACCGGAAGGACGCGCGCGTCACCAAGGTGCGGCTGACGCCCCAGAAGCCCGCGACGCGCGCGAGCGCCAAGGTGGCGTTCAAGGCGGCGGCCACGGTGACGCACAAGGACACGAGCAAGCCGTACGCGTACCGCTCCGAGCTGACCGTGGTGCGCCGCGCGGACGACGGCAAGACGCTGGTGGCCTGGCGTCCTTCCGTCGTCCACCCGGAGCTGAAGCCGGGCGACCGCCTGGTCACCGGTGAGGCGGGCGACCCGCCGATCAAGGCCCTGGACCGCGGCGGCGGCCCGCTGACGGCCGCGAAGTACCCCTCGCTCGGCACGGTCCTCGACGGTCTGCGCGAGAAGTACGGCAAGAAGGCGGGCGGCACGGGCGGCATCGAGCTGCGGATCGTCCGCAAGGACGCGCATGACGCGGCGCGCACGAAGACCAAGAGCGACGACGCGAAGGTCACCCCGGACAAGACGCTCCTGACGCTGGCCCCCGGCACCCCGGGCACGCTGAAGACGACGATCAGCCCGAAGGCGCAGGCCGTGGCGGAGCGCGAGACGGCCAAGCGGAAGCGCGCCTCGGTGGTGGTGGTCAAGCCGAGCACCGGCGAGATCCTGGCCGTCGCCAACTCCAATCCGGGCGGCTTCAACACGGCCTTCCAGGGCTCCCTCGCGCCCGGCTCCACGATGAAGGTCGTCTCGTCGTCGATGCTGCTCGAGAAGAAGCTGGCGCGCGTCGACCGGAGGCACCCCTGCCCCAAGTACGAGACGTACGGCGGCTGGAAGTTCCAGAACGACAACAAGTTCCAGATCAAGGGCGGCACGTTCCGGGAGAGCTTCGCGCGCTCCTGCAACACCGCCTTCATCAGCCAGGCGAAGAAGCTCTCCGACGACGACCTGACGAAGCAGGCCAGGGACGTCTTCGGGCTCGGCGACGACAACTGGTCGATCGGCGTCTCGTCCTTCGACGGCGCGGTGCCCGTGCAGTCCCACGCGCAGATGGCGGCCTCGCTCATCGGCCAGGGCGGGGTGCGGATGAACCCGCTGAACATGGCGTCGGTGGCGGCGACGGTCAAGTCCGGCACGTTCCGGCAGCCGTACCTGGTCTCGCCCGACCTGGACAAGCGGAAGCTGGCGACGGCCGCGCGGAAGATGTCGCCCGCGACGGCGTCCGCGCTGCGGGAGCTCATGCGCCACACGGCGGTCGCGGGCACCGCGGTCAAGCCCATGGCGGGCCTCGGCTCCGACTCCGGCGCGAAGACCGGATCCGCCGAGGTGGACGGCCAGAAGAAGCCCAACGGCTGGTTCACGGCCTACCGAGGGGACGTCGCCGCGGCGGCGGTGGTGCTGCAGGGCGGCCACGGCGGCGAGGCCGCGGGGCCCGTGGTGCGGGCGTCGCTGCTCGCGGGCGGCTGAGGCGCGGACCGGGGGCGGGCCCCGGGCCCGCCCCCGATACCCGCTCGCGTGGTGGCTACACGCACCGCTAGCGTGCGCCCCATGAGCACTACGGACCACACGGACAGCGCACCTGACGACTCCCCCGCACACCCGCGGTTCCTCGCCGCCCTGCGCGAGTTGGGGCTCGACGAACTCCCCGCGCGCGTGCGCCGGTTCCCCGACCGGACCCGCACCGCCGCCGAGGCCGCCGCCGCGATCGGCTGCTCGCTCAGCCAGATCTGCAAGTCCCTGGTCTTCGCCGCGGACGGCGTGCCCGTCCTGGTCCTCATGGACGGGGCGTCCCGCGTCGACGTGGAGCGGGTGCGCGCCGAGCTCGGCGCGCGCCGGGTCACCCGGGCCGACGCGAACGCCGTCCGCGAGACCACCGGGTACGCGATCGGCGGCGTGCCGCCCTTCGGGCACGCCACGGCGACCCGGGTCCTCGCCGACCGCTCGCTGCTCGCCCACGACGTCGTCTGGGCGGCCGCGGGCACCCCCTACACGGTCTTCCCCATGGCGCCCGAGGCCCTCGTCGCCCACGCCCGCGGCACCCTGGTGGACGTGCGCGAGGACGCCGCCGGAACCGCTTCGTGACGCCGCTGGTCGCCACGGCCGTCCTGCTCGCCGCCGTCACGCACGCCAGCTGGAACGCGCTCGCCCACCACATCACCGACAAGCTCGTCGCGTTCACCCTGATATCCGGGGGCGGCGCCCTGATCGGGCTCGGGCTCGCCCCCTTCACCTCCGTGCCCGCCGCCGGTGCCTGGCCCTACCTGCTGCTCTCCGCCGCCCTGCACATCGGCTACTACGCCCTGCTCATGTGGTCCTACCGGCTCGGCGACTTCGGGCAGGCCTACCCCATCGCGCGCGGCACCGCCCCGCTGGTCGTGACCGTCCTCGCCGCCGTCTTCGCGGGCGAGGTGCCCGGCGGCTGGCAGGCCGCCGGGGTCGCCGTCTGCTCCGCCGGGCTCACCGGGCTCGCCCTGTGGGGCATCCGGGGCTCCGGGCGCCGCCCCGACTGGGTGGCCCTCGGGGCGGCGCTCGCCACCGGCGTCTCCATCGCGGCGTACACCGTCGTGGACGGGCTCGGGGTGCGGGCGTCGGGGTCCGCCCTCGGCTACGTCGCCTGGCTGATGCTCGTGCAGGGGCTCGTCGTCCCGCTGTACGCGGTGTGGCGCTGGCGCGGGGATTCGATGGCGCGGCTGCGGCCCGCCGCCGGGCTCGGGCTGCTCGGCGCGGTCCTCTCCGTGGGGGCGTACGGGCTTGTCCTGTGGGCCCAGACGCGGGCCGACCTCGCGCCCATCTCGGCGCTGCGGGAGTCTTCGATCATCGTGGGGGCGGCGATCGGGGCGGTGTTCTTCAAGGAGCGGTTCGGGGCGCCGCGGATGCTGGCGGCGGGGGTGATGGTGGCGGGGATCGGGTTGATGCTGCATGCGGGGTAGCCCTGCCGGGGGCCTCCCCCACCCCGCCCCTTCCCGAAACCGGGGCTCCGCCCCGGACCCCATATCGGCGCTCCGCGCCTCGTCCTCAAACGCCGGACGGGCTGGATCTCCCGGCCGTGGCTGCGACAGTTTTAGCCCCTCCGGCGTTTGAGGAGCGGGGTCTGGGGCGGAGCCCCAGGATCGGGAAGGGGCGGGTCTGGGGCGTCCCACGCGGGCTACGGCATGGCCCTGAGCAACGCCTGGGCGCGGGCGTCCGCCGTGACTCCGCGGCCCATGCCGTTGGTGACGTAGGCGAGGGCGAGGCCCGCCTCGGGGTCGGCGAGGGCCAGGGCGCCGCCCCGGCCGGGGTGGCCGAAGGAGGCCGGGCCGAGGAGGGGCGCCGCGGGGCCGTGGAGCATAAAGCCGAGGCCGAAGCGGGTCGGGGTGACGAGGACCCGGTCGGGCCCGGCGGACGCCTCGCCGCGGGCGAGGGCCAGCGTCTCGGGCGAGAAGAGACGCCCGCCCCCGTCGACGGACCCGATGAGCGCGGCGTAGAAGCGGGCGAGCCCGTCAGCGGTGGCGATGCCGTTGGAGGCGGGCAGGGCCGCCGCCCGGTAGCCGGGGTCGTTCTCGTCCGGCGCCGGATCGATCGCCGCGAAGGCCCGCCGGGTCAGGGACGCGGGGTCCGCGTACGCCGCCGCGACCGCCGGCTTCGGCCGCGCCCGCAGCCCGCCCGCCACGGGTTCGAGGCGGCCGAGGCGCCCGACGCGCCCCGCCCGCGCCTGCGGAAGGCCGACCCACAGGTCGAGCCCGAGGGGATCCGCGATCTCGGTGGCGATGAACTCGCCGATGGGGCGCCCCGTGACGCGCCGGACGAGCTCACCGGTGAGCCAGCCGTAGGTGTGCGCGTGGTAGCCGTGGTCGGTGCCCGGCTCCCAGGCGGGTGCCTGCGCGGCGACGACGGCGGCCGCCAGGTCCGGGGTCGCCGCCTCGGACGGCGTCAGCGGCTGGTCGAGCACCGGCACCCCGGCGCGGTGGGCGAGGACGTCGCGGACGCGCGCCCGTTCCTTGCCGCGCGCCTTGAACTCCGGCCAGTACGCCCCGACCGGCGCGTCCAGGTCCAGCTGTCCGTGCTGGTGCAGCAGGAGCAGGGCGGCCGCGGCCACGCCCTTGGTGGCGGAGCGGACGATCTGCGCGGTGCCGTGCTCCCAGGGCGGCGCTTCCCCGCCGGTCCGCTCGAAGTCCTTGGTGCCGCCCCACAGGTCCACCACCCGGTGCCCGTCGCGGTACACGACGAGGGCCGCGCCCCGTTCGCCGCGCGCCGTGAAATTGCGGTGGAAGGCGTCCCGGACGGCCTCGAAGCCGGGGGCCACCGTGCCGTGCGGCCCGGCCGCCGCTCCCGCCCCACCCTCTACGTCACCCTCTACGTCAGCCACGTCAGCTTCCATGACCCTGCCAACCACTCCGTGTTGCCGAAGATTCCACTAATGATCCGCCCCCACCGTCTTCGGATCGAAGCCGAAGGGGAGTTCCAGGCGGTGGCTCGCCATCAGGTCCTCGTCGGCGAGCAGCTTTCCGGTGGGGCCGTCGGCGGCGATCACGCCCTCGCTGAGGATCAGCGCCCTCGGGCACAGTTCGAGGGCGTAGGGCAGGTCGTGGGTGACCATCAGGACGGTGACGTCCAACGACCGCAGGATGTCGGCCAGTTCGCGCCGCGAGGCCGGGTCCAGGTTGGAGGAGGGCTCGTCCAGGACGAGGATCTCCGGTTCCATCGCGAGGACCGTCGCCACCGCGACCCGGCGCCGCTGCCCGAAGGAGAGGTGGTGCGGCGGGCGGTCCGCGTAGGCGGCCATGCCGACCTGGTCGAGGGCCTTGCGGACCTGTGCCTCGAGGGCGGGGCCGCGCAGTCCGGCCGCCGCCGGGCCGAAGGCGACGTCCTCGCGGACCGTCGGCATGAACAGCTGGTCGTCCGGGTCCTGGAAGACGATGCCGACCTTACGGCGGATCTCCGCCAAGTGCTTCCTTCCGACGGGGAGTCCGGCCACGGTGACGGTTCCCGCGCCCGCGGTGAGGATGCCGTTCAGGTGCAGGACGAGCGTCGTCTTGCCCGCGCCGTTGGGGCCGAGCAGGGCGACGCGCTCGCCGCGTGCGAGCGTCAGGTCCACGCCGAACAGGGCCTGGTGGCCGTCGGGGTAGGCGTAGGCGAGGCCACAGACCTCTAGGGAGAGCGTCACAGGGTCCATCCCAACAGGCAGACGACGAGGGCGGTCAGGGGCAGGGCCAGCGCGTACGTCCACTGGGTCCTGGTCGCCGTCACCTCGTCGATGACCGGCATCGAGCCCGCGTAGCCCCGGCTGACCATCGCCAGGTGCACGCGCTCGCCCCTCTCGTACGAGCGGATGAACAGCGCCCCGGCCGACTTGGCGAGCACGCCCCAGTGGCGCACGCCCCTGGCCTCGAAGCCGCGGGACTCGCGCGCGATCCGCATGCGGTGCGTCTCGTCGGCGATGACGTCGCCGTAGCGGACCATGAAGGAGGCGATCTGGACGAGCAGCGGCGGGAGCCGGAGGCGCTGGAGGCCGAGGAGCAGTTCGCGCAGTTCCGTCGTCGCCGCGAGCAGGACGGACGCGGCGACGCCGAGGGTGCCCTTGGCGAGGACGTTCCACGCGCCCCACAAGCCGTTCACGCTCAGCGACAGGCCGAGGACCTCCGTGCGTTCGCCCTGCGCGACGAACGGCAGGAGCAGCGCGAACGCCACGAAGGGGATCTCGATCAGGAGGCGCTTCAGCAGGAAGGCGGGCGGGACGCGGGCCGCGAAGGCCGTGGTGGCGAGCAGCAGCGCGTACGCCCCGAAGGCCCACACCGCCTCGCGCGGGGTGGAGACCACCACGACGACGAAGCAGAAGACGGCGGCGAGCTTGGTGTGCGGCGGCAGCGCGTGCACGGCGGAGTGCCCGTGCCGGTAGAGGCGGTGGGCGTGGCCCGCGCCCATGTCAGGCGTTCTCGGCGGGTCCGGCCGCGGTGGCGGTGGCCGCCGGGCCCGGCTCGGCGGGGCCCGGGTCCGCCGGGCGGCGCCTGCGCACCGCCCAGAACACGGTGCTGCCCGCGACGACGGTCACGCCGACGCCGATGGCGCCCGCGAGGCCGCCGGAGAGGCGGGCGTCGGTGATGCCCTCCACGCCGTAGTCGAAGAGGGGCGAGCCCTTGGCGGCGTGCTCCTTCTCCTCCTTGTCGATGCCCTTGTCGCGGGCGACCTTCTCCAGGCCGTCGGGGTTCGTGGAGGCGTAGAAGGAGACGAATCCGGCGAGGATCAGGGAGGTGACCAGGCCCGCGGCCCACAGCTTGCGGTGCGAGCGGGCCGGGGCGGCGGGGGCTGCGGGCGCGGGGGCGGCGTCGATGAGTGCGCCGCCGACGCGCAGCTTCAGCGGGGCGGTGAGGCCGCGCGCGCCGTGCACCAGGTCGGGCCGGACCGCGATCACCGCGCCGACCGTGAGCGCCGTGATGGCCGCCTCGCCGACGCCGATGAGGACGTGCACGCCGATCATGGCGGTGGCGACCTTGCCGATCGGGACGTCGGTGGTGCCCCCGATCGCGTACAGGAGCGTGAAGGCGCCCGCCGCGGCGGGCACGGAGAGCAGGGCGGCGGTGAACGCGGCGGCGCCGATCGCGCGGCGCCCGCGCGGCAGGACCCGGGCGAGGCCGCGGAAGACGGCGTACGCCACGACGGTGGTCACCACCGCCATGACCGTGATGTTCACGCCGAGGGCGGTCAGGCCGCCGTCGGCGAAGAGGATGCCCTGCATGAGCAGGACCACGGAGACGCACAGGACCCCGGTGTAGGGGCCCACGAGTATCGCCGCGAGCGCGCCGCCGAGGAGGTGGCCGCTGGTGCCCGCGGCGACGGGGAAGTTGAGCATCTGCACGGCGAAGATGAAGGCGGCGACGAGACCGGCGAGCGGCGCGGTGCGTTCGTCGAGCTCCCGGCGCGCGCCGCGCAGGCTGACGGCGATGGCACCGGCGGCGGCGAGGCCGGCGGCGGCGGAGACGGGAGCATTGATGAAGCCATCGGGTACATGCATGCGCGCGCTCCTGGAAAGACGCAGATCATGAGCGTGGGGAGGCACTCACGAGATGAGCGGAACGCTCCGAGCGGGTCGCTCGTGAACCTTTCAATGATGTGCGTTCTTGCGAAGGGGTCGCAAGAGCGGGCGCTTTTCATTACGCGCCCCCCTCCACGCTCCTCAAATGCCTATATATGGGACATTAGGAGAGGCCAGCCCCACGGGAGTGCGGGCCGGGACGACGAGGAGGACACAGCCATGTCAGCGGTCGAACAAGTCACCCGGGCCCACATCGTCACCGACTCCCCCGATGACCACGTCGTCGTCCCCGTGGCACTGCGGTACGACCCGGAGGCCGACCCGCGCTCGGTCCGCGTCGGCCTGCCGGGCGGCGCGGACGGCCCCGGCGCCCGCGACTGGGTCTTCTCCCGCGACCTCCTGGAGCGGGGCCTGCGGGCCCCGGCGGCCAGCGGTGACGTGCGGGTCTGGCCGTGCGGGCGGGTGCAGGCGGTGGTGGAGTTCCACTCGCCGAAAGGCGTGGCGGTCGTGCAGTTCGACTCGTCCGCGCTGGTGCGCTTCCTGCGTCGTACGTACACGGCCGCCACGCCGGTCAGTCACTGAGCGCCCTCGCGGGCGCGGGCGTCACACGCCCACGAGCCGCCGCTTGTCGTCGGGGCCGCCGGGGGCCGCGGGCGCCAGGTCCTTCAGGCCCTCGCCCTCGACGTCGACGTTCGGCAGCGCCCGGTCGAGCCAGCGCGGCAGGCTCCAGGCCTTGCGGCCCAGGAGCGCGAGCACGGCCGGGACGATCGCCATGCGCACGATGAAGGCGTCGAAGAACACCGCGATCGCGAGGCCGAAGCCGATCATCTTCACCATCTGCTCGCTGGAGCCGATGAAGCCCGCGAAGACGGCGATCATGATGACCGCGGCCGCCGTCACGACGCGCGCGCCGTGCTTGAAGCCGGTGACGATCGCGTCGTGCGGGCTCTCGCCGTGGACGTACGCCTCGCGCATGCGGGTCACGAGGAACACCTCGTAGTCCATCGCGAGGCCGAAGACGACGCCCACCATGAAGATCGGCATCATGCTCATGATCGGGCCGGTCTCCTCGACGCCGAACAGCGAGCCCAGCCAGCCCCACTGGAACACCGCGACCACCGCGCCGAGCGCGGCGAGCACCGAGAGCAGGAAGCCGAGCGCCGCCTTGAGCGGGACCAGGATCGAGCGGAAGACGACGATCAGGAGCACGAAGGCGAGGCCCACGACGAGCGCGAGGTACGGGATCAGCGCGTCGTTGAGCTTCTGCGAGACGTCGATGTTCATGGCCGTGGTGCCGGTGACCATGACGTCGGCGCCGCTGTCGGCCCGGACGTCCTTGGCCTCGTCGCGGATGGCGTGGACGAGGTTCTCGGTGTCGGCGCCGCTCGGCTTGGCGGACGGCACGACGCTGATGATCGCGGTGTCGCCCGCCTTGTTGAGCACGGGCGGGCTCACGGCGAGCACGTCGTCCAGGCCGCCGATCCTCTTGGCGACGGCGGCGGCCTCGGCCTTGGGGTCGTCGACGCCCTTGAGGTCGGTGACGGTCATCAGCGGGCCGTTGTAGCCGGGGCCGAAGCCGTCCGCGATGAGGTCGTAGGCCTTGCGCTGGGTGGTGGAGGTGGGCTGCGAGCCGTCGTCGGGCAGGCCGAGCTCCAGGCTCGCCACCGGCACGGCCGCGGCGCCGAGGCCGAGCACGCCGAGCAGCAGGACGGCCACCGGGCGGCGGACCACGAAGCGGGCCCAGCGGGTGCCGAGGTTCTCCTTGGCGGGCGCGGCCGCGGGCGCGGGCGCCTTCGCCTGGCGGCGGGCGAAGCGCTTGCCCTTCTCCCCCATGGGCTTGACCTTGCGGCCCGCGTAGCCGAGCAGCGCGGGGACCATGGTGAGCGCGATCAGGACCGCGATGGCGACCGTGCCCGCCGCCGCGACGCCCATCTTGGTGAGCATCGGGATGTTGACGACGGCGAGGCCGACGAGCGCGATGACGACCGTCAGACCGGCGAAGACGACGGCGGAACCGGCTGTGCCGACGGCCCGGCCCGCCGCGTCCTCGCGGTCGCGGCCCTCGGCGAGCTCGGCGCGGTAGCGGGAGACGATGAACAGCGCGTAGTCGATGCCGACGGCGAGGCCGATCATCATGGCGAGCGTCGACGTGGTGGTGCCGAGGTCGAGCGCGCTGGCGAGCGCGGCGATCGAGGACACCCCGATGCCGACGCCGATCAGCGCGGTGAGCAGCGGAAGCCCGGCGGCCACCAGGGAGCCGAAGGTGATGACGAGCACCACGGCGGCGACGGCGATGCCGATGATCTCCGCGGCCCCGGTGTGCGGGACGGCCTGCAGCGCGTCGCCGCCGACCTCGACGGTCATGCCGCCCGTGCGGGCGTCGTCGGTGGTCTTCTCCAGGGCGTCGCGGCTGTCGTCGCTGAGCTCCATGGCGGTGACCTTGTACGTCACCGAGGCGTACGCCGTCGTGCCGTCCTTGGAGACCGCCTTGGCCGCGAACGGGTCGTCGGCGCGCGCCACTTCGTCCGAGCCGGACTTGATCGCGGCCACCGTCTTGCTGATCGCGGCCTTGTTGGCCTTGTCGGTGACCTTCTCGCCGTCCGGCGCCTTGAACACCACGCGGGCGCTCGCGCCGTCGGCGCTGACCTGCGGGGCGCGCTCCTCGAGCAGGTCGAAGGCCTTCTGGGCCTCCGTGCCCGGGATCGAGAAGGAACTGGACGCGGCGGTGGGCGCCGACGCGGCGCCGACCCCGGCGAGGGTGAGCAGCGCCACCCAGATCAGGGCGACGAAGTGCCGTCGCCGGAAGGCGAGTCGGCCGAGTTTGTAGAGGAACATGGCCACGAGGGCGTACTCCCGGTCAGGTCGTGGTGGTGGAGGGGCAGGGGTGACCAGCCCGACGACGTGAGCGGTCGCGTCAGGTGGAAATCTGGTACGTGGAAATCTGGTGCTGGGTGAGCCGGTACTAGCCGGTACTAGCTGGTACTAGACGCCGAGCAGGGGCAGGATCACGGCGTCGACGTAGGCGCCGAGGAAGGCGCGGTCCATGGGGCGGCCGTCGATGTTCTCGCGGGCGTTGAACACTCCCGCGATCATGTAGATGACGTAGTCGAGGGCCGGGTGGTCCGCGGGGACCTCGCCGCGCTCCACGGCCCGCCGCAGCAGGTCGTTGAACGCCTTGAGCTCGGGCTCCACGAACAGCTCGCGGAGCGCCTGGCCCAGTTCCTCGTCCTTGTACGCCGCGTACGCCATGCTCCGCAGGAGCTGGGCGTCGCGCTCCATCTGGCAGTCGTCCGAGCGGGCGACCATCGCGTGGAAGTCACCGCGCAGCGAGCCGGTGTCGATGTCCGTGAGGGACACGCGCTGGTTGTGCTTGAGGGCCCGCCCGACCAGCTGGGCCTTGCCGCCCCACTGGCGGTAGAGCGTGGCCTTGCTGGAGTGCGTGCGGGCGGCGACGGCGTCCATGGTGAGGCCCTCGTACCCGACCTCGCGGAGCAGGTCGAGCACCGCCTCGTACAGTTCGGCGGCGCGCTCGGGGGAGATCCGGCTGCGCCGGGTCGCTACCGCCATGGCCGCCGCCTCTCTTGTCTCTGCGTCTCTGTGCCTCCGCTTGCCTTGGTCACTCTACGCGACCCCCCTAACGAAACGAAACGGTTTCGTACGTGCAGTGTGTCACAGCCGCCGACTCTCTGCCCCCCGATCGCGCTGCGCGCTCGTCCTCAATCGCCGGACGGGCTCGAATTCCCGCGCTGCGCGCTTGTCCTCAAACGCCGGACGGGCTTGAACTGCCGCCGGACGGCTAGATCACCGCGCTCGCGCGGTGTTTTCCCACCCACCCACCCGCGAGCCGCTAGGTCGGGGGGTGCGGTGGCAGCCGCAGGTGTAAGGGCGGGCGGGTGGGAGAGATAGCCCGAGTTGCCGGAGGCGGGGGCACGGAAAAGCATGGGGAGGTGACCCAGGAGTACCTCCGCTTCCCCCACCTCAGCGGCGACCGCCTGTGCTTCGTGGCCGAGGACGACATCTGGGTGGCCCCCCTCCCGCCCAAGGGCGCCCCAACGACCCGCGCCTGGCGGATGACGGCCGACCGCACCAAGGTCGGCCACCCCCGCTTCGCCCCCGACGGCCGAGTCATCGCGTACACGAGCTGGCGCAGCCTCGACCCGGAGATCCACCTCGCGCCGGTGGACGGCGGCCCGGCGCGCCGCCTGACCTACTGGGGCTCCCCCGACACCCGCGTGTGCGGCTGGACCCCGGAAGGACAGATCCTCGCGGTGTCCTCGCACGGGCAGCCCTTCTCCCACTTCTGCTGGGCCTACAGCGTGCCCACGGACGGCTCCCCCGGCGGCAAGCTCCCCTGGGGCCCGGTCCACGACATCGCGGTCGCCGATGTGGACGGGGACCGCAGGACGCTGCTCCTCACCGGCAAGCCCCCGCACGAGCCCGCCGCCTGGAAGCGCTACCGCGGCGGCGCCACGGGCCGCCTGTGGCTGCACGGCGAGCGCCTGCTCGAAGGGCTCGACGGACACCTGGACGCGCCGATGTTCGTGTCCGGGCGCATCGCGTTCCTCTCCGACCACGAGGGCGTCGGCAATCTGTACTCCTGTCTGCCCGACGGCACGGACCTGCGCCGCCACACCGACCACGACGCCTTCTACGCCCGGCACGCGGCCAGCGACGGCACCCGCGTCGTCTACCAGTGCGCGGGCGAGATCTGGCTGGTCGACGACCTCGCCGCGGACGCGGCCCCGCGCCGCCTGCCGGTGGGCGTCGGCGGCCCGCGCGCGGGGCGGCGCACCTACCAGGTGCCCGCCGCCCACCACGTCGACGCGCTGTCCGTGGACACCACGGGACGCGCCAGCGCGGTCGTCGTCCGGGGCAGCCTGTACTGGCTGACGCACCGCGACGGCCCGGCGCGCACCATCGCCGACACCCCCGGCGTCCGCGTCCGCCTCCCCGAGATGCTCGGCACGGGCGGGCAGGTCGCGTACGTCACCGACGCCGAGGGCGAGGACGCCGTCGAGATCGCCTATCTGCCCCGGGCCAGCGGCGACCGCGACCCGCGCAGACTGGCGAGCGGACAGCTCGGACGGGTCCTGGAGCTGGTGTCCGACCCCGACGGCGAGCGCCTCGCGATCGCCTCGCACGACGGACGGCTGCTCCTCGTCGACGCCACCGAGGACTCCAACGGCGAGGTCACCGAGCTGATCCAGTCCCTCAACGGGCCCGTGCGCGACCTCGCGTTCTCCCCCGACGGCGCCTGGCTCACCTGGTCGCACCCGGGCGTCGGCCGCTCCCTGCGGCAGATCAAGCTGGCCCGGATCGAGGGGCCGGGCGCGCGGACCGTCATCGACGTCACCAACGGCCGCTTCGAGGACGAGAACCCCGTGTTCACGCGCGACGGCCGCTATCTCGCCTTCCTGTCCTGGCGCGGCTTCGACCCCGTCTACGACGTGCACACCGGCGACCTGTCCTTCCCCCTCGGCTGCCGCCCCCACCTCGTACCCCTGTCGTCCGCGACGCCCTCCCCCTTCGCGCTCCTGCCCGACGGGCGCCCCGCGGCGGGCGGCCTCGACCCCGACGACGGCGAACCGGGCGACGGCCAGGTGACCGTGGAGGCGGAGGGCCTGGAGAGCCGGGTGACGCCGTTCCCGGTGTCGGCGTCCAAGTACTCGGCGCTGTACCCGGTCAGCGGCGGCGGCCTCGTGTGGCTGCGCTGGCCGATCTCGGGCGCGCTCGGCGAGACGTTCGCGAACCCGGCCGACACCTCGGGGCGGCCGACCCTGGAGTACTTCAACATCGCCAAGGCCAAGAAGTCCGAACTCGTCGACCACCTCGACTGGTTCGCGCTCAGCGGCGACGGCACCCGGCTCGTCGTCGTCGACGAGGGCGACCTGCGGGCCGTCCCCGCCACCGAGCCCGGGGACGGCGACTCCACCGTCTGGATCGACCTGCGCCGCGTCCTGCACGACGTCGACCCGGCCGCCGAGTGGCGCCAGTCCTTCGACGAGGCGGGCCGGATCATCCGCGCCTACTTCTGGGACCCGGGCATGTGCGGCATCGACTGGGACGCCGTCCTCGACCAGTACCGGCCGCTGGTGGAGCGGGTCGCTTCCCCCGACGAGTTCGCCGACCTGCTGCGGGAGGTCCTCGGCGAACTGGGCACCTCCCACGCGTACGTCACCGGCGCCCGCCGCAACGAGGGCCCCGCCCACTACCAGCGCGCCATCGGCCTTCTCGGCGCCAACCTGGTGTGCCGGGACGGCGACTGGGTGGTGACGCGCATCCTTCCCGGCGAGTCCTCCGACTCCAAGGCGCGCTCCCCGCTGGCCGGTTCGGGCATCCGCGAGGGCGCCGTGCTCACCCATGTGGACGGGCGGTCCGTCGACCCGGTGACAGGGCCGTATCCGCTGCTCGCGGCGGCGGGCGGCACCACCGTCGAGCTGACGTTCACGCCCGCCGAGGGCGAGGGCCGCTCCCGGCGCGTCGCGATCGTGCCGCTGATCAACGAGCGCCCCCTGCGCTACCAGGACTGGGTCGCCAAGCGCCGCGGCGTCGTACGCGACCTCAGCGGCGGCAAGTGCGGCTACCTCCACATCCCCGACATGGGCGGCTCCGGCTGGGCGCAGTTCAACCGCGACCTGCGCCTTGAGGTGGCGCGGCCCGCGCTGATCGTGGACGTGCGCGGCAACGCGGGCGGCCACATCAGCGAACTCGTCGTGGAGAAGCTGACCCGGAAGATCCTCGGCTGGGACCTCACCCGCAACGCCCAGCCGGTGTCGTACGCCTCCAACGCCCCCCGGGGTCCCGTGGTCGCCCTGGCGGACGAGGCGACCTCGTCCGACGGCGACATGATCACCGCGGTGTTCAAGCTCCTCGGCCTCGGGCCCGTGGTGGGGCAGCGCACCTGGGGCGGCGTCGTCGGCATGACCGGACGGCACACGCTCGGGGACGGCACCGTGATCACCGTGCCGATGAACGCCGGGTGGTTCGACGCGTACGGCTGGTCCGTGGAGAACCACGGCGTCGAACCCGACCTCCCCGTCCTGCGCACGCCCTTGGACTGGGCCGAGGGACGGCACGCCCAACTCGACGACGCGGTACGGGTGGCGCTGGGCCTGCTGGACCAACGCCCCGCGGCCACGCCGCCCGGCTACGACGACGTGCCCGACCGCCGCCGCCCACCGCTTCCGCCACGCGCGTAGCGGAGCGTGACCGCCCGACATGCGTGGTATGTCGGGGCGTGTCAGCCTGGTCGAGGCCCAATCCCCTCACCCACTTTGGGAGTGAACCTTCATGGGCATCAAGGACCAGTTCCAGGACAAGGCGCAGGAGCTCTCCGAGAAGGCCAAGCAGGCCGCGCAGCGCGGGCGGAGCGAGGCGGGCGAGCGCTCCTCGCAGGCGCGCGAGCAGTCCCAGGACTCCCTGGACGACGCGCAGCGCGAGGCGGAGGACCGGTTCAACCGGGACTACGACGCGTAACGCTGCGCTGTGCTTGTGCGGGTGGGTGGGTGGTGCCCGCCGCTACCGCGGCGGGGTTCTCCCACCCGCCCACCCGTGCGGGTGCGTTGTCAGCCGCCCCTGCTGTGGGCAGCTGGGCCGCCCAGAGGGTGGAACGGGTGGGCACAGCCCGAAGCCGCCGGGCCCCCGGTGACTACGGGGCCCGTACCGCCTCGTCCGCGGAGCCCCCCGCGCCCACGAGCCCCGTAGAGACCTGGGACAGCCTTGGCTCAAAGCGCCGCATCTCGCGCTGGCCGACGCTCGCGACGATCCCGGGCAAGTAGGGGCGGACGCCCTGCATGCCCCGCAGCCACCACTGCCCGTACACATGGGCCGAGCGCCGTTCGATGCCCGCGACGAAGCGGTCGACGGCCGGTCCCAGGGGGTACGTCTTGTTGGACGGCCAGGGCAGGCGCTGCCGCAACTCCCGCATCACGTCGTCCTGGTCGGCGCCCCGCACCATGTCCGTGTCCGTCCAGGACAGATAGCCGACGCCCACCTTCACGCCCTTGTAGCCGACTTCGGCCCGCAGGGCGTGCGCGTACGCCTCCACGCCGGACTTGGACGCGCAGTACGCCGTCATCATCGGCGCGGGCGTGAGCGCGGCGAGCGAGGCGACCTGGAGGAGGTAGCCCCGGCTCTCCATGAGCACCGGCAGGAACGCCCGCGCGGTGACCGCGCTGCCGATGAGGTTGACCTCGATGACCCGGCGCCAGGCGACGGGGTCCGAGGCGACGAACGGACCGCCGCTGGCCACGCCCGCGTTGGCGACGACGATGTCCACCTTCCCGAACCGCTCCTTCACCTCCCCGGCGACCCGCGCCATCGCCTCGTGGTCGGTGACGTCGGCGTGCCAGTAGTCGCTGTCGGTGCCAAGGCGCCCGCTCACCGCCTTCAGTTCCTCCGGTTCCAGGCCGACCAGGGCCACCCGCACGCCCCGCGCGGACAGCTTGCGCGCGAGGAGCTCGCCCACGCCGCGCGCCGCTCCCGTGACGACCGCGACCTGCCCGTCCAGACTGACCTTGCTCACGCGCCCTCCCCGATCCGATCCGTATACGTGTCCGTGTACGTGTCCGTGTACGTGTCTCCGTAGGCGTCCGCCAGGGCGGCGATGCCCCGGGTGACCGCCTCCGGTGCCTCCACCGGCGTCATGTGCCCGACCCCGGCCAGCTCGGTGAGCCCCGCGCACCGCGGCAGCGCGGCGGCGATCCGCCGGGCGTGCCCGACCGGGGTGAGCCGGTCGGCCGTCCCCGCGATGACCGCCGTCGGCACGGTGAGGTCGGCGAGGCCCGCGTCGAGGTGCAGGCCGTCCAGGACGTGGGCCCAGCGGTAGCGCGCCACGCGGGGGCAGGCGTGCACGATCCGCGCGCACACCTCGACCCGGTCCCGCGCGGCGCCCGGGCCCATCGTGGCGTACTTCAGCGCCCGCCGGGCCAGCGGCGTGACCGGCCCCATCGGCGCCCGCGCCCCCAGGACCCGCCGGGTGAGGGCCGTCCGCAGCGCGCCCGCCCGCAGCGGCAGGACCGTCGACTCGGCGACGAGCCGCGAACTGCCCGTGCTGCACAGCAGCACCGCCGCCGCGTGCGCGCGCACCCCCGGCCTCGCGGCCGCCGCCATCAGCGTCATGCCGCCCATGGAGTGCCCGGCGAGCACGGCCTTCTCGCCGGGGGCGAGCGTCGCGGCGAGCACCGCCTCCAGGTCGTCGGCCAGCGCCCGCGTGCTGTATCCGGCGGCCTCCACCGGCGTCTGGCTGCGCCCGTGCCCGCGCTGGTCGTAGGCGATGACGCGGCGGGTGGCCGACAGGGCCCGGAGCTGCGCCGCCCAGAACGCGGTCGAGCAGGTCCAGCCGTGGATCAGGACGACGGCGGGCGCGCCATCGGGCCCGTGCGTCTCGACGTGCAGCCGGGTGCCGTCCGCCGAGACGGCGGTCAGTTCGCGCGCGGCGACGGGCGGCGCGAACGGCCCGGCGAGGACGTGGCCCCTCACGCGGTGGCCGTCAGCTCGCGGCCGCCCTTGGCGGGGGCGGGCGGCTTCGGGGCGCGCAGGACCTCGTACTCGTTGAGGTCCACGCTCCGCGTCGCCACGCGGAACTCCGTCGTCGTACCGGGCCAGACCGTCGTGTTGACGCCGTTCGCGTCCAGGTACCAGCTGGTGCAGCCGCCGGTGCTCCACACCGTGCGCTTCATGCGCTCCTGCACCCGGCGGTTCCAGGCGTTGACGGCGCTCGGGCGGGCGACGAGGGCGGCCCTGCCGCCGAGGACGTCCAGCTGCCGCAGGTAGTCGGCCAGGTAGTTCAGCTGCGACTCGATCATCAGGATCATGGAGGAGTTGCCGAGGCCGGTGTTCGGTCCTATGACGGTGAGGAAGTTGGGGAAGCCCGCGGCGCTCGCGCCGCGCAGCGACTTCATGCCGTCCTTCCAGGTCTCCGCGAGGGTGTGGCCCCCGTCGCCCACCACGCGGTCCGCGATCGGCATGTCGGTGACGTGGAAGCCGGTGCCGAGGATGACCGCGTCGGCCTCGGCCTCGCTGCCGTCGGCGGCCACCAGGGTGGAGCCGCGGACCTCGGCGAGCCCGCTGGCGACGACGTCCACGTGCGGCCGCGCGAGCGCCGGGTAGTAGGAGTTGGACAGCAGGATGCGCTTGCAGCCGATGCGGTACGTGGGCGTCAGCTTGGCGCGCAGCTCCGGGTCCCTGATGACCCGCTCCATGTTCCGCTGGGCGAGCCGCTCGATCAGGCCGAGCTCGTTGGGCCGCTTGGTGAAGGCCTGCACCTGGAGCTCGCGGATGCCCCACAGGAGGCCGCGGCGCGCGTGCGTCGTGAACGGCAGCTGCCGGTGCAGCCAGCGCTCGACGCCGGTGATGGCGCGGTCGGCGCGGGGCAGGACCCACGGCGGGGTGCGCTGGAAGAGCGTGAGCCGCCGTACGTCGCGCTGGATCTCCGGCACGATCTGGATCGCGGACGCGCCGGTTCCGATCATGGCGACGCGCTTGCCGCGCAGGTCGTACTCGTGGTCCCAGCGGGCGGAGTGGAAGACCTTGCCGGGGAAGTCGGCGAGCCCGGGGATGTCCGGCGTCTTGGGGTCGGACAGCGGTCCCGTGGCGGAGACCACGACGTCCGCGGTGAGCCGCCCGCGGCTCGTCTCCAGCTTCCACAGCAGCCGCTCGGCGTCCCAGCCCGCCCGCAGGACCTCGGTGTTCAGGCGGAGATGGGGCCGCAGCCGGAAGGTGTCGGCGACGCCCTCCAGGTAGTCCCAGATGTGCTCCTGGCCGGAGAAGGTGCGCGGCCAGTCGGGGTTGGGCGCGAAGGAGAAGGAGTAGAGGTGGGAGGGCACGTCGCAGGCGCAGCCCGGGTAGCTGTTGTCGCGCCAGGTGCCGCCCACCGCGCCCGCCCGCTCCAGGACGACGAAGTCGGTGACGCCCTCCCTGCGGAGCCGGACCGCGGCCCCGATGCCGCCGAACCCGCTCCCGATCACCGCCACCCGTACGTGTCCGAGGTCGTCCTGGCGTTCCCGCTCGCGCTCGGCCATGCCGCCGCCTTCCGAAGTTCCCTGACCCGACTCTGACTCTGGTTCTGGTTCTGGTTCTGGTTCTGACTCTGGCTCTGGTTCTGACCCTGGCTCCGACTCTGCCAGTAATCGCTGGCACAATCGGGAGCGTAGAGCAGCTCCGTACCCATGGGTAGGGGTCGGGCGGGGAAAGTTACCGCCGGTACGGTCCGTGCCTGCGCATAGGCTGCGGACGTGGCGGAAGAAGTGGCGGACGCGGTGACGACGGACGAGACAGCACGGGCGCGCACGGCGGGCACAGCGGGCGCGACGGCCGACGCGGCGCCGGGCACGCGGGAGCCGGGTGGGGCCGCCGTGCCCTCCGTGCCCGCCGTGCGCGAGTACCGCATGGAGGAGCTCGCCAAGGAAGCCGGGATCACCGTGCGCACGGTGCGCTTCTACCGCGAGCGCGGCCTCATCCCGCCCCCGCGCCGCGAGGGCCGCATCGCCTGGTACGACGAGCACCACCTGGCCCGCCTGCGCACCATCGCCGCCCTCCTGGAGCGCGGCCACACCCTCCAGGGCATCGCCGAGCTCGCCGAGGCCTTCGAGAACGGCCGCGACGTGGCCGAACTGCTCGGCATGGAAGGACCGTCGGAGGAGACCCCGGTCCGCCTCACCCCCGAGGAGCTCGCCGACCGCTTCGCGGGCGACGTCACCCCGGAGAACCTGTCCGCCGCGCTGGACCTCGGCTACCTGGGCACGGACGGCGACGACATCGTGCACATCAGCCGCCGCCTGCTCGACGCCTCGACGGCCCTGGTGCGCAAGGGCATCCCGCTCGCGGACGTCATGGAGGCGGGCCGCAGCGTGCGCGCACACGCCGACGCCCTTGCCGAGTTGTTCGTCGCGTTCACCGCCGCCCACGCCTCCGAGCACGCGGAGCTCACCCTGGAGGACCTGCGCCCCCTCGCCAAGGCCGTGGTGGAGGCGGAGCTCTCGCTGGCCCTGGACCGCAGGCTCAGCCCCTCGTGACCGGCGGCCCCGTCAGGTCGGCAGCCACCAACGGGCCTTGTACATGCCGCCGTTGACCAGGCGGTACTCGCCGGTCGGCCGGTGCACGCCGACCCTGGTGGTCCACCAGGTCTCCTCCAGGCCGCTCTCCGGGACGGTGCTGAGCACCTGTCCGGTGCGCGGATCGTTGCCGACCGCCTTCACCTTCGCCCGGTCGATCAGCTCGTACCCGGGGTAGTCGCGCACGAACGCCCCCGTCCGCTTCTCGTACTGGAAGACGGCCGCGTTGGTGGTCACCCACAGCCGCCCGGGCCGCCCCGCCACCGGGAAGAGGTCGTGGCCGCCCGCCGTCCGGCCCGGCACGGCCACCGGCAGCGGGATCGCGGAGGCCTGGTCGAGCGTGGGCCGCGCGGGCGTGCCGCCGACCTCGTACGTCACAAGCTCGTCGTCGCCGAGCGCCCACAGGAGCCGGCGGGCACGGTCCCAGTGCAGCCCGTGGGCGCCCTTCAGGCGCGCCTCGGCGTACCGCTCGGCGTCCGGCCCGCAGGAGGCCGCGTACAGACGCACGAGCGCGCCGGTGCTGCACGCGACCGCGACGTTGCCGTCCGGAAGGACCTCGGCGCTGTGCGGGTTGAACAGATCGTCGCCGGGGCCGATCGCGGTGCCCCAGTGGCGGCGGCCCGACGGGTACTCCACGGCGGCCACGAACCCGAAGGACGCCGTGGTCAGGACCAGCGTCCGGCCCCGGTGCCGACGCGCCTTCGCCTCACACGGGTACACCCAGCTCGCCTCCGGCGCGAGATCCGCGTACCGGGGGTCGCCGAGCGGCGAGAACTGCCAGCGCACGACGGACGGATCGGCCGCCGGGTCCCACAGCCGCCGCCTCGGGTCGAGCAGCAGCAGCCGCTTGCTCGCCTGCTCGGTGACGAGGACGGGCGGGGTTCCGGGGGGCACGCTCCCGGGCGCGCCGGTCGCGGCGACGGCGTGCGGCACCCCCGCCGCGCCCACCACGGCACCCGCCGCGCCGATCAGCAATCCGCGTCTGGACAGCCCAGTTGACATGAAGTCCCCTCGCACGACCGGCCGTTGAAGCGCTCGCCGCCCACGCGCCACCCACCCGGCGCGTACGCGATCGAAATCTCCCACGCCGTACGGGGCCGGGACAGCCCCCCGCCGGACTTTTCACCGGCGGTTCGCCCCAGGGGACCCGCGCGGCCTACTCGTAGACGACGGTCACCGGCGCGTGGTCCGACCAGCGCTCCTCGTGCGAGGCGGCCCGCTCCACCTGCCCCTTGACCGCGCGCCCGGCGAGACCGGGCGTCGCGACGTGGTAGTCGATGCGCCACCCTGAGTCATTATCGAAGGCGCGACCCCGGTAGGACCACCAGGAGTAGGGGCCCTCGACGTCCGGGTGCAGCGCGCGCAGCACGTCGACGTACCCCGCGCCCGCCCCGAAGACGTCGGTCATCCAGGCGCGCTCCTCGGGCAGGAACCCGGAGTTCTTCTTGTTGCCCCGCCAGTTCTTGAGGTCGGCCTCCTGGTGGGCGATGTTCCAGTCGCCGCAGACCAGGACCTCGCGCCCGTCGGCGGCGGCCCGCGCCCTCAGGTCCTTCAGGTACGCGAGGAACTCGCCCATGAACCGGATCTTCTCGTCCTGCCGCTCGGTGCCGACCTCGCCCGAGGGCAGATACAGGCTCGCGACCGTGACGCCGGGCAGGTCCGCCTCCACGTAGCGGCCGCTCGCGTCGAACTCGGCGGACCCGAAGCCGACCTGGACGCGCTCCGGCTCGCGCCGCGTGTACAGCGAGACCCCGGCGCGCCCCTTGGCGGCGGCCGGGGCGTGCGTGACGAACCAGCCTTCGGGCTCGCGCACCTCGTCCGGCAGCTGGTGCGGCTCGGCCCGCACCTCCTGCAGGCACACCACATCGGCGCCGGTCCCGGCGAGCCACTCCACGAACCCCTTCTTGGCGGCGGCCCGCAGCCCGTTCACATTCACGCTGGTCACAGTGAGCATCCCGGCACCCTACCGGCACACTGGAAGCGACCGTCGCAGCCACCACACCCACTGCATAGGGATACGATTTACAGCATGGACATACGCCGGGTCGCCTTCGACCACCCCGACGCCGTGAAGCTCAACGACCGTGTCCAGGCCGAGTACGCCGAGCGCTACGGGGACGAAGGCGACGTCACGCCCCTCGACCCGTCGATGTTCCGGCCCCCGCACGGCCTCTACCTCCTCGCGTACGACGCCATGGACACGCCCGTGGCGACGGGCGGCTGGCGCGTGATGGACCAGAACGGCGAGGGCTACGCGGACGGCGACGCCGAGATCAAGCGCATGTACGTCACCCCCGAGGCCCGGGGCCTCGGCCTCGCCCGGCGCATCCTCGCCGCCCTGGAGGAGGACGCCCGCGAGGCGGGGCGGGCCCGCATGGTCCTCGAAACGGGCACCAAGCAGCCGGAGGCCATCGGGCTCTACACCTCCAGCGGCTACGCCCTCTGCGAGCGCTTCGGCTACTACCGCTTCCACGACCTGAGCCGCTGCTACGCCAAGCCCCTGCGCTAGCCCCGCCCCGGCCCGGCCCGCTGCGGGGCACCACCCACCGCCAACCACCTCGCCCGCTGTGGGCACCACCCGCCTCCGCCCAGCCACCCACCCGCTGCGGGGACACCACCCACCCCCGGCCGCCCACCCGCTGTGTGACCCGCGCCACCCACCCGCTGTGAGCAGCCGTCCCTGCCGCCCACCCGCCGTGGGACACCACCCACCACCCGCCGTGGGGCACCACCCACCACCCACTGCGGGGCACCACCCACCCGCTGTGAGCACCACCCGCCGCCCAACCACCCACCCGCTGTGGGCACCACCCGCCGCCCAGCCACCCACCCGCTGTGAGCAGCCGCCCCCGCCACCCACCCGCTGTGGGCAGTCGTCCCGCAGGGCGGGACGGGTGGGCACAGCGCCAAAGCCGCCGGGTGCCCGGCAAAGCCAGGGGGAGCCGCCACCCCGCTGCGGGGTGACTGGCAAGGCCAGGGCGGGGCCGCACCACAGCCGGGCGACCGGCAACGCCGGGGGGGGCCGCCACCCCGGCGACGGGCAACGCTAGGAGGGCACCACCACCGCCGAGAGATCCAGCGAGGCCACCGCCCCACCCCCCTCGTTCGCGAAGCGAACCCCCGCGCCAAGCACCTCCGCCTGCCCCCGCGCGATGGTCAGCCCCAGCCCGAGCCCGGTCTCCCGCGCCCCGGTGCGAAACCGCTGCGGCCCCGCCGCGAGCAGCTCCTCCGGAAACCCGTCCCCCTGGTCCCGCACGGACACCACGCCCCCGTCCACCTCCACCACCACCGGCACCCGCCCGTGCCGCAGCGCGTTGGTGACGAAGTTGGCCAGGATCCGCTCGACCCGGCGGGGGTCGGTCTCGACCCGCGCGTCCCGGAGCACCCGGACGCTCACCGCCCCCTCCGCCCCCTCCGCCGCCGCCTCCGCGACCCCGGCGACGGCCCGCCGCGCCAGCGCCCCGAGCGCGCACACCTCCGCCCGCACCTCCTGACCGGCCGCGTCGAGCCGGGCCACCTCGATGACATCGTCGACCAGCTCCCGCAGCCGCCGCGCGGCCTCCCGTACCAGCTCGGCGGGGCGCCCCGGCGGCAGCAGCCCGGCCGCCGTGACCATGCCCGCGACCGGCGTCCGCAGTTCGTGCGCGATGTTCGCGGTGACCTCGCGCTCGGCCTGGAGCCGCCCGGCGAGCGCGTCCGCCATCGTGTTCACGGCGGCCGCGAGCCGGGTGATCTCGTCGTTGCCGTGCAGCGGAAGCCGGGCCGTCAGATCGCCGTCCGCGATCCGCTGCGCCGCGTCGGCCTTCGCGGTGAGCCGCCGCCCGAGCCGCGTCGCGACGAGCAGCCCGGCCGCGCACGCCAGGGCGGTGCCGATGCCGCCCGAGGCCCACAGGATCCGGTCCAGGTCCCGTACGGTCTCGGCCTCGCGCTCATAGGGCCGCTTCAGGGCGACGATCTCCCGCCGGTACGCGCTGGCCGCCCACAGCTGCGGCACCTTCCCGCTCCGGTCGAGGTACACCCCCCACCGGCCCGCGCGGGCCGCCCGCGCGAGCGGCTTGGGCAGGTCGGGCGGGTCGATCAGGGTGCGGTCGCCGTCGATCCCGGCCGCGTGGTCCTGGACGGCGGTCTGGAGCCGGTCCCTGGCCTGGCCACGGGCGCTCGCGTACTGCGCGTCGACGGTGCGGTGGTGCACCAGGAGCCCGATCACGACGGACACCAGGGCCGCCGTCCCCGCGACGGCGAGTCCGGTCTTCGTCCGCAGTCCCATGCCGTGCCGCGCGGGCATCAGAACTCCGGCACCATCAGCCAGATGCCCTGGAACTGCACGTTCACGGCGGCGGGCGGCAGCGCCTCCGGCTTCGTCGGCTCGACGGTCGCCCGCCGGTAGTAGGCGGCGGTCTCCTCGCGCTCGACCCCGCTGAGCGTGAGTGTCGCGGCGTACGGCTCCCGTCCGCACCCCGGCAGGCACCAGGTGCCGCTCAGCATCCCCGAGGCCCGCGCGGTGGGTCCGCCCCAGTCCTTCCAGCGCAGCGACGACAGCGCCACGTCGTCGGTGATCCCGATGACGGTGGGCCGCTGGAGCGGCTGCCCGAGCGCGTCGGCGACGTAGACAGGACCGCTGATCCGCGTCGGCTTCAGGGCGGGCCCCTCCACGTGCAGCCCGGCGTGCTCGGCGCAGCCCCCGGCGAGCACGGCGGCGAGCACCGCCCCGCCGACGGCGGCACCGGCACGCCTCACGCAGCTGCCCCTCATGCGGCCAATGTAACGAGCGTTCTATTGGGGCACGCGCGGAGACGAGCCGGAGGAGGGACCCGCCCCGCCCCTTCAACAAGAGGTCAGTACGAGGCCGCGAGCCCGTCCGTCTCCTGCCGCGCCCGCGCCAGCGACCGCTCCCCCAGCTCCCTGAACGGCCCGAGCGCCGGGATGTCCCCGGCCCGCGTCAGCTCGGCCCGCACCACGCGCAGGTTCTCCTCGGCGACCCCGAGGTTCGCGAAGTACGCCCGCAGGTACGGCACCTGGAAGTCACACCCCTCGCGCGGCGTGCCAGGACCGTAGCCGCCCCCGCACGCGGCGGCCACCACGACCCGCGTCCCCGCGAGCAGCGGCCGCCCGCTGTCCGGGTCGGTGTACGCGCCGGGAAAGGTGACGCGGTCGATCCAGGCCTTCAGCGCGGCGGGCACGGAGAAGTTGTACATGGGCACCCCGACCAGCAGCGCCGTGGCCCGCCGCACCTCCCTGACCAGGGGCAGCGTCAGCGCCCACTCCCGTTCCTCGTCGGCCCCCTCGACCAGCGCGGCCACCTTCTCCAGCGGCACCGCACCGTGGCGCTCCACCCGCGTCCCGAGGCGCACGTACCCCGCACCGACCAGCGGCACAGGATCGGCGGTCAGATCCCGGTGGCGGTAGTCGGCGCCCGGGTGCCGGGCCAGCCACCCGCGCGCGTAGGCGGCCCCCAGCTCCCGGGTCACCGAACGCCCGGAAAGATCGGCGCTGGAGTCCAGATGCAACAGAACGGGCACGTCGGCCCGTACGCCCTCACGCATGGTCATCCACTCCCCTTCACTTTTCTTCACTCCGCTTCACCCCTGTCACCTCTTGGTGATGGGCTACGTCAGGGCCCTGACGTAACCGGCCGGGAAAAGGTGACCGATGGACGAGCAGCACGACCTCGCGGAGCGGTTCGAGAGCCACCGGGGCCACTTGCGGGCGGTCGCCCACCGCATGCTCGGCTCCCTCACCGAGGCCGACGACGCCGTCCAGGAGACCTGGCTGCGGCTCAGCCGCTCCGACGTCAGCGACGTGGCGAACCTGCCGGGCTGGCTGACGACGGTGGTCTCGCGCGTGTGCCTCGACACCCTCCGCAGGCGTACGTCGCGGCGCGAGGAGCTCCTCGCCGACGAGAGCGCCCTTGACCGCGCCCCCGGCCCGCTCCCGCCCACCCCCGAGGACGAGGCCGTCCTGGCCGAGTCGGTCGGCCGCGCCCTGCTCGTGGTCCTCGACCGGCTCGGCCCCGCCGAACGCGTCGCCTTCGTGCTGCACGACGCCTTCGGGGTGCCCTTCGAGCGGATCGCCGCCATCGTGGAGCGCTCCCCCGTGACCGCGAAGAAGCTGGCGAGCCGCGCCCGCCGCAAGGTCCACGGCGCCCCCGCCGTCCCCCACGCGGAACTCGTCCGCGACCGCCGGGTCGTGGAGGCCTTCCTCAGCGCCGCCCGTGGCGGCGACCTCACCGCCCTGCTCGCGGTCCTCGCCCCGGACGTGGTCCGCCGCGCCGACGCGGCGGCGCTGCCCGTGGGCGCGCGGACGGAGATCCACGGCGCCGATGCCGTGGCCCGCGAGACGGTCCTCCTCGCCCGCAACGCGAGGGCCGCCGCCCCCGCCCTGGTCAACGGCCGCCCCGGCCTCGTCGTGGCCCCGCGCGGCCGCCTCCTGCTCGCGCTCACCGTCACGGTCGAGGCCGACCGCGTCACGGCGTACGAAGTGATCGCCGCCCCGTCCCGGCTGCGCGCCCTCGACCTGGCGGTCCTGGGTGACTGAGGGTCAGAAGCGGCGGCCGCGCGCAGCGCACCCGGAAACGCAGAGATCCCGCCCGATCGAAACGATCGGACGGGATCTCGTGAACCGTCTGCGAGTTGCCCCGCGAACGGTGTGTGCAGTGGACCTGAGGGGATTTGAACCCCTGGCCCCCTCGATGCGAACGAGGTGCGCTACCGGACTGCGCCACAGGCCCTTGCAACGAGTGAAACTCTAGCACCCCCACCGGGGTGCTTGGAAATCCGTTCCCCGCTGGTCAGCGAGCGGGACGCCACGGCCGCGAGCGGACACTCCACGCGTGTGCGCCGGGTCACTCGTTCGCGGCGCGCGGGCGGCCGTCGCCGGTGGCCGGGTTGTCGTACTGGTCGAACAGCGGCGTACGGCCGCGCTCGCGGGAGCGGCGGGCGGACGCCGCGCGACGGGCGTCGCTGCGCGCGTCGTCGGCGCCGGGCTCGGCCCGCTCCTCCGGAGCCTCGCCCGGCTCCGGAGCGGCGCGCTCCGCCTCGTCGCCCGCGGCCGGTTCCACGGTGCTGGACCGGGCCGAGCTCCAGGTGTCGGGCGCGCCCAGGTCGACACTGCCGGTGGCGCGGGGCGCGACGGGCGCCGTCACGTACGTCGGCAGCGGCACCGGCACCGGGTCCCAGCTGTCGCCGCGGCCGGGGGCGTGCCGCCGCTCGCGCTGCTGGTCGACCCACTCGGCGTGGTCGGTCTGCTCGACGAGCGCGCGCCGGTCGGCGGCGAGCGCGGACAGGCCGGGCTCCGCGGCGGGCGCGAGCTCCGCGGCGGCGGGCTCGGGCGCCTCCTCGCGCCTGCGCGGCTGCCGCTCGCGCAGGCGCTGCGCGGCGACCTCGGCGCGGCGCCGGTCCATCGTGTACGTGAAGCGCCGCCGCTCCTGGCGGCGCAGATAGACGATGTACGCGCTCAGGAGCGCCGCGGGCACGCCGGGCACCCACAGGAACGGGATGCCGCCGACGGCGGCGACGACCGCGCCGAGCGTGAAGCCGAGGAAGAGCATCACGGTGGTGCGGCGCCGACGGGCGAGCACCTTGGAGCGCCGGGCCCTCGCGGCGGCCTCGGCGGTGCGCCGGGAGGCCTCGGGCGACGGGGCCTGACGCCGAGGGGCACCGGTGTTCCGGGAGCCCCGGGTGTCCCGCGCGTCCCGTGCGTCACGGCGCTGGGCGGCCTGTCCCTGCGGGGGGCCTTCCGGGGCTCTGCCGTGGGGCTCGGTCTCGGCTCCCTCGTCCGGGAGCATGGCGAAGGCCCGGACGTCGACCGAATCGGTCGCGGCGTCCGGGACGCTGCGCGGCTCCTCTTTCTCGGACGAGCGCGCTTGCAGGTCCTTGGCGTACCGGCGCTCCATGCCCGCCCGTCCGGACAGCAGCCGGATGGCGGTGCTGAAGCGTTCCGTCGGACGGGCTTCATTGAGCTCGTCCTGCCTACGGAGCCACATCGGCACCAAGTAGGCGGCCCAGGCCCCGACGATGACTGCGTAGAAGAGGCCGCTGCTGCTCACGCCTCACACGGTAGAGGGGTTTTGTCGAGGCCATCCGCCAATTGGGCCGGTGTGTCGCACGATCTGGCTGATATCTCGAACTTTTTTTGTGACTGATGCGATCAACAGGCCGTTGACGCACGGAATTTAACGGTCACTCATCGATCAATTTCGAACAGGTATTTTATTTATGAGAAGCGCCCTGAGCGGCTCAACTCGTGCCGCTCGCCCGGCAGAAGCCCCTGACAAGCCCCCGGCAATCCCGCGACAAGCCCTCGCCAATCCCTCGACAAGCCCCCGACAAGCCCCCGACAGCGCGTCACCGGGCGCACACGCGCGCGGACTCCGCGCTACGCCGTCTTGTGCGGCCGCGCCTGTCGCCAGCGGTGCAGGAGGCCCTCCGGGACCTCCTCCGCGGTGAGCGCGAACACGAGGTGGTCGCGCCAGGCCCCGTCGATGTGAAGATATCGTGGACGAAGCCCCTCCTCGCGGAATCCGAGTTTCTCCACCACCCGGCGGCTCGGCGCGTTCTCCGGGCGAATGCAGACCTCGATGCGGTGCAGTCCGACCGTGCGGAAGCAGTGGTCCACCGCGAGCGCGACCGCCGTCGGCATCACGCCCCGGCCCGCGACGGACTCGTCCACCCAGTAGCCGACGTGCCCCGAGCACATCGACCCCCAGGTGATCCCGGCGACCGTCAACTGCCCGACGAGACGCCCCTGGTACTCGACGACGAACGGCAGCATCCGGCCCGCGTTGGCCTCGGCGCGCAGATGCCGCACCATCTGGCGGTACGTGGGCCGGTGGGCGATCGGGCCGCCGGGCGTGGGCGGCGGAATCGTCGCCTCCCAAGGGCGCAGCCAGTCGCGGTTGCGCCGGTTGACCTCGCGCCAGGCACGCTGGTCCCGCAGCTTTATCGGGCGGAGGGTGAGGTCGCCGTCCGTCAGCTCGACGGGCCAGCTGGGGCTGTTCAGCTCGCACCCCCGTCGGTCCGTGGATGGTCCCCGCCGCGCAGCTGGTCGACGGCGTGCCGCAACAGCGGCTCCAGGACGGCGAGTCCGTCGCGCACGCCTCCGGAGGAGCCCGGCAGGTTCACGATGAGGGTGCGCCCCGCGACTCCGGCGAGCCCTCGGGACAGCGCGGCCGTGGGCACCTTCTCGCGGCCGTACGCGCGGATCGCCTCCCCGATGCCCGGCACCTCGTGGTCGATGACGCGGCGGGTGGCGTCGGGCGTGCGGTCGGTGGGCGAGATGCCGGTGCCGCCGGTCGTGAGGATCACGTCGTACCCGGCCGCCACCCCGGCGCGCAGCGCCTCCCCCACGGGCTCGCCGTCGGGCACGACCTGGGGGCCGTCCACGGCGAAGCCGAGCGCGGCGAGGCCCTCCGCGAGGACCGGGCCGCCCTTGTCGGCGTAGACACCGGCGGCGGCGCGGTTGGAGGCGGTGACGACGAGGGCGCGGTACGGGGCCCGCTCCGGGGCCTGTGCCGCGCTCACGCCCGCTCTCCCGCGCGGCTCCAGGTGCCGGACTTGCCGCCGGTCTTCTCCTCGACCCGTACGTCCGTGATGACCGCCCCCTTGTCGACGGCCTTCACCATGTCGACGACCGTGAGCGCGGCGACCGTCACCGCCGTGAGGGCCTCCATCTCGACGCCCGTGCGGTCCGTGGTCTTCACCGTCGCCACGATCTCCACGGCGTCGTCGGCGACCGAAAGATCGACCTTCACTCCGGACACGGCCAGCGGGTGGCACAGCGGGATCAGGTCCGGGGTGCGTTTGGCGCCCATGATGCCCGCGATCCGGGCGGTCGCCAGGGCGTCGCCCTTCGGCACGCCCTCGCCGCGCAGCAGCTCGATCACGCGTGGCGCGACCAGGACGCGGCCGCTCGCGCGCGCGGTGCGCGCGGTCACGTCCTTCTCGGATACGTCGACCATGCGGGCGGCGCCCGCCTCGTCGATGTGCGTCAGTCCCTGCTGGGTGCTCATGTGCTGTGGCGCTCCTGGTCCGGGCCCCGCGCGGGCGCGTGGCCTGCTGTGCGCGACACCGTACCGCCCGCCCGTCGCACCTGGCCGCCCCGCCCGAGGCGGGCCCTCATTCTCGCGCCGCCAGGGGGGCGGCCGCACGCCCCGGGGAGGCCGCCGGTGAGCCCCGCACCGTCAGCCCAAGAGGACCACGTCGACCTCGGCGCCCGGCTCGACCGACGTCGTGTCCTCGGGGATGACGATGAGCGCGTCCGCCTGCGCGAGGGCGGCGACGAGGTGCGAACCGGCGCCGCCCACCGGCGTCACCGTGCCCGCGTCGGCGTCGTGGCGGCCGCGCAGGAACTGGCGTCTGCCCGCGGGCGAGGTGAGCCCCTCGGGGGCCGTGAGCCGGGCGCGGACGGTGGGCCGATGGACGTCCGCCAGGCCCATCAGGGCGCGCACTGCGGGACGGACGAAGATCTCGAAGGAGACGTACGACGACACGGGGTTGCCCGGGAGCGCGAGCAGCGGGGTGTGGTCCGGGCCGATCGAGCCGAAGCCCTGCGGCTTGCCGGGCTGCATGGCGAGCTTGCGGAACTCCACGCCGCCGCCCGCCCCGAGGCCCTTCTCGTCGTCCGGGTCGCCGATCGCGGCCAGCGCCTCCTTCACGACGTCGTACGCCCCGACGCTCACGCCGCCCGTGGTGACCACCAGGTCGGCGCGGATCAGCTGGTCCTCGATGGTGGAGCGCAGGGTCTCGGCGTCGTCGGCGACGGCGCCCACGCGGTAGGCGATCGCCCCGGCCTCGCGGGCGGCGGCCGTGAGGGAGAAGCTGTTGGAGTCGTAGATCTGGCCCTGGGCCAATTCCTCGCCGGGCTGGACCAGTTCGCTGCCGGTGGACAGGACAACCACGCGCGGGCGCGGGCGCACGGTGACCGTGCCCCGGCCGATCGCGGCGAGCAGGGCGATCTGCGGGGCGCCGAGGACGGTCCCCTCGGTCAGGGCGCGGTCGCCCGCCTTGACGTCGCTGCCCGCCGCGCGGACGTGCGCGCCCTCGCGCGCCGGGCGGTAGACCCTGACCTCGCCTGAGGCGCCCTCAGGGGCCGCGCTGTGGGCGCGCATCCCGGAGACGGGGCCCTGGCCGAGCCCGCCGTCGGTCCACTCCACGGGGACGACGCACTCGGCGCCGGGCGGCAGCGGGGCGCCGGTCATGATGCGGGCGGCCTGGCCGGGGCCGACCGCGGGCGGCTCGCCCTGGCCCGCGGCGACGTCCCCGATGACGGTCAGGACGGCGGGGAACTCCTCGCCCGCGCCCGCGACGTCGGCGGCACGGACCGCGTACCCGTCCATGGAGCTGTTGTCGAACGGCGGCAGCGACACGGGCACCGTGACGTCCTCGACGAGGACGCAGCCCTGGGCGTCGAGGAGCTGGAGCTCGATGGGCTCCAGCGGCCTGACGGCCGCGAGGACGTCCGCCAGGTGCTCGTCCACCGACCACACGTGGTCGGGGCCGCCGTCCTGGCCGCCGCCCTGCCCGGGGTGGGCTCCGGTGCCGTCGTGCGTCGTCGTGCCGCTACTGCTCACGTGCTACATCTCCTCGGTGACGTAACTGCGAAGCCAGGCCTTGAAGTCCGGGCCCAGGTCTTCACGTTCGCACGCGAGTCTGACAATGGCACGCAGATAGTCGCCGCGGTCGCCGGTGTCATAGCGGCGGCCCTTGAAGACCACGCCGTGCACCGGGCCGCCGATCTTCTCGTCCGCCGCGAGCTGCTGCAGCGCGTCGGTGAGCTGGATCTCGCCGCCGCGGCCCGGCTCGGTCTTGCGCAGTATGTCGAAGATGTGCGGGTCGAGGACGTAGCGGCCGATGATGGCGTAGTTCGAGGGGGCGTCCGCCACCTCCGGCTTCTCGACCAGGTCGGTCACCTTCACGACGTCGCCGTCATCGGTGGCCTCGACCGCCGCGCAGCCGTAGAGGTGGATCTGCTCGGGCGCGACCTCCATGAGCGCGATGACGCTGCCGCCGCGCTCGTCCTGGACGTCGACCATGCGGGCCAGGAGCGGGTCGCGCGGGTCGATCAGGTCGTCGCCGAGGAGGACGGCGAAGGGCTCGCGGCCCACGTGCGGCGCGGCGCACAGGACGGCGTGACCGAGCCCCCTGGGGTCGCCCTGGCGGACGTAGTGCATGGTCGCCAGGTCGCTGGACTCCTGGACCTTCGCGAGCCGGGACTCGTCGCCCTTCTTCGCCAGGGCCGACTCCAGCTCGTAGTTGCGGTCGAAGTGGTCCTCCAGAGGGCGCTTGTTGCGGCCCGTCACCATGAGGACGTCGTCCAGGCCCGCGGAGACCGCTTCCTCGACCACGTACTGGATCGCCGGCTTGTCGACGACCGGGAGCATCTCCTTGGGCGTGGCCTTCGTGGCGGGCAAGAAGCGCGTGCCAAGACCGGCGGCAGGGATGACAGCCTTGGTGATCTTGGGGTGAGACTCAGTCATGCCCGTCACCATATCCGGTGCCTATGTGAGCAATCTGTGGCTCCGGAATATTGATCCCATATGTGAGCGCAACAGGAAGGATGTGGGACTTCGCCATGGATCAACCCAGCTCCGGCAAGGAGAACAAGCGCACATTGCGGGGAGAGATCCTCGCGGTGAGGCGCCGGTTGCCAGCCGGTGACGCGACGGCGGCGGCCGCCGCGCTCGCCGGGCGCGCCCTGGACCTCTCCGAACTCGCCACGGCCCGCACGGTCGCCGCGTACGTCTCCGTAGGCGGCGAGCCGGGCACCCGCGCACTCCTTGACGCCCTCCACGCGCGCGGGACACGGGTCCTGCTGCCCGTGCTGCTGCCGGACAACGACCTGGACTGGGCGGCCTACGACGGGCCCGGCTCCCTTGCCCCCGTCCAACACGCGGGCAAGATGGAGCTGTTGGAGCCCTCCGGTGAGCGGCTCGGCCCGGACGCCGTCCTGGCGGCGGACGCGGTGCTCCTGCCGGGGCTCGCGGTGGACGGGCGCGGGATGCGCCTGGGGCGCGGCGGGGGCTCCTACGACCGGGTTCTCGCGCGCCTGGAGCGGGCGCAGGCCGCGCCCGCCCTGGTGGTGCTCCTGTACGACGCCGAAGTCGTCGCGCACGTCCCCGAGGAGGCGCACGACCGTCCGGTGCACGCCGTCGTGACGCCTTCGGGGGTACGGCGCTTCCGCTGAGGCGGGTCTCCTGAAACGGGTCTCCGTAGAGGGCCCGTAGGCACGAAGTGCCCCCGTAGACGCGAAAGTGCCCTCCACGCGCGCGTGGAGGGCACTTTCGTATGCGGCTGTCCGTCAGGGCTTGAGCACCAGGGTGTCGCTCGTGCTGTCGTCGACGGCCTTCTTCGAGTAGGACCAGGGCAGCAGCTCACCCTTGACCCACTTGCTGGTCTGGTCCGTGTAGTGGTCGCTGTAGGCGTGGCCCGAGGCGCCGGTGAGGTTGATCCACCGGGACTTGTCGAAGTCCTTCAGGTTCACGACCATCCGCATCGACGGCACCCAGATGACGCCGTAGCCGCCCGCCGCGTTCCAGCCGGTGGCGTTGACCGTGGCCTCGCCGCCGCCGAGCTTCCAGGGGCCGCGGTTGAGCATCCACTGGAGCCAGCCGGGCCCGTCCGTGCCGAGCGTCTGGTTCTTCAGCGTGAGCCGGTGCAGCCGGCCCCAGCTCCAGGTGTCGATGTCCTTGCCGAGCTTCGCCGTCAGGTCCCAGCGGGCGTCCTTCATGGCCCGCGCGAACAGCTGGTCGCGGTTCTTGGTCTCCTCGTCGGTGCGGTTGCCCGGCGTCTTCCACCAGTCGTTGTTCTCGTCGTCGAGGATCTTGCGGATGACCTCGAAGTAGCGGTCGCCGCCGTCGGGCTGGGCCGACTCCGCGTCGCGCTGGCCGCACTCGCGCACGGGCTTGGCCTCGTCGGCGGGACCGGTCTGGCTCGCGGGCTTCACGCTCAGGCACTGGCCCTTGACGCGCAGCTCCTTGGGCAGCTTGTTGCCGATGGACAGCTGCAGGACGCTGCGCCAGACGGCGTTGAAGTAGGCGGCGGCGGCCGAGTCGGCGTCCTGGGTGTAGTCCCAGCCCTCCAGGAGCTTCTGCGCCTCACGGACGTGCTTGTCGCCGATGTCGACCTTCAGCAGCTTGGGCACGAGCAGGCGTGCGATCTCGCTGCTGTTGTCGGTCTGCATCAGCCGCATGTCCTCGGTGGAGATCTTGCCGCCGTTCTTGGTCTTGGCCTTGATCAGGTCCTCGATGCGCTGGCTGCGCGCGCCGTAGCCCCAGTCCTCGGTGAGCTTGTACGGGTACTTCTCGCCGATCACGGCCTGGTTGGCGGTGACGATGTAGCCCCGCTTGGGGTTGTACTCGTACGGCAGCTCGTCCTGCGGGATGTAGCCGTTCCAGCGGTAGCGCGGGTCCCAGCCGGGCGCGGGCAGGGAGCCGTCACCCTTCCCGCGCGTGGGGATCTTGCCGGGCGCCTGGTAGCCGATGTTGCCCTCGGTGTCGGCGTAGATCAGGTTCTGCGAAGGCACCTCGAAGGAGGCGGCCGCCTCGCGGAAGTCCTTGAAGTCCTTGGCCTGGTTGAGCGCGAAGACGGCGTCCATGGACTTGCCGGGCGTGAGGGCGGTCCAGCGCAGCGCGATGCCGTAGCCCTCGCCGCGGTCCGGGGCCGCCGAGTCGACCTGGGCCTTCTTGCCGACCTTGACCAGCTCGTCGTCGCGGTCGGAGATCAGCGGGCCGTTGTTGGTCTCCCGGACGGTGATCGTCTTGGACTTGCCGCCCGCGACCTCGATCTTCTCCTCGCGGGTGGTGAAGGGCTTCACCTTGCCGTCGAACTGGTACCCGTCGGCGGTGAACTTCTCCAGGTAGAGGTCGGTGACGTCGGCACCGAGGTTCGTCATGCCCCAGGCGATGTCCTGGTTGTGGCCGATGACCACGCCCGGCATCCCGGAGAACGTGTAGCCGCTGACGTCGAAGGAGCACTTCGCGGACACCGAGCGGCAGTGCAGGCCCATCTGGTACCAGACGGAGGGCAGCTGCGGCGCCAGGTGCGGGTCGTTGGCCAGCAGCGGCTTGCCGGTGATGGTGTGGGCCCCGGAGACGACCCAGGAGTTCGAGCCGATGCCGTTGCCGTTCGAGCCGAGGCCCGCGTTCGGCACCTTGTCCAGGATGTCGGACAGGCCGGTGAGCTGCGACTGGAGGCCGCTGGGGGGCTGGCCGCCGCCCGCGATGCCGGTGCCCGTGGCGCCGGTCCCCGTACCCGTACCCGTGCCGGTACCCGTACCCGTACCCGTGCCGGTACCCGTACCCGTACCCGTACCCGTGCCGGTACCCGTACCCGTACCCGTGCCGGTACCCGTCTGGGATCCGACCGAGTCGTCGCCGCGGAACTTCTTGTTGATCTCGTCGTACGTACCCTCTTGGACGATCGGCTTGTTCCGGTCGTAGGGATAGTCCGGATACAGGTCCTTGATCTGGGACGGGCCGAGGCGGCTCGTCATCAAGGAGCGGTCGATCTCGTCCTGCATGTTGCCGCGCAGGTCCCAGGCCATGGCCTTGAGCCAGGCCACGGAGTCGACGGGCGTCCACTTCTCGGGCTTGTAGTCGTTCTCGAACTCGAGAGCGGCGTACTCGACGGAGAGCTCCTTGCCCGCCTTGCCGTCGAGGTAGGCGTTGACTCCCTTGGCGTACGCCTGGAGGTACTTCTTGGTCTCCGGCGAGAGCTTGGAGTCGTACTCCTTCTTCGCCACCCGGTGCCAGCCGAGCGTGCGCAGGAATTCATCGGTCTTGACCTGGCTCTTGCCGAACATCTCGGAGAGCCGCCCGGAGGTCACATGGCGACGGACGTCCATCTCCCAGAAACGGTCCTGTGCCTGCACGAAGCCCTGTGCCATGAACAGGTCTTCGGAGGTCTCGGCGTAGATCTGCGGGATGCCGTTGCCGTCCCGCTTCACGTCGACCGGGCCCGACAGGCCCTTGATGTCGATCGTGCCCTTGGTCTGCGGGAAGGAGGCACGGACGGTGCTGATGCTCCAGTACGCGCCGAAGCCGATGCCTCCAACGACGGCGAGGACCAGGACGATCACGATCAGTCGGGCTCGGCGCCCCTTCTTCCTGCCGGACTTACGGCCAGAAGAGGCGGTGGTGTTGGAGGGCATCGCTGTCCTTGCTGTCCTTCGCGAGCGGCAGGGCGGGGCTTGTGCGGGTCCTGGAGTGCTGGAGCAACCATAGGCGCAGGGCGATACGGCCCCGGACGCGGAGTCGGAAACCGACATCGAACGAAGGTTCGACAATGCTAGACGGGGCGCAGGGGCGCGCGTCAAGAGCGCGTTAAAGCTTAGGTAAGGTAACGAAGCATCATGGTCCGCACGACGGAAGGAACGGCCCCTGTCTGTCCACGACCTCAACCAGCTCCTGCTCATCAGTTCGCTCGTCCTGCTCGTCGCGGTGGTCGCCGTGCGCATCTCCTCGCGCAGCGGTCTGCCCAGCCTGTTGCTCTACCTCGGCATCGGGGTGGCCATGGGCCAGGACGGCATAGGCAACGTCACCTTCAACAACGCGCAACTCACTCAGGTGATCGGCTACGCGGCACTCGTCGTGATCCTGGCCGAGGGCGGCCTCGGCACCAAGTGGAGTGAGATCAAACCCGCCCTTCCAGCCGCGGCGTCCCTGGCGCTCGTGGGCGTCGCGGTGAGCGTCGGCGTGACCGCCGCCGCCGCGCACTACCTGGTCGGGCTCGAATGGCGGCAGGCGCTGATCATCGGCGCCGTGGTGTCCTCGACGGACGCCGCCGCGGTGTTCTCGGTACTGCGGAAGGTTCCGCTCCCTTCCCGGGTCACCGGTGTCCTGGAGGCGGAGTCCGGGTTCAACGACGCCCCCGTGGTGATCCTGGTCGTGGCGTTCTCCACGGCGGGCCCCGTGGAGCACTGGTACGTCCTGCTCGGCGAGATCACCCTGGAGCTGGCCATCGGCGCGGCCATCGGCCTCTCCGTGGGCTGGCTCGGCTCCTACGGCCTTCGGCACGTGGCGCTGCCCGCGTCCGGCCTCTACCCGATCGCGGTGATGGCCATCGCGGTCTCCGCGTACGCGGCCGGGGCCATCGCCCACGGCAGCGGCTTCCTCGCGGTGTACCTCGCCTCGATGGTCCTCGGCAACGCGAAGCTGCCGCACTGGCCCGCGACGCGGGGCTTCGCCGAGGGGGTCGGCTGGATCGCGCAGATCGGCATGTTCGTCCTGCTCGGTCTGCTCGTCACGCCGCACAAGCTGATCGACGACGTCTGGCCCGCGGTGGTCATCGGCCTCGTCCTGACGGTGGTCGCCAGACCCGTCGAGGTCTTCGTGAGCCTGCTGCCCTTCAAGATGCCCTGGCAGGAGAAGGCGCTGATGTCGTGGGCGGGCCTACGCGGCGCCGTGCCCATCATCCTCGCCACCATCCCCATGGTGAACGGAGTCGACAACAGCGAGGAGATCTTCAACATCGTCTTCGTCCTGGTCGTCGTCTACACCCTGGTGCAGGGCCCCACGCTGCCGGGTCTCGCCCGGCTGCTCGGCCTCGCCAAGGGCGGGGAGGCATCCGACCTCGGCATCGAATCCGCTCCCCTGGAGCGGCTGCGCGGCCATCTCCTCTCGGTACCCGTACCGGAGGGCTCGCGGCTGCACGGTGTCGAGATCAACGAGCTGCGCCTGCCCGCGGGCTCGGCCGTCACGCTCGTCGTACGGGACGGCGCCTCGTTCGTGCCGCTCCCGACCACCGTGCTGCGGCACGGCGACGAGCTCCTGGTGGTGGCGACCGAACCGGCGCGCGACGCCGCCGAGCAGCGGCTGCGCGCGGTCGCGCAAGGCGGCAAGCTCGTCGGCTGGCTGGGGGTGTCAGGCGCCCCGCGGTAGCCGCTCCGCGATGATCGACAAGCACGGATTCGGCGCGCGGGGGCGCGCGGGGACCGTGCGGGGGTTCCGCGGGGACGAGTGAAGTTCCGCCGGCGGCGATGGGGAGCCGGGCCGTGCGGGTTCAGGGGAACAGAAGGCTTCGAAGGAACTTCGAAGGATTCGAAGGGCTCGAAGGGCTCGAAGGGCTCGAAGGGCTCGAAGGGCTCGAAGGGCTCGAAGGGCTCGAAGGGCTCGAAGGGCTCGAAGGAACGGGGATACCGGGATCAGGGGATACCGGTATCCGGCATGACGGAAGACGTGGTGGGGTGCGGGGATTCAGGCCCCCGCATCCCACCGGGCACGGAGCTCACCCAGGGGCACAAGGCCCTCGTGGGCGGAGCGAGGCTCCGCAGGCGGGGCAATCAGAGGTGGCGCGGGTCTCACTTCTCGTAATCACAGGTTTCACTTGCTTCGCACCTGTACGATGAAGGCTGGCTCGGGGCCTATCGAGATCGCGCCCCGGGATCCACGCACCGACACAGACTGACACTGATCGAACCAACTCTGTCTGACGCAGAGCTGGCGCGACCGTATGGCGGCCGCGGCGCCCTCGCAGTGGGCACGCCCGGTATCTACCGCAGTTCTGCGCTAGAGGACAGCTCTCGGCGCCCCCGCACGGGCGCGCTACCAGGCAGCAGAAAGGCATGGGCCGTGGCATCCACGGTCACCGACTCCCGCCCGGGCTACGGGCAGTTGCTGCGCACCCCCCGCGCCTGGACGTTCCTGCTCCCCGGCTTCGCCGCGCGGCAGCCGTTCGCGATGCTCACCATCTCCATCGTGCTGCTCGTGCAGCACACCACCGGGTCGTACGGGGCCGCGGGCGCCGTCTCGGCCGCCACCGGCGTCTCCATGGCGCTGTTCGCCCCCTTCAGCGGCAAGCTCGCCGACCGGTTCGGGCAGCGCGCCGTGCTCGTGCCCGGCGTCCTGGTGCACACGGCGTCCGGCATCACCCTCACCGTGCTCGCACTGTCCGACGCCCCCCTGTGGGCCCTTTTCGTCGCGGCGGTCCCCACGGGCGCCTCGACACCGCAGATCGGCCCCATGGTGCGGGCCCGCTGGGGCGTCACGCTCCAGGGGTCGCCGCTCGCGCAGACCGCGGCCGCCTTCGAGTCCGTCACGGACGAGCTGACGTTCGTACTGGGCCCGCTGTTCGCGACCGCCCTGTGCACGGGCGTCGACCCGGCCGCCGGACTCCTCACGGAGGCGGGCCTGACCCTCGTCGGCGGCCTGCTCTTCGCCGCCCAGAAGAGCACCCAGCCGAAGCCCGCCGACAGCGGGCACGCGCGCGTGAAGCACGATTCGGCACTCCGGGTCCCCGGAGTGCGCGTCCTGATCGTCACGTTCCTCGGCATCGGCACGGTCTTCGGCGGCATGCAGGTCTCGCTGGCCGCCTTCACGGAGTCCATCGGCGAGCCCGGCCTGAACGGCGTCCTGTACGGCACGTTCGCCGCGGGCAACATGCTCTCCGGAATCGTCTGCGGCGCCCTCGCCTGGAAGGTCTCCCCGCAGCGGCGGCTCGTCGTCGGGTACGCGGCGCTGACCCTGATGGCCTCGGGCCTGTGGGCCGCGCAGTCGGTGCTCCTGCTCGCCGGGCTCGGCCTGCTCGTCGGCGTCTGCATCGCCCCCGCCCTGATCACCGGCTACACCCTGGTCGACAGCCTCGTCGCGCCGACCGCGCGCACGGAGGCCTTCACCTGGCTCACCGGCGCGGTCGCGCTCGGCCAGGCGGCCGCCGTCACGGTCGCCGGACAGCTGGAGGACCGCTTCTGGGACGGCGCCGGATTCCTGGTTCCGCTCGGCGGCACCGTGCTCGCCCTGGCCGTACTGCTGACCCTGCGCTCACGGCTCACCCCCAAGTCGCAGGGCCGGACCGTCGCACGTGGCGTGGGTCACCGCGAACCGGTGGCGGTGGACTGAACCCGCGGAATACGTCACTATGGACCGTCGTTAGCACTCATCGAGTGAGAGTGCCAGGAGGAAGCAAGTGCCGACGTACCAGTACCAGTGCACCGAGTGCGGCGAAGGCCTCGAGGCGGTGCAGAAGTTCACCGATGACGCCCTGACCGTGTGCCCGAACTGCGACGGACGCCTCAAGAAGGTGTTCTCGGCGGTCGGCATCGTCTTCAAGGGCTCCGGCTTCTACCGCAACGACAGCCGCGGTTCGTCGTCCAGCAGCTCGCCGGCGTCGTCCTCGACGTCCTCCTCGTCGGGCTCGTCGAGCTCCGCGTCGTCCTCGGCTTCCTCGTCGTCCTCGTCGTCCGGCTCGGGTTCGTCCTCCGCTTCGTCGTCGTCCTCGGGCTCCAAGGCGTCCAGCGGCACCGCGTCCTCGGGCTCCTCGGCCGCCTGAGTCCCGGGCAGCGGCGCGCAGCCGCCCGCCCGCGCTCTCCAGAAGTTCCCGGAAGGCCCCGCCGTCACGTGACGGCGGGGCCTTCCGCATGTCTGGCCGGGCCTGGCGGAGCCTTCCGCGAACCCGGCGGAGCCCTTTCCTCAGGCCCTGCGGAGTCCGCCCGCGCCGTGCCGTGGTGCCCTCCCCGCCGTGTTTTCGCCCGGCTAGGGTGCGGGCCATGGTGAACACGGCGAACGCGTCCCGGGCCGAGATCGGCGTCATCGGCGGATCGGGCTTCTACTCCTTCCTCGACGACGTGACCGAGGTCCACGTAGACACCCCCTACGGCTCCCCCAGCGACTCCCTCTTCCTCGGCGACATAGCGGGGCGGCGCGTGGCCTTCCTGCCCCGCCACGGCCGCGGCCACCACCTGCCGCCGCACCGCATCAACTACCGCGCCAACCTGTGGGCCCTGCGCTCCCTGGGCGTGCGCCAGGTGCTCGGCCCGTGCGCCGTCGGCGGACTCCGGCCCGAGTACGGGCCCGGCACGCTGCTCGTCCCTGACCAGTTCGTGGACCGCACGCAGAGCCGTCAGCAGACGTACTTCGACGGCCTGCCGCTGCCCGACGGCACCGTGCCGAACGTCGTCCACGTGTCGCTCGCCGACCCGTACTGCCCCGCCGGGCGGGCCGCCGCCCTGAAGGCCGCGCGCGGGCGGGACTGGGAGCCGGTGGACGGCGGGACGCTCGTCGTGATCGAAGGGCCGCGGTTCTCGACCCGGTCCGAGTCGCGCTGGTACGCCGGGCAGGGCTGGTCCGTGATCGGCATGACCGGCCACCCCGAAGCCGCGCTCGCCCGGGAACTGGAGCTCTGCTACACGTCGTTGACGCTGGTCACCGACCTGGACGCGGGTGCCGAGTCCGGCGAGGGGGTCTCCCACGACGAGGTGCTTCGGGTGTTCTCCGCGAACGTGGACCGGCTGCGGACGGTGCTGTTCGACGCGGTCGCGGGGCTCCCGGCCGCCGAGAAGCGGGACTGCTCGTGCGCGGGGGCGCTGGGCGGGATGGACGCGGGGATTCGGCTGCCGTGACGACAGCCGCGCCCGAGGGGCGGAACTTCCCCTTCGGGTGAGGGAGTTATCCACAACCGGCGGGTAGCGCACGGGGCTCAGCGGGACCGGCGGCGGACCCCGCATCGTGGGATCGGAATCCGAACCGAACTCGATCCGACTCCTCACGACGGGCGGTGGCCGCCATGACGCGGGACCCTTCGCACACTCCCTCCTCTCCTGCTCCGTCACACACTCCCTCTCCGTCACACACTCCCTCCGCACGTCATCCGTCACGGCCGGAGCCCGGCGAAGGCGGCGGGGGCGGCGGCACCCCGCCGCCCCCGTGCCAGGTCCCGCACTTCTCACCGCTGCACGTGCGCGGCGGTCGGCAGCGGCTGCGGCGGCTCGCGCGGCACCGCAGGCGGGCGATGGCCGCGGGGCTCGCGATGACCGCCGCCGCGCTCGCGGCCTCCGGCCCTCAGGGCGCCGAGCGCGCACGCCCCCAGGACTCCCCGACGTCCGTCGCCGCCAAGGGCACGGGCGGCGGCGGAGAGCGCGTGCGGCGGCCTCCGCGCCGGGTGACGGCGCCGGTCCGGATCGCCGACGCGGCGATGGCCCGGCTCCTGCGCCCCGGCGACCGCGTGGACGTCGTCGCGGCGGAGGACCCCGCCATGGGCGCGGGCGGGGCGCCGCGCGTGGTGGCCTCCGGAGCCCGGGTCTCCGAAGTGCCGGAGGCCACGGAGGGGGCGTCCGCCGAGGGCGGGGCGCTGATCGTCCTCTCCGTGCCGAGCGGGACGGCGACGCGCCTCGCCGGTGCGAGCGCCACGGCCCGCCTGGCGGTGACACTGCGATGAGCGGCGAACCGAAGCGGAATACTGAAACGCCGTCAAGTCCCTCGTTCGCGTTACGGAAGTGGACAGGGCGGCCACGCACTGACTTAGGTTGCGACGCGGTTTGCCGCACAACCCGCAGTTGCAACGAAAGGCCCAGTGGTGAGCGAGAAGAAGAAACCGAGCGTCTGGCAGGGCTTCAAGGCCTTCCTGACGCGCGGGAACGTCGTCGACCTGGCGGTCGCCGTCGTCATCGGAGCCGCGTTCACGAACATCGTGAACTCCGTGGTGAAGGGCGTCATCAACCCCTTGGTCGGCGCCCTGGGGACGAAGGACCTCGACCAGTACAGCTCGTGCCTGAAGGCTCCGTGCGTGGTGAAGAACGGCGAGGCCGTGCGCGGCATCCCGATCATGTGGGGCACGGTCCTCAGCGCCACGCTCACCTTCGTGATCACCGCGGCCGTCGTCTACTTCCTGATGGTCCTGCCGATGTCGAAGTACCTCGCCAAGCAGGCCGCACGGCAGGCGGCGAAGGAAGGCACGCAGGAGGTCATCGAGGTGACGGAACTGGAGGTGCTCAAGGAGATCCGCGACGCGCTGGTCGCGCAGCGCACCGCGGGCCAGAGCGGCGCGGACCAGGGCGGGCGGCCCGGTCCGGACACCGGGCAACCGGGGGGCGACACGCGCTAGCGGGGCCAGCGGCCCTCACCACCCTCCTCGGGCGGGGGGCCGCGCGGGCTCAGAGGTGGTGGGGCGGCTTCTCGTCCAGGAAGCGGGCGAGGTCGGCGGCGCTGTCGCCGCCCGTCGGCCGCTCGCCCCACCCGCGATCCGTATCGTCCGAGGACTGCTGCGCCAGGGGGTCGTCGAAGATCAGGGCGCTGGCCGGCTTCTTCGCGGCCTGCCGGGGCTTCGCGGCCTTCGGATCGCGCGGTTCGGGGGCGGGGGCGGTGCTCATGTCTCCAGCGTACGTCCGTCCCGCACCCCCGGGGGCGGGAGGCGGCCGGTCAGACGGCCAGGGGGCAGCGCCTGGGGAAGGTGAAGCGGCGGGTGCCGGGCCCGAAGCGGGTGCCGGGCCCGTCGACACCGGTGGACGCGTCCCAGGAGTGCCCGGCCCCGGCTCCGGTGGCGGGCCTGCGGGTGGCGGCGGCCACCCAGGCGGGTGCTCCCGTCCCGACACGGCCTGGACCGGGCCGCCGGACCGCCCGGCTCTGCTGTTCTTGCCCCATGATGTCCGCGATTCCCGATTCGAGCCCGGCCCCCGTCTCCCCTCCCCCGCCGCTGCGGCCCATGGTCGCCCGCGGGCGGGAGGAGGAGCACCGCGCGGCGACACCGCTGGAGCTCTTCTTCGACCTCTGTTTCGTGGTGGCGGTCGCCCAGGCCGGTGTCGAGCTGGTGCACGCCGTCGCCGAGGGACACCCGGGCGAAGGGGTCCTCAACTACGCGATGGTCTTCTTCGCGATGTGGTGGGCCTGGATGAACTTCACCTGGTTCGCCTCGGCGTACGACAACGACGACACGCTCTACCGCGTCGTGACGCTCGTCCAGATCGCCGGTGTCCTGGTGCTCGCGGCAGGGGTGTCGAAGGCCTTCCAGGACCACCAGTTCCTCGTCGTCTGGCTCGGCTACCTGATCATGCGGCTCGCGCTGGTCGCACAGTGGCTGCGGGCGGCGGCGTCCACGACGGGCGAGGAGCGGCGCACGGCCCTGCGGTACGCGGGCGGGGTGGCGCTGTGCCAGGTGGGCTGGCTGGGGCTGCTGTTCCTGCCGGAGGGGGCACGGGCGTGGACGTTCCTGGTGATGGCGATCGCCGAGATGGCGGTGCCGGTGTTCGCGGAGCGGATGTGGACGACGCCCTGGCATCCGCACCACATCTCCGAGCGGTACGGGCTGTTCACGATCATCGTGCTCGGCGAGACGATCGCCGCGGCGACGGTCGCGGTGAAGTCGGGCATCGACGAGAACGACGCGCTCGGCGAGCTGCTGCCCATCGCGATCGGCGGCCTCCTGCTGGTGTTCGCCGCCTGGTGGATCTACTTCGTGGTGCCGATCCACGGGCATCTGCGCTCCAACAGCCAGGCGTTCCTGTGGGGTTACGGACACTATGTGATCTTCGGTTCGGCGGCGGCGATCGGCGCGGGCATCGAGGTCGCGGTGGAGCAGGCCGTGGGCAAGGCGCACATCTCGGAGACGGCGGCGTCGGCGGCGGTGACGATTCCGGCGGCGGTGTATCTGTTCGCGGTGTGGGCGCTGCACTCGCGGCACTTCAAGGTGGGGCTCGCGCAGCAGCTGGTGCTTCCGGTGACGGCGCTCGCGATCCTGGCGTGCACGTTCGCGGGCCGGTGGGCGGTGCTCGCGGCGGGGATCGTGGCGGCGCTCGCGGTGGTGACCGGGGTGACGCTCACGTCACGGATGGTGCGGTCCGAGCGGCGCGCCTGACGGCCCGACTGGCGCTCCGCCCCCGGCAACTCCCGTGGTACGTATGCCGTATGACGACATCTGACACCACTGGGACGGGCATGGAAGCCGGACGGTCCGGGGCGCTGACCGACGTCGCGGGGCTGCGCGTCGGGCATGCGGGGCGTGTGGGCGGGGGCTGGCTCAGCGGGACCACCGTGGTGCTCGCGCCGCCCGGCGGGGCCGTGGCGGCCGTGGACGTGCGCGGGGGCGGGCCCGGCACCAGGGAGACGGACGCCCTTGACCCGCGGAACCTGGTCCAGCGGGTGGAGGCGGTGGTGCTTTCGGGCGGCAGCGCCTACGGCCTGGACGCGGCGGGCGGGGTGATGGCGTGGCTGGAGGAGCGGGGCCGCGGGGTGCGGGTCGGGGCGGATCCGGCGCAGGTGGTGCCGGTGGTGCCCGCGGCGTGCGTGTTCGACCTGGGGCGCGGCGGGGAGTTCCGGGCGCGCCCTGATGCCGCGATGGGGCGGGCGGCGGTGGCGGACGCGGCGTCGCGGGCCAGCGGGCACGCCATGGTCGAGGGCAGTGTGGGCGCGGGCACGGGCGCGGTGGTCGGGCAGCTCAAGGGCGGCGTCGGCACGGCGAGCACCGTGCTCGGCTCGGGGATCACCGTGGCGGCCCTCGCGGTGGCGAACGCGGCGGGGTCGGGGGTGGACCCGCGGACGGGCGCGTTGTACGGGAGCTTCTTCGAGGACGCGTCCGCCGCGCTGCCCCCGGCGGAGGTGCACGAGGCGGCGCGGCGGCGCCTGGCCGAGGTCGCGGAGCGCAATGGGCGGCAGCCGTTGAACACCACGCTCGCCGTCGTCGCCACCGACGCCGACCTCACCAAGGCGCAGGCCCAGAAGCTCGCGGGCACCTCGCACGACGGCATGGCGCGCGCCGTGCGCCCGGTGCACCTGCTGAACGACGGCGACACCGTCTTCGCCCTGGCCACCGGGCACCACCAGCTGGACGGGGCCAACCCACTGGCCCTGAACGAGATCCTGGCAGCGGGCGCGGACATGGTGACGCGAGCGATCGTCAGGGCCCTGCTGGCAGCCGACTCCGTGGAAACCCCCGGGGGAACGTTCCCTTCGTACAGCGACCTGTATCTGAAGTAGCACCTCCCCGGCGGGCCGGAAACGGAGGACCAAGCCCGCCCCGGGCCTCCCGACGGACAGGAAACGCAACATCAAGCCCGCCCCGGGCCTCCCGGCGGGCAGGAACGCAGTATCGAGCCCGTCCGGCGTTTGAGGACGAGGCCCGGAGGGCCAAGCAGGCCCGCAGGGGCGACGAGCTGGGGGGCAACCGAGCCGGGGGGGGGTGACGAGGCTCCGGGGGGGAGCCGGCAAGGCGGGGAGGGGGGCGCCGCCCCGTGGTCCGGTTTGCCCTATAAGTGCCGCATGGCGAGGGCCTATTGATCAGCCGCGGGCGCAGCCATGTGTGGACACTCACACGGGCCCCCGGAACCATCCCGCCGCGAGCCCGCTCTTAACCCGTACCGGATCAGACCCCCTACATCCCAAGAACACAGCTGAACGCCGACCGAATGGGAGCAACCCGTGACAACGCCGGACAATGCAGCGCAGCCTCAGTACCGTCGCCGCCGGCGGGTCCTGCTGGCCACCGCCGCGCTCGCGGCGGTCGGCGCGCTGACCCTGACGGCCTGCGGCGGTGACGCCGACGCCAAGGACGACAAGAAGTCCGGGGCCGCCAAGGACGGGTCCGGGGCGCAGATATCCATCTCGTCCAAGGACGGCGCGACCGACGCCTCGATCAACGGCACCGGCGTGAAGGTCAAGGACGGCAAGCTGACCAGCGTGAAGATGACGCAGGTGACCTCGGGTGCCGCGGTCGAGGGCTCGCTCTCCGCCGACGGCTCCACCTGGAAGCCCAAGTCCCAGCTGGAGCGCGGCACGAAGTACAAGGTCACGGCCAACGCCAAGGACGGCGAGGGCCGCCCGGCGACGGAGAACGCGACGTTCACGACGGTGACGTCCGCGAACAGCTTCATCGGCTCGTACACGCCCGACGGCGGCACCACGGTCGGTGTCGGCATGCCGGTGTCGTTCAACTTCGACAAGGCGATCAGCAACAAGAAGGACGTGCAGTCGCACATCTCGGTCACGTCCAGCAGCGGGCAGAAGGTCGTCGGCCACTGGTTCGGCAACCAGCGTCTGGACTTCAGGCCGCAGGAGTACTGGAAGGCCGGTTCCAAGGTCACGATGAAGATCGACCTGGACGGCGTGAAGGGCGGCAACGGCATCACCGGCGTGCAGGACAAGACGGTCACCTTCACCATCGGCCGCAAGCAGGTCTCCACCGTCGACGTGGGCGCCAAGAAGATGACGGTCGAGCGGGACGGCAAGGTCCTCAAGACCGTCCCGATCTCCGCGGGCAGCCCGCAGAACCCCACGTACAACGGGCAGATGGTGATCTCCGAGAAGTTCGTCCAGACGCGGATGAACGGCTCGACGGTGGGCTTCGGCGGCGAGTACGACATCAAGGACGTACCGCACGCGATGCGTCTCTCGACGTCCGGCACGTTCATCCACGGCAACTACTGGAGCTCGCCGTCCATCTTCGGCAGCGCCAATACCAGCCACGGCTGTGTGGGCCTGCAGGACGCCCGCGGCGCCCAGGGCGACACCATGGGCAAGTGGTTCTACGACAACTCGCTGATCGGTGACATCGTCACGGTGAAGGGTTCGCCGGACAAGACGATCTCCCCGGACAACGGCCTGAACGGCTGGAACATGGCGTGGAGCCAGTGGACGGCGGGCAGCGCCGTCTGATCGACCGCCGTTCGCGGGGCGCACGGGGCGCCCCGCACAGGGCGCGCGGAACGCCAACGGAACGAGCCGCACGGGAACTTGCCGTGCGGCTCGATCGTTTTCCTGTTCCCGGACATGATGTCCGACCCAGGGGCTACGGTATGCACGCACAAGGTGACATGCAGCAACGCCGGAAGCATCCGGGAGTATCCGTGAGCGTTCCGTACGAGAAGACGTGCGAACCATCAGAGCCGCCCGAGGCACTGTCTCCGCAGGAGCACCTCGAGCGGCTGCTCAGCCGCGCCCTGAACTCCTTCGACCTGCCGGACGAGACGATCCGGCACCTGGAGCGGGCCCTGGCCTACGACAGCTCGCTGCACTCCGCGCACCACAGCGCGGGCCTGCACCGCGAGACCTACCGCCACACCTGGCTGCTGTGCGACGGCAGCGCGCTCACGCTGTGGGAGCTCGCGCACAACACCGGCCCCGGCAGCCAGGCCCAGTACGAGCTGTATCTGGACGAGGAGGAGGCCGGGGTCGCCACGGCGCGGCTGCCGCTGCCGCCCGACACCCCCGCCACGGAGCTGCCCGTCGTCCTCCAGCTGACGACGGCGAACGAACCGCGGCACACCTACGTCCCGGACGACTCGGCCGATCACGCGCGCAGGCTCCTCCGCCGCGCGGAGAACCCCGCGGGCGGGGACCGGCCGGGCGAGGACATGGCACGGCTGCTGCGCTCGGCCTTCGCCCACCAGATCACGCAGGCCTTCGGCCGTTCCGGGCTCACCGGCGAGGCCCGGCTCGGCTTCTCCCTGTACGAGCACGCGTTCCTGCTCTTCGACGGCTCGGAAGTCAGCCTGTGGGAGGTCGAGCACACGGCGACGGCCGACGGCCGCCACATGTGCGAGGTGTATGTGAGCGAGCGCGCGGCGCGCAAGGCGATGGAGCGCCGGGCCCGCGCGTTCCCCATGACGCGCACCCGCTGACGGCGCCCACGGCGGCCGCCCTACGGCCCGCGCCGCCCGCACCGCCCTCTTGGCCTGGCCCCGCTCCTAGCCCCGGCCCCTGCCGAACTGCCGTACCAGACCGGCGAAAGCGGCCCGTTCGGCCGCCGTCAGTTCCACGGACTCCGCGCGCGGTGGTCCGGACTGGACGGGCAGGGAGCGCAGTGAGGGGCCGCCCCGTGCCTGTGGTTCCGCCTCGCGGCGGCGTAGGTGCAGGAAGGTCAGGGCCCAGATGACGGTCACCGCGGCGAGCAGGGCCACACCTGTCTGCTGAACGATCGAAGCGCCTTCGGCCATGGCGCTCAGTAGACAACAGACGCCAGTCCTGCAACAGGGGTGTTAAGGGGACTTTGTCCCTCAAGTGACGCATCTCGCACGGGCCCGCGCGCGGCGGGTCGCGTACGGGGCGCACGTGGAGCAGGGGGGCGCGTTCGGCGTCAGGCGTCCGCCTCGTATTCGGTCTCGTACTCGGGTTCACACTCGGGTTCGTACTCGGTCTCGCACTCGGGTTCGTACTCGGTCTCGCACTCGGGTTCGTACTCGGTCTCGTACTCGGGTTCGCGTTCGCCCGTGACGAGGCCAGCGATCCGGACGCAGATCGCGGGGAGTTCGGGCGCCTCGCGGCCCCAGTCCTCCGTGTCGACGCCCGCGAGGACGCAGGACGCCCACAGCGTCGCGAGCAGCCGGGCGGCGAGTTCGGCGCGGGCGGGCCCGGCGGTGGGGGCCTCGCGGCGGACGGCGTCGGCGGCCCGCTCGATCAGGGCGGGTTCGAGGAGCCAGCGGATGCCCGCGCCGGTCTCGATGAGGAAGCCCGAGTACACCGCGAGGAAGATCCGGGCGGCTTCGGCCTCCCCGCCGCCCCCGCCGCCCCCGTCGGCCCCGTCAGCCCCGTCAGCCCCGTCAGCCCCGTCAGCCCCGGAGCCCTCGCCGTGCGGCTCCCGGTCCCCGCCGTCGTCCCCGCCGTCGCCCCCGGCGCGGGCCGCGAGCTGGGTGCGGGCCTGTTCGGTGAGGTGCGTGACCATGTCGAGCAGGCTGCTCAGGTGGCTCTGCTGTAGCTGGCTCACGGTGGCCCCCACGGGTGCTGCCCGTGCCCGGGCGCCCATGCCGCAGTACCTGCAGTATGCCCATGCCGCGGGGGTCGGGGAACGGTCCGCTCAGGCGGCGACCGGAACCCGGGGTTCGCCGCCCGCGGCGCCCGTGTCCCGCTCCCCCGTACCGGCGCCGCCGCGGGCGCCCTTGAGCAGCACCACCACGGCCGCCGACACGCACACACCAGCGGCGATCGCGAGCAGGTAGAGCAGCGGCTCGCCGATCAGGGGGACGACGAAGGCGCCGCCGTGCGGGGCGCGCAGGGTGCAGCCGAACGCCATCGACAGGGCGCCGGTGACCGCGCCGCCCGCCATGGACGCGGGGATGACGCGCAGCGGGTCGGCGGCGGCGAAGGGGATCGCGCCCTCGGTGATGAAGGAGGCGCCGAGCAGCCAGGCCGCCTTGCCGTTCTCCCGCTCGGTCTTGGTGAACAGGCCGCCCCGCACGGTCGTCGCGAGGGCCATCGCGAGGGGCGGCACCATGCCCGCCGCCATCACCGCGGCCATCACCTTCAGGGAGCCGTCCGTGGGGTGGGTGAGGCCGCCGACGGCGAAGGCGTACGCGACCTTGTTGAGCGGGCCGCCGAGGTCGAAGCACATCATCAGGCCGAGGATGACGCCGAGGATGACGGCGTTGGTGCCGGTCAGGCCCTCCAGCCAGTCCGTCAGGGCCCGTTGCAGCGAGGCGATGGGCTTGCCGACGACCAGGAACATCAGGAAGCCGACGACCGCCGCGGAGATCAGCGGGATCACCACCACCGGCATGATGCCGCGCAGGGCCGCCGGGATGCGGACGCGCTGGACGCCCATGACCACGGCACCCGCGAGCAGACCCGCCGCGAGGCCGCCGAGGAAGCCCGCCTCGATGGTGACCGCGACCGAGCCGCCGACGAAGCCGGGCACGAGGCCGGGGCGGTCGGCCATGCCGTACGCGATGTAGCCGGCGAGGACCGGGATGAGGAAGGCGAAGGCCAGGCCGCCGGTCTGGAACAGCAGCGCCGCCCAGCTGGTGTGGTCGGTCCAGGCGAAGTGCTCCGCCACGGAAGGAGCCTTGTCTATCTTCCAGCCGCCGATGGCGAAGCCGAGCGCGATGAGGAGGCCGCCGGCCGCGACGAAGGGGACCATGTAACTGACGCCCGACATCAGCCATTTGCGGAGCTTCGTACCGTATCCGTCGCCGCTCTCGCCGGTGTGGTCGACGGGGCTCGCGGGCGCCGTGGTCTCGCCGCGGGCCGCCTTCTCCCGTACTTCATCGATGAGTGCGGCGGGGCGGTTGACGGCGGCCTTGACGCCCACGTCGACGGTGGGCTTGCCCGCGAAGCGGGGCTTGTCCCTGACGGGCACGTCATGGGCGAGGATCACGGCGTCGGCGGCCTCGATGGTCTCCGGCGGCAGGGGGGTGAAACCGGCGGAGCCCTGGGTTTCGACGGTGAGCTCCACGCCCGCCGCGCGGGCCGCGTTCTCCAGGGCCTCGGCCGCCATGTATGTGTGGGCGATGCCGGTGGGGCAGGAGGTGACGGCGACCACGCGGAACCGGGGGGCGCCCTGCCGCGGCTCGACTTTTGGCCGGTCCGTGGTCGGCTCGGCTTCCGTCCGGCCCGTGGTCGGCTCGGCTTCCGGCCGGTCCGTGGTCGGCTCGGCGGCCTCCCCCCGGATCAGTGCCGCCGCGTCCTCCGCCGAGCCCGCCGCGCGCAGCGCGCTCGTGAAGTCCGCGTCCATCAGCTGCCTGGCCAGGGACGACAGGATCGTCAGATGGGCGTCGTCCGCGCCGGTGGGGGCCGCGATCAGGAAGATCAGGTCGGCGGGTCCGTCCGGGGCGCCGAAGTCGATGCCGCGGGCGCTGCGGCCGAACGCCAGGGTGGGTTCGGTGACATGGGCGCTGCGGCAGTGCGGGATGCCGATGCCGCCGTCGAGGCCGGTGGGCATCTGGGCCTCGCGGGCGGCCACGTCGGCGAGGAAGCCGTCCAGGTCCGTGACCCGGCCGAGGGCCACCATGCGGGTGGCCAGGGCGCGGGCGGCCGCTTCCTTCGTGTCGGCGGACCGGTCGAGCGCGAGGTCGACCAGTGCCGCGGTGATCATGTCGCTCATCGCGGGCTCCTTAGGCGGGGGGACTCAGGCCGCGGCGGGTGCGGTCAGGGCGAGGTCGAGCGGGACCGCGTCGGTGACGGTGACGGCGTCCGGTACGAGGTCGGACGGGGTCGGCAGCTGGCTGCCGGGGAGCTGGACGGCGGCGGCGCCGTGGGCCACGGCCGAGGCGAGGGCGCGCGGCCCGGTGCCGCCCGCGACGAGGAGACCGGCGAGGGAGGCGTCGCCCGCGCCGACGTCGCTGCGGACGGTGGCGACGCGGGCGTGCCCGAAGTACGCGCCCGTGTCGTCGACGAGGAGCTGTCCGTCCGCGCCGAGGCTGGCGAGGACGGCGCGGGCGCCGCGCGAGCGCAGTTCGTCGGCGGCCTTGAGGACGTCGCCGAGGGTGGCGAGGGGGCGGCCGACGGCCTCCGCGAGCTCGGCGGCGTTCGGCTTGACGACGTCCGGGCGGCCGGGGAGGGCGGCGAGGAGGGCCGGGCCCGAGGTGTCCAGGGCGACCCTGGCCCCGGCGGCGTGGCCGCGCACCGCGAGGTCGGCGTACCAGGACGGGGCGAGGCCGCGCGGGAGGCTGCCGCAGCAGGCGATCCAGTCGGCGCGGGCGCAGTGCGCGGAGACCGTGTCGAGCAGGCACTGGCTCTCGGCGGCCGTGAGCTCGGGGCCGGGGGCGTTGATCTTCGTGAGGGTGCCGTCGGGTTCGGCGACGGAGATGTTCGAGCGGGTGGGGCCGGTGACGGGGACCGGGGCGACCCGGATGCCCTGCTCGTCGAGGAGTTGGGCGACGAGGGCGCCGGGGGCGCCGCCGAGCGGCAGGACCGCGAGGGTGTCGACGCCCGCGGCGGCGACGGCCCGGGAGACGTTGACGCCCTTGCCACCGGGGTCCATGCGCTCGCCGCTGGCGCGGATGACGGCGCCTCGGGTGAGGGCGGGGACCTCGTAGGAGCGGTCGAGGGAGGGGTTGGGGGTGACGGTGAGGATCATGCGCGCACCACTTCCGTGCCCGCGGCCTCGATGGCGGCGGCGTCTTCGGGGCTGAGGCCGGTGTCCGTGATCAGCAGGTCTACGTCGGTCAGGGCGCCGAAGCGAGCGAAGTGCTCCTGGCCGAGCTTGCCGCTGTCGGCGAGCAGCACGACGCGGCGTGCGGCGGCGATCGCGGCGCGTTTCACGGCCGCCTCGGCGAGGTCGGGGGTGGTCAGGCCGTGCGCGGCGGAGAAGCCGTTCGCCGCGAGGAAGAGGACGTCGGCGCGGATCTCGGCGTAGGCGCGCAGGGACCAGGCGTCGACGGCGGCCCGGGTGCGGTGCCGGACGCGGCCGCCGACCAGGTGGAGCTGGATGCCGGGGTGGTCGGCGAGGCGGGCGGCGATGGGGAGGCTGTGGGTGACCGCCGTGAGGGCGGACTCCAGGGGGAGCCCGGCGGCCAGGCGGGCGACGGTCGAGCCCGCGTCCAGGATGACGCTGCCGTCCGCCGGGAGTTCGGCGAGGGCGGCGCGGGCGATGCGGTCCTTCTCGTCGGCGGCGGTGCCCTCGCGCTCCGCGAGGTCCGGCTCGAAGTCCAGGCGCCCAGCCGGGAGGGCGCCGCCGTGCACGCGGCGGAGCAGGCCCGCGCGGTCCAGGGCCTTCAGGTCGCGGCGGATGGTCTCGGCGGTGACCTGGAACTCGGCGGCGAGCGAGAGCACGTCTACGCGGCCGCCCTCTCGGGCCAGCCGGAGGATCTCCTGCTGGCGCTCTGGGCCGTACATGGCTGGGGCCTCCTGGCGTTTGCCCGATTGGGTGGGTTCGCCCGCAGCGTACGCCCGGGAAGCCGCGAAGTAAACACACTCGGGCATAGAACAGACACATTCGGGCTTTGAGCCCCGCGCGGGCGGGCCTTGGCCTCCGGCAGGCAGGGCGAGTGCCGGACAGCGGGACAGCCCCACGCCGTTGCCGGACAACGGGACAGCCCCACCCCGTGACGGGGTGGGGCTGTGGCGCCGCGGAGCGGCGGGGGGCAGCCGGTCAGCGGGTCAGCGCCGGCTCGTGGGACTTGACCACGCCCTCCGCCGGGGCAGCCGCCTCCTCGCCGGAGTCACCGGAGTCATCCGCGCCCTCGATGTGCTGCTTGGGCTTCTTCGGCAGGGTCAGCATCAGCAGGAAGATGGCGACGAGGACCGCCACGACCCACCACAGCGCGTGCTGGAAGCCGTTGATGAACTCGGCCGGGATGCGGTCCGGAGTCACCTTCTCGTCGATGACGCCGTAGAAGACGACGGACACCAGGCCGAGGCCGAACGCGTTGCCCATCTGCTGGACGGTGTTGAGGAGGCCGGACGCCGAACCGGCGTGCTCGCGCGGCACCTCGGAGAGGATCGCGTCGGTGAGGGGCGCCACGATCAGGCCCATGCCGAGGCCCATGACGACCAGCGGAAGCGCCATCTGCCAGGACGCGATCCCGGCGCCGTACCGGTCGGCCTCCCAGATGTAGATGAGGACGCCCGCGGCCATGGTCAGCGCACCGGCCTGCAGGACCTTGCGGCCGAAGCGGGGCACGAGCACCTGCACGGAGAGTCCGGCAGCGGCGGACACCGCGATGGAGAAGGGCACGCCCGTGACACCGGCGCGCAGCGCGCTCCAGCCGAGGCCGACCTGCATGTACATCGTCCAGACCAGGAAGAAGATGCCGAGCGAGACGCCGAACACGGTCTGCACGGCGATGCCTCCGGCGAAGCTCTTCACCTTGAACAGCGAGAGCTCGATGAGCGGCGAACCGTCCTTCTTGGCCTTGTGCTTCTCGTACGCCACGAGGGCGCCGAAGACGACGAGCGCGCCCGCCATCATCACGTACCCCCACACCGGCCAGTCCAGCTCGCGCCCGCGCGTCAGCGGGTAGAGCAGCATCAGCGCGCCCGCCGTGACCAGGACGACGCCGACCAGGTCCAGCTTGAGGGCCTTCGGGGCCTTGGACTCCTCGATGAACTTGCGGCCGAGGATCAGGCCCGCGATGCCGACGGGGAGGTTGATGAGGAAGATCGGGCGCCATTCGAGGCCGAAGAGGTTCCACTCCGTCAGGAGCGCGCCGAGCAGCGGACCGGAGACCGCGCCGAGGCCGACGACCATGCCGAACAGACCGAAGACCTTGCCGCGCTCGTGCGCCGGGAAGGTGGCGTGCACGATCGAGAGGACCTGCGGCACCATCAGCGCGGCCATCGCGCCCTGCAGGATCCGGGAGGCGACCAGCATGTCCGGGTTGGCGGCGAAGCCGCAGAGCGCGGAGGCGATGGTGAAGCCGGTGATGCCGACGAGGAATATCTTCCTGCGGCCGTAGATGTCGCCGAGGCGACCGCCGGTGATCAGGCCCGCACCGAGCGCCAGCGCGTACCCCGCGGTGATCCACTGGATGTGGCTGAACGAGGCCCCCTCGTCCCGCTGGATGGACGGGATCGCGATGTTCACGATCGTCACGTCGACCAGGTCCATGAAGGCGGCCGTCATCACGATCGCCAGGGCGAACCACCGGCGACGATCGCCCGGTGACGCCGGGGACGGCACAGCCGTACTGGGGGTGCTGGGAGAAGTCATGCCGTCAGGCTAGGAGCCGTATAGGTCAGGTTGTGACCTAGTTGTACGGGATGCTGGGGTCACGTTCGGACAACGGTTGCCGGACCCCGGCGGCGGGAGGCCCCTGATGACGACGGACACACCGGCACGGCTGCTCCAGCTCCTCTCCCTGCTGCAGACGCCGCGCGAGTGGCCGGGCGGTGAGCTCGCCGACCGGCTGAGCGTCAGCAGGCGCACGGTGCGGCGGGACGTCGACCGGCTGCGGGAGCTGGGGTATCCGGTGCAGGCGACGCACGGCGCGAGCGGGGGCTACCGCCTGGTGGCGGGCAAGGCGATGCCGCCGCTCGTGCTCGACGACGAGGAGGCCGTGGCCATCGCGGTGGGGCTGCGGGCCGGGGCCGGGCACGCCGTCGAGGGCGTGGAGGAGGCGTCGGTGCGGGCGCTCGCCAAGCTGGAGCAGGTCCTTCCGTCCCGGCTGCGCCACCGGGTGTCCGCCCTGGGGGCCGCGACGATGTCGCTGACCAGCGGGGACGGGGCGCGGATCGCGCCGGAGACGCTGACGGTGATGGCGTCGGCTACGGCCGCCCACGAGCAGCTGCGGTTCGCCTACGAGGCGAAGGACGGCACGCCGTCGAAGCGCCTGACCGAGCCGCACCGCCTGGTGTCCACGGGGCGGCGCTGGTATCTGGTCGCCTACGACCTGGAGCGGCAGGACTGGCGCACGTTCCGCGTTGACCGGGTGGCGGAGCCGTTCGCCACGGGGGTGCGGTTCGCGCCGCGGATGCTGCCGGGCGGCAGCGCGGACGCGTATGTGCGGCGGAGCGTGCTCGCGCGGCGGCCGGAGTCCGCGGCGTACGAGGTGGACGTGGAGTTCCACGCGCCCCGCGACCGGGTGGGCGGGCGGCTGCCCGCCTCCCTCGGCGATCTTGTCGCGGTCGGCGCCGACCGCTGCCGGCTGCGCGGCGCGGTGACCGAGCCGGTGGAGTGGGTGGCGGCGCGGCTCATCTGGGTCGAGACCGACTTCGTGGTCCGGGGCCCGGCGGAGCTGGTGGACCGCGTGCGGGAGCTGGGGCAGCGCCTTTCCCGTGCCGGGGGCATCCATTAGGTCGACGGCGCCCGGTGCCAGGGCGCACCCCGCTCATCGGCGCACCCCGCAAATCGGCGCTCCGCGCCTCGTCCTCAAACGCCGGACGGGCTAAAACCTGCCGGTCCACTGCTCGCCCTCGAGCGCCGGACAGGCTGAAAGCTTGCCGCTCCGCGGCTCGTCCTCAAACGCCGGACGGGCTAGAACCTGCCGGTCCGCTGCTCGCCAGCCAAGCTTCGGACGGGCTGCAACCTGCCGGCCCCGGCGCCCCTTCCAGCCCGTCCGGCGATTGAGGACGAGCCGCGAAGCGGCGATCTCAAGCCCGTCCGGCGATTGAGGACGAGGCGCGGAGCGGCGACAGCGGGGCAGCCGGGGGCGCGCCCCCGGCCTGGTCCGCCGGCCGCCTAGGCCGCCGCGTCGAAGCCGGTGTCGCGCGCCAGCTTCTTCAGCTCGAGGAGCGCGTGCTTCTCTATCTGGCGGATCCGCTCACGCGTGAGACCGTGCTCCTTGCCGACCTCGGTGAGCGTGCGCTCGCGGCCGTCCACGATGCCGTACCGCATCTTGATGATGGAGGCCGTGCGCTGGTCGAGGCGGCCGATCAGGTCGTCGAGCTCCTCGCTGCGCAGCAGCGTGAGGACGGACTGCTCGGGGGAGACCGCCGAGGTGTCCTCGAGGAGGTCGCCGAACTGGGTGTCGCCCTCGTCGTCCACCGCCATGTTCAGCGAGACCGGGTCGCGAGCCCAGTCAAGGACGTCGCCGACGCGCTCGGGCGTCGAGGACAGCTCGGCGGCGATCTCCGCGTGCTCCGGCTCGCGGCCGTGCTCGCGGTTGAACTCGCGCTGGACGCGGCGGATGCGGCCGAGCTCCTCCACCAGGTGCACGGGCAGCCGGATGGTGCGCGACTGGTCGGCTATGGAGCGGGTGATGGCCTGGCGGATCCACCAGGTCGCGTACGTGGAGAACTTGAAGCCCTTGGCGTAGTCGAACTTCTCGACCGCGCGGACCAGGCCCGCGTTGCCCTCCTGGATCAGGTCGAGGAGGGGCAGGCCGCTGCGCGGATAGCGGCGGGCGACGGCGACGACCAGGCGGAGGTTCGACCGGATGAAGACGTCCTTCGCCCGCTCCCCGTCGGCGACGAGGGCCTCGAGCTCCTCGCGGCTCGCGGCGGGAGACTTCTTGTCGCGCTCGACCTCCCCGCCCAGGATCTGGCGGGCATAGACCCCGGCCTCGATGATCTGGGAGAGCTCGACTTCCTTCGCCGCGTCGAGCAGGGGCGTGCGCGCTATCTCGTCCAGATACATGCCGACCAGGTCGCGGTCGGCGATCTCGCCGCCTGAAGCGCGAACACTGCGTGCCGCGTCGGCACCGCCGGTGCGGGCGGTCGTACGACGGGCGACGGCACGGGTTGCCATGCGTGCTCCCTTGCGTGGTTGTCACTGGTCGGTCCGGCGTCGGCCCGGCCGTGGGGCCGGTGATCCGGGCGGTCCTGGGGTGGACCTGTGGTGGACGGCACACCTTCCCAGGTGCCCCGCTTCCGATGGAAACAACGACTGGAATCCGGACAGAATTCCCAAGCCGCGCATCCGTTTTCGTGATCATGCAGTACCCTGTGCGGCCACAGAGGGCGGACGAGTCCCGCAGGAACGTAAAGACGTGCAGGTCAGACCCGGAACCGAGGGGGACGTCGGCGCGCTCGCAGAGATCCGCGAGCACGGCGCCCATGAGACCGCCGTCACATTCGGCACCGTCCCGTTTCTGCCGGAAGAGCGCCGCCGTTGGCTGCCCTCCCACCCCAAAGACGGCCCGCGCCGCCTGATGGTTGCTCAGGCGGTCAAATCACCGGAATCCGGGCGTTCCGGGGAAGGTGCGGACACCGGAGCCGGGTGGATACGGGCGCGTCGGGCCAGGGGACTAGGCCCGCAGACCGTTACGGTCCCGGCACCGCGCTGCCTACCGTGCCGCCATGGACGAGACACGCGCCGCAACGCGCACCGCGACCGGGACAGACGACGGCGTCCTCGACGAGGCCCTCCAGCGGCTGCACGCCAGCGGCCCCGAGCGTCTTGGGCGGCTGACCAACCACGGCCCGATGGCCGTGGAGGCCCTGGTCCGCGGCGGCCAGGCCAGCGCCGTGCACCGGTGGCTCGACTACTACCGCCACAAGCTGGAGGACATGCCCGCCCGGGTGTCCCCCGTCACCGGCGCCGACTGGCGCGAGGCGCTCGGCGACCCGCGTCGCGCCGCCGACTGGATCGACTTCTTCTCGCGGGCCATCGCCGAGCGGCCCTGGCGCGAGGTGCTCGCCGCCTGGTGGCCGGTGCTGCTTCCCGGCATCGCGGGCGGCTCCACGCACCCGGTGATCCGCGTCGGCCACGCCGTGCGGGCCCTCATCGGCCCGGGCGGCGGCGAGAGCGCCCCGCGCCTGGCCGAGCTGGCCCACGGCCTCGGCTACTGGGCCGCGCGCCACACCCCGCTGCCGCCGCGCGCGCCGGTCGCGCTCGCGCCCGCCGCCGGGGCCGCCGACGCGCTCGCCGCCGTCGAGCTCATCGCGCACCAGGACGGCTCGCTGCCGGCGCGGTTCGCCCAGCTGGCCTCGGTCCCGGTGTGGCCCGCGGGCCCGGCGGCGGGGCCCGCCACGGACGCACCGGCCGCGGGGCTCGGCCCCGAAGCCGCCCGCGACCGCCTCGCCGAGCTTGTGGGCGCCGCCGTGCACCGCTTCGCCGACCACGGCCACGGCGAGCCGATCATGCTGGTGCACGCCGCGACCGCCCCGAACGCGGTGCTCCGCGCCCTGCCCGCGCTCCCCCGCGAGCTGTGGCCCGCCTCGCTCGACGCGGCCTGGGCGGCGAGCGCCGCGGTCACCGCCGCCTACGCCCCCGCGGCCCCGGCGCCGCCCGAGCAGACCCGTACCGCCCGCGCGGACGCCGCCACCAGTACCTTCGACGAGGTCTTCGCGCGGGCCGCCGCGCACGGCGACGACCACACGATCAAGTTCGCGGACACCGCCCTCGACGTCGGCGACGAGCGGGCGCGGGCCGCGGCGCTGCGGGGCGTGGAGCTCAACCCGCCCGCGCTGTAGCGCGGGCCGACCGCACAGGAAGGCCTCGTACAGTGGGATGCATGGACACGCCATCCACCTCGGAACGGGACGCCGCCGTCGATCCGCGCTGGCTCGACGACGAGGAACAGCGCACATGGCTGGCGTACGTGCACGCCTCCACGCTCCTGGAGGACTATCTCGACCGGCAGCTCCAGCGGGACGCGGGCATGCCGCACGTCTACTACGGGCTGCTCGTGCAGCTCTCCGCGGCGCCGCGCCGCCGCCTGCGGATGACCGAGCTCGCGCGCGGCTCCAAGATCACCCGGTCCCGGCTCTCACACGCCGTCGCGCGCCTGGAGAAGAGCGGCTGGGTGCGGCGCGAGGACTGTCCGACGGACAAGCGCGGGCAGTTCGCGATCCTCACCGAGGACGGCTTCGAGGTCCTGCGCCAGACCGCGCCCGGCCATGTGCGGGCCGTCCGGCAGGCCCTCTTCGACCGGCTCAGCCCCGCACAGCAGAAGTCCCTCGGCGAGATCATGCGGATCGTCGCCGAGGGACTTCAGCCGAATCAGGCGGGGGCGGACCTGCCCTGGCTCCGCTAGGAGCGGCGGGCGGGCCCGCCCCGCCGTGCCCTGAGGGGCGGGTGTGGCGTCAGTGCGCCACCACCGGGATCTTCACCTCGTTCTCGGCGCCCTCACCGTCGCCGGAGGCCGGGCCGGTCTTGGGGGCACCGGTGTTCACCAGGACGAAGGCGATGGCCGAGGACACCACGAGGATGCCGACCGCCCACCAGATGGCCGCCGTGTAGCCCTCCACCATGGCCTTGGCCGCGACCAGCTTCTGCGCCGCCGGAGTGGTGGCGGAGGCCGCGTGGTCGGTGAGGTAGGCGGTGGTCGCGGACGCCGCGATGGTGTTCAGGAGGGCGGTGCCGATGGCGCCGCCGACCTGCTGCGAGGTGTTGACCATCGCGGAGGCGACACCGGCGTCACGCGGCTCGACACCGTGGGTGGCGAGCGACATGGCGGGCATGAACGCCGTACCCATGCCGAGGCCGAGCATCAGCTGCGCGGGCAGGATCAGACCGGCGTACGAGGTGTCGATGTCCAGCTGCGTCAGGAGCAGCATGCCGAGGGCGGCGAGCAGGAAGCCCGGAGCCATCAGGAAGCGCGGCGGGACGCGGAGCATGAGCCGGGTGCCGATCTGCGTGGAACCCGTGATCATGCCGACGATCATCGGCAGGAACGCGAAGCCGGTCTTGACCGGCGAGTAGCCCTTCACGATCTGCAGGTAGTACGTGAGGAACAGGAACAGGCCGAACATCGAGATGATCGCGAGGCCGAGCGACAGGTAGACGCCGCCGCGGTTGCGCTCGGTCAGGACGCGCAGCGGGAGCAGCGGGTGGCGGACCTTGGCCTCGGTGAGGACGAACGCGAGCAGGAGCACGGCCGACGCGACGAACATGGAGACCGTCACGGTGTCCGACCAGCCGTCGGACTCGGCGCGCGTGAAGCCGTAGACGAGCGCCACCAGACCGAGGGTGGAGAGGACCACGCCGGGGATGTCGAGCGGCGAGCGGTTGCGGCCCTCGGCGGGCTCGCGGATCACGAAGTAGGCACCGGCGGCGGCGATGATCGCGAACGGGATGTTCACGAAGAACGTCCAGCGCCAGTTCAGGTACTCGGTGAGGAAGCCGCCGAGGATCAGGCCGACGGCACCGCCACCACCGGCGATGGCGCCGTAGATGCCGAACGCCTTGGCGCGCTCCTTGGCCTCGGTGAACATCACCGCGAGCAGGGAGAGGGCGGCGGGCGCGAGCAGGGCGCCGAAGACGCCCTGGAGGGCGCGGGCGCCGAGCATCATGGCCTCGCCGGTGGCGGCGCCGCCGAGGGCGGAGGCCGCGGCGAAGCCGATGAGTCCGGTGACGAAGGTCTGCTTGCGGCCCCAGAGGTCGGCGATGCGGCCGCCGAACAGCAGCAGACCGCCGAAGGCGAGGGCGTAGGCGGTGATGACCCACTGCTTGTTGCCCTCGGATATGCCGAGGTCCTCCTGGGCGGAGGGCAGCGCGATGTTCACGATGGTGGCGTCGAGGACGACCATCAGCTGGGCGAGCGCGATGAAGACAAGCGCGTTCCAGCGCTTTGGATCGGGAGCGGGTGACGTGACGGGTGACGTGACGGCTGACTGTGACATGGGTGGAGCCACCTAGAGAGACGCAGGAATAGACAGGCAGAACAGCAAGAACAGGAAGAACAGGAAGAACAGGAAGAGCGGAAAGAACAAAGAGGCAAAGACAGGCAAACGTGGTGACTGTTGAACGAGACACCAGAAGGACGGGCGGGCGCATGGGTCCCGGGTAGGGAGGTCAGATCCTCCTTCCGACCCAGGTCCCAGGTCGGCCGACGCTGGTCAGTGCGCCTTGTTGCGTAGGTCCTCCAAGGTCGCGGGGTGTCCCGGAAGCGTGGAGCGGGCCGGTGCCATCAGGCCGTCCAGGAACAGCTGGAGATGGCGGTGGACGAACCGGTCGAAGTCCATGAGGCAGCCGCTGGAGCCCGGCAGCGGCCGGGTCAGCTGCGACAGGGCGACCATCAGGTCACCGACGCCGATGTCGGTGCGCAGCTGGCCCGCGTCGCGGACGCGCGCCATGAGCCCCTCCACCGCGCCTTCGAGGCGGAGCCGGGCGGCGTGCAGGTCCGGGTGCTCGGGGTCGAGCGCTTCGGAGATGATCGGGCACAGCGCGCCGATGCGCTCCTCCACCGCGGCGTGCGCGAAGCGGCGCAGCGCCTCGAAGGCGGCCGCCGGGTCGGCGTCGGCGGCCTCGACCGCCTCGTCGGCCTGGGCCGTGACGCGGTCGGTGACGAAGAGCAGGACGTGGTGCACCAGTTCGGCGCGGTCGGCGAAGTGGCGGTACACCGTGGCGTTGCCGACGCCCGCGCGGCGGGCGATCTCGTCGAGCGGCACGTCCGCCCCGAACTCGACGAAGGACTCCCGTGCGGCGGTGACGATCCGCTCCCGGTTGCGCAGCGCGTCCGCCCTGGGGCGGGGTGCACGGCGCTGCGCGGCGGTGGCGGTTTCCACGGCGAACAACTCCTCGAAGCGCAGGCGGCCTCAGGTTCGCAGGGCCCCATGGGGCGGGTCCAACGAATTTCCCGGCGGGACCTGAGGGGTGCGACGGGACCTGAGGGGTGCGACGGGACCTGAGGGGTGCGATGCGGGGAGTCGTTCCCCGTTTCGCGCGGACACCGGTCTAAACGGGGAGACGCTCCCCGCTTATTTCCCCGTCCGGGAGTGACCTACATCACATCTCCGATCCCCTTCCTACCGACCCGCCCATGACCCGATTCGCCCAACCGCCGCGCCCTTTCCCACGATCCCCCGAGAAACCCACGATCGGTCCCGCTCAGCGCGCGCCCGCGCACCCTCCGGCACAGGGTGATCGCACAGGGCGCAGCCGGACCGGGCGGCTGCCGCGGAGCGGAGGGCCCACGCATGCAGCAGCCGACGTGGAAGGGCATAGGCCGGGGCCGCGGCGCCGGGTCCAAGGCGTCGCCGGTCCTGCGGCGGCGCAAGGCCGCCCGGGCCCTGGCCCTCGGCTCCGCCGCCGCGGTCGTGCTCGCCGTCACCACGTCCGCGAGCACCGGCCGCCTCCTGGCGGACACCCCCTCGGCGGCGGGCCCCGTCGCACAGGCCCGCTCCACGGCGCTCGGCCCCTGCATGATCAGCGGCGAGCTCGGCGTCCAGATGTCGGAGGGCGTCCCGACCGGACCCGGCTACGCGCGCTCCACCGGCACCGTGCGCGCCCTGAACCTGATGGTCGACTTCTCCGACGCCCCCGGCGAGGGCTCCGCCCTCGACCGCCTCGGGGAGTTCTTCCCCCAGACCTCCGACTGGTTTCGCACCAGTTCCTACGGCCGCCTCGACTACCGCGCCGAGGTCCCGGTCAGCGACTGGCTGCGGATGCCCAAGCCCTTCAAGAAGTACGGGATACAGCGGGGCGCCCCCTTCGACCCCGGCTACCGCGACCTGGTCCAGGACATCGTGGCCGCGGCCGATCCGGACGTCGACTTCCGCGCGTACGACCTCCTCAACGTCCTCATCACCCCGAACGCGGGCCCCTCCGCCCTGGACACCGTCCTGTCGGTGACGTTCGCGGGCAACCACGAGGCGCCGGTGGCCGACGGGGTCCCGGTCGCCAACGCGTCCTTCGTCTACAGCCGCCAGGACGACGGCTCCGGCAGCTACGACCGGACCGGCTACCGCGTCCTGCCCCACGAGAACGGCCACGTCTTCGGGCTGCCCGACCTGTACACGCAGGACGGCGGGGGCGCGGTCGGCCACTGGGACATCATGAGCGAGGACTGGGGCGCCAACAACGACCTGCTCGGCTGGCACAAGTGGAAGCTGGGCTGGCTGGATGACACCCAGGTCGCCTGCGCGGCCGCCCCCGGCACCACGGAGCACCTGCTGACGCCGCTGGCCGAGCGGGGCCGCGGCACGAAGCTGGCGTTCGTGCCGCTGACGCCGAGGACCGGGTACGCCGTCGAGCTGCGCACCCGCGCGGGCAACGACGAGGCCGTGTGCCGTCCCGGTGTGCTCGTCTACCGGGTGGACGCGGACGTCGACACCGGGCGCGGTCCCGTCAGCGTGTCCGACGCCACCCGGGACAGCGGGGGGTGCACCCGCAGCCCCAACGTGCACGCGGAGCTTTCGGACGCGCCGTACGTCCTGGGCGAGACCTTCACCGACCGCGAGACCGGCGTGAAGGTCAAGGTCACGGGGGTGGACCTGGCCGGCAACCACCGCATCCACATCACCCGCACCGCCCGCTGACCCTCGCGGGGCGCCCCAGACCCGCCCCTTCCCGATCCGGGTGCTGCCGCCCCCGTTCCCCCGCTCACAGACAATCGGCGCTTCGCGCCTCGTCCTCAAACGCCGGACGGGCTGGATCTCCCGGCCGTGGCTGCGACAGTTTTCGCCCCTCCGGCGTTTGAGGAGCGGGGTCTGGGGCGGAGCCCCAGTTCGGGAAGGGGCGGGCCTGGGGCGCCCCGCGAGGGCCTACGCGCCGCGCAGGAACGCCGCGTTGTCGGGTGCCCGCCGCAACCGCTCCAGCAGGGCCTCCACGGCCTCCCGCCGCCCAAGCGCCCGCCGCAACCCCCGCAGGGCCGCCAACTCGCCTTCCGGAACCAGCAGTTCCTCCCGCCGGGTCCCGGAGGGCTCGACGTCCACGGCGGGGAACACGCGCCGGTCAGCGAGGCCCCGGTCGAGCCGCAGCTCCATGTTCCCGGTGGACTTGAGCTCTTCGAAGTAGTACTCGTCGGCCCGCGACCCGGTCTCCACGAGGACGGTCGCGAGCATGGTCAGGGACCCGCCCTCCTCGGCGCACCGCGCGGCCCCGAAGAGCCGCTTGGGCCCCTGCACGGAGCCCGCGTCGACGCCCCCGCTGAGCGTGCGCCCGCCGCTCGCGGCGGAGTTGTTGTAGGCGCGGCACAGCCGGGTGAGCGAGTCGAAGAGCATCACCACGTCGCGCCCCTCCTCGACGAGCCGCTTGGCGCGCTCCACGGCGAGTTCGGCGAGCGCGATGTGCGCCTTGGGGGCGCGGTCGAAGGTGGAGGCGAGCACCTCGCCCCGTACGGAGCGGCGCATCTCGGTGACCTCCTCGGGCCGCTCGTCGAGCAGGACGACCATGAGGTGGCACTCGGGGTGGTGGGCGGCGACGGCGGTGGCGATGTCCTTGAGGAGGACGGTCTTGCCGGTGCGCGGCGGCGCGACGATCAGGCCGCGCTGGCCCTTGCCGATGGGCGCCACCAGGTCGACGACGCGCGGCGCGAGCGCGCCGCCCCGCGTCCCCAGGCGCAGCCGCTCGTGCGGGTGCAGCGGTGTGAGGTCGCCGAACCGGGGCCGCTCGCGCAGCCCTCGGGGCACCCGGCCGTTGACGCGGGTGACCTCGGTGAGCACGCGCGGCCGTTCGCCGCAGGTGCCCTCGACGACATCGCCCGCGCGCAGGCCGGACCGGCGGGCGAGGGCGGCGGGCACGAGGACGTCGCCGGGGCCTGGCACGCAGCCTTCGGCGCGCAGGTGCCCGTCGCTCTTGGCGATGTCCAGGACACCGCTGTGGATACGTAGTACGTCGGTTGTTGTGGAGTTCATGAGTGGGTGGGGTCCTTTCGCGACAACGCGAGACTTGCGCGGACTGCGCGGACTGCGCGGGAGAGGGCCGGGCCGGTCCCGTGAGGCGGAGAGAACACGCCGTCGCAGACGTCGCGGAGCGTTGCAGAACGTCGCAGGACTTCGCAGGACGTGCAGGACGTCTGAGGGGACGCGGGGACCGTCGGCCGGAAGACAGAGATCCGAGAAGGAATCCGAACCCGGTGCGGAACGCCCAGGCTCGGAGAGGGGAAGCACGGCACCCAGAAGGGGCGTACGCACGTGCTGTTCGCAAGGTAACACACGACCTGGCGTGCGGGAACCCCCGCACTCGGGATCTTGAGCCCCCGCGCGCCGGTGACGGTACGTGCCTGATCGCGTACGTTCGGTTCTCGCGTGGGCCGCGTTCGGCGGCCCCGATCGTCAGGAGGACCGCTCATGCGTCGTATCGCCCTCGCCCTCGGATCCGTCGTCGCGGCCGGAACGCTCGCGCTCGCGCTGCCGGGCTCCGCGCTCGCCGCGGAAGGGGTACTGGTCGTCGGCGGCGTCGAGTACGCGGACCCCAGCGGCTGTTACGACACGGACAGCCGGCCGCTCACCGTCGACAACCACACCGACGAGGCCGCTCTCGTCTTCTCGGGGCCGGACTGCACCGGCGCCCTCCTCGCACTCGTCGCTCCCGGCGAGTCGTCGGTCTCCGAGTTCGGAACCAGCGTGTACGTCGACTGAGGGACGGCCGCCCGTAACGCGGGCGGCCGGTGGGGCCGGTGGGCGGGGATGACAGAGTGGTGGGGCACGCGCCATCAGGACCAGCGCCATCAGGGCGAGCCCTTCAGGGAGGCTGAACGACCATGGCTGACAGCCGCGTTGTCCTCGTCACCGGTGGCGGTACCGGCATCGGTGCCGCCACCGCCCGCCAACTGCGCGCCGCCGGGCACCAGGTGGTCGTCTCCGGGCGGCGCCCCGAACCGCTGCGCCGCCTCGCGGAGGAGACCGGCGCGCTCGCCCACCCGTCCGACGCGGGCGACCCCGATGCGGTGGCCGCCCTCGTCGCGGCGGCCGTGGACGCGTACGGGCGGCTCGACGGCGTCGTCCTGAACGCCGGGGTCGGCCGCCCGGGCGCCGTCGGCGAGCTGTCGCCCGAGGACTGGGAGACCGTCCTCACCACCAATCTGACCGGCCCCTTCCACCTGCTGCGGGCCGCGCTGCCGCACCTCCTTGAGACCCGCGGCTCGGTCGTCGCCGTCGCCTCGGTGTCCGCGCTGCGCAACGGCGTCGGCAACGCCGCCTACGCCACCTCCAAGGCCGCGCTGCTCCAGCTGTGCCGCTCCCTCGCCGTCGACTACGGCGCCCGCGGCCTGCGCGCCAACACCGTCTGCCCGAGCTGGGTGCGCACGGAGATGGCCGACCGGCGCATGGCCGTGTTCGCCCAGGCCGCGGGCCTCGGCGACGGCATGGCGGGCATCGACACCGCGTACGAGGAGGCCACGCGGCTGATCCCGGCGGGCCGCACCGGCACGCCCGAAGAGGTCGCCGAGGCCATCGCGTGGCTGCTCTCGCCCGCCGCGTCCTTCGTGAACGGCGCGACGCTCACCGTCGACGGCGGCGTCACGGCCGTCGACCCGGGGACGGTCCCCTTCGGGTTCTCCCTGACGCCGCGCGACTAGCGGGGGCCGGGGCCGGAACGGGAAGGGCCGCCTGCTCAGAGGGCGTTAATCACTGCCGGTGGCGGCCCCGGCCGACGTACCGTGAGGCCATGCCCGAACTCCAGCGCCTGCGCGCCGACCACGCCCCGGCCCTGCTCGCCTTCGAACGCGAGAACCGCGCCTACTTCGCCGCGTCGGTCCCGGACCGCGGTGATGACTACTTCACGGCGTTCGACGCGCGCCACCGCGCCCTGCTCGCCGAACAGGAGGCCGGGACCTGCCACTTCCACGTCCTGGTGGGCGGCGACGGCGAGATCCTCGGGCGGGTGAACCTGGTGGACGTGGCGGACGGCGCGGCCGATCTCGGCTACCGCGTCGCCAAGAAGGCCTCCTCCCAGGGGCTCGCCACGTCCGCCGTGCGCCAGGTGTGCGTGCTCGCCCTCGCGGAGTACGGCCTGACGTCGCTGCGGGCCGCGACGACCCTCGACAACCCCGGCTCCCAGGCCGTGCTCGCCCGCACCGGCTTCGTCCCCGGCGGCGACACCGTCCTCGACGGGCAGCCCGGCGTCACGTACACCCTCGACCTGACCCGCGTCACGGCCGCGGACGGCCGGGGGTAGAACCCTAGGGCCTTAGAGGAAGCTGACGTTCTGCGCCAGGGCGAGCTCGCCCGAGTAGTTGACGGTGTTCGTGGCGGGCCGCATGTACGCGCGCCACGCGTCCGATCCGGACTCGCGCCCGCCGCCGGTCTCCTTCTCGCCGCCGAAGGCCCCGCCGATCTCCGCGCCCGACGTGCCGATGTTGACGTTGACGATGCCGCAGTCGGAGCCCTCGGCGGACAGGAACAGCTCGGCCTCGCGCTGGTCGCGCGTGAACACGCTGGACGAGAGCCCCTGCGGCACGTCGTTGTGCAGCGCGACGGCCTCCTCGAACCGGTCGTACGTCAGCACGTACAGGACCGGCGCGAAGGTCTCCTCGCGCACCACGCCCCGCTGCCCGTCGACGCGCATCAGGACGGGCTCGACGTACGCGGCGTCCGGCGCGAGGCCGGCGAGGCGCCGCTGGCCGCCCGCGAGGAGCTTGCCGCCCTCGGCCTGGGCGCGGGCGAGCGCGTCCTGCATGCGGTCGAGCGCGGCCACCGAGATCAGCGGCCCCACCAGGGTGCCCTCGTCGAAGGGGTCGCCGATGGGCAGCTTCCGGTACGCGGCCGCGAGCCGGGCGACGAGCGCGTCCACGACGCTCTCGTGCGCGATGAGGCGGCGCAGCGTCGTGCACCGCTGCCCGGCGGTGCCCGCCGCCGCGAACACGACGCTGCGCACGGCGAGGTCCAGATCGGCGGACGGCGCGACCACGGCGGCGTTGTTCCCGCCCAGTTCGAGCAGTGAGCGCCCGAAGCGCGCGGCGACGCGCGGGCCCACCTCGCGGCCCATCCGCGTGGACCCGGTGGCGCTGACGAGCGCCACCCGCGGGTCGTCCACAAGCCGCTCCCCCACGGCCCGGTCGCCGAGCAGCAGCTGGTGCACCCCCGCGGGCGCGCCCACGTCCTCGGCGGCGCGGGCGAGGAGCCGGTCGCAGGCGAGCGAGACCAGCGGCGTCAGCTCGGACGGCTTCCACACCACGGTGTCGCCGCAGACCAGGGCGACGGCCGTGTTCCAGGACCAGACGGCCGCCGGGAAGTTGAACGCGGAGATGACGCCGACGACGCCGAGCGGGTGCCAGGTCTCGGCGAGGCGGTGTCCGGGCCGCTCGGAGGCGATGGTCCGCCCGTAGAGCTGCCTCGAAAGGCCGACCGCGAAGTCGCAGATGTCGATCATCTCCCGCACCTCGCCGAGCGCCTCCGAGCGGATCTTGCCCGCCTCGATGGTGATCAGGTCGGCGAGGTCGCCCTGGTGGACGCGGAGCAGTTCCCCGAGCCGCCGCACCAGTTCCCCGCGCCGCGGCGCGGGCACCGCCCGCCACACCCGGAACGCCTCGGCCGCGGCCCCGACCGCCTCCCCGGCCCGCTCCGCCGTGGCCGCGCCCACCGGGAAGAGGTCCTCCCCCGTGAGGGGCGTACGAGCGACGAGCCCGCCCCCTTCCGGAACGCGCGCCCCGACCTCACCGAGAGCGGAACGGGCGCGGTCGCGCAGGGAGTCGGTGGTGGGCAGGGTGGGGGTCGCAGAGGTCATGGGGTCTCCTTGTGTAGTCAGCCGGTCCGGACGTATTCAGCCCGTCCGGCGTTTGAGGACGAGCGCGCAGCGCGATGAAGGGCGGACGGGGGGCCGAGCCCTCAGGCGGGACCTTCGGTGAGCCCGCCGGGGAGCCCGCCGGGGAGCCCAAGTTCCCCGGCGACCCGCTCCAGGGACCCCCGCTCACGCGCCTCGTACAGCGCGAACGGATCCGCCACCTCCCGCCCGAGCACCCCGGACATCCAGTCCAGGTCGTAGGCGACACCGGCCCGCCCGTCGTCCCGTACGCCCGCGTCGCGCAGGTTGGACTGGAAGATCCCGGCGGCCGAGCGGGGCAGGAAGTCCTCGTACACGAGGGGTTCGGCCCGCACCCACCCCTGGTCGACGAGGTCCTGGAGGCGGGCGGGCGGCGGGCTCCCGGCGCGCGGCGGGTCCGCCACGACGTGGTACGTGAAGTGGCCGAGCCCGCGCGAGGCGAGCTCCCGTTCGGTGCGGGGGAAGCGGGCGCGCCACAGCTCCCGGGCGGCGTCCGCGCGCTCGGCGGGCCCGGCGGGAGCCCGTTCGTCGACGCGGGTGAGCAGGTCGTCGTAGAGGGCGCGCCCCGCCCGCGTGAGCGCGATCCCGCGCGCCTCCACCTCTCCGAACCGCACCCGCAGCGTCCCGGTGACGACCCGGCCGTCGGCGAGCCGCAGCGCGCGGGGCTCGTCGAGAGCCCTGAAGGAGGTCTGCCGCAGCAGCACGTCGGGGCCCTCCCAGGCGGGCGGCCCCTGCACGGTGTCGATCATCTCGACGCCGCGCGCGGTCATGCGCCGGTACAGCTCGTCGATGTCGAGGACGCGGGGCGTGAGGTGGTTGAGGTGCGTGCCGCGCACGCCCCCGATGTCGGCGGCGACGGCGGAGACCCGCTCCAGCTCCTCGTACCAGCCCTTGTCGAGGGGTTCGGCGGACAACTCGAAGGCGGCCACGGCGAGTTCCAGGAACCGTTCGGCGTCCGAGCCGCCGAGGCCGCCGTCGCGCTCGGCCCGGTCGGCGAGGGCGAGCAGCTCGGCGGGGAACAGCTCGCGCGCGGCGAGGAACCCTTCGAGGCGCCGCCGCAGGCCGTCGTCGAAGAACCGGGGGTCGGCGGGGGTGAGCAGGGAGGTGAACACGCGGAAGGGGTTGCGGGCGAGCTCGTCGGCGGCGACGGGCCTGAAGGCGGTGGACACGACGGGCACGGCGCTGGCGGCGGCCTCGCGCAAGTCGTAGAAGCCGACGGGCCGCATCCCGAGCGCCCCGAAGATCCGGGCCACCTGGCCGAGTTCGGCCGGGGTGCCCACGCGGATCGCGCCGTGCCGCTCGGCGGTGACCCGGCCGATGGAGCCGAGCCGCTCGGCGTCGGCGCCGCGGGCGCGCAGGACGTCCTCGTTCACCTCGCGGGAGACGTCGACGAGGGTGGCGTACGCGGGGACTTCGCGCCCGTACATCGCGGAGAGCCGGACGGCGAAGGCGGCGCGCAGCTGCCAGGGGGCGTGGTGGGGGGTCATGGGGGCTCCTCTCCTCTACGGGTCCGGCGGTGGCCGGGGGCCGTCACACGACGTGGGCCTCGGGCCTGCCGCCCGCGCCCACCCGGAACCGGTCGGCGCTCAGGGACGACACGTCCACGGGCGGCTCGCGCTCCAGGAACAGATCGCGCACGACCTCCCCGACGGCCGGGGCCTGGAGGAATCCATGCCCGGAGAACCCGGTGGCGTACAGGAAGTTGGAGACGTCGCCGTCCCGGCCCACGAGGGCGTTGTGGTCGGGGGTGACCTCGTAGAGTCCGGCCCAGCCGCCGAGGACGTCGAGGTCGGCGAGCGCGGGCGCCCGTACGCGCATGGCGTCCCGGAACAGACCGACCCAGTCCTTAGTCCACGTCGTATCAAAGCCGTCCTCCTGCCGCGGGTCGGCGAGGCCGATCAGGAGCCCGTCGTCGCGGCCGTGGAAGTACGCCGTCGACGAGAAGTCGATGGTGAACGGGATGCGGGACGGGGCGGGGGCGGGCGGCGCGGGCCGCGCGGTGAACGCGATCTGCCGCCGCACGGGCCGCACCGGCAGCGTGACGCCCGCCATCTCGCCGACCCCCGCCGACCAGGCGCCCGCGGCGCACACCACGGCGGCGCAGGGGAGCACGCCGCGGTCGGTGCGCACGGCGGTGACGCGCCCGCCGCGCACGTCCATCCCGGTCACGGCGGTCTCGGTGAGGAAGGAGACCCCGGCCGCGGCGGCGGCCCGCGCGTACCCGTCGACGACGGCGCCGGGCCGGGCGTGCCCGTCGTCGGGCGAGTGGGCGGCGGCGATCAGCCCCTCCGTCCGCACCCACGGACACAGCTCCCGCGCCTCGTCGGGCCCCACCATCCGGCAGCGCACGCCCATGCCGACCTGCTCCGCGACGCTCCGCTCGAAGGCCGCCACGGCCCCGGCGTCGTCGAGCAGGAACAGATAGCCGACGCGTTGCAGCCCGATGTCGCCGCCGGGCCGTTCGGCGAACGCGCCGAAGGCCCGCAGGCTGCGCTGGCCGAGGGCGATGTTCACCGGGTCGGAGAACTGGGCCCGCACCCCGCCGATGGGCTTCCCCGAGCTGCCGCACCCGAGCGCGCCCCGCTCCACGACGACCACGTCCCTGGCTCCGGCCTCGGCGAGATGGAAGGCGATGGACGCCCCCATGACGCCCCCACCGACGATCACGACACGCGACGACGCGACCATGGCGACCCACTCCTCCCACGCTGTCCGGCGGCGCCATCGTGACGCAGACGGACAGTTCGGGTCCATGAACAGTCCGTGCGCATGACCGTTTACGTCGCCTATACGGTCGCCTAAGGTCACGGGATGAACTGGACGAGCGCCCAGCTGCGCTCCCTGGTGGAGCTGAGCAGACGTGGCACGATCACGGCGGTGGCGGCCGCCCTCGGCTACACCCCGGGCGGGGTCTCCCAGCAGATCGCCGCCCTGGAACGGGCCACCGGCGCCCAGCTCCTGCGCAAGGCCGGCCGCAGGGTCGAACTCACCGACGCGGGCCGCACCCTGGCCCAGCACGCGGCCCGCATCCTCGCCGCGGAGACGGAGGCCCTGGCGGCCCTGGAGCGCACCCGCACCGAGATCACCGGCGTGCTCCGCGTCGCCCTCTTCGCGACCGCCGCGGCCGACCTGCTCCCCCAGGCCCTGCGCCGCGCCCGCGAGGCGTACCCCGGCCTGGAGATCCACACCCGGGACATGCCGGACGTGGACGACGTCTACGACGCGGTGACGTCCGCCCACGTGGACCTGGCCCTCGGCCTGGACTACCCCGACGCCCCCATCACCCGCGACCCCGCCCTCACCGTCCTCCCCCTCCACACGGAACACTTCTCCCTGGCGACACCGCCGGGCCTCCTCCCCCAGACCCCGCCCTCCGGCTTCCCACCCCAGGCCACGCCCCCCGGCTTCCCTCCTGAGGCCACACCCACCGGCCTCCCTCCTCAGGCCACACCGCCGGGCCTCCTCCCCCAGACCACACTCCCCGGCTTCCCCGCTCAGGCCACACCCCCCGGCCTCCTCCCCCAGACCCCGCTCCCGCTCCCGCTCCCCGCCACCCAGCCCCTCCCCTGGATCCTGCCGCCCGCCGCCACCTTCTACGGCCGCGCCATCCGCACCGCCTGCCGCAGGGCCGGTGTGGAACCCCGCGTCGACCACGAGGTCACGGACACGGCGGCGGCCCTCGCCCTGGTCGAGGCGGGCATCGGGGTCACCCCCGTCACCCCCCTGATGCTCCACCTGCGCCCCTCCCGGGTGGACGTCATCCCCCTGGCCGACCCCCCGCTCCGCCACATCGTCGCCGTCCACCGCACCACCCCGGCCCCGCCCCCGACCCTGACGGCCCTCCTCACGGTCCTCCACCCCACCCCCACGCCCCCATCGGATACCCTGTCCAAAGCCGCCCTCTAGGACGGCGCCACGCCTTCGTAGCTCAGGGGATAGAGCACCGCTCTCCTAAAGCGGGTGTCGCAGGTTCGAATCCTGCCGGGGGCACAACGCGTTACCGCTCTGACCTGGGCTTTATCCCCCAGGGAGGGCCCCTACTCGGCCTCGGACTCCTCGTCCGGGGCCGTTTGCGTGAGCCGCAGCTGTCCCGCTCCCGCAACCGCCGCAGGTACGGGCACCACTGATCACGACCGCTCGGACAACCTGGGCGTGAGCAACTCCAGGGCTTCTTCCCAGCGGAAGCGATCGGCCCCGCCGCCGGCCTTCGGCCGGTGCGGCTCGTACGAGCCGATCAGGACGCCCATCTCGCGCAACCGGTCCAGACTCTTCCGGTAGGCAGGGTGGGCGGCCTGCGCGGAGTTGAGGTACGGAAGCACGGCGGTCGGGATGCCGAAGCCGTAGGCCTCGCACAGGATGCCCAGCGCCAGGGTGTCGGAGATGCCCGCGGCCCACTTGTTGATCGTGTTGAAGGTGGCGGGCGCAACCGCGATGGCATCGGAGGGCGGCAGCGGGCGAGGGTCACCGGGCGAGCGCCACGCTGAGCGGATCGGGTAGCCGGTCTGATCCTCGATCGCCTCGGCGTCGATGAAGCCGAGCCCCTGCGGAGTGGCGACGACGCCGACGTCCCAGTTCTCCTCCTGCGCCGCGGTGATCAGCTTGCCGACGTCGCCAGCGATGCCGGACGCACAGACGACGACGTACAGGAAGGGCTTCTTGGTCTGCTGCACGGACTGGTCTGGCTGATCACTCACGCGGGGACTCCCAGTTGACGGCTGAAGCGGTGCAGTTCGGGCAGCGTACGGTGCCGGTCGCGAGCGGCCATGTCGGCGACCAGCTCGCGGACGGCCGGACGGCGGATGTCCTGTGCCGCGCAGCTCTCGGCGATGCGCAGAGCCTGGTAGCCGTCGGCGAGGCGGCCCTGTTGGCTGTAGGCGCGGGCGGCTTCGACCCACAGGGCGGCACGGCGCTCGGGGACGGGAATGTGCCGGCGCATGAGAGGGCGGGCAGTCTCCAGGGCGACGCCCGCATCGCCGAAGGCGACGGCCGCACTGAGTGCGTGCAGGGAGACGTTGGCCGGGCTGAAGTTGGCCCAGGCGTCAGGAGCAGTCGAACTGCTGCTACGCGCTGAACGGGCACTCGACGCCCTCTCATGGCTCAGGTCTATAAGCGATCCCGATGCTTCCCATGAGCGCGTCGAGTGCGCCGAGAGGGTTCTGGAATCGATGGGTCGGCATGAGGAAGCTAAGAGGGTAAGAAACGACGGCTGGGAGCCGGATGGCAGCGTCAGCGCACCTTGGTCCGTTACACCTTCCCAGTCTAAGGAAGGTTGATCTCCACCGGACAAGCGAACGGACGACTCATCACCACGGCGACTTGGCGGCAGCACGGTGCCTACGACGATGGCCAGTTCGAGGGCTACAAGATCCTCGCCAGAAGGGTCGTCCGCAGTGACGATACGCGCGATGCGGAAGGTACTGCGAGCGTCTACCTCGCCCCGCTATGTCCAGGAGAGGTCAAGCCTCGGGCCTTGGGCTCCAGCGGGAGAAGTCCCCCAAGATCGGAGCACTGGCACGTCTGAGGCTGCGTACCAATCTGACAGGTTCAGGAGGATGCAGTCTTTGTCAGGAAGCGACCGCGGTCAGCGTCAGGCTGTGGGCCACCGCCAATATGGTGGCCCACAGCCTGACGCTGAACCTTTGCCCTAAGGCCGGCGACTGCGCCGGTCGTACTCACAGTCGCCCAGTAGCCACGGCCTTGGGGCAACAGTAGGGCCGACCTACTCGCCCAAGCTCTGCGGCGGGATCGGCGCATCGAAGACGTCGACGACGAACTCTGATGTTCCGCTGCCCTCGAAGTCGACATCGCGGTGGCTGTGTAGCAGCGTATGGATCCTCGTCCAACGCCCCTGAGCGCTTGCGTCCTCCGCCAGACTGAGTGCGCTACGGACAGGTCCGATACCTTCAGCCAGCCGCTTACTCGTCCAGGTCCGCAGGAGCTTCGCCTCTCCGGGCAGGGCCCAAGTGCGAGGCTCGGAGCTGGCTGGCACGGAGACCTCGTCGCTGAGCAATTGGATGACCCAGCCGACGTCACCGTCACTGTCGCGCTCGTTTGACATACGGATGCCGAGCCCGATCATGTAGGCGCCCTCAAGGTACTCCTCGAGCTCATCGTCAATCTCGCCAAAGTAGACAGCATCACGAACCACGTCGATTGGCCCGAACCCGGTGAAGGCTCCGAGCGGCGGTGCGCATTTGTTCTTGAGGTACTGCTGCGCGGCCATGCGCACAGGCTTCGGGACTCGATCCAGCACCACTCCGAGGGCAGTCGCGTCCCGGTCGGCCAGGAAACCGTTGAGCGCATCGACCAGTTCCCCGGTCAGATGGACATCGCCCGCTCCAAGCGTGGTGACTGCCTCCAATTCGTCGCGAGGGCCCTTAACAAGAGCGAACACTCTGCTCCGCCCTGGGCTCGTGTGGGCGATGAACGAATGAATCATTTTCTGCCTCGTATCACGTCTCAGAAGCTGCACCGGTACGTACGCGCGCCGATACAGCCGCAGGTAATGGGGAATCCCGCCAATCGACGTGTCGTTCGAGCTACATGCTCATCCGCATAGTCAAGGCTGGTTGCTGTCAGGCCCAGCACTCCAGCCCGGGCCTGCATAACAGCAAGAGGCTACCCGGGCGCATACGCCGCGACAAGGCACACGAGCTTCGTGCGTGCGCGCTGCGTGAGCGGATCGTGCGGCATGGGGTGTCACGAGCGGGATGAGGTACGACACCGCGTGGCTCTGATCAGGCGAAACAGCAACCTGCGGCAGCATCGAGCACCCCCCGGCAAGGATCCAATCCCACTCCTAAAGCGGGTGTCGCAGGTTCGAATCCTGCCGGGGGCACCACTCATTGCACCGCTGGCCTGGGGATCTTCCCCAGGCCAGGGTTTTGCTCGGCGTCGATGTCCTCGCTCGCGAACGCCTCGGCGAAGCCCGGTTCGCCCAGGGTGGTCCGGACTGCGGTGGTGATGCGGTCGACGTCGCCGCGTTCGGCCGGGGGCAGGGGTGCCCGCACGGCGGTGCGGGAGCGGGAGGCGGTGCCGAGGAGGCGGGCGGCGAGTTCGCTGTGGCCGGTCAGGTGGTGGGCGCCCGCCAGGCCCTCGAGGGCGAGGGCGACGGCTCGGGGGTCCCCGGTGGCGCGGGCGGCCGCGAGGCCCTCGGTGTGGAGGGTCAGGGCGGCCTCGTGGTCGCCCCGGAGTTCGGCGATGAAGCCGAGTTCGGCGAGGATGAGGGCGGTGCCGTTCTCGGCCTCGAAGCGGCGATTCCACTTCAACCAGGTGCGCAGGTACGGCTCGGCGTCCGCCAGGCGTCCCGAGCGCCGGGCGCCGAGCGCGAGTCCCACCTCGGCGGACTCCTGGGCGCGGCGATCGGCGTGCTGGACGGCGAGGCGCCTGCCGTTGTGGTGGAGGCGGTCGGCTCGCGCGTGGTCACCCTGGAGCAGAGCGATACGGCCCAGTTCCGACCAGCGGACGGATGCCTCGGTCCACAGGCCCAGGTCCTCGGCGATGCGCAGGCCCGTCTGATGCTCGGCCTCCGCGGACCCGTAGTCGCCCTCGATCTCCGCCAACCTGCCGAGCACACCCGTGGCCTGCAACTGGCCCCATTTGTCACCTAGTTCACGGAAGAGGGCCAGGCTTTCCTCGGCGTCGGAGCGGGAGGCCGCCAGCTCACCGCGTACGTACCGCTGCACGCCTCGTACGCTCAGCGTCGCCGCCACGCCCCAGCGGTCGCTCCCCGTCCGGGCGTCGGCCAGTGTCCGGCGTACCAGCTCCTCTCCCACCTCCAGCGCGCCGAACATCGTCGCGGCGTGGGCGAGGAACCAGCCCGGGCCGACCCGGTCGATCCCGCCGACGTCGGTCAACTCCTCGTACAGGCGCAGCGGTACGCGGCTCGCTCGGCCGGAACCCAGTGGGTCGCCCGACAGCAGGGTCATTCCCGCGTGCCACGCGGCCACGTGGGCGCGGTCACCACCCGGTGTCCCGGTCGCCTGGCCCGTCTCGGGCAGCTCCGCGACGGCCAGCGCGGTGACCAGGCAGCGCTTCGCTTCGGTGAGCCGGCCGCGCAGGAACCAGTACCAGGACATGGCCCGTACGAGGCGCCGGGCGAGCGCGGCCTCGCCCGTGGCGGCCGCGGTGTCGAGTGCGGTGCGCATGTTGGCCGCCTCGGCGTCGAGGCGGCGCAGCCAGCGCTGCTGGTCGCCGCCGCGCAGGTGGTTCTCGGCCCGCTCGGCGAGCTCGGTGTAGTGGCGGAGGTGGGCGTGCCGCAGGTGGTCGTACTCGGTCGCGGGTTCGCTCCGGTGCGTCTGGGTGCCTCCGTGGTGCGGGTCCGCCCGTGTCGTGCGCAGCTGTTCCAGGCAGTACGCCGCCACCGACTCCAGCAGCCGGTAGCGGCGCGGCCCTTCGGATGCGGCGGGGTCCTGTGTGCTGTCGGCGACGACCACCAGTGACCGGTCCACGAGTCGGGCCAGCAGCCCGACGACCTCGTCCGGCTTCACCCCGCCCCCTGAGCAGAGGGCCTCGGCGGCGTCCAGGGTGCAGCCGTCGGGGTGGACCGCCAGGCGGCGCAGCACCGCGCGCTCGGCGGCGGTCAGCAGGTCCCAGCTCCAGTCGATCACCGCGCGCAGGGTCCGCTGCCGCGCCGGGGCGTCCCGCCGCCCGCTCGTCAGGAGGCCGAACCGGTCGTCGAGCCGCTCGGCGAGCGCGTCCACGCCCAGGACGCGGAGCCGGGTGGCCGCCAGCTCGACGGCGAGCGGAATGCCGTCCATACGGCGGCAGATGGTGGCGACCGCCTCGGCGTCGCCCTCGGAGAGGGTGAAGCCGGGCGACACGGCTGCGGCGCGCGCGACGAAGAGCTGGACCGCGCTCGACCGCAGCACGTCGGACGGTGCGGCTCCGGGCGCCGGTACGTCCAACGGTTCGACCGGCCACAGCTGTTCACCCGAGATGTCCAGAGGTTCGCGGCTCGTGGCGAGGACGCGTATCTCCGGCGCGGCCTGCAGCAGCAGCCGTGCCAGGGCCGCCACCGCCTCGATGACGTGCTCACAGTTGTCCAGTACGAGCAGGAGCCGCCGGTCGCGCAGCGCGTCGGCGAGGCGGTCGGCCAGGGGGTGCGGGCTTCCGGCCGCCGACGAGGGCGCTGGGCCGGGGCGGGCGTCGTCCCTGACGCCCAGCGCCACGGCGGCCAGCTCGGCCAGCTCGTCCACCGCCGTGCCCGATGATCCGGCCGAACGTGCCGCGCCGGAGAGTTCCACCAGGCATGCTCCGTCCGGGAACTGCGGCGCGGCCTCCTCGCGGCCGGTGGGGTTCGCCCCGGTGCGGTGGTCTGTCTGCGACCCGGCGCCGTGGCCTGTCTCCAGCCCGCCGCCGTGGCCTGTCTCTGCCTCGTCGCCGTGACCTGTCTTCGACCCGCCGCCGTGACCTGTCTCCGCAGCGCCCGCGACTTCCAGGGCAAGGCGGGTCTTCCCGACGCCGCCCGGTCCGGTCAGCGTCACCAGCCGCTCCGTCATGAGCAACGCCCGTACGTCGGCCACTGATCGCGACCGCCCGATCAGGCCGGAGAGCGGAACGGGAAGCTTCGCCGCCACCGCGGGAGGACGGGCCTCCTCCGTCGGCACAGCGTGCGCGATGGGAGGGGACTGGACCTCCTGGTTGAGGATCTGCCGTTGCAGCGACGCCAGTTCGGGCCCGGGCTCAAGACCCAGCTCCTCGGCGAGCAGTCCGCGTACCTCCTGGTAGACCTCAAGGGCCTCGCTGGTCCTGCCGCTGCCGTACAGGGCGCGCATATGGGCGGCGCGCAGCCGCTCGCGCAGCGGGTGCCGCTCCGTCAGCTCCCTGAGCTCACCGGCCAACGGGCCGTGTTCACCCAGCTGGAGCCGGGCCTCGGCCAGCTCCTCACGGACCAGGAGCCGCTGTTCCTCAAGGTGGGCCGCCGCCGCCCGGGCGAACGGCTCGTCCGCGAAACCGGCGAAGGCGGGCCCCCGCCACTGGGCCAGCGCCTCGGCGAACCCCGTGGCCCGCGCGCGGGGTGCGGCGGCCCGCCGGGCCCGGTCGGCCAGCACGAGGAAGCGCGCCGAGTCCACCGCGCCGTCGGCGACCCGCAGCCGGTAGCCCGGCGGGCTGTGCACCACCTCGCCGTCTCCCCCGGCGGCCGCCAGCGCCTTGCGCAGCCGGGACACCAGGGTCTGCAGGGCCGCGGCCGGGCGGGCGGGCGGCGTCCCGCCCCACAGGTCTTCGGCCAGCCGATCGGTCGAGACGACCTGTCCGGGCGTGACCAGCAGGCCGGCCAGCAGGGCGCGCACCTTCGGCTCGGGCACCGACGCGCGTTCGCCGTCCGTCGCCCACACCGCAAGTGGTCCCAGCACCCCGAAGCGCATCAGCCCAGCGTACGGGCAGCACACAGGCCGCGAGCGGGCACCCGGCGGCGGACCGGCAGCGGACCGGCAGCGGACCGGCAGCGGACCGGGAGCGGTACCCGGCAGCGGTACCCGGCAGCGGTACCCGGCAGCGGACCGAAAGCGGCACCCGACAGCCAGCCGAAAGCGGACCGCGGGCAGTCCGAAAGCGCCCTCCAGAAGAGTCGTTCCGGCAACGACAACCAGCGGCACAGCACCGACACAGCACCCGCCACAGCACCCGACACAGCACCGACACAGCACCGACACAGCACCGACAACTCAAGGAGTCACCATGAGCAGGTTCACGGACAAGAAGGCCGTCGTCACCGGTGGGACGCACGGCATGGGCCTGGCGATCGTCAAGGCGCTGCTCGCCGAAGGAGCCGAGGTGGTCCTGACGGGCCGCAGCGAGAGCACGCTCGAAAAGGCACGGTCGGAGCTCAAGGGCGAGGCGGCACACGTCGTGCGTTCCGACGCCGCCAGCATGGCGGACATCGCCGCCCTCGCCGACCTCGCCCGGGACAGGCTCGGCCGGGTCGACCATCTCTTCGTCAACCACGGCATCGCGGAGTTCGCCGAGCTCGCGGAGGTCACCGAGGCGTCCTGGGACCGCCAGTTCGCCATCAACACGAAGGGCGTCTTCTTCACCGTCCAAGCGCTGGCCCCGCTGATCGAGGACGGCGGGTCGATCGTGTTCACCACGGTCGCCAACGACGTCGTCTTCCCCGGCCTGAGCGCGTACTCCGCTTCGAAGGAGGCCGCGCGTGCCCTCGCCCACGTACTGGCGGCCGAGATGCTGCCCCGGCGCATCCGGGTCAACTCGGTCGCCCCCGGGTTCATCAAGACGCCGACGATGGGAGTGCCCGGCCTGACGGAGGAGCAGCGCAGGGAGTTCGAGCGGCAGGGCGACGAGACCACGCCGCTCAAGCGCAACGGCACGGTCGAGGAGGTCGCCAAGGCCTCGCTCTTCCTGGCCGCCGACGCGACCTTCACCACCAACGTCGAGCTGGCCGTCGACGGCGGCTTCGCCCAGGGCCTCGTCGCCGCCCACTGAACCGGTCTGGCCCCTGGCCGGGCTCCCCCCTTCGCCCGGTCACGGACGAGGCGGGTCCTCGGCCACCGGCCAGTCGGCGCGCGTCAGTTCCAGTGCCCTGGCGCGGTCGCGGGTTTCCAGGGCGTCGATCAGGGCCGCGTGGCGCTCGTAGCGGTGCTGGAGCTGGCCGGTGGGGTCGGGGTCGGTCAGGGGGAGGAGTGTCGCGTAGAGCGAGCGCAGCAGTGTGTTGGGGCTGATGGCCGCCAGGCGCGTACGGAGGCGGTGGTCGGCGGCGGCGAAGGCGGCCGGGTCGGAGTGCTGGGCCGCCTCGGCCAGGGTCGTCAACTCGCGTCGGAGCGCCGCTACATCGGCGGGTGAGGCGTGCCAGAGGGCGTCCTCGACCAGGAGGGGGCCCAGGGCGTCGCGGATGCGCCGGGCCTCCTCGGCGCGGGCGCCGTCCGCGTGGTGGGCGTCGAGCGCGAGGACGGAGTTGCCCAGGCGCCGCATGGGTGACTGCTCGGCGGCGAAGAGGCCGCAGCCCGGGCCGGGGCGCACGGTGACGAGGCCGCGGGACTGGAGCAGCCGCAGGGTCTCGTTGAACGTGCCGACGGATACCGCGCACGCGGCCCGGAGTTCCTCCTTGGTGCCCAGGCGCTGGCCCGGTTCCGCCGCCGCCACCATGGCCGCGACGCGCTCCGCGGCGACCTCGGCGCGGGAGGCCGCGGCGCGTTCCCAGTCGCCGCGCCGCCGAGCAGGGCTTCCGGGAGCTGATGGCCGGGGTCTGCGCCCCGGTGACCGTCGTGACCACTACCGCTACCGCTACCTCGGACCGGACCGCCGCCGCGGACCGGACGCCGCACGGGGCGACCGTCAGCGCGTTCGCGTCGCTGTCCCTGCGGCCGCCGATGGTCTCGGTCGCGCTCGACCGCGCATCGGGGCTCCTTGCCCGCGTCCTCGCGACGGGGCGCTTCGGGGTGAACGTGCTCGGCGCGCGGCAGGAAGCGCTGGCACTGCGCTTCGCCCGCCGTTCGGCCGACCGCTTCTCCGGGCTCCGGTGGGAGTACGACCATGGGCTGCCGCGACTGCCGGAGGCGCCCGGCTGGCTCGTGTGCGAGCTGACCTCGCGGGTCGAGGGCGGCGACCACCTTCTGCTCCTCGGGACGGTCACCCACGCCCGTACGTCCACGGCGGCGGCGCCGCTGGTCTACGGCCACCGGACCTTCGGCACGCACTCCGCGTTCGCGCCGGTCGCGTAACCCCCGTCATTCCACTACGTGTTCAAGGCTAGGGAGACAGAGCATGACGACCACCACCGACGCTTCCGCCCCGACCACCGCCGAGCTGGTGGCACGGGCCACCGCGCTGCGGCCGCTGCTGCGCGAGCACGCCACCAGGATCGAGGCGGACCGCAGGATCACCGACGAGGTCATCGACGCGCTGACGGACGCGGGGCTCTTCAAGCTGACCGTGGCCCGCCGCTTCGGCGGGTACGAGGTCGACATGCGCACCCTGCTGGACGTACCGGCCGCGATCGCGGAGGGCGACGGTTCCACGGGGTGGGTGGTGGCGGTGGTCAACACCTGCAACCTGCTGGCCGGGCTCTTCCCGCTCGAGGCCCAGGAGGAGGTCTTCGGCGCCGACCCCGACGCGCGGGTCACCGGCGTCTTCACCCCCGCCACCGCCACCAGCGGCAAGGCCGAGGGCGGCTGGCGGATCTCCGGCCGCTGGTACTACAACTCCGGCTCCTGGCACTCCACCTGGGCCGTCCTCGGCATACCGCTGACCGACGACAGCGGCGAGGTGGTCGACCAGGCGATGGTCCTGGTGCCGCGCGCGGACCTGGACATGGAGGACGTCTGGCACGTCGCCGGGATGCGCGGCACCGGCAGCAACTGCCTGATCGCCGAGGACGTCTTCGTCCCCGGGCACCGCGTCATCTCCGTACCCGGCGCGATCGAGGGCGAGCTGCCCGCCGTGCACGGGCCGACCGGCCTGTTCCGCTCGCCGCTCGCGCCGCTCCTCGCCCTGGGCCTGGCCGGGCCCCAGATGGGTATGGCGCGCGCGGCGCTGAAGCTGGTCACCGAGAAGGCCGCGACCAAGCCGGCGGTCTCGTACACCTACTACGAGACGCAGTCCGAGTCGGTGGCCGTACAGCTCCAGATCGCCGAGGCCGCGATGCGCGTCGACACCGCGCAGCTGCATCTGCACCGGGCCGCGGCCGACATCGACGAGGCCGCCGCCCGCGGCGGCGACCTCGACAAGGAGGCCCGCGTCCGGGTCCGGGCGGACAGCGGCTACGCCATCCAGAACGTCCTCGAAGCCCTCAGCACCCTGCTCAACGTGCACGGCGGCGGCGCCTTCGCCGACGTCAACCCGCTGCAGCGGATCTGGCGCGACGCGAGCACTGCGGGACGGCACGCGGTCGCCACGCCCGCGGTGGGCCTGGAGATGTACGGCAAGGTGCTGCTGGGTGTCGAGGAGCAGATCACGCCCTTCGTCTGAGACCTCGGCCCGCCGGGTGGCCAGCACGCCGAACCCGGCGGGTCCGCCCCGGCCCCGTCAGGACTCCGCGGCCCCGAACCACCGGGCCAGGTGGGCGTCCAGGTCCCGCTGGTCGTCGCCGGTCCACGCCACGTGGCCGTCGGGGCGCAGCAGTACCGCGGGCACGTCCACTTCCTCGCTGACGTCGACGACGTGGTCCACGCGGTCCGCCCAGCCCGCCGCCGAGAGGCGGCCGGTCTGGTCGAGCAGCAGGCCACGGCCGTCGTGCGTCAGGTCGTAGAGACGGCCCCGCTTCAGCGCCACGTCGCGCAGCCGCCGGCCGAGCAGGGCGTGGCCCTCACCGAGGTCGTAGCGGACGTCGACCGCCGTGATCATGCCGGTCACGTACGCGTTGACCTCCTCGATGTCCAGCAGCTTCGAGAACAGCTCCCGCAGCGCCTTCGCCCCGGCACCGCCCTCCAGGAGCACCCCCTGCGCCTGGGTGCTCGCCAGCACGCGGGCGCCCTCCGGGTGCCGTTCGGCGTGGTAGGTGTCGAGGAGGCCCTCCGGCGCCCGGCCGCCCACCTCGGCGGCCAGTTTCCAGCCGAGGTTGAACGCGTCCTGGATGCCGAGGTTGAGGCCCTGCCCGGCGGTTGGCGGATGGATGTGCGCCGCGTCCCCGGCGAGCAGCACCCGGCCGACCCGGTAGCGCTCGGCCTGCCTGCTGGCGTCGCCGACCCGGGAGATCCAGCGCGGCGAGTGCGCCCCGAAGTCGGTCCCGGCGAACGCCCGCAGCCGCGCGGTGAACTCCTCGAAGGTCGGCGCGACCGTACGGTCATCGGCGAGCCCTTCGGCGGGCACGATGAGGCGGAACACCCCGTCCCCCATGGGGACGGCCCCGAACCGTACGTGCTCCTTGCGGATTTCGGCGATCACCGCGGCCATGGCCGCCGGGTCCTCGGCCACCTCGACGTCGCCGAGCAGCGTCTCGACCGTGGCGGGCTCGCCGGGGAAGCCGACGCCCAGCAGCTTGCGCACTGTGCTGCGGCCGCCGTCGCAGCCCACCAGGTAGCGAGCGCGCAGCCGCGTGCCGTCGGCCAGGTCGACGTCCACCCCGTCCTCGTCCTGGCTCAGCCCGGCCACCTCGCAGCCGCGCCGTATCTCCACGCCGAGTTCCTCGGCCCGCTCGGTCAGCAGCCGCTCGGTGACGGTCTGCTGGATGGCGAGTCCGTACGGGTGCCCGGTGTCCAGGCCCTGAGGCCACGACTTGATGATCGCGGCGAAGAAGCCACCGGCCTGGAACCGCTCGCCGACCTCGAGGAACCGGTCGAGGAGGCCGCGCTGGGCGAGCACTTCGACGCTGCGTACGTGCAGTCCCCGCGCGCGGGACTGGCCTGCGGGCTCGGTCAGCTTCTCCAGGACCACGACCCGCACGCCGTGCAGCCGCAGCTCGGCGGCCAGCGTCAGGCCGGTCGGCCCACCACCGGCGACGATCACGTCGATCACACAATCCCCCACATGAAACTCTGATATCCGATATGCCGACGTTGAAGGCATTGAAGGCATTGAAGGTAACGGGTGCGCGGTACGGCCGTACGCGGGCCTCCGCCGTGCGGCCGGTCTACAGATCGAGTTGGTACTCATGCGCCGCGTGCGTCGGCAGATAGCCGAGTTCGTCGTTGACGCGCCGCATGTGCGGGTTGTTGTCGGCGGTGTCGGTCAGGAGGCCGCCGAGGCGGGGGTGGCGTGCGCGGGCCCCGACGATCGCGGCGGCCTTCATCCAGCGGGCCAGGCCGTGGCCCCGGTGCTCGGGCAGCACCGCCGTGCCGTAGTGCTGGGCGTCGCCCGTACCGTCGCCCGGGACGACCAGTTCGGTGAAGCCGGTGATGGTGCCGTCGGCCCGGTCGACGGCCGCCACGGTGTGGAGGATGTCGCCGCGCGCGGCCACGGCGGCGGCCGCCGCCCGTACCCGGTCGAGGTCCCAGACCACCGTGCCGTAGTCGACGGTGCCCATCGGCATGTCGTCCATGGCCCGGCGCGATGCCACATAGGTGGCGGCGAGTTCGTCGGGCACCGTTCCCTCCCACGCCGTCAGGCGGTAGCCGGGGTGCGGCTTCTCGGCGAGGGCGGTGAGGGCGGCGAGCGCGGGCAGGTCGGCGTCGGCCAGCGGCAGGCGGGCGTACGTGAGGGTGAGCGCGACGCGGAAACCGGCGGCGGCGAGGAAGGCCGCGCCGGGCGATCCGGCCTCGGCCTGGGCGACGACGGCGCTCCGGCCGTCGTCACGGGCCGCGGCGAGGGCCGCGTCGAGCAGCAGGGTGCCCACGCGCCCGCGCCGTTCGGCGCGGTGGACCTGGACGTCGAGGTCGGCGAGGTGGCGCTGGCCCGCGCCGGTGAACAGGCGCAGGAACGCGTACCCGGCGGGGCCCCCGTCGGGCCCTGAGGCCAGCCAGGCCAGACGGCGGGCCGCGGCGGTCTCCTCGGGGTCGGTCAGGGCGGTGATGCGCAGGGTCAAGCTGTCTCCGTCAGGGGAAGGGGAAGGGGAAGGGGAAGGGGCCGTGCGTGGTACGGGGGTTACTGGGCCCAAGGCAGGGTGCGGGTGCCCTCCGCGCCGGGCACAGAGGCCACGCCGTCCGCGCGCATCGCGACATGCGCCTCGGCGGCCTTCGGGGCGTGGACCTGGCGGAGCACGTCCGGCGGGAGCACGAGGGTCTGCCCGGCCTCGACCGTCTCGGTGCGGCCCACGCAGGTGACGTCGAGGGCTCCGGCGGTCACCGTCCAGACCTGTTCGCGGCTGATGACGTGCTCGGGTCCGGTCTGGCCCGCCGCCATCGCGACCGTCCAGGTGCTGAGCTCCGCGCTGCCCCGGCTGGGGGCGGCCAGGCCGGTCATGCGGGCGTTCGGGGACTCCGTGACGTTCTCGGCGGTGGGGGTGATCACGACCGCGGCGGGCGCCTCGGGCTCCGGGGACTCCTCCGGCGTCGCCCATTCGACGAACTGGACGACGACCCCGTTCGGATCGGTCAGCTGGAACAGCCGCTCGCCCCACGGCTCTTCGCGCAGCGGCATGGTGATCGGGGCGCCCGCCTCGCGCAGGCGCCGCTCCTCGGCCTCGATGCCGGTGACGGTGAGCGCGAAGATCAGGCCCGTGGCCCGCTGGTCGCGCTGCTCGGGCGGGAGCACCTCGCTGCCGCTCCGCAGCAGCACGACGTCGGCGGCCGCGTCGTCGCGCGTCAGGGACGCGAAGCCGTCGGCGGCCATGGCGACCTGGTAGCCGAGGTGGGTGCGGAAGAACTCGGTCGAGGCTTCCACGTCGGCGACGGTGAGGGACAGGGTGGAGGCGGTGACGTTCAGGGGAACTCCTGAGGGTTGCGGGGTGGGTTCAGCGCGTACGGGCGGGCGGGGCGGCCCTATGCGGACTCGGGCTCGGCCCCGGACTCAGACGCGGGCTCGGGCGCCTTGGCGTAGGTAAGAACGACGTTGCCGCGCTCGAACACGCGGCTCCCCGTGAGCTGGAACTGGCACGGTGAGAAGCCGGCGCGGAAGAGCGGGATGCCGGTGCCGGCCACGAACGGGTACTGCTTGACGATCAGCTCGTCGATCTCGGGCAGCAGCTGACCGGCGAGATCGGCGCCGCCGCAGAGCCAGATGCCGAGGCCGTCCTCCTGCTTGAGCCCCCGCACCAAGGCGACGGGGTCCTCGTCGGTGACCTCGACGGCCGGGTCCGGGCTCGTGGTGAGCGTGCGGGAGAGCACGATCTGCCGCAGGTGGGCGTACGGGCTCGTGAGCCCCGCGGCCAGGCCCGGGGCGTAGGTGCCGCGGCCCATGAGCACGGTGTCGAAGCGGGTGTTGGGTGCCTCCGCGACTCCGAGGGCGGCGCGGGCCGGGGCCGGGAGGGTGTCCGCGTACTCGGCGATCAGGTGCGGCAGGAAGTCCTCGGTGACGTACGGCATGAAGAAGTCGAAGTCACCGTCGGGGGCGGCGATGCAGCCGTCGATGGAGGCGCCGACGAAGTACGTGAGCTTGCGCAATGCGGTCCGTTCATCCAGGGGATTTTTACGACGGACGCAACTTTAGCCATGACCACCCAGTCGGTCAAGCATATTTTTATGTCGGATGTAAGATTGCTCCATGACTGCTGAGATGGGGCTCCGTGAGTCCAAGAAGCTGGAGACCAGGCAGCTGATCTCCGACCGCGCCACCAGCCTCTTCATCGACCAGGGCTTCGAGCGCACCACCATCGCCGAGATCGCCGCCGCGGCCCGCGTCTCCAAGAAGACGGTCACCAACTACTTCCCCCGCAAGGAAGACCTGGCCCTCGACCACCACGAGGCGTTCACCGAGGGCCTGGCCAGGACCGTCGCCGAGCGCGGGCCCGACGAGGAGCCGCTCACCGCCCTGGGCCGCACGTTCCGCGCGGCCCTCCTCGAGCACAGCCCCGTCGTCGGCTTCACCGGCCTGGCGTTCGCCCGCATGGTCGCCGACAGCCCCACCCTCACCGCCCGGCTGCGCGAACTCCACGACCAGCGCGAGGAGTCCCTCGCCACGGCCCTGGCCGCCACCGCCCCGGACGCCGCCCCGGCCATCGCGCCCCGCGCCGCCGCGGCCCTGATCGCCGCCGCCGACCGGCTCCTTTTCCGGCGCATCCAGGAGCTCACCCTGGCGGGCAGGACCGACGACGAGATCGAAGCCACCCTGCTCCCGGAGGCCGACCACCTCCGCGCCCTCCTGGGCGCCGCCCTCGGCACCCACCCGATCGGGCAACCGACGGCCCCGCGTTGATCGTCGTAGTCGCCGTGACCGACGACGGACGACTCACCACGGAGGCATGGCATGGCTGATCGCGAACCGATACCCGCACCGGGCGTGCCGGTGTCCCAGTTAGCGGAGCGAGCGCGGCTTGGCCAGTGGCGGATGGGGGCCGGGGACCTGAAGGGGTTCAGGAGGAAGCGGTGGGGGGAAGGGCGGCTCCATCTGTACGAGGAGGGAGTGGTCGTCACCGCCGGGGCCGACGGCGGCACGTGGGTGTACCGCTGGGACACGACCAACGTGTTCCAGCACCTGTCCACCCTCAACGGCGCGCTCCAGGACTCCACCTACACGCTCGTCAGCCCGGACGGGGCCGCCCTGTCGGTCGGGCGCGGCGACCACGGCAGCTTCAAGCGGCAGCTGACCCGCATGGGCGTGACCTCGCACACGCGCGGCCCCTTCGTCGTGTACGAGGGCCAGTGGGGCCCCGAGATCCAGCAGGGCGTGCTGCGCGCCCAGGGGGACACGGCACTCGAACGGCTGCGCCGGGGCGAGAGGCTGACGTACGGCTACGTCTCCTTCGACCGGGACACCGTGTCCGTGAAGTCGAAGTCCATGCGGTGGGCGGACGTCGCCGCCGCCCGAGTCGTGCACGGAGGCCTGCGCTTCGAGAACGCGCGCGGTCACATCGCACTGAACTGTGCCGTCCCCCAGGTCGCGAACCTGTATCTGCTCCTCGCCCTCGCGGATCGGCTGCGGGGCCGCCCCAGCGCCCGCGCTCAGCCGAACTGACCGGGCTGGTAGTCGCCCGCGGGCGTCTGGAGCATGACGTTGCCCCGGTTGAAGGCGTTGATGACGGCGATGACGCCCACGAGGGCGGCGAGCTGGTCCTCGTCGTAGTACTTGGCGGCGTTCGCCCAGACCGCGTCCGGGACGCCGCCCGCCGCGTCGGCGATGCGGGTGGCCTCCTCCGTCAGTTCGAGGGCCGCGCGCTCGGCGTCGGTGAACACGGTGGCCTCCCGCCAGACCGCGACCAGGTTGAGGCGCTCTGCGGACTCCCCGGCGTGCACGGCGTCCTTGAAGTGCATGTCCGTGCAGAAGCCGCAGCTGTTGATCTGGCTGGCCCGCAGCCTCACCAGCTCCTGCGTCGTGGCGGGCAGGGTGGTGTCCGCGAGGACCTTGCCCGCGGCGATGAGGTGCTTGAAGACCTTGCCGAGGACCGGGTTGGTGAAGGGGTTGAGGCGCGCTTCCATGATGGTGCTCCTTTTGCTGCCGTGTTGCTCGCTGCCGTTTCGCTGCCGCTGTGTCGCGGCTACACCCCTTTGACGAGTCGGCTCGGCCAGCTGTGACATGGATCGATGTGACGCGCCTCACCTGCGGGGATTCCGGTCGGCGAGCCAGGCGGCTACGGCAGCGCGTCCGGGTTCTCGTCCTCCTCGAAGCGCCCGCTCTCGTCCACGCCCCCGCGCCCCTCGCGCTCGGCCTCGGTGACCAGCTCGGCGTAGTCGTCGGCCTTCACCCCGTCGCAGGCGTCGGGGGGCTCCGCCGGGGCCCTCGTGTGCTGGCTCCTGAGCGCGTGGGCGCAGTCCTGGACCCGGTCGGCGTACGACGGCTGGGTGAGCCAGAGGGCGAGGCCCGTGAGCGTGCCGGCGACCGCGAGGACGCCGGTGGGGATGAGGACGGTGGAGCGGCGCATGGGTCCCCCCGAGGACGTGTGAGAGCCCTGGAGCGTAGCGCCGTGGGGTGGGTGATCGGGTGGGGATGGGGAAAGCCCACCCCCGCCCCGTCCGGAGGGGGGCGGCAGATCAGGGGGCGGGCGCGTGCCGGGCGTGGTCCCGGCCCCGGCCCCGCTCACCCTCACGCCCCTGGCCCCCGTGGCCCGGCGCGCCCCCGGCCGTCCCGTAGCGCGCCGGGTTCGCCGCCTCGCGGGCCAGGGCCCTGATGACCTGGGGGGCCAGGAGCGGGTCCGCGGGCAGGACGTGGGCGGCGAACCAGCGGGCGGCCGCCGGGTCGGGGGACGGTTCGACGAACTCCGCGCCCGCGTAGTCGTCGAGCGGCGGGTCGTAGATGTAGCCGCACACCATGCCGTGCCGCACGAGGCGGTCCACGAGGGTGTCGCGGTCCCGCACCAGGAGCGGGGTCCTGAAGAGGGCGGGCGGCCCGTACGTGCCCGCGGTGCGCAGCGCCGGTGAGGCCCACGCGGTGGCGGCGAGCAGGCCGACCCCGGCCCGGCGCCGGGTGAGGTCCTCGTCGAGGCGGGCCAGGCGCACCCCGACCTGGCCGCGCACCAGGGTGCCCTGCCGCGCGCGGTAGTCGTGCAGGTCGACGCGGACCCAGGGCTCGTACGCCGCCAGGCTCGGCGCCTGGAGCGCGGAGCGGGCCAGGCGCGGGGCGTGCAGGTCCATGCGGTAGTCGTAGGCCACGCGCTCCAGGAGGCCGAGGCGCTGCAGGGTGCGCCACACCGGGCGGACCAGCTTCAGGGAGCGCACGGTCGAACGGGCCAGCGGGCGCAGCGTCGTGACCAGGTCGTGGCGGAGGCGCCCTGGCACGAGGAGGTCGTCGCGGAGCTGCTCCAGCTCCCGCCGGGTGCGCGCGTCCTCGACGACGAGGAAGCCGCCCGCCATCGCCGCCACGTGCTTGGACAGGCTGAAGGCCGCCGCCTTGCCGAAGGTGCCGATCGGCTGCCCGTCCACGTGCGTGCCGATCGCGTGCGCCGCGTCCTCGATGAGGGGGATGCCCAGCGCGGCGCAGCGGTCGCGCAGTTCGACGACGCGGTCCGGCATCCCGTACAGGCTCGTGGTGAGGACGGCGTCCACGTCGCGCCAGGTGGCCTCCGGCACGGCGGCCACGTCGATGTTGCCGTCCCACGGCGACACGGGGGCCTGGACCGGGCGGAGACCGGCCGCGAGGACGACGAAGAGGATCACGTCGTCGTTCACCGGTGACATCAGCACGCGGCCGCCCGGACGGCACCATCGGCGCAGGGCCAGGTACAGGGCGAGGCGGGCCGATGGCGTGTAGACGCACTCGCGTCCGATGCGCCGCGTCATGGTCGCGGCGAGCCGTGATCCGTAGGGCATCGTCACCTCTTCCGTTGTCGTCGAGTTGTCGAACGGCCATCGCTGCGAAGGGAGCGACCCTCGGGTGCGAGGCCTCGCTACGGGTTCCCGTGGGGCCCCGGGGCGGCGCGGCCCGAGGTGCGCAGGCCGCCGACCGCCTTCAGGAGCCGGTCGGCGGGCTCGCGCAGCCGGGGGTGGGCGAGGACCGTGTTCCGCAGGCCGCGCACGGGTCTGCGCCACAGGCGGTGCGCCGTGGCCACCGGGTGCGGGCGGCTCGCGAAGCCCTCGCCCACGCGTAACTCCCGGGTCTTGAGCCAGTCCTTGTACTCCTTGTCGCCGCGCCCCAGGTCCATCAGGCGGATGCCGTCCCGCCGCGCCTCCTCGGCCAGGCGCAGATGCATGATCAGGCCGGGCGAGTAGTAGCGCAGTTCGGGGTCGTACGCGGTGAACCAGCACGCGAAGACCGTGCGCGATCGCGGCCCGAAGTGCGCGGCCACCGGGCGGTCGCCCGCGTACAGGACGGAGAGGACCCCGGTGAAGTGGCGGTCGCGGACCTGGAAGAGGTGGTTCACCAGGTCGACGATCCAGGGCCGCGCGAACCGGTCCATGCGGCCCGTCCTGCGGTACTGGGCGGACTTCCACCGCATGAGCCGCGCCAGCGGTTCGGGGTCGCGCTCGTCGACGACGAAGCGGACCTCGCCGAGGTCGCGCGCCAGGCGGCGCTCCTTCTTCAGGGTCGTCTTGGCGATGCCGGGGTAGGAGCCGCGCAGCCACTCCGCGTAGCCGCCGTCGCTGTCGTCGTCCTTCAGGTCGATGACCGGGGAGTCGAACATGCCGGTCACGTACGGTCCGAAGGAGTGCTGTTCCTCGACGAGGTGGTCGAACTCGAAGACGGACAGGCCGCAGGCCCGCAGGAGTTCGGGGGTGTCCCAGGTGACTCCGGGGCGGTGCACGAGGGCCTGGCAGTCGGAGAGCCCGAGGCCGATGGCGCGGCCGACGCCGAAGGCGTTGCGCTCGTACGGGAAGAAGCCGACGGCCTCGCCGTCCTGGCGCAGGACCGCCACGTGCGCCCCGCCGCGGTGGGTGCCGATCCCGGCCGCGAACTGCGGGGCCAGGAAGGGGTTGGCGTAGTCCGGGGACGCGTCCATCGTGCGGTGCCAGTCCGCGCGCAGCGCGGGGCTCAGCCGCTCGGGTCTGTGGATCGATATGTCCACTTCAGATCAACCGCCTTCCACCGGAGCCGCGGCGCCCATGGCCGTACGAGCACAAGGGCAAGTACGAACACAAGGGTGCAAGCAAGTACGAGCACAAGGGCAAGTACGGGCGCGGGCGCGGGTGTTCGCCACGCGTGGAACGTTTTCGCTGGATCGCATGGGCGACCGCTCCCCCCAAATCCCCCGTCGCGCCGTCCGCGCCCTGCGAGCCGGACCGAGCGGCGGGGCTCAAACGTGGCGAAGTGGCACGCACGCTGTCAAGAGTGCCTACAGCGGCGGAGGTAGGCGGCCCGCACGGGTGTCTTCGCCCGCTCCCCCTCGACCTGCGGCTCCTGGCACACCGGCACCTACGGCACCGTGGTGGGCGCCGGGTTAGGCTCCGGCCGCATGACACGTCTGAAGATCGAGATCGCCGTGCCGGAGACCCACACGAAGGCGGTGATCGACGCCCTGCACGCGGCGGGCGCGGGCCGCGTCGGCTGCTACGAGCGGTGCGCCAGCCTGTGGCCGGTCACGGGGGCGTGGACGCCGGGGCCCGGTGCCGACCCGTACGAGGGGACCGTCGGCGTGGAGCAGCGGGGCCGGGAGTACCGGGTGGATTCGGTCTGCGAGGCCTCCCAGGCCCGCGCCGTGCGCGACGCCGTGCGCGCGGCCCACCCCTACGAGGAGCCGGTCATCCACTTCCTGCCGCTGTACGAGGTCTGAGCGGCGGCAAGGACCTCACTCCCCGACCCGCGCTCCCGCGCCCGGCCCCGCGCCTGTCAACCGCCCGGCGTGCGCGCCGGGTTGAGGGCGTTCAGGAGCGCCGCCCCGCGCTCCGCGTCGTCCACGGACACCGCGAAGTCCTTGCCCTTGGCCCGGATCACCAGGCACTGGCCGCCGCGCAGCATCACCGTCGTGCCGAGGCCGCTCAGGCGGTAGCCCCAGCCGCCGACCTGTGCGGGGGTGCGGTGTTCGGCGTACGCCGTCTCGATGGCGGCGGGCGCCCAGCGGCGCACCGGCCACCCGAGCGGCCCGAACGCCACCTCAAGGCCCTGCTCCGTCACGGTCGCCTGGACCGAGGCGAAGGCCCCGCAGGCGAGGGTCACCACGGCGAGCGGGGCGGCCAGCGGCCACAGCGGGGCCGTGAGCCCGGCCACGGTGACCACGGCCGCGGCGAGGGCCGCGGCGCCGGTGAGCGCGGCGAGCGCCCGCATCCAGGGGCTGGTGGCGCGCGACAGCCACACGACGCGTTCGCCGGGCGGAATGTCCAGGCGCGGGGCGGCGGCGGGCGCCGGGGCGGCGGGCCTGAGGCGGCGGCCGAGCAGGATGCCGAGGCCCGCGGCGGCCAGGGAAGCCACCGCGACGGCCACGGCCCACAGCGTCACGCCGTCCGCGTCGCGCCAGTGCGCGTGGTCCAGGTTGGCCCGCACGATCGAGGCCTGCGCGCCGACGAGGCAGACCCCGGTGGACAGGAGCGTCGCCGGGCTCCACGCGTCCGCGCGGCGGCCCGCGAGCAGCACGCCGATGACGAGGGCCGCCCAGAGCAGCGCGGGCAGCAGCGCCGCCGCCCACAGCGGCATCGAGTCGTCGGGTCGGTCGGCGCCCGCGCTCCAGTGGGTGGCCAGGCGGTCGGGGAGCCGGTGGCCCGCCGCGAGCGGCAGCGCGAGCAGCACCGCCAGGACCGCCGCGCCGCCCGCGGCCACGCCCGCGCGCCAGCGGCTCACCCGTATCGTCCCCGCGTCGCTCACGGCACCCCCTTGATCAGTTCGATGAGGTCGGTCCTGCCGTACCCGAGGCGTCCGGCCTCGGCGACGAGATCGCGGACCCGGTCGACGAGCGCGGACCGCTGCCGCGCCCCCTCGGCGACCGTCACGCCCCGGCCGCGGCGGAATTCGAGCAGGCCCTCGTCGCGCAGCGTCCGCAGGCCGCGCAGCACGGTGTTGGTGTTCACACCGAGCGCCTGGGACAGCTCACGGGCCGAGGGCAGCCGGTCGCCGGGCGCGCACTCGCCCTCGGCGATGGCGCGCCGGACGGCGCCCGCCACCTGCTCGTGCAGGGGCGCGCTGTCGGTGGTGTTCAGCCTCAGCAGCATGGTGCTAATGAAGCTAGCACCATTCATGTGCGCAAAACAGGGTGCTCACCACGGGGCGACGCCCGAACCGCACCCTCGAACAGGTTTCGTCCGATACGGTCCAACACGCCCTGACCTGCACGTTGTTACGAAGAGCTGACAGCTTCCCGATCAACCCCGCGCAAGGTCCTCACCTCTCCTCCAGCATGGGGACACACACGACGCGCACCGCCAGGACCCGCAGGCGCCGCCGCCTGATCGACTACCCGCGGCGCGGGCGGCGCGGGGTGCGGAGGTGGCTGCCGTCGTGGCGGCAGTGGCTCAGCACGTTCCTCCTGGGCTTCGGCGCCATCGGCGGGCTGCTCGCCTACGTGTACGCCACCGTGGACATCCCCGACGAGAACGCCGCCGCCCAGCAGGAGGCCAACGTCTACCTCTGGGCCGACGGCACCCAGATGGTCAGCACCGGGGACGTGAACCGGCAGAGCATCGACCTCGACGACGTGCCCGAGCCGGTGCGCGACGCCGTCATCGCCGCCGAGAACGCCACCTTCTACAGCGACTCCGGCGTCTCCCCGCAGGGCCTCGGCCGCGCCCTGATGAACATGGCGAAGGGGCAGGAGACCCAGGGCGGTTCGACCATCACGCAGCAGTACGTGAAGAACACCTACCTGTCGCAGGACCAGACCGTCACGCGCAAGGTCAGGGAGTTCGTCATCTCCCTGAAGGTGGACCGGCGCAAGTCCAAGGACGAGATCCTCCAGGGCTATCTGAACAGCAGCTGGTTCGGGCGCGGCGCGTACGGCATCGAGGCGGCCGCCCACGCCTACTACGGCATCCCGGCCCGCAAGCTCAACCCCAGCCAGGGCGCCCTGCTCGCCGCGCTCCTGAAGGGCGCGGAGCAGTACGACCCGTCGGCGAGCCCCGCCAACCACCGCAGGGCCACCGGGCGCTGGGCCTGGATCCTCGACCGGCAGGTCGCCACCGGACGCATGAGCAAGGCCGAGCGCGCGCGCTACACCACGTTCCCCGAGCCCCTGAAGCAGTCGCGCGCCACCAGCCTCAACGGCCACTACGGCCAGACCGGCTACCTCGTCGACATCGCCAACAAATACGTCCGCCAGCGCACCGGCCTCACCGACAAGGACCTCGCCCGCGGCGGCTACCGCATCCACACCACCTTCGACAAGAACCGGGTGTACCGGCTCGCCAAGGCCGCGCGCCGCGCGCTCGACCGGGACCTCGACCCGGCCGCGCGCAAGGAGGACCGGGGCGTGCAGCTCGGCGCCGCCTCGGTGCGCACCCGCGACGGGGCCGTCCTCGCCCTGTACGGCGGGGCCGACGCCACCCGGCACTTCTCCAACAACGCCGACACCTCGGGGGTCCCCGCGGGTTCGGCGTTCAAGCCGTTCGTGCTCGCCGCCGCACTCCAAGACGACGTGGCCGACGTGGCCGGGGACGAGGGCCCGGCCGGGATGAGCCCGCGCGAGGCCCTCATCAAGGGCGGCAACGCCACCTACCTCCACCTCGGCAAGGAGGTCGGCGAGGACCGGGTGCGCGACGTCGCCGTCGACACCGGGATGCTGCGCGCCAGCCTGGGCCCCAAGGACGACCGGTTCGCGATCGGCTCCCCCTCGCCGAGCGCGATCCGGCTCGCCAGCGCCTACGGCACCTTCGCCAAGGGCGGCCTCCAGCACGACCCGTACTCCGTGACCAGGGTGACCAAGGACGGCGAGGACCTGGAGGGCCTGGAGCGGCCGCGCACCCGCAGGGCCCTGGACTCCCGGGTCGCCCAGGAGGTCGCCGGGGCGCTGCGGGGCGCCGCCGCCGACAGCCTCGGCCGGGTGCGGAGCACCGGCGGCGCCCCCGTGGCGGCGGGCCGCACCAACGACCGGGACCGGTTCCGCTCCGCCTGGTTCGCCGGGTACACCCCGGAGGTGTCCACGGCCGTGACGGTGTTCCGGCTGCGCAAGGGCGACCCGCTGCTCCAGCCGCTGTCCGGCACCGGCGGCAAGGGCTCCCGGCACGGCAACGCCCTGGCCGAGCGGGTGTGGACCGACGCGCTGCGCGGCGTTGACCTTGCCCCTGGGGCAGGGTCCAAGGTCAAGGGGTCCGGAGCGAAGGCCCCGGACTCCCCCTGAACCGCCTCCGGTCACGGAGGATGGTCCCGTGGACAGCGCACCCGGTGCGGACGCACCCGACCAGGAGCAGGAGCACGACCCGCCGCGCCTCGGCGAAAGCACGGCCACCGGCCGGCTGAGCATCGGCGCCTTCGCCCGCCTCACCCGGCTCTCGGCGAAGGCACTGCGGCTCTACGACCGGCAGGGCCTGCTCCCCCCGGCGCACGTGGACGAGGCGACCGGCTACCGCTACTACCTGCCCGAGCAGGTCGAGCGGGCCCGGACCGTCGCGCTGCTGCGCCGCCTGGACATGCCGCTCGCGCGGATCTCGGACCTCGTACGCCTGGACGGCGAGCGGGCGGCCGACGAGCTCAGCGGCTACTGGACGGGCGTCGAGGAACGGCACGCCGGGCAGCGCACCCTCGTGGACTACCTTCGCGGCCGGCTCTCCGGAAGGAGCTCCACCGTGTACGGATCGTTCGAGGTCAAGACGGTCGAGGTGCCCGGCACCGCCGTCCTGTGCGAGACGCGGCACCTGTTCAACGAGGACCTGCCGCCGTGGATCGACGACGCCGTCGGCCGTCTGGAACGGGCCGCCGAGCTCTGCGGCGGGGCCACCGCCGCGCCGTTCGTGATCTACCACGCCGAGGTCACCGAGGAGAGCGACGGCCCCGCCGAGGCCTGTGTGCCCGTCGCCGACCTGGACGCGGCCCGCGCCTGGGTCGCGGCCCAGGGGCGCGGCCGGGACCTGAGGGCCCGCGCGGAGCCCGGCTACCGGATGGCCTACGTCCGCATCACCAAGGCGCAGGTGGCCTACCCGCAGATCGTGGCCGCGTTCGACGCCGTCGAGGAGTGGATCGCCCGCGAGGGCCTGAGCCAGGCGGGACCGTGCCGCGAGGTGTACTTCACGGACTGGGACGCGGCCGGGCCCGACGACCAGGTGTGCGACGTGGCGTACCCGGTGCGCTGAGGCCGCCACCGCCCCCGCGCACCCGGGCGTGCGCACATGTGCGGTCGCGAATTTCGTCACATCCGACGGCCCGGGAAGCGGCGTCCCGGGCCCCCGCACACCCGACATCACCGCGCTGACGTGGTCGTACTGCACTGTTTCGCATTCCGTCGCATACTGACCGATATCTGGGCCCGGGGTCGCGGTCTGCCAACCATTCCGCAGCGGTTAGCGTCTACTCCGAAGGAGTTGACCCCGCCAGCCGAACGGATCGCCGCCCGTGGCCTCTGCCGAACTGTCCCCGCCGAGACTCTCCCGAGCCCATCCGGGGAGTGACATGCGGGAACCCTGGTACGTGCGTCACCGCATGCCACTGATGATCACGCTGGGTCTCCTCCCGCTCTACGCACTGTGGTGGACGGTGTTCGCGACGGGCGGCGGAGACCTCGCGGCGCAGGAGGCCTGGGCCAACTTCGTCAGGAAGTACCCGGGCTCGGCCTACGGCCTCTTCTGGTACGGCGGCGTGCACACCGCCAACTACAGCGTGATCTCGCCGTACCTCATGGCGGCCTTCGGCGTGCGGACCGTGGCCCTCGCCTCGGGCCTCGCCTCGACCTGGATGGCCGTCGCGCTCATCAACCGCAGCGCCATCCGCAAGCCCCTGTGGCCCGCCATCATCGTGGGCTTCTCGCTCTGGTGCCAGGTGGTGTGCGGGCGCGCCACCTTCATGCTGGGCGTGGCCTTCGGCGTCGGGGCCGTCCTCGCCGCCTCCGGCAAGGCCGGCCGCGGGCGGCTCGCGGCCGCCGTGGCCTGCGCGGCCCTCGCGGCCATGGGCAGCCCGGTGGCGGGCCTGTTCATCGTCGTGGTGGGCGCCGCCTATCTGCTGATGCGCCAGTGGGGCAAGGCGCTCGCCCTGATCCTGCCGCCGTTCGCCGTCGTCGGGCTCACCACCTGGCTGTTCCCCTTCGAGGGCGAGCAGCCGATGGCGTTCGTCCGGATCTTCCCGCCGGTGCTCCTGTGCCTGGTCGTCATCCTGGCCGCGCCCCCGGCCTGGCGCCTGCTGAAGATCGGCTCCGCGGTGTACGCGGTGGGCGTCGTCCTCACCTGGACCATCCCCACGCCGATCGGCACGAACGTCGAGCGGCTCGCGGAGCTCGCCGCGCCCGCCATACTCCTCGCCGCCGTCCTGAACCGCGACTTCCCCTCCCTGCGCCTGCCGGGGGCCGCCGCCCGCAAGACGGCCCACTTCTGGCAGCGCACGCTGCTGATCTGCGCCGTGGCGCTCTCGTTGATCTGGGTGTCGATCAAGACGACCAGCGACATAGTGGCGTACACGAAGGTGCCGACCTGGGCCGTGGAGACCGACGGCGTGGTCAAGGAGCTGAAGCGGCTCGGCGCCGACCGCACCCGCGTCGAGGTCGTCCCGGCCCGCGACCACCGCGAGGCCGCCGTCCTCTCGCCGTACATCAACATGGCGCGCGGCTGGAACCGGCAGGCCGACGTGGAGCGCGGCCGCCTGTTCTACGAGGGCCGCCCGGTCTCCGAGGTGAAGCCGGGCGCCTTCACCTCCGCCTCCTACCGGGCCTGGCTGAACCAGTGGGCCGTCGGCTTCGTGGTCCTCTACAAGGGCGACAGCGTGCCGGACGGCGCCGCCGAGCGCGAGCACAACCTCGTGACCAGCGGCCCCAGCTACCTCAAGGAGGTCTGGCACGACGACAACTGGCGGATCTACCGGGTCAAGGACCCGGTGCCGCTCGTCGACAAGCCCGGCTCCCTGATCACCGCCGACGGCGCCAACATGACCGTGCGGATGCCCGAGGCGGGATCGGTCATCGTGCGCGTCGCCTACTCGCCGTGGCTGTGGGCCGAGGGCGCCTGCCTGCGCAAGGACGGCGACTTCACGCGCCTGACCGTCACCAAGCCCGGCGACGTGCGGATCGGCTCCAACTACTCGGGCCCCTCGGGCCCGCAGCCGCGCTGCGCGCCGGAGAACGAGAAGGACTAGCCGGGTCCGCGCCGTACGGCGAAGGGGTGGGGGCGAGCCTTCCGGCTCGCCCCCACCCCTTCGTGTGTCCGCGCTCCCGCTGTCCCCGGGGCTCAGCCGACCCGGGTCAGCTTGGTGCCGAGGCCCGGCTCGGACAGGTCCTTCTGCAGCGCCACCGGCACCTTGATGGCCTGGTTGGTGCCGTCGCCCACGGCGAGGACGCCGACCTTCGTGCCCTTCTTCGCGGTGTGCGGGACGTCCTTGCCGCCGCTGCTGAGCTCCAGCTTCGCGGTCAGGCCCGACCAGCCGACGGCGGTGACGTCCTTGGTGGTGACCACCGGCGTCGTGCCGCCGAGGCCGTCGTCGACGTGGCCGACGACCGTGCCCTTCTTCACCACCGTCTTCGCCTTGAGCGCGTCCTGACCGGCGCCGATCAGCTCCTTCACGACGTTCGTGACCAGGTCGATGTTGGCGACGCCGTTCGTGCCGAACTGGGCCAGGGCCGCACCGATGATCACCTGGGTCTTGCCGCCGACGCGCTTCTCCGCGGCGAACAGGATGTTGCCGCCCGCGGCGCTCGTGGTGCCGGTCTTGATGCCGATGGCGACCGTCGGGACGAGGCCGAAGTAGTTCTTCTGCTCGTCGCCGTTGAGGTCGTCGTACTTGGGCTGGCGGGCGATCTCCTTGAACATCGGGTTCTCCATCGCCACCCGGCCGAGCTTCACCAGGTCCTCGGCGGTCGACACGGTGGTCTTGTCGAGGCCGCTCGGGTCCGTGTAGTGGGTGTTCTTCATGCCGAGTTCCTTGGCCGTCTTGTTCATCTTGGCCACGAACTTCTTCTCGTCGCCGCCGCTGTCCCAGCGCGCGAGCATCCGCGCGACGTTGTTGGCGGACGGCAGCATGACGGCCTGCAGGGCCTCGTACTGCTTGATCTTCTGGCCCTCGGTCACCTTGACCACGGACTCGTTCTCCGGCTTGCCCTTCTCGTAGTGGCGCTGCGCCTGGGCGTCGACGGTGAGCGTCGCGCCCTTGGTCCCCTTCTTGATGGGGTGGTCGCGCAGGATCAGATACGTCGTCATCACCTTCGCGATGCTCGCGATCGGTACGGGCTTGGCCTTGCCCGAGGTGCCGAAGGTGCCGATGCCGTCCACGTCCATGGCCGCCTGGCCGTCGCTCGGCCACGGGATCGAGGGCTTGCCGCCGCCGAAGGAGAACGTGTCCTTGGCGGTCAGGTTCAGCTTCGCCTCGGGCAGCGGGCGCACGGCCTGTACGACTGCAAACACGATCGCCAGGAGCAGCACCAGCGGCGTCCAGATCTTGACCCGGCGCACCAGGGTGCGGGTCGGGGTCTCCGGGGGCGGCGGGGTGTTGGTCAGCTCGGCGAGCAGGTCAAGGGGCGGCTTCGGCGGGAGCGGCTGCTGCGTGGTGCGCTCGGGGGCCTCCGGCACGGGCCCTCGGGCGGGCGCGGGGGCCTGGGGCGCGGCGGCCTCGGGCTTGGGCGCGCCCTGCGTCGGCGCCTTGGGCGCGGGCGTGGCACGCGGCTCGTCGAGCGGCTTCAGGGCGACGAACTTGCTGGTGCGCTCGGACTCGGACTCCGGCGCGGTCCTGGGATCGGCCTTGGACTTGGCCTCGGCCTTGGGCTTGGGCTTGGCCTTGGCGTCGCCCTCCGCCTTGTCGCCGCCGAGCTTGAGCATGGTGGTGGGCTGGTCGACGGCACCGGCGGGCCGCACGGCCTTGAACACGGCGGTGGCCTGGTCGAGACCGGCCTCCTCGTCAGCGGGGGCGTCCTTCTTGTCCGGGTCCCGGCGTACGGTCTTGAAGACGGCGGTGGCCCGGTCGACGGGGCCATCCCCGGCACCGGAATCAGAATCGGAGCCGCTGTCGGAGTCGCTGTCGGCCTCAGTAGCGGGCTCGGCCTCGGCCTCGGCTCTGGAGTCGGCCTCAGGCTTGGACTCAGGCTCCGGCTTGGACTCCGGCTCGGGCTTGGGCTTGGAGTCAGCCCCCGCGTCGGCCTCAGCGCCCTCGGCACCCTTGGCGTCACCGGCGTCGCCGACATCCTCGGCGTCATCGGTCTTCGCCCAGGAAGGCACCGCCTTGAACACCTGAGTCGCCTGGTCGACGCGGCGCTCACCGGCGTCGGAGGCGGCGTCGGAGGCGGCCTCGGAACCGGCGTCAGCGGTGAGCCGGTCCGTCCGGAACACGGCCGTGGCCTTGTCCGGCTTCGGCTCCCCGGCGGGCTCGCCGTCCCCCTCGGCGCGCTCAGGCGAAACGTCACCGCCAGCCGAATCCCCGCTCACGCCCTCGGCGCCACCGGCTTCATCGGCGTCGCTGGTGCCACTCGTGTCATCGGCGTCATCGGCGCCGTCCGCCGACGCGACCCACGCCGCCACCGCGTTCCGCAGGCGCGCGTCCCCGTTGGCCTCCCCGGCCGAGGAACGCGTGGGGGGCGAGGCGGCCGCGTCGTCATCAGAGGCGCCCCCGCCAGAAACCGTCTTCGACATGTCGGGGAACTCGCCCGCCACCGATGCCTCCTCGTTACTCGCCGTGCTCGCCGTACTTCGCCGTACTCGCCGTGCTTCACCGCACCGGACGCGGCCCGGACCCACTGTCCGAACCATGTACCAGTGTCCTGTGTGAGGGCTTAACCCCCGTGGTAGACGAGAACGACATACCTACTGGTTCCCGTACTTACCGGTCACGCACTCTCGACAGACCAATGTGAGAGGGGTCACCCTGTCATTCATCCACGCGGGGAGGCATGGATGGGCAGGAGCCGCAGAACAATTCCGGAGGAGCTTCTGCTGCTCGCTTTGGACCCGGCCACGGGTACCACAGCGCAGCCGCAGTCGCTCGACCTCGGTCTGGCCGGAGCGCAGCTAGTAGAGCTGGCACTGGCGGGACGGATAGCCCCTGACGGGGATCGTATCGCCGTGGTGATGCCACGGCCGACGGGAGATCCGACTCTGGACTCCGCACTGGAACTGCTGCGCAGGCGCGGCAGTCCGGTCCGGGCAGTCCACTGGATCGGCGGGCCCCGCCTGGGGCTGCGTCAGATCTACCTCTCGCATCTGGAGCGGTGCGGCATGGTGCATGCCGTGGCGGGCCAGATGTGCGGAGTGCTGCCGACGACTCGCTACCAGGCGACGGACACGGCCATCAGCCGGGACATCAGGGCCAGGCTGGACTCGGCGATCCGCACCGGCGTACCGCCGGACCCGCGGACCGCGGCGCTCGCCGCGCTGGCCCACGCGGTCGGCCTCGGCAAGCACCTGTATCCGGGCAACGAGGGACGCTCGTCCCGCTCCCGGCTGCGGGATCTGATCCGGCACGACCCGATGGGCGGCCTCGTGGCGCACGCCGTGATGGACGTCCAGAACGGTGTGGCGGCACAGCCGCGCCGGGGTCCGGCGACCACCGCCGCGGGCCAGAGCGGGCGCCCGCCCGCGCGGACGGCGAGGGCGGCCGCGGAAACCGGCACGGTTCCGATGCAGCCGCGCCGGGGTGCGGGGGCCATGGCCCGCGCCGTGGCCCACTGACACGACGGCCACACGCCGCGCACGATCCCGTACGAGCACCACCAGCCACACCAAGCGACACCAGCCACACCAGTGGCAGCACGGCGCCACCCGCACCGGGTGACGCACCCCGCGCCTCGGGCTCCGTGAGGCGCGCCGCACCACCGCGGAGCACCGCGCCGCAGTCCCCCAGACCCGGTTCGGGAGCCGCTCGGCCGTGCGGGGCCGGTGCCGGACGTACCGGCACCGTGGTCCCGCACGGCCGCAACCACCTCACCCAGCACGTCCGTTGAGAAGCACACGCGGCGCCACCGGGCGTCGGCACCCCCACATGCCCGTCGTTCTGCTGTTTCCTAGCGGCATGTTGTCGCTTGGTGGCACTCTGCTCCACAGCAGACACGCAAAGTAGAGGCATATTCGCCGGAGGTGCACTTCCCGTGGCGTCCAACGTCAATCCCACCGTCAGGCGGCGTCGGCTCGGTCAGGAGCTGCGTCGGCTCCGTGAGCTGAAAGGCATGACGGCGGAGGAGGTGGCGGAACGGCTGCTGGTGTCGCAGTCGAAGATCAGCCGCCTCGAGAACGGCCGCCGCTCCATCAGCCAGCGTGACGTCCGCGATCTGTGCGGGGTGTACGAGGTCGAGGACCACCGCATCGTCGACTCGCTGATGCAGATGGCCAAGGACTCCCGCCAGCAGGGCTGGTGGCATTCCTTCGGCGACATCCCGTACAGCGTCTACATCGGTCTGGAGACCGACGCGGCGTCGCTGCGCGTCTACGATCCGCAGGTCGTCCCCGGACTGCTCCAGACCAGGGCGTACGCCGAGGCGCTGATCACCGGCGCGCTCCCGGAGACCACCCAGACGGACATCGAGAAACGGGTCCAGGTGCGCATGCGCCGCCAGGAGCGCGTCGCGGCGCCGGAGAACCCGCTGCGGCTGTGGACCGTGCTCGACGAGTCGGCGCTGCGCCGCGTCGTCGGCACCCCCGCGCTGATGCGCGAGCAGCTGGAGCACCTGATCGAGCAGTCGCAGCTGCCGCACGTGACGGTCCAGGTGATCCCCTTCGAGATGGGCGCGCACCCCGGTCTGAACGGGCAGTACGCGATTCTGGAGTTCCCGGACGCGTCGGACTCCAGCGTCGTCTACATCGAGGGCGTCACCAGCGACCTGTATCTGGAAAAGTCGAATGACGTGCAGCAGTACAGCGTCATGTACGAGCATCTGCGGGCACAGGCGCTGAATGTGGACCAATCAAGGCAGCTGATCGCGGACATCGCCAAGCACTACGCCCGCTGAGATTCGGAATTAGGTCTTCCAGTTGCGGGGGAAGGCTGGACCGGGGCGGCTGGGCCAGAAAAGCGCCGCACGGTACACCTTCGCCAGGCCGGGGCGGAAGACCCCACTGGAATATGCCATCCGGTTGAGTGAACGACCCATCCGTCCCTCGAGATTGGCGAGTAGCGTCATTCACGCCAACAGCAAGAGCCTTGGCGTATACCGCCTCTCGGCGGATACAGCAATTCCTCAACTGCGCAAAACGGAGCAACCATGGCAATCCAGCAAGGCGCGTCGCCCTCGTGGACCAAGTCTTCCTACTCCACCGGTAACGGCGCGTGCGTCGAGGTCAAGTCGCCGGTCGTGCACGCGATCTCCGTGCGCGACTCGAAGGTCACGGACGGCCCCGTCCTCGCCTTCCCCGCCCACTCGTGGAACGCCTTCGTGACCGAGGTGTGCGAGGGGTCTCACGACCTCGGGTGATACGTGCAAGCTCGCGGTGCGCCGCAGGCACCACCACGGCGCACACCACCCTCGAAGACAACCGCAGGCACAACCGCATAGCACCAACCGCATGAGCCCTCTCGACTGGTCCGCCGTCCCGGCCGAGGGGGCTCGGCCCTGTCAGGGACGGCCCGGCGGCGCTAGCGGAGCCGGTCGACGTAGCGGTCCGTGCCCGGCACCGTCGGCAGGAACGGGGCGAGCAACTCCACCCGCCCCGCCCCCGATTCGGCCACCTCGGCCTCGCGCCCGGCGAAGCGCTCCTGCCAGCAGTCGCGCGGATCGCACTCCAGGAACCACAGCAGCGTGAGCCGGGTGTCCACGCCCTCGACCTGCTTCACATACGTCATCCGGTCCCCCGGCAGCGGCGTCGGCCGGAACACCACGGCCATCGCGGCGGGCGAGCCCGCGAGCGCCCGGGGCAGGTGCCGGGCGCGCAGCCACTCCACGAGCCGGGCGCGCTCCTCGCGCCCCTCGGTGTCGATCACCTCAAGGACGAGGCCCTGGTAGGGGTGGTCGAGCGCGTGAACGTCGCGCGGTCCTGCGGCGCCGTCGCGGTAGACCGTCGCCTCGTGGTCCTGGAAGGCGGTAAAGACATGGGTGCGCGCCTGGTGAACGCGGCCGTCGCGGTTGAGGCGCTTGTTGATGGCGACGGTCCACTTCATGTGCGCGTCGTAGCGGCCCTCGGTGATCCAGTACGTCGACAGATAGCAGCCCGCCGTCACCGGCTCGGCGACCGCCGACTTCTCCGGGCGCCGCAGCAGTTGGAGCTCCCGGGTCGCCACCCAGCGCCGCCCGGCGAACATCCACGGCATCGCCATGGCGCCCGCGTAGTAGTGGTCGTCCTCGTACCAGCGGTTGTACGCGTACTCGTGCCCCGGGTGCGGCTCCACCATGGTGATCAGCGCGTGCCCCGGGCGCACGCCGTACGGCCCCGCGGCCGCGAGCCGGCCGTACGCCTCGACGTCGCCCTCGCCCTGCTCCCGGCCCTGGGTGTCCTCGCCCATGACTCTCCCCTTCTTCCGCGCGGGCCCATACTCTGACGCCCCGTCAGACAGAAGGCCAGAGCCGGGAGGCCCGTATGCCGTTGCTCCAGGGAAAGACCGTGATCGTCTCGGGTGTCGGCGCCGGGCTCGGCCACCAGGTGGCCGTGGCCGTGGTGCGCGAGGGCGGCAACGCCGTGCTGGGGGCGCGCACGGAGGCCAGCCTCGCCAAGTCCGCCGCCGACGCCGACCCCTCCGGCGCCCGCGTCGCGTACCGCACGACGGACATCACCGACGAGGACCAGTGCGCGGCGCTCGCCGCCCTCGCCGTGGAGCGGTTCAGCCGGATCGACGCGCTCGTCCAGGTCGCGGCCTGGGACAGCCTCTTCGGCGGCCTTGAAGAGGCCGACTTCGCCACCTGGGCGGGCGTCCTCGACGTGAACCTGCTCGGTTCGCTGCGCATGACCCGGGCCTGTCTGCCCGCGCTCAAGGAGCGCGGCGGCTCGGTCGTCCTGATCGGTACGCAGTCGTCGGTGGCCGCGCCCTCGCAGGTGCGCCAGGCGGCGTACGCGGCGTCGAAGGGGGCGCTGGTGTCCGCGATGTACTCGCTGGCGCGCGAGCTCGGACCGCACCGCATCCGGGTCAACACCGTGCAGCCCGGCTGGATGTGGGGCCCTCCGGTGGAGGCGTACGTGACGTTCACCGCGCAGGCCGAGGGCGTGTCCGAGGACGAGGTCAAGCGCCGCCTCACCGAGCGGATGGCCCTGCCGGAGCTGGCCACGGACGGGGACGTGGCCGACGCGTGCGCCTTCCTCGCCTCGGACCGCGCGCGGGCGATCACGGGGCAGTCGCTGCTGGTGAACGCGGGGGAGCTGATGCGCTGACCTCGCATCGCTCCTCATGGCCCCCGGTGGCGACCGGGGGCTTTTCCCGACCCCCGCGAGTCACATACATGAACCAAGGTCGTCAACTCGAACGATTTTACTTCCTCTTGACCGTGCGGGCGGTTGTCCGTGCCGCGCCGCCGAACCGACGATGAGCGGGCCCTTCCCGGCCGCCACCGTGCCGCGCGGGCGAAGTTCCCACCAGATCAGCGGAGTTGACCGAGTTCACAAGGCGGACCCCGGGAGGGGGATATGAACGGTCTCGACTGGGCCGTGCTCATCGGCTACTTCGGCGTGATGGTCGCGATCGGCGTCTGGTCCCACAAGCGCGTGGACAACGTCAGCGACTTCTTCACCGCCGGGGGCAAGATGCCCTGGTGGCTGTCCGGCATCTCGCACCACATGTCCGGCTACAGCGCGGTGATGTTCACCGGCTACGCGGGCATCGCCTACACCTACGGCGTCACGTCCTTCGTCACCTGGTCCTTCCCCATCGCCCTCGGCATCGCGATCGGCTCCCGCCTGTTCGCGCCGCGCATCAACCGGCTGCGCTCACGGCTGCACGTGGCGTCCCCCCTTGAGTACCTGAAGAACCGCTACAACCTGCCCACCCAGCAGGCGCTCGCCTGGTCCGGAATGCTCCTGAAGATCGTGGACGTGGGCGCCAAGTGGGCCGCCATCGCCACCCTGCTCTCCGTGTTCACCGGCGTCTCCCTCAACCAGGGCATCCTCATCACCGGCGCCGTCACCGCCGTCTACTGCACCATCGGCGGCCTGTGGGCGGACGCCCTCACCGAGCTCGGCCAGTTCGTGATCCAGCTCCTCGCGGGCATCGCCATGTTCGTGGCCGTGGTCGTGGAACTCGGCGACTACGGCGGCTTCTTCGGCGTCTGGGACCGGCCCGAGCTCGACGGCCACGAGAAGCCGCTGGTCGGCCCCTATGGCACGGTCTTCCTGCTCGCGTTCCTGTTCATCAAGCTCTTCGAGTACAACGGCGGCATGCTCAACCAGGCCCAGCGGTACATGGCCACCGCCAACGCCCGCGAGGCCTCGCGCTCCGCGAAGCTGTCGGCGATCCTGTGGCTGGTGTGGCCGCTGGTCCTGTTCTTCCCCATGTGGATGTCGCCGCTGCTCGTCGACGCGAAGAAGCCCGACGGCTCCGACTCCTACGCCCTGATGACGGAACAGCTGCTCCCGCACGGCCTGTTGGGCCTGGTCATCGTCGGCTTCTTCTCCCACACGATGGCCATGTGCTCCTCCGACGCCAACGCCATCGCGGCCGTCTTCACCCGCGACGTGGCACCCGTCCTGTCCCGGCGCGCCCGGCAGTGGACGGACCACGTCGGGCTCATCGCCGCCCGCGTGACCACCGTCGTCTTCCTTGGCCTGTCCATGGCGGTCGCCACCCAGGTCAACTCCCCCACCTTCAACGACATCATCACCGTCGTCATCAAGTGGGTCGCCGGACTCATGGGCCCCATCGCCATCCCGATGATGCTCGGCCTGCTGCGCACGTTCCGCCGCTGCGGGCCCACGGCGGCGCTCACCAGCTGGGCCGCCGGGCTGCTCGCCTTCTGGCTGGTCAACTACCCCATCCACTGGAACGTCGACGGGGGCGTGCCCCTGCAGTACCAGGTGTCGATTCCGCTGGCGGTCTCGCTGGTGCTGTACGTCCTGATCGGGTACGTGAAGCCGGAGGACACGCCTGAGCGGGACGCGCTCATCGAGCGCATCAACACCGACGATGACGGCTCCGCCGCCGGGGCCCTGCCGCTGCCGTCGCAGGCGGAGCCCGCGCCCCCTAAGGCGGTTTCGTAGCCTCCGCCGGATGTCGTCCGCGGGTGGCTTCGCGCTAACGCGCTCGCGTTCCCCGCCCGCCCGCCCCAAATTGGGGCGGGCGGGGAAAATCCGCCGCGAAGCGGCGGAGCACCACGACGGCGCCGCACCCGGCCGCACACCCGCACCGGATTTCGAGCCCCGCCTGGTCGCCCAAGTGCGGCGGCACGCGGTGGAGTACGACCCGAGGCCGCCCTTCGACGCGGGGAACGCGCAGCAGGCGAGCCCCGAGCTGAAGAAGCGGGCCCTGGAGATCCTCGCGGACTCCCAGGTGTAAGAAGCCTCGGTCAACCCCTCGGATACCGCGCCAGCCAGCCCGGCGCGGCTCCGGCCGGAGTGTGCAGGGCGGGCCCTTGCGTCATCTCCATGGCGAAGTCATCGGCGAGCTCCAGGACGGTGGCCCGGCCCTCCAGCTCGGTCAGCCAGCCCGGCGGCAGCGCGGTCTCGCCGTGCAGCGCGCCGAGCAGCGCCCCGCACAGCGCGCCCGCCGCCGCCGACGGGCCGCCGTGGTTGACGGCGAGCCGCAGCCCGTGCCGGATGTCCTCGCCGACCAGCGCGCAGTACACGGCGGCGGAAAGGACACCCTCCGCCGTGCCGTCGCCGATCAGCTCCTCGACGCGCGCGGCGGTCGGCATGCCCTGCCGGACGGCGCCGAGCGCGTGCCGCAGGCCGTCGACGACGGGCTGGTGCCCCGGCCGCGCGGCGAGCAGCGCCAGGGACCGCTGGATGGCCCCGTCGAGGGACTCGCCACGGGCCAGGCCGTGCACGAGCACGGCCTGCGCGCCCGCCGCGAGATAGGCGGTCGCGTGGCCGTGCGTCTGCACCGCGCACTCCACGGCGAGCTGAAGGACCAGCTGCGGCTCCCACCCCACGAGCAGCCCGAACGGCGCGGACCGCGTCGCGGCCTCCGGCCCCTGCTCGCCCGGGTTCTTCGGCACGTCGAGGGTGCCCATGCGGTCGTCGGCGAGCCCGGTGAGGCAGGCGCGGGCGGGCGAGCGCCGCGCGTACAGCCACTCCTCGCGGGCCAGCCAGCCGTCCTCCTCGCGCCGCTCGTCGGGCCCCCAGTCGCGCTGGGTGGCCGCCCAGCGCCGGTAGGCCCGGTGCACATCGGTCGGCGGGTGCCAGGCCCCGGTGTCGCGGCGCACCTGCGCCCGTATCAGCCCGTCCACGCTGAACAGCGACAGCTGCGTGGCGGCGGTGACCGCGCCGCGTCTGCCGTGCGCGGGGGCGGGTTCGGTCAGGCCTTCGGCGCCGTGCTCGGCACGGAGGTCGGCCAGGCTCAGGGGGTCCACGGGCGCGCCGAGCGCGTCCCCGACGGCGGCCCCGAGCAGCGCGCCGCGCACCCGGCTGCGGAAGTCCTGCTGCTCGGCGCGGCCCCACACCCCGGTGGCTGCTGCGGCACTCACCGAACCCCCTTTCCCGTGCCTCGGCGTCCGACTCGGCAGCACTGTAATCGAACGGGAACGGTGGGTTCAGGGGGCAATCGCTTTGTACGGAAGGTGCGTTTTCCCTAGTTACCGTCGGGAGTTGGCCGGTGTTCTACGTATTCGACGACCGTGCCGTCCCGGTGCCGCGCGGTGAACCCGGTGCCGGTCGGAACGCGGTGCGGCGGTACGAGGAGCTCGGCACCCTCGGCGGCCAGGCGCTCCACGTACCGCTCGGCGGAGTCCACGACCAGCGTCCCGTCCGTGCTCCTAAACGGCGCCAGGACGTCCTCCGAGCCCTCCACGATCAGGAAGCTCCCCACGACGGCGAGCCGCAGCCGCGCCTCGGGATAGGTGAACCACATGTCCTTCTCCACGCCGAGCAGCCGCTCGTAGGAGGCGGTGACGTCTTCCAGGGTGCCGGTCGGGGTGTAGACGCGCAGGAGGGTACGGGGCGTGGTGAGGCCGGTGGAGTCGTTGCGGCGGCGCCAGACGGTGGCCTGTGTGGTGTTGTCGGTCATGCGCCCAGCGTCGCGCCGGGAATGGGCTCCAGCCAGGCGGGCGTTCATGGGGTGAGCGGAGGTAACAGGTTGAGCGGGTCGACGGGCACGGACGCGCCCCGGCGTGAGCTCGGGGGTTTCCTGCGGGCGCACCGCGAGCGGCTCTCCCCGGCCGACGTGGGGCTGCCCGGCACGCCCCGCCGCCGCGCGCCCGGCCTGCGCCGCGAGGAGGTGGCAGCGCTCTCGGGGGTGTCCGTGGCCTGGTACACGTGGCTGGAGCAGGGCCGGGTGGACACCTCCCGGCAGGTCCTGGACGCGGTGTCCCGCGCCCTGCGCCTGGACGGGGCATCCCACCGCCACGCACTCGCCCTGGCGGGCTACGCCCCCGCGCCCCAGGCCGCCCCGACGCCCCCGCCACCCGACTTCGCGCACCTGCTGGACAGCTGGCCCACCGCCCCGGCCCTCCTCCTCTCCCCCGCCTTCGACATCCTCGCCTGGAACGCGGCGTACGCGGCCGTGTGGCCCGACCCGGCCCTCGCGCGGCCCGCCCGCCGCAACCTCCTGCTGCTCCTGGCCACCGACCCCGCCCACCACCGCGTCCTGCCCGCCTGGCAGCCCCTGCTCCTGGACCTGTACCGGCACTTCCGCACCCGCGCCGACCGCGAGCCCCCGGGCGCGCGCGGCCACGCCGTCACGGCCCTGCTGAGCGCTGAACGCCCCGAGCTGGACGCCTGGTGGGCTTGCCGGTCGGTGGGCGACTTCACGCCCCGCACGGTGGAACTCGCCGTCGGCGACGGCACCTCCGCCTCGTACGCGATGACGCTGCTGCTCACCCCGGAGCCGTCGGGCGCGGCGATCCTGGTGCAGACGCGTCAGGGTTAGCGGGCGGCTCCGCGTACCGCGCCTGGAAGGCGTCGCGGGCTTCCGCCACGCGGGCCGCGCGTGGGGCGAGGAGGACGGGGTCGGCGCCGGGGGCGGCGAGCAGCTCCGTGAGGAGGTCGGCGAGTTCGGCGCGATCCACCCAGCTCACGTGGGACGCGGCGAGCGGGACGCAGCGGGCCAGGCGCGCGTCGAGCGCGGGCCAGTCGCCGAGGGCGGCGGCGATCACCGCGTGCAGGTAGTCGTCCTCGGCTGGTGGCCACGCGTCGGACCGCAGCAGCCGGTGCGCGTCGCGCCAGGCCGGGCGGGCCACGGCCAGGCCCTGGGAGCCGCTCACCGTCAGGGCGAGGGCGATCGCACCGAGGGCCTCGTCGTGCGCGCGCAGGTCCCACGCCGCCGCGCGGGCCCGCTGCCACCGACCGGTCCTGCGGCACGCGTGGGCCAGCACGATGGCGCCGTGCGCGGTGGCGCTCGCGGCGGCCCCGCCGTCGACGTCGAGGATCTCGTACGCCCGCTCGGCGCGGCCCTGCCAGAGGTGGACGGCCGCCCGCGTGCGGCGCACCCATTCGGCGGAGTCGCCTGCGGCCGTGAGGTAGTCGAGGTCTTCAGCGGCCGCGAGCAGGCGGCCCGCCTGCATGCGCATGATGCAGCGGTCCTGGCGGCGCCCGACGGAGCCCTCGTCGAGGGCCACGGCACGGTCCAGGTCCGCCAGAGCCCGCTCGCGCGCGCCCAGTTTGGAGTGCACCTGGCTGCGCAAGGACAGCGCGGGCCCGTAGTCCGGGTCGAGGTCGAGGGCCCGGTCCAGGTACGCGCGGGCGTCCTCGTACCGCTGCGTCCGCTTCAGGACCACCGCCAGCAAGTACCAAGTCCACGGGGACTCCGGCCACAGCTCGGTGGCCCGGCGGGAGTCGGGGAGGGCCCGCTCGTGGTCGCCGAGTACGAGGTGGGCGCAGGCGCGCTGGCCCAGAAACCAGGCCCGGTCCGGGTCGAGTTCGAGCGCGCGGCCGAGGGCCACGAGGGCCTCCCGCGCGCGGCCGAGGCCGACGAGGGCGGCGCCACGGCCCCCGTGGCCCGAGGCGTAGCCGTCGTCGAGGCCGATCGCGCGGTCGTAGTCCGCGACGGCGTCCTCCAGGCGGCCCATGACGCGCAGCGCGTCGCCGCGCGCGCCCCACACCAACGGCCAGTCGGCGGCCAGGTCGACCGCCCGGTCCAGGTCCGCGAGCTGCGGCTCGCGCCGCCCGAGGACCCCATGGACCCGTGAGCGCCGCACGAGCACCCAGGCGTAATCCGGCTTCAGTTCCAGGGCGCGGTCGAGGTCAGCGAGGGCCTCGTCGTGCCGTCCGAGGCTGTGCCGTACGACGCCTCGCGAAGCCCAGGCGAACGCGTAAGCGGGGTCCAGGTCGAGGGCGCGGTCGAGGTCGGCGAGCGCCGGGTCGTGGTGACCCAAGACCCGGTGGTACTCGCCCCGGGTGCTGAGGGTCAGCACCTGGTCGGGGGCGAGCGCGTCGGCGCGGTCCAGGTCGGCGATCCCGGCGGCGTAGTCGCCGCGCTTGGCGTGCGTGCTGGCCCGGCCCCGGTAGGCGCGCACCAGCTCCGGGTCGAGCGCGAGCGCCCGGCCGTAGTCGGCGAGCGAGGCGTCGTACGCGCCGCTGTCGCGGCGGACCCGGCCGCGCACGGCGTGGGCGAGGGCCCGCTGCCGGGTGTCGAGACCGGCCCGGTCGAGCAGCAGGCCGAGCGGTATCGCGAGGTCGTCGCGGTCGAGCGCGGCCAGCAGGTCGCGCCCCCACTCACCCGCCGCGCGCCCCCCGGTGTCGGCGCCCGCGTCGGCGAGGGCCCTGGACCACTGCCGGGCGACGGCCTCACCCCGGGCGCAGGCCATGACCGTGTCGCCGAGGACGGCGGGCAGCGCGGCCCGCTCGTCGGCGCACAGCAGGTGGTAGGACTCGGCGAGCCGCAGCCCCCGCCACCGCTCGTCGCCCCACGGGGTGTCCGCGCCGAGGCCCGCCTCGGCCTCCGCGCGCCAGCGGCCGAGGGTCGCGGCAAGCCTGCCGTGCCGCTCGGCCCAGCCGCGCGGCGAGCGGCACCGCTGGAGGCGCAGCATCGGGGCGCGCACCACGTCGTGGTAGGCGAGCCAGCGCCCCCGGTCGCTGACGAAGGGCAGCCCTCGCAGCCAGGTGAACAGACCGGGCACGTCGGCGTCGGCGCACACGCCGTCCACGGCCGCGCGGAACACGTCCTCGTCGAGTCGGCGCGGCAGCGCGCAGGCCAGGGCCACGGCCTGCCGTACGGGGTCCTGCTCCCACTTCAGGAAGCGTTCCACGGCGGTGGCGCACGGGTCGCCGACGTCGTCCGGGTCGGCGGGGCGGCTCTCGGCGAGCGTGGACACCAGGACGGGCAGGCCGCCGGAGAGCCGCAGCACCTCCGCCACGACCGGCTCGGCGGTCACGCCCTTCCCGGCGAGCAGGCCGCGCGCCTCCAGGTCCGTGAACGGCTCCAGCGGGACGTCCGCCATGAAGTCCAGGTAGCCGTCCCAGCGGGCGGCGTCGAAGGGCTGCTGCCCGGCGGTCACCACGACGAGGTTCGCGGGCAGCGCCCCGTACCGGTCCGTCGTCATCACGTCGCACAGCCAGCCGTCGAGGAACGGCCCGGTGCGTTCGTACGTGTCCAGGAACAGCACGACCCAGGGGAAGGCGCGGGCGGCTTCGGTCAGTTCGCTGAGGAACACCGGGGTCAGGACCCGCTCCGGGGACAGGACGAGCTGGACGTCCTCCTGATTGCGGAAGCGCGCGCTCAGCCCGGCGCGCAGCCGGTCGGCGCCCTGCGCGAGCCGCTCGGGGTCGACGGCGCCCGCGAACGCCCCCATACCGGGCAGCAGCCCGAGCCCGGCCAGGCCCGCGCGGGCCGCCGTGACGCTGCCGGTCGACGGGGGCGGGGCGGCGCCCCCGTCCTGGCCGGGGTCGGCGGCCGCCACGAGGGCCGCCATCTCCGCCTCGTGCCGCCGCTCGCGGTGCGTGGCCAGCATCCGGTCGAGCTCCTTGCACCGGCGGCCCGCGCGGGCGAACTCGGCGCTGACCGCCGCCATGGCCTCCGGCACGCTGCCGACGGATTCGTCGAGGTACGCGGTGAGGGCGCCCCGCCGCCCCGCCAGCTGCTCCAGCTCACGCACCAGCGAGGTCTTGCCCACCCCCGCATTACCGTGCACATGAAAGAGAAATCGATGGCGCTCATCGGCGACCGGGATCTCGAAGTTCTCCCGGAACGCGGCGAGTTCGGCCCTCCGCCCCACGAACCCGGCCCGCCTGCGGCTCCGGATCAGCTCCTGCATCGACGGCTCGGTCATCGGCCTCCCCTGCCCCGCGCCTGTGGCGGACCAGTGTTCCACCCAGGCGCCGCGCACGGCGCGGACCACGGGCCGTACAACCGTCACCGCCTCTCACCGGTCTTGCGTACGACGGCTTCTGCCCAGGTCAGGCACCGTCCGCAGGATCTCGTACACCTTCAGGAGGAACAGTGCGCCGCTCCCTCATCGCCGCGTCGGCGGCCGCCGCGCTCGCCGCGCCGCTCGTGCTCGCCGCGGGAGGAACCGCGTCGGCGGCACCGGTGAAGCCGCGCCAGCCGGTCACGGACTTCAACAAGGACGGCTACGCCGACCTCGTGCTCGGCGCCCCGCGTGCCACCGTCGACGGCAAGCAGGAGTCGGGGTACGTCGCCGTGGTGTACGGCTCGAAGAAGGGGCCCGACCGCGCGCACCCCCGGCTGATCGACGGCTCTGCCGTGGGCGGCGCGATCGAGTACGGCTACTTCGGCGACCAGCTGACGACGGGCGACTTCGACGGCGACGGCTACAGCGACCTGCTGGTCTCGGTGAACCCGCGCACCACCCTGGCCCTGTGGGGCTCCCCCAAGGGCCTGTCGGAGTCGGCGACCAGGTTCGCGACGTCACTCGGCCCCGGTGTCGGCGACTTCAACGGCGACGGCCGCCTGGACCTGGTGAACGGGGACTACGGCGACGACGACGAGAGCGACCACGACTCCGGGATGACCGTCGCGTACGGCCCGTTCACGCGCGCCGGTGAGGCGGCCAGGAAGGACGCGATAGCGATCCCCAACGGCCATCAGACCGACGACTACGTGGTCGGCGACATGACCGGCGACGGCGTCGACGACCTGGTCACCAACCACGGCTTCGAGGAGAACGCCTACGCGAGCCGCTTCTGGAAGGGCTCCAAGAGCGGCCTCAGCCACCGGCCGAAGTCCCTCAAGACGTCCACCGGCGGCACGGTCGGCGATGTCGACGGCGACGGCTACGGCGACTTCGTGACCCGCGACAACGGCGGCACCAACGACGACAACACCTCCGACGCGGGCACGGTCCGCGTCGACTACGGCAGCGCGTCCGGCCCCGCCGCCACCCGCACCAAGAAGATCACCCAGGACACCCCGGGCGTCCCCGGGACCAGCGCCAAGGGCGGGTACGTCGGCGACGCGTACGACAACGGCGACCAGTTCGGCGCCGCGCTCAGCGCCCGCGACGTCAACGCCGACGGCTACGCGGACGTCGCCGTCGGCGTGCCCGGCAAGAACGTCAAGGCGGGCGGCAAGAACGTCCGCGACGCGGGCGCGGTGGTCCTCCTCAAGGGCGCCAAGCGGGGCCTGACCGGCACCGGCGCCCAGGCCTTCACCCAGTCCACCGCCGGTGTCCCCGGCGCCTCGGAGCAGCGCGACCGCTTCGGCTCCCGCGTCCTGCTCTCCGACGTCAACGGCGACAAGAAGGCCGACCTGACCGTCGCCGCGCCCCTGGAGGCGGCCGCCCACAAGTACAGCGGCGCCGTCTGGGTCTTCCGGGGCACGCCCTCCGGCCTGACCACCACCGGCATCACCTCCTTCGGCCCGGCCGCGCTCGGCGCCCCCGAGAAGCAGGCGAGCCTCGGCGACCGCCTCAACCGCTAGGCGACCGCCCCGTATGGGCGGCAGTCCCGGCACCGACCGGGTCTCGCCGCCCGGAAGCCGCGGTCGCAGCCGTCGCAGTTCTGGACGGGGTCGGGCGGCGGGGCCTTCGTCTGGACGGGCAGCGCCGGTGGCAGCAGGGCGGTGAGCCGGTGGGCCACGAGGGCGCCCGGACACCGGATCACCCCCTCAGGCAGCCCGTTCGTCAGCGCCTGCCGCACGAGATCGGGTGGTACGCCCCGCGCCAACCAGGCCTCGACGCCCGGCTCAAGCCGCCGTACGTCCCGTTCGGACAGCAGCAGCCGGGGGTCGTGCGCCCGCAGCCCGAGCAGCAGCTCGGTACTGGCCCGCACCCGTGCGGGGCCCGGCTCGCGTGCCGCCGCGCGCCGTGGCTTGTTGTACGACACCGTCCGCGTCACGATCCGCCCCGACGGCAGCCGCGTCTTCTCGCGGGCGAGGTACCCGTGGTCCACCAACTCCCGTAACGCGGCGGCGATCCGGATCTCCCCCTCGGGGAACCGCCGCGCCAGCGCCTTGATCCCGATCCGGGAACCGGAGGGAAGCGACTGGATGTGCAGCGCCAACCCGATGGCGGTCAGTGACAGTTCTGTGTGCTGGGCGAGATCGTTTCCGACCACTGTGAAGCGTTCGGTGTGTGGTTCGGTTACGTGGTGGAGTCCGGGGCCAGAGGGCCCGGACTCCAGGCGCGGGGGCGCGCTAGGCTGTTGCTCAGTCATCGGGAAGGGTCTACTTCCTCGGTGAACAGGTCCTCGCCTGGGGGTGCCAGCCCCTGGCGAGGACCGTTTCATGTCTACGGCTGTCGGCGCCGACGCTGCACCATCAACTACCGGATATGCCAGCCAAATTGGCCATGTTCACCCCTGAGGGTGAGCCGAAAGCCGGTGGGGTGGGGTGGGTACTCCCTACGTTTCTTTGTCTTTGGCGTCGGGCGCCACCGGGTCCTGGATTCACACGACGCGGTCAACTCGTCACGCCGGGTCACTCCTGTCTACTCTGGTCGCCGCAGAGCCCAAGTACGCGCAAGCGGAGGGTGGAGCCGCATGGAAGACGAGGAAGCGACGGCGGTACTCAAGGCGGTGGGCCGCCAGATCAAGGTGTGGCGCGAGGCGGCGGGAATGCGCCAGGCGCAGCTTGGGGCGGCCATCGGGTACGGCGCGGACATGGTGGCGTCGGTGGAACGGGGGCGCCGGATTCCGAAGCCGGAGTTCTTGGACGCGGCGGATGAGGTCCTGGGGGCGAACGGCAAGATTTCGTCAATGAAGAAGGACGTGGAGGAGGCCCGGTATCCGAAGAACGTTCGGGATCTGAAGAAGCTGGAGGACGAGGCGGTCGATCTCGGCTCCTACGCCAGCCTGCACGTCCATGGGTTGCTACAAACGCCGGAATACGCCCAGGCGTTGTACGCGATGCGACGACCGGCCTACACGGAAGACGAGGTGGAACGACACGTAGCCGCTCGCATGGCGCGGAAGGTCCTCTTCGAACGCACACCTCGTCCAGAGGTCACCTTTGTCCAGGAAGAAGCGACGCTGCGACGGCCCATCGGGGGCAGAATGGTGCTGCGACAGCAACTCGAACATCTGTTGGAGATGGGCAAGTTGCGGCACGTCTCCATCCAGGTCATGCCTACACGCCAAGAGGACCACGCAGCCATGATGGGCTCGTTCCGGCTGCTGAAGCTCCGGGGCGGCAAGACCATCGGGCACGTCGCAGCTCAGCTGCACGACCGACTGATCACCGAGCCCCGGGACGTCCAAGTCCTGGAAATGCGCTATGGCATGATCCGGGCGCAGGCACTCTCGCCCCGGGAGTCACTGGCCTTCATCGAGAAAGTGAGGGAAGAAGAGACATGACCCCCAGCACCCCCACGCTGAACTGGTTCAAGAGCAGCTACAGCAGCAATGAGGGGCCCAATTGCGTCGAAGTCGCCCTGGAGTGGCGTAAAAGCAGCTACAGCGGCAATGACGACGCCGACTGCGTAGAAGTCGCCCTGCAATGGCACAAGAGCAGCCATAGCGGCAACGACGGCCCCGACTGCGTAGAAGTCGCCATATCCACCCCCACCGCCACGGTGCACGTACGCGACTCCAAGAACAAGAACAGCCCACATCTCACCGTCGAAAGCGCGACCTGGGCTGAGTTCGTCTCCTTCGCGACGGCACACTGAAGGCATGACGGGCGAAATCTCTAGGGCAGACGACTCCTCACGCCGACGCAACCAGGCGCCCGAGATACGGGTGTCGCACCAGGACCGGGACCGGGTGGTGGAGCTGCTCCGGGTCGCGGCGGGCGACGGCCGGCTGACGGTCGCCGAGCTGGACGAGCGCGTCGAGGCGGCGATGGCGGCCAAGACGTACGCCGACCTGTCGGCGCTGACCGTGGACCTCCCCCAGGAGGGCATCGCGCCGCAGGCGCGCGAGGTGCTCAGGATCGACCAGCGGTTCGGGGAGAGGGAGCGTACGGGTCGGTGGCAGGTGCCGCGCCGGATGGAGGTGCGGCTGATGTTCACCGACCTCAAGCTGGACTTCACCGAGGCGGTGATCACGTACAGCGTGCTTGACATGGCGGTGGACCTGCGGATGGGCGGGAACCTGACGCTGGTGACGCCGCCGGGGGTGGTGGTGAACGCGGACGGGATCACGCACAGCAGGGGCGAGATCAAGATCCCGCCGCCCCCGGGACCGGAGACGCCGGTGCGCCTGCGCATCATGCTGACCGGCAGGTCAAAGGGCGGCGACATCGTGGCCAAGGCCCCGCGCCGCCGACTGTGGCAGCGGCGCGGCAAGGCGTGACCGTACGAGCCGTACTCCTGAGAGGTGAGCGGTGACGCAGGAAGAACCGACGTTTGAGGACCTGTTCCGTCAGGCCAAGCACTCGGCGGTGCACCTGGAGATGCGGACGGGTACATGCGGTCCGACCCGGTCTTCGTGTCCTGGTCGCAGGACCCTGGCAGCGTGGCCGCGTGGCGCGACCCGGCGTCGCGCCCGTGGCTGTCGCTGATGAAGCAGATCACGGACCGTGGCGTCGCCGTCCGGCGGGCCCGGATCTTCTCGGAACCGATGAGTGACTACCTCCGGTTCGAGCACGACTTCACGCCGGGCAACGTGTCGGCGGGTGAACAGGTCCGCTGGCTGCCAAGGCGCCGCGCCTCGGACCTGGCGCTGCCCGGCAACGACTTCTGGCTCATCGACGACACGCTCGTGGTGTTCCTGCACTTCACCGGGGACGGCGAGCTGTCCCCCGAGGGCGACGAGGAACGTACGACGGACCCGACGCTTGCGCGCCTCTGCTCCACGGCCTTCGAGGCCGTTTGGGAACGCGCCGTCCCGCACGAGGAGTACCAGCCAGTCTGAGCAACGGAACCTGATCGCGGAGGGCATGCGATGGCGCGGAGCGAGCCGGGCTTCGGCGAACTGCTGGCGGCTGCCCGGCACTCGGCCGTCCACCTGGAGATGCGGGACGCCTACGGCGTGGGCGACGAGGCGGACGACTTCGAGGCGTGGAAGCGGACCGGGCAACGGGACGTGGACCCCGGCTCGGCCTACTGGACGCCCTGGGTGGAGCTGATCCAGCGCACGGTCGCCCGAGGCGTCGCCGTGCGCCGTGCCCGCGTCGTATCGGAGCCGGTGACCGACTACATCCGGTACGAGCACGCGGGCACCGTCGTCAACGTCCACGCGGGGGAAGACGTCCGCTGGCTGCCGAGGCGCCGCGCGTCGGACATCGCGCTGCCCGGAAACGACTGCTGGGTGTTCGACGGCGAGGCCGTGCTCTTCAACCACTTCTCGGGGGACGGCGACTGGTCGGAACCGGGCTGGGAAGTGCGGACGGAACCGGCCGTGGCCCAACTCGCGTCGGCCGCCTTCGAGGCCGTATGGAAGCGGGGCGTACCGCACGAGCGGTACCGCGTCTGAGCCCGCCCCGAAGGGCGGTGGCGCCCGGGGCCAAGTCCGCCGACCGGCAGGCGTCTTCCGGGCCTCGTCAAGATTTCCCCCCGGTGTACAACCGTCACGCCCCCTGAGCGGTCTTGTGTGCGTCATTCACGCACGTCATCGCACGTCACAGGAGGAACAGTGCGTCGTTCCCTCATCGCCGCCGTCGCGACGGCGGCGCTCGCCGCGCCGCTCGCGCTCGTCGCGACCGGCAGCGCGACCGCCGCGCCGCAGGCCCCCAGGGCGGCCAAGGCCCCCGTGGCCGACTTCAACAAGGACGGCTACGCCGACCTCGCGGTCTCCGCGCCGGAGGGGACCGTGGGCGGCAAGGAGGGCGCGGGGTACGTCGCCGTCGTGTACGGGTCGGCGAGCGGGCCCGACAAGGCGCACCCGCGTCTCATCCACCGGGGGACGGCCGGTGTGCCCGGGGACGTGGCCGAGGGGCAGGCCTTCGGGCAGGAGACGACCGTCGGGGACTTCGACGGGGACGGGTACACCGACCTCGTCGTCTCGGACTACGGGTTCGCGACCAAGTCCGTCGCGCTGTGGGGCTCCAAGGACGGCCTGACCGGCGCCGCCAGCGAGTTCCCCATGACCCGGGGGCGTCTTTCGTCCGGCGACTTCAACGGCGACGGGCACCGCGACCTGGTGACGAGCGAGTTCCAGGCCGGGCCCGAGAGCGACGAGTCGGGCATGACCGTCTCGTACGGGCCGTTCACGCGCGGCGGCGAGGCCGCGGGGAAGGCCGCCGTGAGCGCCGGGGCGTTCCGCGAGGTCCACGAGCTCGTCGCCGGTGACCTGAACGGCGACGGCGTCGACGACCTCGTCTCCAGCCACGGCTTCGAGGACAGGGCGTACGGAAGCCAGTTCTGGAAGGGCACCAAGGACGGGATCAGCCCCACGTCCACGCCGCTGAAGTCGTCCATCGGCGGCGCCGTCGCGGACGTCGACGGCGACGGCTTCGGGGACTTCGTCACCCGCGACAACGGCACCTCCCAGGAGGACAACGACAGCGAGGCGGGCACCGTCCGCGTCGACTACGGCAGCGCGGCCGGGCCCGCCGCCACCCGCACCGCGAAGATCACCCAGGACTCACCGGGCGTGCCGGGCGTCGGCGAGGGCGGCGGCGAGACCTCGCCGGACGACTTCAACGACGGCGACATGTTCGGCTACGACATCAGCGCGGGCGACATCAACGGCGACGGCTACGCGGACGTCGCCGTCGGCGTCCCCGGCGAGGACGTCAAGGCGGGCACCAAGAACGTCGAGGACGCGGGCAGCGTCGTGGTCCTCAAGGGCGCGAAGAGCGGCCTCAGCGGGACCGGCGCGCAGGCCTTCACCCAGTCCACCGCCGGTGTCCCCGGCGCCTCCGAGAAGGACGACCGCTTCGGCATGCGCGTCCTGCTCTCCGACCTCAACGGCGACAAGAAGGCCGACCTCACCGTGGCCGCCCCCTGGGAGGACGGCACCGTCCTGAACTCGGGCGCCGTCTGGGCGTTCAAGGGCGCGGCAAGCGGCGTGACGACCTCCGGCACCACGTCCTTCGGCCCGGCCGCGCTCGGCGCGCCGCAGAAGGGCGCCCGCCTGGGCGAGCGCCTCGCGCGCTGACGCCCGTACCGAACCACCCTCATCGCAACGGCCCCGGCGCGCGTCCAGCCGCCGGGGCCCCCGCACGCACACCTCAGGAGAAACAAGTGCGCCGATCCCTCATAGCCGCCGTCGCGGCGGCCGCGCTCGCCGCGCCGCTCACGCTCGCCGCGACCGGCACCGCGTCCGCAGCGCCCAGGCCCCCCAAGGCCCCGGTGGCCGACTTCAACGGCGACGGCTACGCCGACCTCGCGATCGGCGCCGCGTACGGCTCCGCCGGTGGCACGAAGAGCGCCGGGTACGTGGCCGTCGTACCCGGGTCCAAGAACGGGCCCGACACGGCGCACCCGCGCCTCATCCACCGCGACACCCCCGGCGTTCCCGGCGACGCCACCGAGGGCGAGACCTTCGGCCAGGAACTGGTCGTCGGCGACTTCAACGGGGACCGCTACTCCGACCTCGTCGTCAGCGGCGACCTCCAGGCCAAGGCCGTCCTGCTGTGGGGGTCCGCCAACGGCCTGACCGGGGCCTCCGCCGAGGTCCCGAACGGCGCCTACGGGAACATCACGGCCGGGGACTTCAACGGTGACGGGCACCGCGACCTGATCACCGAGGCGTACCCGGTGCACGGCAACGACCAGGCGACCATGACCGTCTCCTACGGCCCGTTCACGGGCCAGGGCCACCCGGCCAGGAAGCAGGGCGTGCGCGTCCCCGCTGAGCCCGGAGTCCTCGACCTGGTGGCCGGGGACATGAACGGCGACGGCGCCGACGACCTCGTCATCAACAACGGCGACGAGGACGGACCGCTCGCGAGCCGGTTCTGGAAGGGCACCGGGAACGGTCTCAGCGGCACCTCCAGCAGGACCCTCAAGCCGTCCCGGGGCGGCGTCGTCGCGGACGTCGACGGCGACGGCTACGGCGACTTCGTGACCCGCGCGGTCAGCGGCGACGGCGAGGCGCAGTCCGACGACCCGGGCACCGTCCGGGTCGACTACGGCAGCAAGAACGGGCCGGGCGCCACCCGCAGCGTGAAGATCACCCAGGACAGCCCGGGCGTGCCCGGCACGGGCGAGCGGGGCGGGCCCATCCCCGGCGAGGGCGAGTACCACCGCGGTGACGGCTTCGGTGCCGGACTGAGCGCGGGCGACGTCAACGGCGACGGCTACGCCGACATCGCCGTCGGCGCCCCCGGCGAGGACATCAAGGTGGGCGACAAGCAGGCCTACGACACCGGCAGCGTCACCCTCCTGAAGGGCGCCAAGACCGGCCTCAGCGGCAAGGGCGCCCAGCTGTTCACCCAGTCCACCGCCGGTGTCCCCGGCGTCTCCGAGACCGGCGACGGCTTCGGCGCCGCGGGCACGCTCTCCGACGTCAACGGCGACAAGAAGGCCGACCTGACCATCACCGCGCCCGGGGAGGACACCACCGTCAACGAGGTCGGCGCGGCCTGGTTCCTCAAGGGCGCCAAGTCCGGCCTGACGACGTCCGGCGCCGCGTCCTTCGGCCCGGCCGCCCTCGGCGCGCCGACCGAGCGCGGCTACTTCGGCGCGTGGGTCGGCCGCTGACCCTCGCCTCCGGAACCGGCCGGGTTCTCACCCGGCCGGTTCCCCGAGGCCGTCGAGCCACGCCGTGAGCCGCGCCCCCTCCCGGGTCATGATCTCCGGGTCCCGCAACGCGTTGGCCAGGAGCGACATGCCCTGGTAGCCGGAGACGAAGGTGACGGCGAGCGCCTCCGGGTCCGCGCCCGGCAGGGCCAGGGCGCGGAACTGGTCGGCGGCCCAGTCGAGCAGGCGGCGGACCACGGCGGCGGCCTCGGCGTCGAGGCCGCCGCCGTCGTCGCGCTTGTCGAGTTCCACGGCCAGGGTGCCGGTGGGGCAGCCGTGGCGGGCGGCCGTCTCGCGCTGCCCGACCCAGGCCGCGACCAGGGCCTTGAGGCGCTCGCGCGGGTCCGGCAGCTCCGCCAGGCCCGCCGTGATCTCGTCCAGGCGCGCGGTGTGTTCGGACAGCGCGGCCCGGACCAGGTCGTCCTTGGTCTTGAAGTAGTAGTAGACGTTGCCCACGGGCACGTCCGCCGCGCGCGCGATGTCGGCGAGGGTGGTGCGCTCGACGCCCCGCTCGTGCAGGACCCGGGCCGCCGCGGCCGCGAGCCGCCGCCGCTTGTCGGCGCCGCGCGCCCTGGGCTTCGCGCCCTGTTCCGCGCCTTGTTCCGGCTTCGGCCCGGACTTCGGCCCGGACTTCGGCTGCGGCCCGGGATTCACTGAGTTGGTCACCCAACTCACTATAGGCAAGCACCGAACGCCCGTGCTACGTTCTCGCCTGGCGAGTGAGTCAGCCAACTAACTTACTAATCAACTCATGGAGATCGCGATGATCGTTGTGACGGGTGCGACGGGCAACATCGGCCGGACGCTGGTTCCCCTGCTGGCCGACGCGGGCGAGGACGTCGTCGCGGCGTCCCGGCGGGAGGCGCCCGCGGACCTTCCCGCCGGAGTCCGGCACGCGCGGGCCGACGTCGGGGACGCGGCGTCCATGCGGCCGGTCCTGGACGGCGCGGACGCGCTCTTCCTGCTGCTCGGCGGCGAGCTGAACAGCCACGGCGAACACCCGGACGCCCTGCTCGACGCGGCCGCGCGGGCCGGCGTCAAGCGGGTCGTCCTGGTGTCGTCGCAGCTCAACTCGACCCGGCCCGAGGCCCCTTCGCACGCCCGGCTGCGGGAGTTCGAGGCGGCCGTGCGCGACTCAGGACTCGGCTTCACGGTCCTGCGCCCCAGCGGCTTCGCCTCCAACGCCTTCGCCTGGGCCGACGCGGTCCGGGCCGAGCGCACGGTCCTGGCCCCGTTCGGGGACGTGGCGCTGCCCGTCGTCGACCCGGCGGACATCGCCGAGGTCGCGGCGGCCGCACTGCTTGAGGACGGACACCTCGGGCGTACGTACGAACTGACTGGCCCTCAGGTCATCAGCCCGCGCCAGCAGGCCGCGGCGATCACCGAAGCGCTTGGCGAGGAGGTGGCGTTCGTGGAGCTGTCCCGCGCGCAGGCCCACGCCCAGCTGGCGCGGTTCATGCCGGAGGAGGCCATCGGCGGGACCCTGGACGTCCTCGGCGTCCCGCTGCCCGCCGAGCGGGAGGTCAGCGGGGACGTGGAGCGGGTCACCGGGCGTCCGGCCCGCCCCTTCGCGGACTGGGTGGCGCGCAATCTGCCCGCCTTCCGCTAAGGCAGTGCGGCGTCTAGCCCCACGTCCGCGAGCAGAGCACCAGCTGGTAGCCGTCCGGGTCGGCGACGGTCACGCCGAACTCGTCCCAGTACGGATTGTGCGCGGAAACCCGGATGCCGCCCGCCTCCGTGAGCCGGGCGACCAGGGACTCGTCCACCGGCTCGCCCAGGTAGACCACGAACAGGTCGTCCACCGTCGGAGTCGGCTCCACCGGGCGCTCGGGGTCGTGCGTCAGCTCGAAGTGCCAGGCGCCGCCCTTCGGGCCGACCATCAGCAGGTCGTGCTTGCCGGGTTCGCGCGCGGTGGACCGCCACAGGACGTCGAGGCCGAGGGCGTCCACGTAGAAGCGCTCGGCGGCGGCGAGGTCCCGCGAGGGGCGGGCCACGCGCACATGCGTCGTCGCGTCGATCACTTCGCGGCCTCCTTCGCGGCTTCCAGGGCGGCGGCCCACACCGGGCTGTCGACGTAGTGGTTGTCGAAGCGCTCGCCGGACTCGGCGATCTCCTTGAAGTCGGCCTCGCCGCGCAGCACGCGGCTCAGCAGGCGCAGGTAGTCGAAGCGGCCCATGCCCGGCGTGAAGACGAACATGACGTCGGCCTCGCAGCCCGGGGCCGCGGCGAAGGCGTGCGGGGTGTGCGGCGGCACCGCCAGGAAGTCACCCGCGTTCAGGATGGTGATCTCCTCGCCCACGAGGACCTGGAGGGAGCCGCTGACCACGAAGAACAGCTCGCTGGCCCTGGTGTGGAAGTGGGCCGGGGCGCCGACCGCGCCCTTGGCGAAGGTCGAGCGGTAGCTGGTGAAGCCCGCGGCCCCGCCCGTCTCGCCCAGGAGGGTCATGACGCTGCTCGGGTCGGCGCAGGTCTCGGCGTCGGCGTGGCGGGTCAGGACCGGCTGGGCGGCGGTGGTGATGGTGTCGGTGTCGGTGTTCGCGGTGGCTGCGTTCTCGTTCATGATCAGAACTCTATGGCTGAAATGACTCCCTGAACAGGTCACTTGGGCACGCAATTCATGGGTCAATTTCGCCGGGGGCGCACCGTCACCGCCGTGCAACCATCCCGTCTTCTCGCAGGTCTCCCCACTGCACAGGCGTTGCCCCACAGCAGTCTCAGGAGGACCAGTGCGACGCTCCGTCATCGCAGCCATTTCAGCCATCGCGGTCGCCGTGCCGCTCACCGCCACCACCGGCACCGCGTCCGCCGCCCCCAGGCCCCCCAAGGCGCCGGTGGCCGACTTCAACCGCGACGGCTACGCCGACCTCGCCATCACCGCCCCCTACGCCACGCTCCGCGGCGAGCGCGACGCCGGTTACGTCACCGTCATCTACGGCTCGGCGAGGGGAGCGGACAGCTCGCACCCCCAGATCATCGACCGGGCCACGGACGGCATCCCCGGCGAGATCGAGGAGGACGGCCTCTTCGGGTCCCGGGCGACCGTCGGGGACCTGGACGGCGACGGGTTCACCGACCTCGTCGTCGGCGGCCGGTACGGCGACAAGCTCGTCGCCCTGTGGGGTTCGGAAACCGGCCTGACCGCCGGCGCCACCGAACTGCCCGCCACTTCCCCCGGGTTCAGCGCCGGTGACTTCAACGGCGACGGCCACCGGGACCTGGTCAGCAACGACTACCCGGACGACGACGTGGACGAGAAGGGGATGACCGTCTCGTACGGGCCCTTCACGCGCGACGGCAAGCCCCAGCGGCAGCAGACCCTCCACACCAGCCAGACCTTCGGACCCATCGACTACGTCCCCGGCGACCTGAACGGCGACGGCGTCGACGACCTCGTCACCAGCCACGGCTTCGAGGAGACCACGTACGCGAGCCGCTTCTGGAAGGGCACGAAGAACGGCCTCACCAGCACCACGCGCGGGCTCAAGGCGTCCCTCGGCGGCGCGGTCGCGGACGTCGACGGCGACGGCTACGGCGACTTCGTCACCCGCGACAACGGCTCCAACAACGACGACAACGAGATCGACGAGGGCACCGTCCGCGTCGACTACGGCAGCGCGGCGGGGCCCGCCGCCACCCGCACCAAGAAGATCACCCAGGACACGGCGGGCGTCCCCGGCGTCGGCGAGACCGGCGACCAGTTCGGCTCCGACATCAGCGCGGGGGACGTCAACGGCGACGGCTACGCCGACATCGCCGTCGGCGTGCGCGGCGAGGACATCGGCACCGGCTCCGCCAAGGTCGCCGACGCCGGGTCCTTCGTCCTGCTCAAGGGCGCGCGGGCCGGGCTCGGCGGGCGCGGGGCGCAGGCCTTCGACCAGTCCAAGCCGGGGGTGCCCGGGGTCTCGGAGAAGCGGGACTTGTTCGGGCACCGGGTGTTGCTGTCCGACGTCAACGGCGACAAGCGGGCGGACCTGGCCGTGACCGCCTACGGCGAGGACGGGGCGTACCGCGACTCGGGCGCGGCCTGGGTCTTCCCCGGCACCCGCGCCGGCCTCACCACCACCGGCGTCACCTCCTTCGGCCCCAAGTCCCTGGGGGCCCCGGAGCCGGGCGCGCGCTTCGGCCAGGACGTGGGCCGCTGACGCCTGACCCTCGCGGGGCGCCCCAGACCCGCCCCTTCCCGATCCTGGGGCTCCGCCCCAGACCCCGCTCCTCAAACGCCGGAGGGGCTGGAAATCCAGCCCGTCCGGCGTTTGAGGACGAGGCGCGAAGCGCCGATGCTTTTCGGGGGTGTCAGGGGGCGGAGCCCCATGGTTCGGGAAGGGGCGGGTCTGGGGCGTCCCACGCGGGCTACGCCTCCACCACCGGCAGCAGTTCCGGCAGATGCCCGTCCGACGCCGCCGCCGCGTGGACGCGCTCCGCGGGGACCTCGCCGTACAAAGTGGTGCGCGGCTTCGCGGGGCGGCCCGCCGCCTCGGCGATGGCGATGAGGTCCTTGACCGAGCGGTAGGAGCCGTAACTGGAGCCCGCCATCCGGGAGATGGTCTCCTCCATCAGCGTGCCGCCCAGGTCATTGGCGCCGGAGCGCAGCATCTCGGCGGCCCCCTCCGCGCCGAGCTTGACCCAGCTGGTCTGGATGTTGGGGATGTGGGGGTGAAGGAGCAGGCGGGCCATGGCCGTGACGGCGCGGTTGTCGCGGGTGGTGGGGCCGGGGCGGGCGATGCCCGCCAGGTAGACGGGCGCGTTGGTGTGGATGAAGGGCAGCGTCACGAACTCCGTGAAGCCGCCGGTCTCCCGCTGGATCGCGGCCAGCGTGCGGAAGTGGCCGAGCCAGTGCCGGGGCTGGTCGACGTGGCCGTACATCATCGTGGACGAGGAGCGCAGGCCTACCTCGTGGGCGGTCTTGATGACCTCGATCCACGTGGCCGCCGGGAGCTTGCCCTTGGTCAGGATCCAGCGGACCTCGTCGTCGAGGATCTCGGCGGCCGTGCCGGGGATGGAGTCAAGGCCTGACTCCTTGGCGCGCTGGAGCCACTCGCGGATGGAGAGGCCGGTGCGGGTGGCGCCGTTGACGACCTCCATCGGCGAGAAGGCGTGCACGTGCATGCCGGGCACGCGCTCCTTCACGGCCTCGGCGATGTCGAAGTACGCTGTGCCGGGCAGGTCGGGGTGGATGCCGCCCTGCATGCACACCTCGACGGCGCCCACGTCCCAGGCCTGGGCGGCGCGGTCGGCGACCTGGGAGAGGGACAGGGTGTACGCGTCGGCGTCCGTGCGGCGCTGCGCGAAGGCGCAGAAGCGGCAGCCGGTGTAGCAGACGTTCGTGAAGTTGATGTTCCGCGTGACGATGTACGTGACGTCGTCGCCGACCACGGACTTGCGGACGTCGTCGGCGACGGAGCAGAGCGCGTCCAGGGCCGGTCCGTCCGCGTGCAGCAGGGCCAGGGCCTCGTCGTCGGTGAGGCGGGTGGGGTCGTCGGCGGCCGTGGCGAGGGCGGCGCGGACGTCGCCGTCCAGGCGGGACGGGACCATGCCCGGCGCCGCCTGCTCGCGCAGGGCCTCCCAGTCGCCGTACACCTCGTCGAAGTCGTCGCGCCGGTCGCCGGTGCGGCCCTCCGTGTCGATGGTGCGGTGCAGGTCGGTGCGGCCGGAGGAGGCCACGTAGCCCTCGTCGGGCTCCTGCCAGGGCAGGCCGCGCACCGGTGCGTCCGGGTTCGCGAGGCCCGACTCCAGGGCGAGCGCGTCCACGTGCGGGCGCAGGCGCGGGTCCAGCCAGGGCTCGCCGCGCCGCACGAACTCGGGGTACACGCAGAGGCGTTCGCGCAGCTCGAAGCCCTCCGCGGCGGACTGCTCGGCGAGCGCCTCGATCTGCGGCCAGGGCTTCTCGGGGTTGACGTGGTCGATGGTGAGCGGCGAGACGCCGCCCCAGTCGTCGATCCCGGCGCGGATGAGGCGGCCGTACTCGCCGTCGACCAGGTTCGGCGGTGCCTGGATGCAGCCGGAGGGGCCCATGACGTGCCGGGCGACGGCGACCGTCGCGACCAGCTCGTCGATCTCGGCGTCCGGCATGCCGCGCATCGCCGTGTCCGGCTTGGCGCGGAAGTTCTGGATGATCAGCTCCTGGACGCCGTGGTAGGAGCGCGCCACGCGGCGCAGCGCGAACAGCGAGTCCGCGCGCTCCTCGTACGTCTCGCCGATGCCGATGAGCAGCCCGCTGGTGAAGGGGACGGAGGAGCGGCCCGCGTCCTCCAGGACGCGCAGGCGCACGGCCGGTTCCTTGTCCGGCGAACCGTAGTGGGGGCCGCCGGGCTCGGACCACAGGCGCTCGGCGGTGGTCTCCAGCATCATGCCCATGGAGGGCGCGACCGGCTTGAGCCGCTGGAAGTCCGTCCACGACATCACGCCCGGGTTGAGGTGGGGCAGCAGGCCCGTCTCCTCCAGGATGCGGATGGATATGGCCCGTACGTACGCGATGGTGTCGTCGTAGCCGTGCGCGTCCAGCCACTCGCGGGCCTCGGGCCAGCGGTCCTCCGGCTTGTCGCCGAGGGTGATGAGGGCTTCCTTGCAGCCTAGGGCCGCGCCCTTGCGGGCGATGTCCAGGACCTCGTCCGGGGACATGAACATCCCGTGCCCGGCCCGGCGCAGCTTGCCCGGCACGGTCACGAACGTGCAGTAGTGGCATTTGTCCCGACACAGCCGGGTGAGCGGGATGAACACGCTCTTCGAGTACGTGATGACGCCCGCGCGCCCCGCCGCCTGAAGGCCCGCGTCGCGCACCCGGGCCGCCGACGCCGCCAGGTCCTCCAGGTCGTCGCCGCGCGCCTGGAGCAGCACGGCGGCCTCGGTCACGTCCAGCGCAACGCCGTCCCTGGCCCGCCGCAGGGCGCGGCGCATGGCGTTGGCGGTGGGACGTCCGGCCTCGGGGGGCTGCGCGCTGTTGGTCATGTCCTTGAGCATACGAGCGACAACACACGACACCCACAGGCACTTCCGCCAGCTGAGAGCGGCCTCCGGGCCCGTCCCGGGCGGCTCCCCGCCTCCCCCAGAAGGAAACCTGTCGATTCCCTTCCCTTACAGGGGAGTTCACGGCTCAATACCAGAGTTGCCCGCATCACTCACGTCTCGTCGTCACCGTCGCCACCGACCTCTGGGGAGCCGCAGCATGTGCGAGGACGAAAGCCACCTGAACAGACGGGCGCTGTTCGTGACGGGGGCGGCCGCCGCCCTTACGCTCGGAACCGTGAGCTTCGCGGAGGACGCTAACGCCGCCGAGGGCGCCAAGGGCACCGGGCGGCGCTCCGGCAAGGAGACGAAGACCGTCAGGGGCACGCTGCCCACCGGCTCGCCGGACTTCGTGTACCTGCCGGTGGAGGTGCCGCGCGGCGTCAGCCAGATCCACGTCGCCTACACGTACGAGAAGCCGCCCGTCCCCGCGGGGACCGCGGGCAACGCCCTCGACATCGGCGTCTTCGACGAGCGCGGCACCGCGCTCGGCGGCCGCGGCTTCCGCGGCTGGTCGGGCGGCGCCCGCACGGAGTTCTTCGTCCGCGCCGACGACGCGACGCCCGGCTATATCCCCGGCCCGGTCCGCGCGGGCACCTGGAACATCGCCCTCGGCCCGTACACCGTCGCCCCGCAGGGACTGCCGTACGAGGTGACGATCACCCTCACCTACGGCGCCCCCGGCACCACGCCCAAGCCGGTGTACCCGCCGGAGCGCGCCAAGGGCCGCGGCCGTGCCTGGTACCGCGGCGACTGCCATCTGCACACCTGGTACTCGGACGGCCGCCGCACCCCCGCCGAGATCGGCGCCCTCGCCCGCGCGGCGGGCCTCGACTTCATCAACACCTCGGAGCACAACACCCACTCCGCGCACGCCCACTGGTCCGACGTCGCCGGTGACGACCTGCTCGTCCTGCTCGGCGAAGAGGTCACCACCCGCAACGGCCACGTCCTCGCGCTCGGCACCGAGCCCGGCACGTTCGTCGACTGGCGCTACCGCGCCCGCGACAACCGCTTCGGCCACTACGCCCGCGCCATCCACCGCGCCGGGGGCCTGGTCGTGCCCGCCCACCCGCACGCCACCTGCGTCGGCTGCAACTGGAAGTTCGGCTTCGGCGAGGCGGACGCGGTCGAGGTGTGGAACGGCGCGTACTCCCCGGAGGACGAGGTGGCGCTCGCCGAGTGGGACAACGCCCTGGTCGCCGCCGCGCGCGGGGGCCGCGCCTGGACGCCCGCGATGGGCAACAGCGACGCCCACCGCGACCCCGACCCCGTGGGCCGCCCGCAGACCGTCGTCCTGGCCGACGACCTCACCCGCGAGGCGGTCCTGGAGGGCATCCGCGCGGGCCGCTCCTACCTCGCCGAGGCCAAGGACGTCGAGCTGTCCTTCTCCGCGTCCGGCGGCAAGGGCCTGCACGCGGGCATCGGCGGACGCCTGCGCGTCGACCGGGACGACCCCGTGACCGTGCGCCTGGACGTCAAGGGCGCGCCCGGCTGCGTCATCCGCTTCGTCACCGACCAGGGCACCCTGTTCACGAGCCCGGCCATCGGCGATTCGGGCACGGGCACCGCCGAGTGGCGGACCACGGCGTCGTACGCCGCGTACGTACGCGCCGAGGTCCGCAAGCCCCCGGTGACACCGGGCCTCCCGGGCCCGATGCGCGCCCTGACGAACCCGATCTTCTTGGGCCGCTAGCCCTGCCGGGGGCACCTCCCCCACCCCGCCCCTTCCCGAAACCGGGGCTCCGCCCCGGACCCCGTATCGGCGCTCCGCGCCTCGTCCTCAAACGCCGGACGGGCTGGATTTCCAGCCCCTCCGGCGTTTGAGGAGCGGGGTCTGGGGCGGAGCCCCAGTTCGGGAAGGGGTGGGTCTGGGGCGTCCCACGCGGGCATCAGCCCGGCCAGACCACCGCCTGGGGTTCGCTGTAGGCCGCCAGTGCGTACGACCCGCAGTCGCGCCCCACGCCGCTGGACTTGAACCCCCCGAAGGGCGCCTCCATGTTGCGGCCGATGGTGTTGACGCCGACGCCCCCGGCCCGCAGACGGCGCGCGACGCGAAAGGCGCGGGCGACGTCGCCGGACCAGACGTAACTCAGCAGCCCGTACTCGCTGTCGTCCGCCAGGGCGACCACCGCGTCCTCGTCGCCGTCGAAGTCGAAGGGCACGACCACGACCACAGGGCCGAAGATCTCCTCCCGGACCACCCGCATGTCGGGGGTGCAGTCGGCGAGCAGCGCGGGGGCCACGTAGAAGCCCCGGTCGAGGCCGGGCGGGCGGGGGCCGCCGGTGAGCAGGCGGGCGCCCTCCTTGCGGCCGAGGTCCACGTACGACTCGACGCGGTCGCGGTGCACCGCCGAGATGACGGGGCCGACGACGGTCGCCGGGTCGCGCGGGTCGCCCACCTTCAGGCGGGAGGCGTACGCCGTCAGCTTTTCCAGGAGCGGCTCGTAGGCGGCCCGTTCGACCAGGACCCGCGTGGGCGCCGTGCAGATCTGGCCGCTGTAGAAGGAGAACGTGGTGCCGATCCCGGCGGTCGCCGCGTCCAGGTCCGCGTCCGCGAAGACGACGGCCGCGCCCTTGCCGCCCAGCTCCATCAGCTGCCGCTTCAGGCCCCGCCCGCACACCTCGCCGATGCGCCGCCCGACGGCCGTGGAGCCGGTGAAGCTGACCATGTCGACGTCCCCGGCGGCCACGGCCGCCTCGCCGACCTCCACGGACGTGCCGCTGACCACGTTCACCACGCCGGGCGGCGCCCCCGCCTCCGCCAGGGCGGCCGCCATCCGGTAGACGGACAGGGGGTCCTGCGGCGCCGGTTTCACGAGCACCGTGTTGCCCATCGCCAGGGCCGGGGCGACCTTGCCCGCCGGGTTGGCCCAGGGGTTGTTGTAGGAGGTGACGCAGGTGACGACGCCGACGGGCCTGCGGATCTCCAGGGCGCCGAGCACCGCCGCGCGCCCCAAGGGGCCCGCCTCGTTGACCTGCGGCACCAGGCCCGTCTCGACGGGTTCCAGGGCGCCCTTCGCGTACCGCCTGAAGCGGGACACCGCCACCGCGACCTGCATGCCGCGCGCGGTCGCGGTGGTCGCCCCGGTCTCGGCCTGGGCCAGGGCGGCGTGCGCGGCGAAGTCCCGCTGGATGAGGTCGGCGGCCCGGGACAGGACCCGCGCCCGCTCCTCGGGCGTCGTGCGCGACCACGTCCCAAAGGCCTCCCGGGCCGCCGAAGCCGCCCGCTCCACCTGCGCGCGGCTCGCCTCCGGGGCCAGGCCCACGACGTCCTCGGACGCCGGGTCGATGACCTCGTAGTGGCCGCCGTCGGGTTCGACCCACGCGCCGCCGATGAACAGGCGCTGCGGGGCGCTCACTTGGTGGCCACCGTGCGCGTGTCCCGGCCCGACCGGAGCACCCTGCCCGGCACGGCGCCGGTGATCACGTCGTCGCGGATCGCCTCGGTGCCGTTGACCCACACGGCGCGCACGCCGATCGCCTTGGAGTCCAGGCGCGGGCTGTCCCCGGGCAGGTCGTGCACCAGCGTGGCCTTGCCCGCGTCGATCCGCTCGGGGTCGAAGAGGACGAGGTCGGCGTGGTAGCCCTCCGCGATCCGCCCCCGTTCGCGCAGGCCGAACAGGCGGGCCGGGTCGTCGGTGAGCATCTTCACGGCCTGTTCGAGGCCGACGAGCCTCCGTCCGCGCAGACAGTCGCCGAGGAAGCGCGTGGTGTACGGCGCCCCGCACATGCGGTCCAGGTGCGCCCCGGCGTCGGAGCCGCCGAGCAGGACGTCCTCGTGGCGCCAGGTCTCGGCGCGCAGGGCCCACGAGTCGGGGTCGTTGTCGGTCGGCATGGGCCACAGGACCGTACGCAGCCGGTCGCTCGCGCAGATCTCGACGAGGCAGGCGAAGGGGTCGAGGCCCCGCTCGGCGGCGATGTCCGCCACCACGCGTCCGGTCAGGCCCGCGTTCGCCTCGGAGTACGTGTCCCCGATGACGTACCGGTCGAAGCGCGCGAGCCGCCGGAAGACCCCGGCCTCCGGGCTCGTGGCGCGCCGCAGGAGCTCCGCCCGCACCCCGGGGTCCCGCAGCCGCGCGATCCGCTCGGGCACCGGCAGGGCGAGCACGTCCCCCCATCCGGGGATGAGGTTCAGGGCGCAGAACGTCCCGAGGCTCATGTTCATCGGCGTCAGGATCGGCATCGTCAGGGCGACGATCCGGCCGCCCGCCTTCCGGGCGCGCTCGCTCGGCTCCAGCTGGCGCGGCACCCGGTCGGGGACGGCGGCGTCGATGGTGAGGACGTTCCAGTTCAGCGGCCGCCCGGCCGCCGCGCTCAGCTCGACGAGCAGGTCGATCTCGGCGTCGTCGAACCGGTCCAGGCACCCGGCGACGATCGCCTCCAGCTGCGTCCCCTCGTGCTCCCCGACGGCCCGCGCGAGCGCGAGGAGCTCCCCGGGGCGCGCGTGCCGGGACGCGACGGGCTGTCCGTCGCCGTCGGAGTGCGTGGCCGACTGCGTGGTGGACAGGCCCCACGCGCCCGCCTCCATCGCCTCGTGCAGCAGCGCCACCATCCGCTCCAGCTGCGCCGCCGAGGGCTGCCCGCCCACGGCGTCCGCCCCCATCACGTACCGCCGCAGCGCGCAGTGCCCCACCATGAACCCGGCGTTGACGGCGATGCGCCCCTCCAGGGCGTCCAGATACTCCCCGAAGGAGTGCCACGACCACGGCGCGCCCTCCTCAAGGGCCACCAGGGACATCCCCTCGACCTTGGACATCATCCGCCGCGTGTAGTCGGCGTCCTCGGGCCGCGCCGGGTGCAGCGGCGCCAGCGTGAACCCGCAGTTGCCGCCCGCGACGGTGGTCACGCCGTGGTTCAGCGACGGCGTCGCGTAGGGGTCCCAGAACAGCTGCGCGTCGTAGTGCGTGTGCGGATCGACGAACCCGGGCGCGAGCACGAGGCCGTGCGCGTCTTCCCGGGTACGGGACTCCTCCGTGACGGCGGGGGCCACGACGGCCACGCGGCCGTCCCGTATCCCGACGTCGGCGACGCGGCCGGGCACCCCGGTCCCGTCGACGACGGTCGCGCCCCTGATGAGATGGTCCAGCATGACGACACACCCTCCATGGCTGTGATGTCGGCCCTCGCGGGGCGCCCCAGGCCCGCCCCTTCCCGATCCGGGGGCTGCCGCCCCCGGGCCCCCGCTTTTCGGCGCTTCGCGCCTCGTCCTCAATCGCCGGACGGGCTAGAACCTGCCGGTTTCAGCCCGTCCGGCGTTTGAGGACGAGGCGCGAAGCGCCAATGGCAGTTGAGCGGGGCCCGGGGGGCCTAGGCCCCCCGGAACCGCCGCGTCCGGTGCACGGGATCCGTATCGATCTTGGGGATCACGTGCTCGCCGATCAACCGAATGGTTGCCATCGTGTCGGCGTACGAGACCCCGATCGGCAGCCCGAACGACAGCTGATCCGCCCCGGCCCGCTCCCAGCGCTCGCACTGGCGCAGCACCTCATCCGGGTCCCCGCAGATCATCAGCTCCTCGGCGATGAGCATCTCGATGATCTCCTCGGTGTAGTCGGGCAGGACCTGGGGCCACTGGGGGATGCCCTCGGGCCGCGGGAACGTGTCGTGGTAGCGGAAGACCAGCGACTGGAGGTAGTTGAGCCCGCCGTTTACGGCGATCTCGACGGCCTTGGCGTGGGTCTCGGCGCAGATGGCCGTCGACGTCACCATCACGTTGTCGTTGACGAAGTCACCGACGGGCTCCGCGTCCGCGATCGCGGTCTTGTACTGCTCAAGGACCCACTCCATGTCGGAGACCTTCTGCACGCTGAAGCCGAGCACCCCGAGGCCCTTCTTGGCGGCCATGGCGTACGACGAGGGGGACCCGGCCGCGTACCACATGGCCGGGTGCGAGGCGCCGTACGGCTTGGGGAACACCTTGCGCGGCGGCAGCGACCAGTGCTTGCCCTGGAAGCCCTGGTACTCGTCCTGGAGCCACATCTTGGGGAACTCGGCGATGGTCTCCTCCCAGATCTCCTTGGTGTCGTTCATGTCGGTGATGCCGGGCAGGAAGCCGAGGATCTCGTGCGATCCGGCGCCGCGCCCGCTGCCGAACTCGAAGCGCCCTTCGGAGAGGTGGTCGAGCATCGCGACCTTCTCGGCGACCTTGACCGGGTGGTTGACCGGGGCCAGCGGGTTGAAGATGCCCGAGCCGAGGTGGATGCGGTCGGTGGCGTGGGCGAGGTAGCCGAGGAAGACGTCGTTGGCGGAGAGGTGCGAGTACTCCTCCAGGAAGTGGTGTTCCGAGGCCCAGGCGTACTTGAAGCCCGCCCGGTCCGCCGCGATGACGTACTCGGTCTCCTCCATCAGCGCCCGGTGCTCGGCGAGCGGGTCGGTCAGCGCGCTCTTGCCCACGTATCCCTGTACAAAGAGCCCGAATTCCAAGGCGGTTCACCGTCCTCGTCATGTGCGTCCTCGGCCTGCGGGTCCCCGTCACCGCCCCACCTGACGCACCGTCAGATCACTGCTCCGACTGTTCCATCCGGCCCCTGGAGCGTCAATAGCTGACGAGCCGTCAGATCGCCCTTACCCCGGCCAGCCAGCCGCCGTCGATCACGAACGGCTGCCCGGTGATGTACGACGAGTCCTCCTCGGCGGTCAGGAACAGCGCGAGCCGCGCCACCTCCTCGGACCTGCCCGCCCGGCCGAGCGGCACCAGCCTGCGGTACAGCCGGTCCAGGCCCCGCGACGCCTGCTCGGCATCCGCCGTCGGGTCCAGGTGGGCCGGGTTGCTCATGGGGGTGTCGATGGCGCCGGGGCAGATGGCGTTCACGCGGATGCCCCGGTCGGCGAGCTCCAGGGCGGCCACCCGGGTCAGACCGATGACGGCGTGCTTGGTCGCGCTGTACGCCCCGACGTACGCCATGCCCGTGAGCCCCGCGTACGAGGCGGTGTTCACGATCGTGCCGCCGCCCGCCTCCTCGATGTGCGGGGCGACCGTCTTGATGCCGAGGAACACCCCGGTCTGGTTGACCTCGACGATCCGCTGGTACTCCTCCAGCGGGGTCTTCACCAGCTCGTTGAAGCGCAGGATGCCCGCGTTGTTGACCAGGCCGTCGACCGCGCCGAAGGCGTCGCGCGCGGCGGCCACGCCCGCCTGCCAGTCGGCCTCGCTGGCGACGTCCAGGTGCACGTACCGCGCCCGGTCCCCCAGCTCCTTGGCCAGCGCCTCGCCCTGTTCGTCGAGTACGTCGCCGATGACGACCCCGGCGCCCTCGGCGACGAAGAGCCGCGCCTCCTGCTCCCCCTGGCCGCGCGCCCCACCGGTGACGATGACGACGCGCCCGTCGAGCTTGCCCATGCGGGTCCCCTTCTCTTGGGTTCAGCCGGTTCGGCGGGTTCGGCCGGTTCAGCCGGTTCTCAGCCGAGCAGCGGCGCGACCTGGGCGCCGAACGCCGCCATCTGATCGGTCAGTTCGGCGCGGCTCCGGCTGCGGAACCGCACCTGGATCTGGTGCACGCCCATCGCCGCGTACGCCCGCAGCGACTCGGCGAGCTCGTCCGGCTTCCCGGTGAGCGTGCGCCGCCCCACGGGCCAGGAGGGCTCGCCCACGTACAGCGGCTCGGCGATGGCGCCGATGGTGACCGGGGCGGTGACCCCGGCCCGCTCGCGCAGCCGCCGCAGCCTCTCGATCTTGGCGGGGAGCTCGGCGCGCGGGTCGCCCTGCGGCAGCCAGCCGTCCCCGCGCGTGGCGGCGCGGCGCACGGCGGCGGGCGAGGAGCCGCCCACCCACAGCGGCACCCGCTCCTGCGCGGGCCGGGGCCGCTGGCCGAGGTCGGCGAAGTCGTGGGCGTGGCCGTGGTGTTCGGGGAACTCCTCGGGGCCGAGCGCGGCCCGCAGCGCGTCGATGGTCTCGTCGAGCAGGGGCCCGCGCCCGGCGAAGTCGGTGCCGAGCGCGGCGAACTCCTCCGGTACGTGGCCCGCGCCGACGCCGAGGATCAGGCGGCCGCCGCTGAGGTGGTCGAGGGTCGCGTACTGCTTGGCCGTGAGCAGCGGGTGGCGCAGGGCGACGACGGCGACGTGGCTGAGCAGCCGGACGCGCTCCGTGGCGGCGGCGAGGTAGGCGAGCGTGGCGACCGGGTCGTACCAGGTGGTGCCCATCGCGGCCGCGAGGCGGCGGGGGATCGCGACGTGATCGCAGACGGCGATGTACGCGAAGCCGGAGCGGTCCGCCTCGCGGGCGATCTCCACCAGGTCGGCGACGGCGGCCCCCGCCTCCCAGGCCTCCGCGAAGACGGCGCTCTGCGCCTGGACGGGCAGCTGCGTCCCGTACGCGAGCCGCCCGGCGGGAAGGGTCTGCGCACTGCTCGGCATCGACGACACGAGAACTCCACCCCTCGCCCTGACCCGGCGGCACGCCCTCGACGCCGGCGGTCCGCCCCGACGGCCCACATCGTCGTACCTGACGGTCCATCAGACAAGGGGCACGCACACCGGGCCGCCCCGCCGGGCCGGACCGCCCCCTCAGGTCACCTCGAAGCCCAGGGCCCCGGCGATCACCCCCGCCTGGTCCAGGTCGACCTTCGTGCGGCCGATGCCCACGGTCAGCGGGTCGAGGGCGGACAGCTCGCTGCCGCGCAGGTCGGCGCCCATGAGCTGGCTGCTGTGCAGCATCGCGCCCGACAGGTCGCAGCAGGTCACCGTCGCCTCCTCCAGGCGGGCGGCGGTGAGGTCCGCCTCCCGCATCCGCACCCCGTCGAAGACGGACTTGCGCAGATCGGCACCGGGCAGCGCGACGAACGACCAGTCTCCGCCCCGCACCTCGAAGACCGTGAACGCGCACTGCTGGAACAGCGCGCCCACCGCCTTGCACCGCTCGAACCGGGTGTCGAAGAACACGCAGCGCTTGAACACGCAGTTGGTGAAGGCCGTCGCGGTGAACCGCGCGGCGTTGAACTTCACCCCGGCGAAGGTGCACCCGTCGAAGGTGGCGCCCTCCGCGACGGCCTCCGTCAGATCCGTGTCGTAGAACGTGAAGCGCTCGAACACCTCGCCCGACAGATCCCTGCCGTACCAGTCCCCGCCCCGCACCACCCGCCCCTCGTCCGGCACGGGCGGCTCATGGGAGAAGGGGTCGACATTGGCCCGCTCACGTTTGATCGCCATGCCTTCGATTGAACCCCGGGCCACTGACAACCGCCGGACGCGGCGGCAACCGTGCGGCTACGCTCGGTAGCCGGATGCCTGAGCCGTGCGGTGAAGGGAAGGGCTGCGGCGATGACCGTACTGGACCGACTCTGGCGGGAAGTGGAAGCACGGATCAACGCCGAGGGCTACGTCGTCGAGATCATCGACGGAAAGGTGATCATGACTCCGCAGAGCCCCGTGCGGTCGAACACGATCTACGACGTCATGACGCAGACGCGCGGCGCCCTCGGCAAGGCGCCGACCGTCTTCGCCGTCGCCGTCGACTTCCCGGGCGAGACCTCATCGGCCCCTGCCGTCACCCTTCTCGACGAGGGTGCCCAGCCGCGCGGCAGGCGGTACGTCTTCGTGGACGTGCTCGCCGCCGTCGAGATCGCGTCCACGGAGTCCGACGACAGCGTCTACGTCACCAAGGTCGCCAAGTACAGCCGCTTCGGCATCGAGACGTACCTGATCCTCGACCCCTTCAAGAAGCTGTGCACGCTGTACGAGGGCTCCAGCGGCACCGGCTACCGCAAGAAGACCGAGTACCCGTACGGGGCGAGCATCGACCTGAAGCTCTCCGACGGCCGCGAGTTCACGCTGGACACCAGCGGATTCCCCGTGGAGGACTGAGCACCCCCTCAGGCCCCCGGCCCCGGCCACAGCCCGGCGGGGGTGAGGCCGAGCAGGTCGATCGCGTTGCCCCGGACGATCCGTTCCACCACGGCCGGGTCCAGGTGGCCCATCTGGGCCTCGCCGACCTCGCGGGACTTCGGCCAGGTGGAGTCCGAGTGCGGGTAGTCGGTCTCGTACAGGACGTTGCCGACGCCGATCGCGTCGAGGTTGCGCAGCCCGAAGGCGTCGTCGAAGAAGCAGCCGTACACGTGCCCGGCGAAGAGCTCGGACGGCGGCCGGTGGACCTTGTCGGCGACGCCGCCCCAGCCCCGGTTCTCCTCCCACACCACGTCCGCGCGCTCCAGGATGTACGGAATCCATCCGATCTGCCCCTCGGCGTACATCACGCGCAGGCGCGGGAAGCGCTCGAACTTGCCGCTCAGCAGCCAGTCGACCATCGAGAAGCAGCAGTTCGCGAACGTGATCGTGGAACCGACGGCGGGCGGCGCGTCGGCAGACGTGGAGGGCATCTTGCTGGAGGACCCGATGTGCATGGCGACGACCGTGCCGGTCTCGTCACAGGCGGCCAGGAAGGGGTCCCAGTAGTCGGTGTGGATCGAGGGAAGTCCGAGATGCGGCGGTATCTCCGAGAACGCGACCGCCCGCACGCCCCGCGCCGCATTGCGCCGCACCTCGGCGGCGGCGAGCTCCGCGTCCCACAGGGGGATCAGGGTGAGCGGTATCAGCCGACCTTGGGCGGCGGGTCCGCACCACTCCTCCACCATCCAGTCGTTATAGGCCCGTACGCAGAGAAGTGCCAGGTCCCGGTCCTTGGCCTCGGTGAAGGTCTGGCCGCAGAAGCGCGGGAAGGTCGGGAAGCAGAGCCCGGACTGGACGTGGTTGACGTCCATGTCGGCGAGGCGCTCGGGGACGTCGTGGGAGCCGGGGCGCATCTGCTCGTAGGTGATGACCTCCAGGCGGATCTCGTCGCGGTCGTAGCCGACGGCCGTGTCGAGGCGGGTCAGGGGCCGGTGCAGGTCCTCGTACACCCACCAGTCGCCGATCGGTCCGTCCTCGCCCTGATTCCCCATGACAGGGGCGAACTTCCCGCCCAAAAACGTCATTTCCCTCAGGGGGGCGCGCACGATGCGCGGGCCCCGGTCGCGGTACCGCGCCGGAAGCCGGTCCCGCCACACGTGCGGCGGCTCCACCGTGTGGTCGTCCACCGAGATGATCCTCGGGAACGGCGGCGTGGCGGCGGCGGCTTCCTTGGCGCTCTCCACAGTGCTCTCCACGGTCTCCATGCGGACCACGGTAGCGCTGATCTGACGATCCGTCAGTTGTCCGAATCCAGTCACTGGTGCGGGAACCCTGTGAGAGCCGTCCCCCACGGCTGACGCATTCACCCTCGACAAGGCAAACTGTGCACCGCAGCACGTCGCGCGGGCCCGTCAGGTCAGGCGGCGTCCGCAGCGGGATAAAGCAGGCACGAACCGGGCACAGCCGGGCACAGTTGGGCGTATTTGATCAGACAGAGGCAACTGCGTGCGGCGGGCAGCAGGGGGAGCGATGGACGGTCTACCGCGAGTTCCGGAGCAGCGGCGTCCGGCGGCGGGGAGCGGCCCTGACGCGGTGGCTCAGACACCGGCCACGGCGCCCGGCCCCGGCGCGCCCGCGCCCGGGTCCGAGGTGGCACCCGGGTCCGCCGGGTCCGCCGGGGCACCCAAGGCCACGGGGCCGCGGGCGTCCGCGGCGAGGGAAACCGCGGCCAAGGACACGGGCTCCGCGAGGGGAGGCGGGGGCGGCGCGGCCAAGGGCGCGGGCGCTACGGGCAAGGGTGCGGGCGCTACCGGCAAGGGCGCCGACGTCGCGGCCAAGAGCACCGGCACCGTCGCCAAGAACGCGGCTGCCGTGGCCAAGAACACCGACGCCTCGGCCAAGAACGCGGGCAACACCGCCAAGAACCCGGGCACCGCGGCCAAGAACGCCGCCGCCGTCACGAGAGGCGTGGACGCCGCGGCCAAGCACGCGGCCACCGTGACCAAGAACGCCGCCACCGTGACCACCAGCGGCGACGCCTCGGCCGACAGTGGCGACGCCTCGGCCAACAGCGCTGGCGCCGTCGCCAACAGCGCTGGCGCCGTGGCCAAGCACGCGGCCCCCGCGGCCAAGCACGCCGACTCCTCCGCCAAGGGCGCGCCCAGCGCCCCGGCCGGAAGTGACGGGCACGCCCGGTTCAGCGTGCTCGGGCCCGTCCGGGCCTGGCTCGGCAGTGAGAAGCTGCCCACCGGGTCCCCGCAGCAGCAGGCCCTGCTCGCCGCGCTGCTGCTGCGCGGCGGCCGTACCGCCACGGCGTCCGAACTCATCGACTCCATCTGGGGCGACGAGCCGCCCTCCCAGGCCCTGGCCGCGATCCGCACGTACGCCTCGCGGCTGCGCAAGGCCCTGCCCGCGGGCACCCTCGTCAGCGAGTCCGGCGGCTACGCCGTCCGCGCCGCCGACGGCACCCTCGACCTCACCGAGGCCGAGACCCTGTGGTCGGCCGCCGAGCGGGCGCGCGCGGGCAGCGACGTGTGCCAGGCCCGCGCCCTCGTCAACAAGGCCCTGTCCCTGTGGGAGGGCGAGCCCCTCGCCAACGTCCCGGGACCGTACGCCGACGCCCAGCGCACCCGCCTGGAGGAGTGGCGCCTCCAGCTCCTCGAGTCGCGCCTCGACATGGACCTGGAGCAGGGCTGCCACGCGGAGTCCGTGTCCGAGCTCACCGCCCTGACCGCAGCCCACCCCCTGCGCGAGCGCCTGCGCGAGCTGCTCATGCTCGCCCTGTACCGCTCGGGGCGGCAGGCCGAGGCCCTCGCCGTCTACGCCGACACCCGCAGGCTGCTCGCCGACGAGCTGGGCGTCGACCCGCGCCCCGGCCTCCAGGAGCTCCAGCAGCGCATCCTCAACGCCGACCCGGCCCTCGCCGAGCCGTCGGCCCCCGCCGCCGAACCGGCGGCGGGCGTGGTGCGGCCCGCGCAGCTCCCGGCCACGGTCCAGGACTTCACCGGGCGCGCCTCCTTCGTCAAGGAGCTCAGCGACATCCTCTCCACCGCCGAGGGCCGCGTCATGGCGGTCTCCGCCCTCGCGGGCATCGGCGGCGTCGGCAAGACCACCCTCGCCGTGCACGTCTCGCACGCCGCGCGCTCCCACTTCCCCGACGGCCAGCTGTACGTCGACCTCCAGGGCGCGGGCCCCCGCGTCGCCGAGCCCGAGGCCGTGCTCGGCGCCTTCCTGCGCGCGCTCGGCACGGCGGACTCCGCGATCCCGGACACCCTGGCGGAGCGGGCCGCGCTGTACCGCTCCGTCCTGGACGGCCGCCGCGTCCTGGTCCTCCTGGACAACGCCCGCGACGCCGCCCAGGTCCGCCCCCTGCTGCCCGGCACGGAGGGCTGCGCCGCGCTCGTCACGTCCCGTACCCGCATGGTGGACCTGGCCGGGGCCCACCTCGTCGACCTGGACGTGATGTCCCCCGACGAGGCCCTCCAGCTCTTCACCAAGATCGTGGGCGAGGAGCGCGTGGCCTCCGAGCGCGAGGCCGCCCTCGACGTGGTGGCGGCCTGCGGCTTCCTCCCCCTCGCCATCCGCATCGCGGCGTCCCGCCTGGCGGCCCGCCGCACCTGGACCGTGTCCACGCTGGCCGCCAAGCTGGCCGACGAGCGCCGCCGCCTGGACGAGCTCCAGGCGGGCGACCTCGCCGTCGAGGCCACCTTCGAGCTCGGCTACGGCCAGCTGGAGCCCGCCCAGGCCCGCGCCTTCCGCCTGCTCGGCCTCGCCGACGGCCCCGACGTCTCCCTCACGGCCGCCGCCGCGATGCTCGACCTGCCGGTCGAGGACGCCGAGGACCTCCTGGAGTCCCTCGTCGACACCTCACTCCTGGAGTCCGCCGCCCCCGGCCGCTACCGCTACCACGACCTCGTACGCCTCTACGCCCGCGCCTGCGCCGAACGCGACGAACTCCCACCCAGCGAACGCGAGGCCGCGCTCTCCCGGCTCCTGGACTTCTACCTGGCCTCGGCGGCACGCGTGTACGCGATCAAGCGTCCTGGCGACCGGACGGTCGATCACCTGGAGTCCGTCGACCACACCGTGCGCGGCTTCGCCGACGACGACAGGGCTCTGGACTGGCTGCACGCGGAGGCGGGGTGCATCTTGGCGTGCGTACAGCAGTCGCTGAACGAGGGGAGCCTGCGGCGGGCAGTCGATCTGCTTCTCGCAGCGAAGGACTTGGCTGAGTCCGGCGCCAGCTCCCTCCGGTACGAACTGGTGACGCGGGCGGCACGGGATGCGTCCGTCACCATCGGGGACCCCTACGTGGAGGGTCGCGCACGGATCAGCCTCAGCCAAGTGCTCAACAAGCTCGGACACTTCGAGGAGGCAGCCTCCGAAGGGGCCCGCGGCGCCGAACTCGCCGCGCTGACCGGAGACCCTTGGACCTGCGGCAACGCCCCGAACGAGCTCGGGATCACGGCATATTGCATGAACCGCTATGAGGCCAGTGAGACCTACTTCCTCAGGGCCGCTGACGCGTTCCGCAGTGACGGGAACCGGCCTGGCGAGGCAAGCGCCCTCTGCAACCTTTCCCGCTCCCTTGTCATGCTGGGGCGTACGGACAGGGCAATCCAACTCGCCCGGCAAGGCATGGCCATCTACGACGAGCTAGGCCTCGCCTTCCGTCTGGCCAACGCGAAGAGCGCGCTCGGCATCAGCCTCAGCCACGCGGGTCGCCACACAGAGGCTCTGGACCAGCTCAACGGGGCACTACAGCTGTTCGTGGGGAACCGCCAGCGGCTGTGGGAGGGCACCACGCACTACCGCATCGCCCAGGTGCACTTCGCGGCGCAGCGCCCGGCGCAGGCCGCACAACATGCCGAGCAGGCACTCACCACGGGCGGTGTCGGCGGCGACTGGATGAGCGCCAACATCCTCACCCTTCTCGGGCGGTCCCTGAACGGCCTGGGGCAGCGCGACCGGGCCCGTGCGTGCTGGCACAAGGCTCTTGCCATCCATGAGGCCGCCGGGGCAACGGAAGCCGCCACGGTGCGGGAGCTCCTTCGCCCCGTCAACGCCGCCTGAGCCTGCTTGCTGAGGCGTTCATCGAACGTTTATGAGCGGCTGCCACTCTTATTCCATCGACCCGTCGCGTCGGGGGGCAGACGGGTCGCGTGGGCCCCACAGCTATCGTGAGCGGCCCTGGATCGCCCGCTCGGCGACCCTCGGGGGAGTTGCCGAGCGGGCGTTCTAGTCCCGGAGCCCCGCAACTTGTACAGGAGTTCTCAGCCGTGAGCGAAGCAAAGAAGCAGAAGAAGGACCTCACACCGATGGGCGACGGTCACGTCCCGGCACCGCCGCAGGACGGCCAGCCCAGCCCCACAGGTGATGGCCACGTCCCCGCCCCGCCCAAGGACGGCGGCATGACGACCAAGGGCGACGGCCACGTACCGGCCCCGCCCAAGGACTGAAGACCTTCATCCCGACGGGGATCGGCCGCGGCGGCGCGGAGGGGGAGCCGCCGCGGCCGATGTGCATTTCCGGAGCGGCTTGTGAGACACCAACTCGCGGCGATTTAGCTGGACTTATTCGAACATAAGGCCTTTTGTGCAGCTAGAGTCGGTTGTTGAACGTCAGCCCCCTCCAAGGAGTTGGAATGACTCGCACAAGAAGAATTCTCGTCACCCTGGCCGTGATGGCCGCGGCATCGGCGGGAGCGGCCGCTCCGGCGCTCGCCGATCAACACTCCCCGGCTCCGGCCGGTGACGGCCACCTGCCGTTCGTCGCGCAGGGAGACGGCCATCTGCCGCTCGGCCCACTGGGAGACGGCCACCTTCCGGCCCCGCCCAGCGACGGCCATCTGCCGTCCTCCCCGCAGGGCTGACCTACCCCGGGGCCGAGCCGTCGCTCGGCCCCGGGCCAAGGAAGAAATCAGGCCAATCGGTGACAGGAACCCTCATGCATATCGAACACACGACCACAACGCCACTAAGGTCATTGAGCGTTGGATGTTCGCCTACGCAAGGGAGTTGAAATGAACCGTGCCAAGAAGGTTCTCGTGACCCTGGCCGTCGTTGCCGCCGCCGGGGGAATAGCGACACCGGCCTTCGCCGGCGAAGGCCACATCCCGGTCACGCCTCAGGGCGAAGGCCACATCCCGGTCGCACCGCAGGGCGAAGGCCACATCCCGGTCGCACCGCAGGGCGAAGGCCACATCCCGGTCACGCCTCAGGGCTAACCCAAGCCCACCACGCGCCAACGCCCTCCGGCCCGCAACGCCTCATCGCGAACGCCGGGGGGTGTTTCCGTGCTCGCGCCAGCTACGCAGGCACGCGGGCCAGCGACACCGTCACCACCGTCGAAGCCCTTCGCCCCGTCTCGCGCAACGCCTCGGCGGTCAGTTCCACCAGCCATACCGCGACGTCCGGTGACCACTCCCGTACGGTGCAGGCGAAGCGGAATGCCTCGGTCATGCCCTGGGTGTGGACCGTGCGGTCGAGAGTGAGGGCTAGGCCCGTGAGGGCGTCCCGGGCCGGGGGTGCGGAGACCTCCACCGCGTCCCACGCCTTCTCGCGCACCGCCGTGCGCACGGCCTCGGCGTCGGCATCGGTGGCGCCGCCATCGCCGGGGCGGCAGGAGACCGTCACCAGGACCTCGTGCTGGGCATCCGGGTCCGCGAGGGCGAACCACGGGACCAGCTCGGTCTGGTGGAAGGCGGTGGAGCGCGCCGTCGCCCCGAGCGGCAGCAGGGCGTGCAGGCCGGTGAACGTCACCTCGCCCACGCGGCGCAGCGTCTCGGACAGGACCAGGGCGATCGGCCGCACGGGCAGACCGGGGCACGGCGGGTCGGTGAGCGCGCCCGCGCCGAGCCAGGCGAGGCAGCGCACCCCGCCGTCCGGCGTCCAGTCGCCGCCGACCTCCTCGTGGGCCCAGGCCGTGGGCTCGTGGGCGGCCGTGACCGCGCCGTTCTCGTGCAGCCAGCCGCTCACGGTCTGCCAGCCGTACGCACCGGCCCGGTCCACGGCGAGGAACAGGACGCCCTCCTCGACGGAGCCCTCGGCGTCGGCCTCGCGGGTCACCACCCGGTCGAACCACGGGTGTCGCCGCAGGATGCCGTGCAGGCCGACGATGACGGTAGGGGGGAACACAGGCACTCCCGGAAAACAGGCGGCGGGGCTGGAAGACTAACTTCCAGCCCCGCCGTCAGCCGTCAGCCGTCGGTCACAGACCGCAGCCGAGCCGCTGCGTGTCGGTGATCTTCCGGTAGTTGTCGTCCGGGTAGCCGATCAGGTCGACGTCGACGACGCTGCGGAAGTCGTACTGGCCCACGTTGTACGTGCACTTGTACGCCGCCGCGGCACGCTTGCCGCTGCCACCGCCGGAGTAGACGTTGCGCACGTCCGTGCTCAGCGTCTTCCACTCGCCGCCGCGCTTGACCTGGAGCCACACCGTGACCTTGGCCTTCACGCCGCGGGCAGGGCCGGTCAGGTTCTTCCACCAGCCGTGGGCGTTGATGTTGCCCTTCACCGTGTGCGAGAAGTGCACGTTGTCGGCGCCGGTCTGGAACGCCCCGATGCCGGAGCCGGCCTTGGCGAAGGCGGCCTGCGCGGTGGCGCCGCTGCGGTAGCGCGGCGCGTCGCTGTCGGCGGCCTGCGCGGGCACGGCCGCGCCGACGGCGAGCAGGGTGGCCAGGGCAGCGGACGCCGCCCCCGTACGGATACGCACGTGGAGTTCCCCCAAAAAAGAAGTCGTTCGGTCGCGTCGCGTTCGACGCGACGTTCATACGCGCCGCAGTCTAAACACCTGGTCGGGGGCCTGAAGGCGGCGGTACCCCGGCACGTCGGACCCCGCCCCCGGTCCCCTTCCCGCACGCAAATCCGTTGCACGCCCCCGCCCCGCTCCCCCATAGTGCGTGCCCATGACCACACTTGTGCGCCACGTCACTTTCGACTGTGCCAACGCCTATGAACTGGCCACCTTCTGGGCGGGCGTCCTCGGCGGAACGCTCGCCGACGACGACTTCCCCGGCGACCCCGAAGCCCTGGTGAGCACGCCCGAGGGGCCCACCCTGCTGTTCGTCACCGTGCCGGACACCAAGACCGTGAAGAACCGCGTCCACTTCGACCTCCAGCCGCAGGACCGCTCCCGCGACGAGGAGGTGGAGCGCCTGCTGAAGCTGGGCGCCACCCTGTTCGCCGACCACCGCAGGGCGGACGGGCGCGGCTGGGTGACCCTGGCCGACATCGAGGGCAACGAGTTCTGCGTGGAGCGCAGCGCCGCCGAGCGGGCCGCGACCAGCGGCTAGACCCGGCGCCCTCCGCCCGAACGTGCAAGGCTGACCCGATGCGCAAGCCCAAGCCCAAGCCCCGCACCGTGTTCATATCCCTGGCCGCCGTCATCGTCGTCTCGGCCGCCGCCACGGCGATCGTCGAGTCAACGGCCTTTCCCGGTCGGGACGATCCGAAGGTCGAGGAGGCGTACGACCAGGGGTACGCGTGGGTGAAAGCTCGTACCGAAGGAGATCCGGAAGCAGATTCGGAAGCAGATTCGGAAGTGGATCCGGAGCCGGATCGCGGGCCGACATCCTCTTCCCTGCCCATGGGGACCGGTGTTCCGAGGGACACGGCCAAGGTCGAGCTCAAGGCGACCGCGACCTCGACCGCCACGTCCAGCGAGGCCGGCTACCTGGAAGTCTGCGGCAGTTACGCCTCGACACCGGAGTACACCGGCGGCCTCCCGGCCGCGTACCAGGACGACTGGGCACGCGGGTGCCAGGCCGCCCTGAGGGCGGCGTCGGCCGGGAGCGGAACGCCTCACCCCTGACGTGCGGCCCGCCGCAGCTCCCCCTTCAGCACCTTCCCGCTCGCGTTGCGCGGCAGTTCGGTGACGAAGGTGACCTCTCTCGGCACCTTGTAGTTCGCCATCTCGCGCCGGGACCAGGCGATCACGTCATCGGCGGTGAGCACCGCCCCCGGGCGGCGCACCACGTACGCGTGGCCCACCTCGCCGAGGCGGGCGTCCGGTACGCCGATGACGGCGACGTCCGCCACGTCGGGGTGGACGCCGAGGAGCCGCTCGATCTCGGCGGGGTACGCGTTGAAGCCGCCGACGATGTACATGTCCTTGATGCGGTCCGTGACGCGCAGGTTCCCCTCGGCGTCCAGGACTCCCACGTCGCCCGTGCGCAGCCAGCCGTCCCCCGTCAGGACCTGCTCCGTCTCGGACGGGTCCTCGTAGTAGCCGGACATGACGTTGTGGCCCCGGACGAGGATCTCCCCCGGGGCACCGGGGGGCAGCGGCTCGCCGGTCGGCGAGACCACCCGTACCTCCGTGTCCGGGATCGCGCGCCCGGACGTCTCCGCGATGACGTCAGGCGCGTCCCCCCTGCGGCACATCGTGACGATGCCGCTGGCCTCGGAGAGGCCGTACGCGGTCAGGACGGTGGCGATGCGGAGTTCGGCGCGCAGCCGCTCCACGAGCCGCAGCGGGACGACGGCCGCGCCGGTGACGACCAGGCGCAGCGCGGACAGGTCGTGTCTGTCGCGGGCGGGGTGGTCCAGGAGCGACTGGTGCAGGGTGGGCGGCCCGGGCAGCACGGAGACGCGCTCGGCGGCGATGTTGGCGAGGACCGTGTCCACGTTGAAGACGGGCTGGGGGATCATCGTGGCGCCCCGCATGAGGCAGGCGATCACCCCGGCCTTGTAGCCGAAGGTGTGGAAGAACGGGTTCACGATCAAGTAGCGGTCGCCCTCGCGGAGTCCGGCGAGCTCGCTCCAGATCGCGTAGCAGCGCAGGGTCTGGGCGTGGGTGATGACGGCGCCCTTGGGGCGGCCTGTGGTGCCGGAGGTGTAGACGACGTCCGAGGGCCAGTCGCCGGTGACCGCGTCCGCCCGCGCCCGCACCGCGTCGCCCGGCACCGCGTCGCCACCCGCGAGGAAGTCCTTCCAGGTGCGGAAGGCGTCGGGCGCGTCGTCGGCGAGGACGACGGCCTCCTGGAGGTGCGGCAGGCCCGGCAGGGGCCCTTCGCCGGGCCCGTCCCCGGCGGCCCTGCGCAGCGAGGCCACGTACGAGGTGCCGAGGAAGGTGCCGGTGACGAAGAGCAGCCGGGCGCGCGAGCGGCGCAGCACGTCGGCGGCCTCCGCGCCCTTGAAGCGGGTGTTGAGGGGGACGAGGACCGCGCCCGCGCCGACCGCGCCGAGCGCGCACACGATCCAGTCGAGGGTGTTGGGGGCCCACACGGCGACGCGGTCGCCGGGGCGCACGCCGCGGGCCAGGCAGGCCGCCGAGGCCCGCTCCACGCGCGCGCCGAGCTCGCGGTAGGTGACGCGGACGCGCCCTTCGACGACCGCATCGCGGTCGGCGTACCGCCGTGCCGCCGCCCGGACCAGGCCCGGGACGCTGCCCCACTCCAGGTCGCCGCGCATCGCCACCCCTCCCGTCGCGGCGCCCGCCCAGGGCCGGTGCGGGCCGCGGGACGCCGTAGCTGACTAACCGTCAGATTAGCTGTAGCCTGACGCGCTGTCAGCAGCGAGGTGCGCCCCGGCCCACGTGGAGGTGCCATGGCTTCACTCAAGGACGCGACGGCGGTCGTCGGCATCGGACAGACCCCCTTCGCCCGAAAACTCCCCGAGAGCGAGAAGACGTTGGCGTGCCGGGCGATCGTCGAAGCCCTCGCGGACGCGGGCATCGCGCCGTCCGAGGTCGACGGCTTCGCCTCGTACACCATGGAGGAGACCGACGAGGTGGAGGTGGCCAAGGCCATCGGCGCCGGGGACGTCACCTTCTTCAGCAAGGCCGGTTACGGGGGCGGCGGTTCCTGCGCCACGCTCGCCCACCTCGCCGCCGCCATCGCCACCGGGCAGGCCACCGTGGGCGTCGCCTGGCGGTCCCGCAAGCGCGGCAGCGGGCCCCGCCCCTGGAAGAACACCACCGCCCAGCTGCCCACCCCCGCCCAGTGGACCCGCCCCTTCGGTCTCCTGCGCCCCGCCGACGAGATCGCGATGCTCGCGCGGCGCTATATGCACGAGTACGGCGCGAGCCGCGACCACTTCTTCAACGTCGCCCTCGCCTGCCGCAACCGCGCCAACCAGAACCCCGCCGCGGTCATGTACGAACGGCCGCTGACCCGGGACATGTATATGACCTCGCGGTGGATCAGCGAGCCGCTGTGCCTGTTCGACAACTGCCTGGAGACCGACGGGGCGCTGGCCTGCGTCCTGGTCTCCGCCGAGCGCGCCCGCGACTGCCGGCGGCGGCCGGTGTACGTGCACTCCGTCGCCCAGGGCCTGCCCGCGCAGACCCACGGCATGGTCAACTACTGGAACGACGACCCGCTCGCGGGGCCCTCCTGGACCGCGGCCCGACAGCTGTGGAAACAGGCCGACTTCGGCCCCGACGACGTCGACGTCGCCCAGATCTACGACGCGTTCACCCCGCTGATACCGCTGTCCCTGGAGGGCTACGGCTTCTGCGGGCGCGGCGAGGGCGGCGCCTTCACCGAGGGCGGCGCCCTGGAGATCGGCGGCCGACTGCCCCTGAACACGGCGGGCGGCGGCCTGAGCGAGGCCTACGTCCACGGCTTCAACCTGATCACCGAGGGCGTACGGCAACTGCGCGGCACCAGCACGGCACAGGTGCCGGGGGCCGCGACCTGCCTGGTGACGGCCGGTGAGGGCGTGCCCACCTCCGCGGTGCTCCTGCGGAACTGACAAGGCCTGAGAGCGCCTGAGAGGAGCTGTGATGACCGTGAACGATCTCCTGACGCCCGTCGTCGACGACGACGGCGCGCCGTTCTGGAGCTACGCCGCCCGCGGCGAGCTGCGCGTGCAGGCCTGCGCCGCCGAAGGCTGCGGCGAACTCCGCTTCCCGCCCCGCCCCTGCTGCCCGCACTGCCAGTCCTTCGCGACGACCTGGCGCCGGATGTCCGGCAAGGGCCGCGTCTGGTCGTACGTCGTCCCGCACCCGCCGCTGCTGCCCGCCTACGCCGACCTCGTGCCCTTCCACCCCGTCCTCGTCGAGCTCGCCGACGCCCCGCGCGTCCGCCTCGTCGGCGACCTCGTCGCACGGGCCGGGGCCCCGCTGGACTCCGTGGCCCCCGGGCGGCTCCGGATCGGGGCCCGGGTGCAGGTCGTCTTCGCCGACCAGTGCGGGACCGTGGTGCCGCGCTGGGTCCTGGAGCGGCCGTGACCGGGCTGCGCGTCGAGCGCGACGAGGACACCGGCGTCGCCGTCCTCACCCTGGACCGGCCCGAGCGGCACAACGCCATCGACCTCGCCCTGGCCGCCGAACTCACCGCCGCCTGGCGGGAGCTGCGCTTCGACGACGCCGTGCGGGCGGTGGTGGTCACCGGCGCGGGCGACCAGGCGTTCTGCACCGGCCTCGACCGGTCGGCGCACGTGCCGCAGCCCGGCTCGCCGTACTCCGTCGACGACCCCCTCCTCACCGTCGGCCCCAAGGCCAACGACCTGTGGAAACCGGTCGTCGCCGCCGTCAACGGCATGGCCTGCGGCGGCGCCTTCTACCTCATCGGCGAGGCCGAGTTCGTGATCGCCGCCGACCACGCCACGTTCTTCGACCCGCACACGTCGTACGGGATGGTCAGCGCGTACGAGACCGTCCTCATGGCGCAGCGGATGCCGTTCGGGGAGGTGGCGCGGATGGCACTCATGGGTACGGCCGAGCGGGTGTCCGCGCGGCGGGCGTACGAGACGGGGCTCGTGTCGGAGGTGACGCCCGCTGCCGGGCTGCTCTCCGCGGCTGTGCGGGCGGCCGGGGTGGTGGCCTCCTATCCCGCCTCGGCCGTGCAGGGCACCGTGCGGGCCGTTTGGGCGGCCAAGGAGGCGGCCCGCGCGCACGCGCTCGCCCTCGCGCCCCACCTGATCACCCTGGGGAACCTGCCCCCCGCCGACCAGGCCCGCCTGTTCACCCACCGCCCCCGCGACCACCGCACCCGCTAGCCCTCGCGGGGCGCCCCAGACCCGCCCCTTCCCACTCCGGGTGCGGCTGCCCCCGTTCCCCCGCTCAAAGCAATTGGCGCTCCGCGCCTCGTCCTCAAACGCCGGACGGGCTGGAATCTGCCGGTTTCAGCCCGTCCGGCGTTTGAGGACGAGCGCGTCAGCGCGATGGAGGGGCGGGCGGGTGGGGAAAAAAGCCCGTCCGGCGCTTGAGGACCAGGGGCCGGCGGCCGTCAGCGGGCCGTCGCTGTGCCTCGTTCCGCGTCCAACGCGTAGACGCAGCGGTCCTTGCTGCAGGCGTAGACCACCCCGTCCCGCACCACCGGCGTCCCGGTGATCTCACCGCCGGTGGCGAGCTTCCAGCGCAGGCGGCCGTCGTCGGCCTTGAGGGTGTACAGGAGGTGGTCGGTGGCGCCGAAGTGGATGCGGCGGTCGGCGACGACGGGCGAGCCGACGACCTCGCCGCCCGCCTGGAAGCGCCACTTGGGCGTGCCGGTGACGGCGTCGAGGGTGTAGAGGCCCTTGCCGCTGCCGACGTGGACGTGGCCGTCGGCGACCAGGACCGGATCGATGGCGGAGCGGGCCTCGGTGGCGATGCGCCAGCGGTCGCGGCCGTCGGTGGCGTCGAGGGCGTACACGGTGCCGAGGTAGTCGGCGAGGTACACGCCGCCGCCGGTGACGGCGGGCCCGGGGGCGAAGGCGGGCGGCGAGAGGAAGGCGGCCGGGGCCTCGAAGTGCCAGCGCACGTGCCCGGTGGCCACGTCCAGGGCCAGGACGCGGGTGCCCGCGGCCACGTAGACGAAGCCGTCGGGGGCCTGCGTCACCCGGACGGGGACGCCGCCGCAGGAGGCCGCGTCACCGATGGGGTACGACCAGCGCTCGATGCCGGTGCGGGCCTCGACGGCGCGAAGCCGGGCGTCCTTCCAGACGTACACCGTGCCGTCGCGGATGACCGGCGCGGCCTCCGGCGCCTCGAAGTCGGTCTGGCAGCCGGTGAGCTCCCAGAGCTTCTCGCCGTTGGCGGCCTCCCAGCCCTGGACGCCGCCGCCGCGCGTGGCGGTGACAACGGTGCCCCGGTCGGCCTGCAGGGCGTACACCCAGGCGTCGGTGGAGAGCCGCCACAGGTCGCCGCCGTCGGCGCCGTCGAGGGCGTAGAGGGTGGGGCCGTCGGACGCGTGGACGCGGCCGTCGGCCACCGCCATGGACCAGGCGACGTCGCGGGTCTTGAAGCTGCGCCGCCCGGTGCTGACGTCGAGGGCGTGGACCTCGAAGGAGGTGACGTAGACGAGGTTCCCGGCGACGGCGGGCGTGCCCCACACGTCGTTGGACATGCGGAAGCGCCAGGGCCGCCAGGAGCCGGGGGCCGCGGCGCCCGTGGGCACCCCCGAGGTGTGCGCGGGCGAGGCGGAGGCGTCGGTGCTCCCGGCGCGCGGGCGCTCGGGGGCGGCGGAGCGCGACCAGCTGCCCGCGAGGCCGGAGGCCGGGGGCGCGGCGGCGGCGCGGGCCTCGGCGACGCGCGGCCCGGGGCCGATGGGCACCGGGGCGCCCGCGAGCTGCACGGGCCCGGGGTCGGGCGCGCCCGGGTAGGGGCCGGACGGCGCGGGGTGCGGGGGCGCGTGGGACGGCGCGAGGGAGGGGGCGTGCGGGGGCATCACGGGCGCCTGGCGGGGCGGCGGGGGCACCGGCGCGGAGACCGGCGCGGCCGCGGCACCGGCCCGGCTGTTGCGGCCCGCGGAAGCGGCGGCGGACGCGGCGCGCGCGGGCGGGCGGCCGCCGCGGCGGGCCTCGATGAGGGCGACGGCCCGCTCGGGCAGCCAGGCGGAGGCGGTGCCGCTGTCGTCGCCGGAGCTCTCGGAGGCGAACAGGTGCGGGGCGAGCTGGGCCTGGAGGTCGGCGGGGCTGGGCCGGAGCGTGGCGTCCATCTGCATGCAGGACTCGATCAGGGGGCGCAGCTCGTCGGGCAGGCCCTCCAGGTCGGGGCCCTCGCGCAGGAGCATGAAGACGGTCTCGACGGGGTTGGCGCCGTGGAACGGCGCGTGCCCGGTGGCGGCGAAGACGAGGGTGGAGCCGAGCGAGAAGACATCGCTGGCGCCGGTGACGCTGCGGGAGTCCTTCGCCTGCTCGGGCGACATGTAGGCGGGGGTGCCGACGGCGACGTTCGTCATGGTCAGACGGGTGTTGGAGACACCGGACGCGATGCCGAAGTCGATGACGCGGGGGCCGTCCTCGACGACGAGGACGTTGGACGGCTTCAGGTCGCGGTGGACGAGCCCGGCGCCGTGGATGGACTCCAGGGCCTCGGCGACACCGGCGGCGAGCCAGCGCACGGCCTGGGCGGGCAGCGGCCCGTGCTCGTTCACTATCTCCTCGAGGGAGGGCGCGGGCACATAGGCCGTGGCGAGCCAGGGCACGGCGGCGCGCGGGTCGGCGTCCACCACGGCGGCCGTGTAGAAGCCGGACACCGCGCGCGCGGCCTCGACCTCACGCGTGAAGCGGACGCGGAACAGCTGGTCCTCGGCGAGTTCGGTCCTGACCGTCTTGATCGCCACGCGCCGCCCGGAGGCGGAGCGCGCGAGATAGACGAGTCCCATGCCGCCGGCGCCGAGCCGTCCCAGGACCTCGAACGGGCCGATCCGCCGCGGATCGTGCTGCGTCAGCTGGTCCACCACTTGCCTGCCACCTCCCCGTACGCGGCCGCTGTCTGCGAAGCGGCCCGTGCAGCGTCTCACCACCGAGCCGCTACGGCGGCACGCACCCTGATTCTTCCTGTCCGGGGCTATGGTTGCGAACCCGGGGCAACATCGGGATGTTTCGTGACAAAGGTGACAGAGCGGGGTCTACTGGTGGCCGACCCCGCTCTGGCCTGCGCTTTCTTTCCTTCTGTACGACGGCGGGGCGCGGCCCGTTCAGTCCTGGAGCACTCCGAACGCGGCCCCTTGGTTGTCGACGAGGACGGCCACGCGCCCGTACTGGATGTCGAAGGGCTCGGTCCGCACCCGGCCGCCGAGGCTCCGGGCGGCGGCGGCCGTCGCGTCGCAGTCGGCCACGGTGAAGTAGCTGAGGAAGTGCGGGGGCATCTCGGCGGGGAAGGAGCCCTCGCCCATCACGCAGCGCCCGCCGACCGCACTCTCGGGCCCGGCCTCGGCGCCCGCCGGCGACCAGGTGCGGAAGTCGTCGCCGCCGACCTCGACGTCGAAGCCCTCGTAGCCGAAGACGGACTCGTAGAACGGGTCGACGACGTCCTTGTCGCGCGCGTACACCTCGGTCCAGCAGAAGGCGCCGGGCTCCCGGAGCCTGCCGAAGCCCCTGTGCGTACCGGCCTGCCAGAGCCCGAAGACCGCGCCCTCGGGGTCGGCGGCCAGGGCCGTCGTGCCGGAGGGGCCGACCGGGACGGGGTCAGTGATGACCCGTCCGCCCGCGCCCTTCACCCGGGCGGCGGCAGCGGCGGCGTCCCGCGTCGCCAGGTACACCGTCCAGGCGGTCGGCATGCGGCCGTCCCGCTTGGGGGTGAGGGCGGCGACGTACGCGCCGTCCAGCGTCGCGTGGACGTAGTCCCCGCCCCCCGTGCCCCCGCCCGCGCCGAAGGTCCACCCGAAGAGCTCGCCGTAGAAGCGCTTGCCGCCCTCGACGTCGGGGAGCGCCGCGTCCACCCAGCAGGGGACGCCTTCCGTGAATTCCATGAGACCGGTTCCCCTCGGTCAACCAGAGGGCCTTCCTGTGGCCTCCGTCACAGTCAAGCTAACCGGCCGGGCGCGGGCCCGCAGCCCACCCGCTCCCCGTAAATAGAACGCTCGATCTATTCTTTTCGGACGGCGCACACCGTCGCCCCCGGGCGCCCTCCGGCGCACCCCGGACCCCCTCCAGCACGCCTGTGCCACCGGTCCAACCCCATTTGCACTCGGCCGAATCGCGCTCCGATCACCCCTCGGTAAGCTGACGGCATGACAGGACAGGTACGAACCGTCGACGGCCGAGTGGCCGGTCGGCGCGGTCAGGCGACACGTCAGAAACTGCTCGACTGCCTGGGCGAGATGCTCAGCACCTCGCCCTACCGCGACGTGAAGGTCATCGACGTCGCCCGGAAGGCGGGCACGTCGCCCGCGACGTTCTACCAGTACTTCCCGGACGTCGAGGGCGCGGTCCTGGAGATCGCCGAGCAAATGGCCGCCGAGGGCGCGGAGTTGACGCAGCTGCTCGAAGGGCGCTCCTGGGTCGGCAAGGCGGGCTGGCAGACGGCGCAGGAGCTCGTCGACGGCTTCCTCGACTTCTGGCGCAGGAACGACGCGATCCTCCGGGTGGTCGACCTCGGTGCCGCCGAGGGCGATAAGCGCTTCTACAAAATCCGGATGAAAATCCTCAACTCGGTCAACAACTCCCTGGCGGACACGGTCAAGGAGCTCCAGGCCAAGGGCAAGGTCGACAAGGACGTGAGCCCCGCCGCGGTGGCCGGTTCCCTCGTGGCGATGCTCGCCGCGGTCGCATCCCACCAGCGCGGGTTCCAGACGTGGGGCGTCAAGCAGGCCGAACTGAAGCCGAATCTGGCGCTGTTGGTGCACTTGGGCGTCACGGGCAAAAAGCCCACGAAGTAGTAAGGGGCGGCCCTTCGCGGTCCTGTCAGGCGCGGGGCCGCCTTGCCTGCCCCCTCCGCCCCCTCTTCTGGGGCTTCGCCCCTTTGCCCCCTTGTTGGCGCTTCGCGCCTTTGCCCTCAAACGCCGGGCAGGCTTGATATATCGGCGCTTCGCGCCTCGCCCTCAAACGCCGGGCGGGCTTGGTGTCAGGCTGAAGACTCGTATCTCTCGGTCCACTCTCGCCTGGTACGTCGCGTACGGGGGCCATAGCGTCAGGGCCTCTGCCCAGGCCCGCGACCGCTCTTCGCCCGTGAGCAGTCGGGCCCGTACCGGAATGTCGCGGCCGTGCCAGTTCACGTGGGCCTCTGGGTGGGCCAGTAGGTTCGCTGACCAGGCCGGGTGGCCGGGGCGGCCGAAGTTGGAGCCGATGAGCAGCCAACCGCCGTCCGCGCGCGGCACGCAGGCCAGTGGTGTGCGGCGGACGACGCCGGTGCGCGCACCCCGCGCCGAAAGCACGAGGCCGGGCAGCAGCCGCGCGCTGAGCAGCACCTTCCCCCGGGTGACCCGGTGCACCGCGCGGTCGAGGGCGGGCACGACGTGCGGGGCGACGCGGGCGAAGGTCCGGGTCGATGACACCTTCCGTACGAGCCGGACCCCGGGCCCGGCCATCAGCCGGTCACCCGAACGGCCGCACGCCCCACCGGCTCACCGGACGGCTCGCGCGCCCCGAACAACCCGGCGCGTTCGGCCGCGTGCGCCCGCAGCCGGTGCGCGGGGCCGAACAGGAGCTCGTCGCCGGATGCCCGTTTGAGGAACAGGTGCGCGTCGTGCTCCCAGGTGAAGCCGATGCCGCCGTGCAGCTGTACGGCCTCAGAGGCGGCGGTCCGCAGCGCGTCCAGGGCCCGCGCGAGCGCGAGCCCGCCCGCCGCCTCCGACGGTTCCGCCGCCTCGGCGCCGGTCGCGTCCGCGGCCCAGGCCGCGTAGTAGGCGGCCGACCGCGCCGCCTGCACCCCCACGTACACGTCCGCGAGGCGGTGCTTGACCGCCTGGAACGACCCGATGGCGCGCCCGAACTGCTCGCGCTCCTTGGCGTAGGCGACGGTGCGGGCGAGGGCCTCGTCGGCGGCGCCGACGGCCTCGGCCGCGAGCACGGCGGCGGCCCGCTCCCCCGTCTCCGCGAGCGCGGGCGGCACCGGGCGGTCCTCGTCGCCCAGCAACTCGGCGGCCACGTCCCTGAGTTCCACACGGGCCTGCGGCCGGGTCGCGTCCAGCGTGGTGAGCCGGGTGCGGACGAGCCCGGGGGCGTCGGCGCGCACGAGGAAGAGCAGCGGGCGCGGGCGGACGTAGCCGCCGGTGTGCGCGGCGACGAGCAGCAGGTCGGCGCTGTGCCCGTCGAGCACCTGGTCGGCCTGCCCGTACAGGCGCCAGCCCCCGTCGGGGCGCGTCGCCTGGACGCCGCCCGCGCGGCCGCCGCCCGCCCAGTCGCCGTCACCCGCGCCGGTGAGGCCGAGCGCGGTGGCCAGGGCGGCGCCGGGCACGGCGAGGGCGGCGGTCAGGGCGCCGGAGGCGAGGCGGGGCAGCAAGTCATCGCGCTGGCAGGGCGAGCCGATGCGGAGCAGGAGCGGCGCGGCGAGCGAGGCGGTGGCGAACAGCGGCGAGGGCGCGAGGGCGCGGCCCAGCTCCTCGGCGGCGAGGGCGAGTTCGAGGGTGCCGCAGCCGACGCCGCCGTACGCCTCGGGCAGGGCGAGCCCGGGAAGGCCGAGCCGCCCCGCGAGGGCCTCCCAGAGGGCCGGGTCGTGCCCGGCGGGGGTGCGCACGGCGGCCCTGACGCCCTCCAGGGCGCGGCGCTTGGCGACGACCTCGCGCACGGTGCGCCGGATCTCGTCCTGTTCCACGGTACGGGCGGCATCCATCGGCGGGCTCCTCCCCGGGCGGGCACCCGTCCCCGGCCGGGCGGCACCCATTTCTGACGTACCGTCACATGACGGCGGGGCGCCATGCTAGGACCGCCGCCGCCAGATGCCCAGGCCCGGGACGCCCTCCCGTAGACGAGCCGATCTGATGTACCGTCAGGTTCATGTCGAGCCCTGAGCTCCGCCCCGATCGCCGCCCTCAGAGCCGCCCGGGCCGCCGCGTCGCCGTCGCCGGTGTCGCCCTCGCCGACTGCGGCCGCGTCGACGACGCCACCCCGTACGCCCTGCACGCCCAGGCCGCCCGGCGCGCGCTCGCCGACGCCGGGCTCGGCCGGGGCGCCGTGGACGGCCTCGCGTCGGCGGGCCTCGGCACGCTCGCGCCCATCGAGGTCGCCGAGTACCTGGGCCTGCGCCCGCGCTGGGTGGACTCCACCTCGGTCGGCGGCGCGACCTGGGAGGTGATGGCGGCGCACGCGGCCGACGCGATCGCCGCCGGGCACGCGAACGCGGTGCTCCTCGTGTACGGCTCCACGGCCCGCGCCGACGTCAAGGCGGGGCGCCGCACGGGCGAGATGTCGTTCGGGGCGCGCGGCCCGCTCCAGTTCGAGGTCCCGTACGGGCACTCGCTGATCGCCAAGTACGCGATGGCGGCCCGCCGCCACATGCACGCCTACGGCACCACCCTGGAGCAGCTGGCGCAGGTGGCCGTGCAGACGCGGGCCAACGCGGCGACGAACCCCGAGGCGATGTTCCGCGCCCCGATCACCGTGGACGACGTGCTCGGCGGGCCCGTGATCGCCGACCCGTTCACCAAGCTGCACTGCTGTCTGCGCTCCGACGGCGGCTGCGCGGTCCTGCTCGTGGCCGAGGACCTGGTGCCCGACTGCGCGTCCGCCCATGTCTGGGTGCTCGGCTCCGGCGCGTACGTCTCGCACACGTCCATGGCGGGCTGGGACGACTTCACCGTCTCGCCCGCCGCCGTCAGCGGGCGGCTCGCCTTCGAGCGCGCCGGGGTGCGGCCCGCCGACATCGACGTGGCGCAGATCTACGACGCGTTCACCTATATGACGCTGGTGACACTGGAGGACCTCGGCTTCTGCGCCAAGGGCGAGGGGGGTTCGTTCATCGGCGAGGGCGAGAAGGGGCGGCTGCTGCGGGACGGGGAGCTGCCCACGAACACCGATGGGGGCGGGCTCTCCGCCCAGCACCCCGGGATGCGGGGCCTGTTCCTGATCGTGGAGGCCGTGCGGCAGCTGCGCGGGGACGCCGGGGAAGGCCGCCAGGTGCGCCGCCGCGACGGTTCGCCGCCCGAGCTCGCGGTGGCCTCGGGCACCGGCGGCTGGTTCTGCTCGTCGGGGACCGTGGTGCTCGGGCGCGGATAGGGAGCGCCGGGGGCACGGGCACGCGCGTGCGGGCGCACGGTTCGCGGCGCGGGCGCGACGCGTGAGCCCGTGCGGGAGCCCCGGGTGCCGTGTGGCGCACGACACGGGTAGGAGGCCGGGTGGTCAGGGCGCACAATCGACGCATGACGACGCCCGGTTTCCACGCCCTGCTCAGATCCCAGAAGGTGTGGGACACCGAGCTGCCCGCCTTCGACCCGGCGGCGGCGCCCGACGCCCCGGTGCCGCTCTTCCACCGCTGGTTCGCCGAGGCGGTGGCCGCGGGCCAGACCGAGCCGCACACCATGACCCTCGCCACGGCGGACGAGGCGGGGCACGCCGACGCGCGCACCGTCATGCTGCACGACGCCGACGCCGCGGGCTGGCACTTCGCCTCCCACGCCACCAGCCGCAAGGGCCGCCAGCTCGCCGCCCGGCCGCACGCGACCCTGCACTTCTACTGGCCCGCCCAGGCCCGCCAGATCCGGCTGCGCGGCCCCGTCACGACCGCCCCGCACACCGAGGCGCTCGCCGATCTGCACGCGCGCACCACGGGGGCGCTCGCCGCCGCCCTGGTCGGACACCAGAGCGAAGTGCTCCCCTCGTACGCCCAGTTGGAGCGGGCGTCGGACGCCGCCTGGGAGCGCGCCGCGGCGCAACCCGACGCCGACGCGCCGAGCTGGACGCTGTACGTACTGGCCCCCGATGAGGTGGAGTTCTTCCAGGGGGACGCCCGGCGGCGGCACGTACGCTTGCGCTATCGGGCGCTGGGACAACAGGGGGGCTGGCAGAGGGAGTTGCTGTGGCCGTGACCGGAGAGGAAAGCGGGCTCGCGTTGCGCCGGGCGCGCGCGGAGGACACGGCCGCGATCGCGCGGATCTGGCACGCGGGGTGGAGCGAGGGCCATCTGGGGCACGTCCCCGACGCGCTGCTCTCGGTCCGCACCCCGGAGTCCTTCGTCCTGCGCGCCCCGCGCCGCGTCGACGACACGGTGGTGGCGGTCGTCGGCGGCGAGGTGGCCGGGTTCGTGATGGTCGTCGACGACGAGGTGGAGCAGGTGTACGTGGCCGAGGGCCACCGCGGCACCGGCGTCGCGGCCACCCTGCTCACCGAGGCGGAGCGCGTCGTCGCCGCCAAGGGCCACCGGCGGGCCTGGCTCGCGGTCGTCGACGGCAACGCGCGCGCCCGCCGCTTCTACGAGCGCAACGGCTGGCGCGACGAGGGCCTGTTCGAGTACCTCGCCGCGAGCGACAGCGGCCCGATCCGGGTGGCCTGCCACCGGTATGTGAAGCCGGTGGGCCCGGCTGGTTAGCCGGTCCGCGCTCCCGCCGTCCGCGCTCCCGCCGTCAGCGCTCCCGCCGTCAGCGCTGCCGCGTGAACGTGAACTGGGCGTAGTCCCGCACCGGCCGGTAGCCGATCCGCTGGTACAGGCCGTTGCTGGTGGGGTTGGCGAGGTCGGTGAAGAGGAGCACTTCCCCGGCGCCCGCGGCGAGCGCGGCCCGGGTGACCTCGGCGGTGACGGCGCCCGCGTAGCCACGTGCGCGGTGCTCGGCGGGGGTGTAGACCGGGGCGACGCGGATCTGGCCCGCGACGGGCCTGGTCGCGCCCGCCATGGAGACGGGGGTGCCGTCGGGGGTCTCCCAGAGGGTGACGCCCCCGTACGCGAGCCGGGAGTCCGCCCACACGTACGGGTCCATCAGCGGGGACTCGCCGAGATCGGCCGTGAACTCCTGGTGCCAGCGCGCCAGCAGGTCCCGGTCGTCGCGCCCGGCGACGCGCGCGGCCCCTGGCGGCGCGGGCTCGGGCGGGGTCAGCGCGGCGAGCCGGTACAGGCGCTGGCGCAGGTTCTCGGCGGCGTCGTCCCCGGTGTGTTCGCGCCAGGCCCGCGCGAAGCCCTCGGCGGCGGCGCGGTCCGACATCACGCCGGGCAGCTCGGGCGCGAGCGCGGCCAGTTCCCTGGCCAGCGCGTCAAGGGCTCCCGGCGCGTCCGCCGTACGAGGACTGACGGCGACGCGATGCGGCGGGGTGCGCAGGAACGCCCCACGCACGCCGCCACCGCCACCGCCATCATCGCCATCACCGCTACTGCCCTCCAGCCAGCCGAAGAGGGGATCCCCCTCCCCGTACACATGCGGGCCGCGTGTGCGCAGGGTGTCGGCGACGGTGAGCAGCGCGGTGTTCAGCGCGGGCTCGGCGTGCAGATGAGTGCGGGCGCGGTCGAGGAACTCGGCGGGGTCAGCCGTCAGTCGCCAGCGGCCGGTGGGCGTCGTGGTCATGCGGCATGGTCCCATCACGCCCGCCCCGGGGCCCGAAGGCCGGCACCACAAGCCCCTCCGCCGCCCGCCGGAACCGCACCCGCAGCACCATCCCGACCCGCAGCGCTGACTCCGCGCAGTCCACCACCTCCGTCATCATCCGGGGCCCCTCGGCGAGGTCCACGACGGCGGCGGTGTACGGGACGCGGGTGCCGAACGGCGGCAGGTCATTGCGGTGCACCACCGACCAGGTGTAGAGCGTCGCGCGGCCGCTGGCCCGATCCCAGACGACGTCCTCGCTCCAGCAGTACGGGCAGAACTCGCGCGGGTAGTGGTGGGCGCGCCCGCAGCCGGGCGCGCGGCAGCGGCGGACGAGGAGCACGCCCTCGGCGGCGGCGTCCCAGTAGGGCCGGGTGAAGGCGTCGGGCTCGGGCAGGTCAAAGCGGACGGAGTCGGTCGAACCGGCCATCAAATCCCTCCCTGCGGTCGCTGGGGAACCGGATCACCCCCGCAAACTGACGGTACGTCAGTTCAGCGCACCGGTCACCCGATGCGCAAGAGGCCGTCGTACGTGATCAATTCGCAACCGGTTTCGGACTTGACCGTCACCCATCAAGTGACGACGTGGTTACTCTCCCGTCATGGCCGACTCGAACCTTCCGCTTCCGCCGAGAACCGACCGGCCCCGACCGGACCGGTCCGGACCCGACCGCCCCGTGTACGTCATCGGCGCGGGCCCCGGCGGCCTCGCCGTCGCCGCCGCCCTGCGCGCCCGCGGCGTACGCGCCGTCGTCCTGGAGAAGTCCGACCGCGTCGGCACCTCCTGGCGCGGCCACTACGACCGCCTCCACCTGCACACCACGCGCCGCCTCTCCGCGCTGCCCGGCCTTCCCATGCCGCGCTCCTTCGGCCGCTGGGTGGCACGGGACGACGTGGTGCGCTACCTGGAGAAGTACGCCGAGCACCACGACCTCGACGTCGTCACCGGCGTCGAGGTCACCCGCCTGGAGCGCGCGGGCGGCGAAGGGCCGGACGCGGGCTGGCTGCTGCGCGCCACCGGCGGCCGCGAGCTCACCGCCCGCGCGGTCGTCGTCGCCACCGGCTACAACCACACCCCGTACCTGCCCGACTGGCCGGGGCGCACGACCTACACCGGCGACCTGCGGCACGCCCGCGACTACCGCGCCCCCGCCCCCTACGCCGGCCAGGACGTCCTCGTCGTCGGCGTCGGCAACACCGGCGCCGAGATCGCCGTCGACCTGGCCGAGGGCGGCGCCGCGCGGGTGCGGCTCGCGGTGCGCACCGCCCCGCACCTCGTGCGCCGCAGCACGGCGGGCTGGCCCGCGCAGCGCTCGGGCATCCTGTGCCGCAGGCTGCCGGTGCCCGTGGTGGACGCGATCAGCCGGGCCATCGCCCGCCTCAGCGTGCCCGACCTGTCCGCGCACGGCCTGCCGCGCCCCGACACGGGCCTGTACTCCCGCGTCCGCGAGGGCGCCATCCCCGTCCAGGACGTGGGCCTGATCGACGCGGTGCGCGCGGGCCGGGTGGAGCCCGTGGCGGCCGTGGAGTCCTTCGAGGACGGCAAGGTCGTCCTCGCCGACGGCAGCCGCGTCGGCCCCGACGCCGTCATCGCCGCCACCGGCTACCGCCGCGCCCTGGAGCCGCTGCTCGGCCACCTCGACCTGCTCGACGCCCGCGGCCGCCCCCGGGTCCACGGCCCGCGCACCGCCCCGCACGCGCCCGGCCTGTACTTCACGGGGTTCACCACCCCGATCAGCGGGACGCTGCGCGAGCTCGCCAGGGACGCGGGGCGGATCGCACGGGCGGTGGCGGCGGCCCGCTGACGCCCGCCGCGCGCCGCCTGACGCCCGACGCGCACCGCCCGACACCCGACGCGCACCGCCCGACACCCGACGCGCACCGCCCGACACGCGACACCTGACACCTGACACCCGACACCCGACACCCGACACCCGTACGTAACCGGCCAGTTACCCCCGGCGCTCTTGGCAGCGGGCGGATTCTGCTGTTCCGTAGGCACGGCGGGCGCGCACCGGCCGCTTCGGCCGCCACAGCCTCAGGCGCCCCGCGCCCGATGCCTCAGGCGCCCCGCGCCCGACGGCCCCGGACTTTGCCCGCAGCCCCATTCCTGACATGCCGTCAGTTCAGTAATCTGACTATGCGTCAGTTATCGCAGTCGTCGTTGTCACACAGGAGCGGGCGGACCGATGCTTGGATCGACGTACGGCACCTTCACCTCCGACCCCCGCCGCGCACGCGCCGTCGCCTGCGGGGGCCTGCCCGCCGCCACCGTCCACGGCCGCGCCGCCACCGCCGGTGACCTGGACGTCAGCGGCAGGCCGCTGTACGCGGACGCGCCCGACCTGGACCGCCTGTTCCGCCCCGAGTCCCTCGCCGTCATCGGCGCCTCGGACACCGAGGGCCGCCCGAACACCGGTGTCACCCGGCAGCTGGTGGCCTGGGCGAAGCGGGTCGGCGCCCGGCTGCACCCCGTGCACCCCACGCGCCCGGCGGTCTTCGGCATCCCCTGCGCGCGGAGCGTGGCCGAGCTGCCCGAACCGGTCGACGTGGCCGTCCTCCTGGTCAGCGACCCGCTGCCCCTTGTGGAGGAACTCGCCGAGGCCAAGGCGAAGTTCGCGGTGGCCTTCGCCTCCGGCTTCGCCGAGACGGGCGCGGCGGGCGCCGCCGCGCAGGAGCGCCTGGCCGCCGCCGTGGGCCGCTCGGGCCTCAGGCTGCTCGGCCCCAACACCAACCTCAACGCCTTCGAGGAGTTCCGCGAGGACCTCCAGGGCCCGGCCATCGCCCTGATCACCCAGTCCGGCCACCAGGGCCGCCCGGTCTTCACGCTCCAGGAGCTCGGCGTGCGCCTGTCCCACTGGGCGCCCACCGGCAACGAGGCCGACCTGGAGACCGCCGACTTCATCGCGTACTTCGCCGAGCGCCCCGAGGTCGGCGCCATCGCCGCGTACGTCGAAGGCCTCAAGGACGGCCGGGCGTTCCTGCTCGCCGCCGACCGGGCCGCCCGGCGCGGCGTGCCCGTCGTCGCCGTCAAGGTCGGCCGCACCGAGACCGGCGCCCGCACGGCCGCGTCCCACACCGGCAAGCTGACGGGCGCGGACACCGTGGTGGACGCGGCGATGCGCCAGTTCGGCGTGATCCGCGTCGACGGCCTCGACGAACTCCAGGACACCAGCACCCTGCTGGCGCGGGCCCGCCCGCCCCGGGCGGACGGGGTGGCCGTCTACTCGATCTCCGGTGGCACCGGCGCGCACTTCGCGGACCTGGCGACGGCGGCGGGCCTGCGCCTGCCGCCCCTCTCCGAGGCCCGCCAGGACGAACTCCACCAGTGGATCCCCCACTACCTGAACGTCGCCAACCCCATCGACAACGGCGGCCACCCCGTAGGCGACTGGCGCGGCCGCAAAATCATCGACTCCCTCCTCTCCGACCCTTCCATCGGCGTCCTCATCTGCCCCATCACCGGCCCCTTCCCACCCCTGAGCGACAAACTGGCGCGGGACCTGGTGGCGGCCGCCGAGGAGACGGACAAACTGATCTGCGTCATCTGGGGCTCCCCCGTCGCCACCGAGGACGCCTACCGCACCACCCTCCTAGGCTCCTCCCGGGTAGCGACGTTCCGCACCTTCACCAACTGCATCAAGGCGGTCCGCGCCTACCTCGACCACCACCGCTTCACCGCCTCCTACCGCTCCCCTTTCGACGCGGCGCCCCGCACCGCCTCGCCCTCCTTCCGCAAGGCGCAGGCCCTGATGCGCCCCGGCCAGCAGCTCAGCGAGCACGCCGCCAAGCAGTTGCTGCGCGCGTACGGCATCCGCGTGCCCCGCGAACAGCTCGTCACCAGCGCCGCGGCCGCCGTGCGCGCCGCCGGTCTGGTCGGCTACCCCGTCGTGATGAAGGCCTCCGGCGCGCGCATCGCCCACAAGACCGAACTCGGCCTGGTCAAGGTCAGCCTCACCTCCGCCAGCCAGGTCCGCGACGCCTACCGCGACCTCACCGACACCGCCCGCTACGAGGACATCGACCTCGACGGCGTCCTCGTCTGCCAGATGGTGGAGCGCGGCGTCGAGATGGTCGTCGGCATCAGCCAGGACGACCTGTTCGGACCCACGGTCACGGTCGGTCTCGGCGGCGTCCTGGTGGAGGTCCTCCACGACACGTCCGTCCGCGTGCCGCCGTTCGGCGAGGACCAGGCCCGCACCATGCTCGACGAACTCCGCGGCCGCCCCCTCCTCTCCGGCGCCCGAGGCGCCCCACCCGCGGACCTGGACGCCTTGGTCGAGGTGATCCTCCGCGTCCAGCGCATGTCCCTGGAACTCACCGACCAGCTGTCGGAACTGGACATCAACCCCCTGATGGTCCTCCCCCAGGGCCAGGGAGCGGTGGCACTGGACGCGTTGGCCCACTGCGCGCCGGGGAAGTAGCCCGTCCGGCGTTTGAGGACGAGGCGCGAAGCGCCAATGCAGTTGAGCGGGGGCCCGGGGGCGGCAGCCCCCGGTTTCGGGAAGGGGCGGGCCTGGGGCGCCCCGCGAGGCCCCCCACCCGCACCCAGCCACCCAGCCACCCAGAGAACGGACCCCCATGCCCACCCCCACCCTCCTCCACACCACCACCCACCACACCACCTGGATCACCCTCAACCGCCCAGAAGCCATGAACGCCCTCACCCCACCCACCCGTGACCACCTCATCCAGCTCCTAGAGGAGGCCTCCGCCACCCCCACCACCCGGGCGGTGGTGATCACCGCCACCGGCAAGGCCTTCTGCGCAGGCGCCGACCTGCGGGCCGCACCCACCCCCACCGCCGCCCCAGCGGACCGCGTCCCCGGCGACATAGCCCGCACCATCCGCCAGGGCGCCCAACGCCTGATCGCCGCGGTGCTCGACTGCGAGAAGCCCGTCCTGGCCGCCGTGAACGGCACCGCCGCGGGCATCGGCGCCCATCTGGCCCTGGCCTGCGACCTGGTCATCGCCGCCGAATCGGCCACGTTCATCGAGGTGTTCGCCCGCAGGGCCCTGGTCCCGGACGGCGCCGGGGCCTATCTGCTGCCCCGCCTGATCGGCCCGCAGCGCGCCAAGGAGCTGATGTTCTTCGGCGACGCGCTCCCCGCCGCGGAGGCGGAACGCCTGGGCCTGGTCAACCGCGTCGTACCGAACGCGGAGCTGGAGAAGACGGCCCGCGCCTGGGCGGACCGCCTCGCCACAGGACCCACCCGGGCCCTGGCCCTCACCAAGCAGCTGGTGAACGCGTCCCTGGACGCGGACCGCGCCACCGCGTTCGCCGCGGAGGCGGCGGCACAGGAGATCAACATGACGACCCGCGACGCGAAGGAGGGCCTGGCCAGCTTCGCGGAACGCCGCACCCCGGCCTACGAGGGCCGCTGAACCGCACCTTTCCCTCTCCCGCCCCCACCTTCCGATCTGACGCCCCGTCAGCTTCAATGGACCCCATGATGGGACACGCAGGAATGGCGGCCACCGTCGTCCAGTACCTCAGGTCGGTCGGCGCCCCCACGGCCGCGCCAGGCCCCGCCGCCGACGCGCCCCCGCGCCCCCGGCTCCGCGCCGTGCGCGCGGACGAGCGGGCGCCGCTGGACGCGGCCGAGTTCCGGCGCGTCCTCGGGCAGTTCGCGACCGGCGTGACCGTGGTGACGGCCCCGCCCGCGCCGGGCGAGGACGGCCCCGCGGGCTTCGCCTGCCAGTCGTTCTCGTCGCTCTCCCTGGACCCGCCCCTGGTCTGCTTCATGGTGGGCCGTACGTCCACGACCTGGCCCCGCATCGCCCGCGCGGGCGTCTTCTGCGTGAACGTCCTGGCCGCGCACCACAAGGACCTCTGCCTGGCCTTCGCCCGCAGCGGCACCGACAAGTTCGCGGGCGTCCCCCACACCCCCGCGCCCGCCACCGGCTCCCCCCTCCTGTCCGGGGCCCCGGCCTGGATCGACTGCGCCGTCCACGCCGTCCACACGGGCGGCGACCACCTGATCGTGGTCGGCAGGGTCGAGGCCCTGGGCACCGCTCCCGAGGCGGACCAGACACCCCCGTTGCTGTTCCACCGCGGCCGCCTCGAAGATCCAGCCCGTCCGGCGCTTGAGGACGAGGCGCGGAGCGCCAATGGCAGTTGAGCGAAGCCCGGGGGCGGGGGCCGCGGCCCCGGTTCAGCTAAGGCCAGCCTCCGGGGCGCCCCCGCCCCTGCGCACCACAAGGGCCATCAGCGCCGCCGCCGCACACAGCGCCCCCGAGGCGTACCACACCACGTCGTACGTCCCGAAGGCGTCCCGCGCCACGCCGCCGAGGAACGCCACCACGGCCGCGCCCACCTGGTGCGAGGCGAGCACCCAGCCGAAGACGATCGCGCTGTCCGCGCCGAAGTGCTCCCGGCACAGCGCGAGCGTCGGCGGCACCGTGGCGACCCAGTCGAGCCCGTAGAAGACGATGAAGAAGATCATCGGCAGGTGCACGCTGGGAGCGAGGAGCATCGGCAGGAGCAGGAGCGAGACGCCGCGCAGGGCGTAGTAGACGGCAAGGAGCCGCCGCGCCTCGTAGCGGTCGGTGAGCCAGCCGGAGGCGATGGTGCCGACGACGTCGAAGACGCCGATGACGGCGAGCAGCGAGGCGGCCGCGGTCACGGGCATCCCGTGGTCGTGCGCGGAGGGCACGAAGTGGGTGCGGATGAGCCCGTTCGTGGACGCCCCGCAGATCGCGAACGTCCCCGCGAGCAGCCAGAACGTCCCGGTCCGCGCGGCGGCGAAGAGCACCCGCACGGCCCGCGTCGCGGCGCCCCGCGCGGGCTCGGGCCGGGGCGTGAACTCCCCGCCGTACGGGGCAAGACCGACGTCGGCCGGGTGGTCGCGCAGCAGCAGCCACACGAACGGCACGACGACGAGCGCGGCGAGCGCGACCGTCACGGACGCGGGCCGCCACCCGTGCTCGTCCACGATCCAGGCGCACAGCGGCAGGAACACCAGCTGCCCGGAGGCGCCCGCGGCGGTCAGGACGCCGGTGACGAGGCCGCGCCGCTTCACGAACCAGCGGTTGGTGACGGTCGCCGAGAACGCGAGGGCCATGGACCCCGTACCGAGCCCCACGAGCAGGCCCCAGTAGAGCATCAGCTGCCAGCTCGCGGTCATCCACACGCTGAGCAGCGCGCCGCCCGCGACCAGGCCGAGCGCGACCACCACGACCTTGCGGATGCCGAAGCGGTCCATGAGCGCGGCGGCGAACGGCGCGGTCAGGCCGTACAGCGCCATGTCGATCGAGACGGCGAAGCCGATCTCGCCGCGCGACCAGCCGAACTCGCTGTGCAGCGGGTCGATGAGCAGGCCGGGCAGGGAGTTGAAGGCGGCGCCGCCGATGATCGTCACGAAGGTGACGGCCGCGACGAACCAGGCGCGGTGGATACGGGGCGGGCGGCGCGCCGGGCCCTTCGCGGGCCGCGCGCCACCGGTCCGCGCGGAGGACTCGGTCGTCGCGGAGGACTCGGTTGTCTGGGTCACGTCACACAGCATCCGGTCCTGGATCATCCCGTTCGAGTGGCCCGAGGGACATGGTTCGCTACGATCGGGCCATGGCCTCAAGCGCGGCACGCGACGCTCGCCACCGGGTCGCCGTCCTCGTCATGGACGGCGTCATCCCCTTCGAGCTGGGCATCCCCCAGCGCGTCTTCGGCCGCGCCCGCGACGCCGGGGGCCGTCCGCTGTACGAGGTGGTGACCTGCTCGGTGCGGTCCCCGGGCCCGGTCCGCACGGACGCGGACTTCGCGGTCCTCGTCGAACGCGGGCCTGAGACCCTCGCCACCGCGGACACCGTCGTCGTCCCCGCCTCGCACGAGCTGGGCCCGGTGTACGAAGAGGGCGTCCTGACCCCCGAGCTCACCGCCGCCCTGGCCCATCTGCGGCCGGGCACGCGCCTAGTGTCGATCTGCACGGGCGGGTACGTGCTCGCCGCCGCCGGGTTTCTCAACGGCCGCCCCGCGACCACGCACTGGGCCCACGCGGACCACTTCCAGCGCCTTTTCCCCGAGGTCGCGGTCGACGCGGCCGTCCTCTTCGTCGACGACGGGGACGTCCTGACGTCCGCCGGTGTCGCGGCGGGCATCGACCTGTGCCTGCACCTGGTCCGCCGCGACCACGGCGCCGCCGTCGCCAACGAGGTCGCCCGCACCACCGTCGTCCCGCCGCACCGCGACGGCGGCCAGGCGCAGTACGTCAAACGCCCCGTGCCCGAGCCGGGCCTCGCGACCACGACCACCGCCCGGGCCTGGGCCCTCGGCCGCCTGCACGAGCCGATCCAGCTGCGCGACCTGGCCGAGCAGGAGTCGATGTCGGTCCGCACCCTGACCCGCCGCTTCCGCGAGGAGGTCGGCGTCAGCCCCGGCCAGTGGCTGACCCACCACCGCGTGGAACGGGCCCGCCACCTCCTGGAGTCCACCACCCTGTCCATGGACCAGATCGCCCGGGAGTCCGGCTTCGGCACGGCCCAGTCCCTGCGCCAGCACGTACAGGAGGCGCTAGGCGTGACCCCTACGACGTACCGAAGAACCTTCCGTGACTCAAGCCCGTCCGGCGTTTGAGGACGAGGCGCAAGGCGCCAACGCGGTTGAGCCGGGGCAGCCCCCGGTCACTGCTGAACGTGGTGGGCGCTATCCAGGGCGCGAAGCTGAGCAAGCCGCCGCTGATACAGGGGTCCGGCCACGTGCGCGGCTCGTGCCTCACTCGGCGCTGACTGCTCAATGAGGTGCTGGGCCACGGCCTTCAGGTGCGCTGCCCACGCCAACACGTGTTGCTGAGCGGTCCGCCCGCACTCCTGCGGCTCACCAGGGAGACACAGCGGGAGATCAGGACCGACCTTGTTCGCGGCGTGCCGAATGTACCCAGCGATGGTGGCCCATTCCTCTTCGCTCCGCTGCACGGCACCGTTGGAGGCTTCCGTGCCCCACTTGCTGAAGTCGTCGCCGTGGTCGTCCATTTGTGCGCTCCTGCGGTTCCGGAGGGTCAAGCGGGTGCGCCGATCGTAGTCGCCTCCGCTACGGCGTCAGCCGCCCTCGGATCGCAGTGCCCCACGGAGGGGACGCACGGGCCACACGGCCCGCACATGGGGAGGAACTGAGGCGGTGTGCACGACTGCGCGCCTTCTCCGTGCACGGCGGCGATCTCGGCCGCCACCGTGGTCATCTGTTCGCCACCCCAGATGTCGGCAAGCGGTGTTCGGAGCACGTTGCCGATGGTCAGGAACCGCCCCAGCACGCACGGCCACACGTTCCCGGCAGGACCGATGGCGCACTTCTCGTGGGCGCAGTGCCCGCAGAGGTCGGCGATGGTCGGCGTGACTCCGTTGCTGGCCCGGCCGAAGGCGCGCGTACGGTCACCGCCGACCGTTTCCACCCCCAGCGCCGCCAGGACCTGTCTGATAATTGATCTTGTGGTGGGTCGTGGTGAGCTGACGGATGCGGTGTGGGAGCGGATCTTTTAGCGCGTCGCCCGCACCAGCCCGCGGAATGGCCGGAACCATGGGCCGTCACCGCCGGGCTCGTTCTGGAACCCGGCAAGCACGAGGAGCTGCCGTCCGGCCTCGCCGATGTAGAAATACTCCGCCACTGCGACCGAGGACGCCGGGGCGGCGGGGGCGCGCCCGGCCAACTCATCGGCGAGCAATCGGGCCATCCCGTCGTCCTTGGTGTCGTGCCACGTTGCGGTGAAGTAGCGGGCGGCTCCATCGTGCCGCCGCGCGAAGTGGTATGGCACGTAACGGCCTGGCGGATCGGCCGAGTACAGCGCCTGGATGGCACTGCCAAGAGACTGCTGGTTGCGAGGGTTGGCTGCGAAGGCCCGGTGCGCTTCGGGACTCGTCCATTGGGCGAAGTTGAGGATGGTCCGGCCGTCGGACCCGGCCATACAGTGCCGCGCAAGATACGCCGCTGGCAGCCGGGCCTTCTCCCAGGCGTCCATGACGCCGGACATGACCTTCTGCTGTTGTTCAGGCCCTTCGGTGTGCCATAGGGACGCAAGGATGAGGCCCGCGTCCGGACGGGCAGGGTCGGGCAGTGCGACCGGCCGGAGGCCAGCAACGATGGCGGTCATGGCGCCAGTCTCCAACCTCAACCGCGGTTGAGGTCAAGTTCCGTGATCGACCAAGGCCGACGACCCGGACATGAAGAAGCGCCCTAAGGTCCCTGGTTGGGTTCGCGGAGCCAGAGGATGAGTGCGGCGAGGTGGACTCCGGCCTTGTAGCGGGCGGCGAGTTTGTCGAAGCGTGTGGCGATCGCCCGGAACTGCTTGAGACGGCCGAAGCAGCGCTCGACCATGGCACGTACGGAAGCCGTAACCAGCGTTCGACGGCTCAGGCCGGGGGCGGGGTCGTGGTGCAGCCTGCGCCCCACGTGCTTCTGGCAGAACTCGCCGTGCTGTCGCGTGTGCAGGATGAACGCGTGCAAGCCGAGGTCCACGTCGTCAGACGGGACCATGGGCACGCTCGCCGTCGCGGCGGTCGCGATGAACGCTAACGCCTGGTCGCCTTTCGTGTCCGCTCGTTCCATCGACTCTCCGCTGTGGGCGTGCACGAAGTGAGCGACGCTGCCGAACAGTTCGTCGTCGACGAGCGCACGTCCCGTCTTGAGTTCGGTCGCTGTTGCGGTCATTGCGTGTCCCTCTCTTGATGGAGTGGTGCACACGGGCCCGGTCCCAGGGGGGAACCTGTTGCGGAACCGGGCCCGTCGCTGACTCGGCAGCCCGCACGGGGACGGGCCTTAGGGCCGAGCCATCCCGCGCCCTCGGGGACCTGTGCCGGAGCGCGCGGGTCCCGCCTCCGTCGCGAGTCCGCAGGGTCTAGGCGGGTTCGCACGACGGGAGACGGAGTCTCTTACGCGGGCGCCATCTCTCCGGCCAGGAGCAAGGGCAGACGGATGCCGTTCTCAGACGCGCGCACCGCCATGCGAACCCGCGCCGCTTCGTCACAGCGCGCAGCATCGCCCAGGAGCGAGACGGGTACCCACCTCAAGCCGCTCAGGTCTCCCCGTGCGATGTCGTCGAGTCCGACCGCCGACGCATCCGCAGCGGAGAGGGTTCCGCCGTCGCACACAAAGCTGTAGCGCTCGGCGGCGAACCCTTCCTTGGGCATCTGGTCCATGCCGAGAAGGTGCGAGACAGGAAGGGCCAGCCCGGTCACTTCCTTGATCTCCCGGGCCGCAACGGCGGCAACCGTCTCGCCCGGCTCCGCCCACCGTTCCAACAATTGCCACCCGAGCCGTTCCCCACGGTGCCTGTACGTCGGCTTGACCATCAATACGTCCCCCTGGGGGTTCCGCACGAGGATCACCACGCCGATACGGCGAGGGTATGCCGCCGGATCAATGTCCGTGCCCATAGGAGATATCCCTTTACTCTGAGGGTCCCGACACCCCGGTCAGGGGCGTCCCGGCTTTGCGGTGGCGCTGCACTTGCGTGCGGGAATGCTCGGGCGCCCGTATCGGGGAGATCCCTCACTGCATCCGGCGCTTCCTTAAGCCAGTGAGCGTCAGGAACAGGGTCAAGGCCATCGGCGATGTGGTGTGCTTGCGCGCCCACCCAACGCATCACGATGCCGAGATACGGGGTCCGGAGGGATCCGAGCACGACACGTACGGACTCACAGCCCCTTTCCGCCGTGGGTCCCGTGCCGACCGCCTCGGCGTGGTACTCGCGGCGGATCGCCAGTCCAGGTTGCCCGATCGCGTTCACGGCTCCACTCCGATCACTGTTGATCTCCCCTGCCTCTACGCAACCGCACGGCCACGCTCAGCGGTACCGTGGAGGGGAAGCGGAAGCCCAAGAACGAGCGTCAAGGACGCGTGCACTTCAACGCGGTTCTAGCCCAACGACAGTTGCAGCATGGGCATCTGGACGCGGCGTGCGAGTCGTGGGGGCGATTCCTCGATGACTACGAACACATCTCCTCCGCCCGAGGGGACGAGCACTTCGAGACCATGCGGCTTCGCCTGAAGCCCCATGGACGCGCGCGGTCGGTCAAGGCGCTGTCCCCCCGAATCGCTGAAGTGGCAACGCTTAAGGGTTAGCCAATCCCGAAGGGGCGAGCCGGGGGGCACCCCGAGGGCACCCCCGGCCCTCCCTCAGAACACCACCACCCCCCGAGCCACCCGCCCCGCCTCCGCGTCCTCCCGTGCCCGCCCGAACTCCCCCACCCCATACGTCCGCGACACCAGCTCGTCCAGCATCAGCCGCCCCGCCAGATACAACTCCGCGTACAACGCGAAATCCCGCTGCGGCCGCGCCGACCCGTACCGGCAGCCCAGGATCGACTTGTCCAGGAACAGGGACGCCACCACGAACGACGCCTCGGCCCCTGCCCCGGGCATCCCGAGGAGCACCGCCTGCCCCCGCCGGCCGAGGACGTCGATGGCCTGGCGTACGAGATCGACGCGCCCCACGCACTCGAAGGCGTGGTCCGCGCCGTCGGGCAGGACCTCCGCGGCCTCCGCCACCGACCCCAGGAAGTGCGTGGCCCCGAACCGCCGCGCCAGCTCCTCCTTGCCGGGGTTGGCGTCGACGGCCACGACGGCCCGCGCCCCGGCGATCCGCGCGCCCTGCAGGACGTTGAGCCCGATGCCCCCGGCGCCGATGACGACGACGGAGTCGCCGTACCCGACCCTGGCCCGGTTGAGCACCGCGCCCACCCCGGTGACGACCGCGCAGCCGATGAGGGCCGCCGACGTCAGCGGGATCTCCTTGGGCACGCGCACGGCCTGTACGGCCTTGACGAGGGTCCGCTCGGCGAAGGTGGAGTTCGCCGCGAACTGGTACAGCGGCTCGCCGCGCCGCGTGAACGGCTGCCGCGGCATCCCGATGGCCTTGCGGCACATGGTGGGCCACCCCCGGTGACACGCGGCGCAGGCCCCGCAGTTGGCGATCGTCGACAGCGCCACATGGTCCCCGGCGGCCACATGTGTGACGCCGGGCCCCACCGCCTCCACCACGCCCGCGCCCTCGTGCCCGAGCACCACCGGCACCGGGAACGGGATCGTCCCGTCGAGCACCGACAGGTCGCTGTGGCACAGCCCGGCCGCGGCGACCGCCACGAGGACCTCCCCGGGACCCGGGTCCCGCACCTCCAGGTCATCGACGACCGCCACGTCCCGCCCGTCGAACACCACGCCCTTCATCGCGCACTCCCCCTCACGATCGCCCGCTCCCTCACGATCGCCCTCCCCCTCACCACGCACCCCGTCACCACGCACCCCGTCACCACGTATCCCGTCACCACGCACCCCGTCATCCCGCACCCCTCACCGAGACCCGCGGGCCTCTCTAGGCAGACCGAGCACGCGCTCGGCGATGATGTTCCGCTGGATCTCGTCGGAGCCGCCGTAGATCGTGTCGGCGCGCGAGAACAGGAACAGGCGCTGCGCCGCGTCGAGTTCGTACGCCGCGTCGGGCGTCCAGGCGCCGGGTCCCACCGCGCCGAGCGCCCCGCGCACGGCCACCGCGAGCTCCCCGAGCCGCCGGTGCCAGCCGCCCCACAGGAGCTTCGCCACGCTGGGCGCGCCCGGGTCGCCGCCGCCGAGGGTGCGCAGGGCGTTCCACCGCATGACGCGCAGCTCGGCCCACTGCGCGACCAGGCGCTCGCGAAGCACCGGGTCCGCGACGGCGCCGCCGCGCACCGCGTCCCCGACGACGTCCGCCAGCTCGGCGGCGAAGCCGATCTGCTGGGCGAGGGTGGACACGCCGCGTTCGAAGCCGAGCAGCCCCATGGCGACCCGCCAGCCGCCGCCCGCGCCGCCGACGACGTGCTCGGCGCGGGCGCGGGCCCCGTCGAAGAAGACCTCGTTGAACTCGGCGGTGCCCGTCAGCTGCCGGATCGGCCGCACCTCGATCCGGCCCGGCTGGTCCATCGGCACGAGCAGGAACGACAGGCCCTCGTGCCGCCGCGCCCCGGCGGGCGCGGTGCGCGCGAGCACGAAGCACCAGTCGGCGTCGTGCGCGAGGGACGTCCAGATCTTCTGGCCGGTGATGCGGTACGTGTCGCCGTCGCGCTCGGCGGCCGTACGGACGCCCGCGAGGTCGGAGCCCGCACCGGGCTCGCTGTAGCCCTGGCACCACAGCGCCTCGCCGCGCGCGATGGGCGGCAGGAACGTCTCCCGCTGCTCCGGCGTGCCGTACGCGAGCAGCGTGGGCGCCAGCAGCTTCTCGCCGATGTGCCCGCACCGCCCGGGGGCCCGCACGCGCGCGTACTCCTCGGCCCACACGACCTGCTGGGTGAGCGTGGCCGTCCGCTGGCCGTAGGCGCCCTCCGGGGCGTCCCAGCCGATGCCGATCCACCCGCCGCGCCCCAGCTCCCGCTCCCAGGCCCGGCGGACGTCCACCCGCTCGTGCTCGCCGCCGGGCCCGCCGCGCCCTGCGGCCGCCGCGAACGCGCCGGTCAGATGGTCGCCGAGCCACCGCTTCGCCCGCTGCCTGAAGGCCTCGTCCTCGGCCCCGAACGCGAAGTCCACGGCGGGGCCTAGGCGGTGGGGTGCCCGGCGGGCCCGCGCGGGGGCGGGGCGGCGGGCCCCGGCGGTGCCCCGGCCCCAGCCCCGGGCCCGGCCCCCGGCCCAGCCCCGGGCCCGGCGTTGGGCCGCTCCTTGGCGGCCGCCGCCTTCGCCATCGCCTCCACCTGCCCGAGCAGCGGCATCGGATCGGTGCCGACCGTTCCGGGCAGCCGCTCGGCGATCGTCTCGGGCGTCCACCCGCCGTCGGCGTACGCGGCCCGCAGCTCGCGCGGCTGCGCCCACACGGCGATCTTGGGCCCGGCGACGGTGTACACCTGCCCGGTGATGCCCTCGGCCCGCGCCCGGTCGCTCAGGAGGTACACGACGAACGCCGCGACGTCCTCCGGCTCCCCGATCTCCGTCAGCTCCATGGGGACGCCCGCGGACATCCGGGTGCGGGCGACGGGCGCCACGGCGTTGGCGGTCACGCCGTACTTGTGCAGGCCGAGCGCGGCGCTGCGCACGAGTGAGATGACGCCGCCCTTGGCCGCGCTGTAGTTGGCCTGCGCGACGGAGCCCTGGTGGTTGCCGCTGGTGAACCCGATCAGGGTGCCGGAGCGCTGCGCGCGCATCACGGCCGCCGCCGCCCTGAAGACGGTGAAGGTGCCCTTGAGGTGCGTGGCGATGACCGGGTCCCACTCGTGCTCGGACATGTTGAACAGCATGCGCTCGCGCAGGATTCCGGCGACGCACACGGCCCCGTCGAGGCGCCCGTACACGGCGAGCGCGGCGTCCACGACGCGCTGGCCGCCCGCCATGGCGGAGATGTCGTCGGCGACGGCGACGGCCTCGCCGCCGGCCGCCTCGATCTCCTTGACGACGGCCGCGGCTATCTCGCTCGCCGGTTCGCCGCCCTCGACCGAAACCCCGTAGTCGTTGACGACGACCTTGGCGCCCTCGACCGCGGCGGCCAGGGCGACCGCCCTGCCGATGCCCCGCCCGGCGCCCGTCACGGCGACCACTTTGCCTGCCAAGAAGTTCCCCACACCGGCCCCTTCCCGCGTTTTCTGACGGACCGTTAGATTCTATGACCCGTCAGATACGTGGAGACAAGACCCGGGAGGCCCCATGTCGGCGCCGCGCCCCACCTCGCCCCCCTCGCCCGCCCTGCCGCCCGAGTTCCTGGACGTCGCGGAGCGCGTCAACAACTGGGGCCGCTGGGGGGCCGACGACGAGATCGGCACCCTGAACCTGATCACCGACGAGGCCGTACGGAAGGCCGCCGCCACGGTGCGCACGGGCCGCCGCGTGCCGCTCGCGCTGCCGCTGCGGCAGGACGGCGTACAGTCCGGCCTGATCCCGGGCCGGGTGAACCCGCTGCACACGATGGTGTCCATCAACCAGCCGCTCTTCGGCCCGGACTCGGTCGCCACCAGCGACGACACCGTCACCATGGGCCTACAGGCGGCCACCCACTGGGACACGCTGCCGCACGTCTCGCACTCGGGCCTGCTCTACAACGGCCGCCCCGCCACCAGCATCACGGCCCACGACGGCGCCCGCTTCAGCGGCGCCGAGAAGATCCCGTACGTGGTCGCGCGCGGCGTCCTGCTCGACGTGGCCCGCGCCCGGGGCGTCGGCCGCCTGCCCGGCGACCACGCGGTCACCCCCGAAGACCTGGACCGCGCCGAGGAGTTCGGCGGCGTCACGGTGGGCGCGGGTGACGTCGTCCTCATCCGGACCGGCCAGATCCAGCACTACCTGTCCGGCGACAAGCACGCCTACGCCCTGCCGTCCCCCGGCCTCTCCTACCGCACGCCCCAGTGGTTCCACGCGCGGGACGTGGCGGCCGTCGCGAACGACACGCTCACCTTCGAGATCTTCCCGCCGGAGGTCGAGCACCTGTGGCTGCCGGTGCACGCCCTGCACCTGGTGGAGATGGGCATGATCCAGGGCCAGAACTGGAATCTCGAAGAGTTGTCCACAGCCTGTGGAGAAGAGCGCCGCCACGCCTTCCTCCTGGCGGCGATGCCCGAGCCGGTCACGGGTGCGACGGGCGCGCCGGTGGCGCCGGTGGCGGTGTTCTGACCCACCCGTCCGGAGTTCGGGTGGCGGCGCGTCGGCGCCCGCCCCGAGCGCTTGTGCACGCGCCGCCATCCGGCTCCGGCGTACGAGCCCCGCCCCCCTCTGCCCTGAAGGAGCGCGACGCCGAATCACGACCCGCACCTCGCCAAGGACCGGGCCAAAGGCACCACCGTCCCTCGACGTCCCCTCGCGGCGAATCGCTGCACTCAAGCGTGATCAGCCGAATACGTTACGTCAACACCCACCCGGCGATTTATGAATTATGCCGGTTTTGCAGCGCCAGCGCATGACCGCGCATCGGGGCACGACCCGGCGCACAGACCGACACGGCAGGGGCACGGAGGCGACAGTTTCAGCCCGTCCGGCGTTTGAGGACGAGGCGCGAAGCGCCAACTGCTTGTGGGGGCGGGGGAACGGGGGCGGCCAGCCCCCGGTTCGGGAAGGGGCGGGCCTGGGGCGCCACGCGAGGCCGAAGCTTCAGTGGACGCCCGGCACCAGCACCCCCCGCTCGAACACCCCGCCACGCCCCCCGCGGGCCACCGCCTCACACCGGTCGACCTCACACCAGATGCTCTTCCCGGCCCCGTCCGGCTCCCACCCCCACCGGTCGGCGAGCCCGTCCACCAGCTCGAGCCCCCGCCCGTTGGTCTCGTCACCCTCGGCATGCCGGGGCCGCGGCGGCCGCGCGCTCCGGTCGGCGACCTCGACCCGCACGGTCCCGGGCTCCCCGGCGGGCACGCCCGGCAGCAGCATGCGCAGCACGGCGGGGCACCCGGTGTGCACGACGGCGTTGGTGACAAGTTCCGAGATCAGCAGGATGAGCGTCTCGGCCAGCGGTTCATCGACCGCTATGCCCGACCCCGCGAGCCGCGACCTCGCCCATCTGCGGGCCCGGCCCACTTCCGCGGGGTCCGGGCCGACTTCGAGCTGAACTTGAAGCACCTGCACCGCTCACACCATCCGAACCGGCGGACACATCGCCTCGCGACTCCACAGGATCACGGAACGTGATCCCCTGAGGAGACAGCATGGTTGACGTACAGTCACCCCAACAAGCGCTTCGGGCATATTCCAGCGCGAAGGAGTACGCGTGCGGCATACTGTGCGACGCGCGCCGCAGGGGGTCGAACAGGCGGGCTCCCGGCCTCGTCCCGCCCGGCGAGCGGAGCGCGTTACCAGGCACGGAGTCACCTCAGGGGCAACACCGGCACGGTTCGGCCTCAGGACCACTCGCATCTCACACAAGGTACCGGAGCCGGGCGCCGACTCCTCGTCGCGACGAGTCACGCGTAGGACACAACCCGATATCGACGCTCAGTAGCCTTCCCGCCGTCCCGGGGTTCCACAAGTCGATCATCGCGTCGAACAGCACGGTGTGACCAATCAATCCCATTGAGTGACATATTGAGTAACGCTCGGTCGGCGCCCGGCGGCCACGCGGCTCACAGCGCGGCGGCGAGGTCCTCCTCCGCGCGGGCCGCCCCGCCCCCGAGCCCGGCCCGCACCCAGGCCCGCTTCAGGTGCAGATGGACATCGGACTCCCAGGTGAACCCCATGCCGCCGTGGACTTGGAGGCAGTCGCGGGCGTTGCGCACGGCGGCGTCGTCGGCGAGGAGTACAGCCCCTGCCGCCTCCAGCGGGTCGCCGGTGACGGCGGCGGCGTAGACGGCGGCGCGGGCGAGTTCGGTACGCACCAGCATCTCGGCGCACAGGTGCTTGACGGCCTGGAAGGCGCCGATGGGCCGACCGAACTGCTCGCGGCGGCGCGCGTGTTGGACGGCCAGGTCGCGGGTGCGGCAGGCGGAGCCGAGCTGTTCGGCGGCGCGCAGCAGCGTCCCGTCGGGGCCGCCCTCGCGCGGGTGCGGCAGCCGGTGCAGGGGCGTGAGCGGGTCGACGGACCGCAGGGCCACGGCCCCGGCGGCGTCGCCCCGTACGACGTCGGCGTCGTCCAGCCAGGGCACCAGGTCGCCGTCCACGGCGGTCACGACCGTCTCCCCGGACAGGGCCCCCTCGACGTCCCCGGCCGCGAGGAAGGTGGCCGCGTAGGGCCCTGGCAGCAGGGCCCGGCCCGCCTCCTCGAACACCAACACGGCCTCGGGCGCCCCGAGGCCGAGGCCGCCGCGCCCCGTGGGCACGCACAGCGCGAAGAGCCCCGCACCGGCGAGCTCCCGCCACAGCGCGCGGTCGAGCCGGGGCTCCGCCACGGCCGCCCGCAGCCGCTCCGGGCCGAAGCGGCCCCGCAGGATCTCGCGGAAGCCGCCTTGCAACGCCCGCTGTTCCGCGCTCAGTTGGAAGTCCACAGCCGCCTCCTGGCCCGTTCGCCGCGCACGGCCGGTCACCGCCCCTTCGGCAGGCCGAGCAGCCGCTCGGCCACGATGTTCCGCTGGATCTGCGAGGTGCCCGCGGCGATGGTGTACGACAGGGACGAGAGCCGCTCGGGCGTCCAGGGCCCGGCCAGGTCGAGGGCGCCGGAGCCGAGGACGTCGGCGGCCGCTTCGTACAGCTCCTGTCGCGCGTGCGAGTAGCGCAGCTTGAAGACGGACCCGCCGGCGCCGGGGCCCGAGCCGGTGCGCTGCGCCTCGCTGACGTTCCACTGCGTGAGCCGCCACAGGGCGGTGAACTCGGCGCTCAGCCGCCCGAGCCGACGGCGCAGGACCGGGTCGTCCCAGCGGCCGTTCGCGCGGGCCTCGCGCGCGAGTTCGCCAAGGACGCGGCGGCAGGCGACCACCTCCCCCACGAAGGCGGTGCCCCGCTCGTACGACAGCGTCACCATGGTCACGCGCCAGCCGTCGTCCTGCGCCCCCACGCGGTGGGCGAGCGGCACCCGCACCTCGTCGAGGAACACCTCGGCGAACTCGGTGGAGCCCGCGAGCGTCCGCAGCGGCCGCACCGTGACGCCGGGCGCGTCCATGCGCAGGGCGAGCCAGGTGATGCCCTGGTGCCGGGGCACGGCCTCGCTCACCGGGGTGGTGCGGACGAGGAGTTCGCACCAGTCGGCGACCTCCGCGTGCGAGGTCCAGATCTTCGATCCGCTGACCACGTAGTGGTCGCCGTCGCGCCGCGCGCGCGTGCGCAGCGAGGCGAGGTCGGAGCCCGCGTCCGGTTCGCTGAAGCCCTGGCACCACACCTCGTCGCCGCGCAGGATCGGCTCCAGCCAGCGCTCGCGCTGCTCCGGCGTGCCCTCGGCGGCGATGGTGGGCCCGGCGTGCAGCAGACCGACGAAGTTCGCGCCCACGTACGGCGCCCCGGCGCGCTCGCTCTCCTCCAGGAAGATCATCCGCAGTGTGGGGGACGCCTCCCAGTGGACCCCAGCGAACCCGGCGTCGTACAGCGCCCGCTGCCAGCCCGTGTCGTAGGCGCGCCGCCCCGGCCAGTCGAGCGGGTCGGGGCGCTCTGGCAGCTTCGGCAGCGCGTCGCCGAGCCAGGCCCGCAGCCGGGCCCGGAAGCCTTCCTCCTCCTCGGAGTACGAGAGGTCCACCGGGGTCACCCGCCTCCACCGTTTCTGATGGTCCGTCAGACGGCAGGCTAGCCCCGTGCCTCTGGACCGACAAGGCGTGGCGGCCTACGCTCTGCGCACGATCTGACGAAGCGTCAGCAACGGGCGCCGTCGGACCGTTCCGTCGTCCGGCCGTCCGAGGGGGCCTCCCGTGCACGACACCGCCCGCGCGCTCGCCGCGTCAGACACCCTGTGGGAACTCGTCGAGCGGCGCGCCGCGCTCACCCCCGACGCCCCGGCGCTCATCCAGGCCGCCGACGACCCCGCCGCCGACCGGACCCTCACCTTCGGCGGCCTGCGGGAGCGGAGCGAGCGGGTCGCGGCGGGCCTGTACGACAACGGCGTGCGCCCAGGGACCGTGGTCGCCTGGCAGCTGCCCACGCGGATCGAGACGGCCGTGCTCTCCTTCGCCCTGGCCCGCGTCGGCGCCGTGCAGTCCCCCGTGATCCCCTTCTACCGCGAGCGCGAGGTCGGCTTCGCGCTGCGCGCCTCGAAGGCGGAGTTCTTCGCCGTGCCCGGGGTGTGGCGGGGCTTCGACCACACCGGCCTGGCCCGGCGCCTCGGCGCGCGCGGCGTCTTCACCGCGTACGACGACCTGCCCGAGGGCGACCCGGCCGTACTGCCCGCCCCGCCCGCCGACGGCACGGCCGTGCGCTGGATCTACTGGACCTCGGGGACGACCTCCGACCCCAAGGGCGTGCTGCACACCGACCGCTCCCTGATCGCGGGCGGCGCCTGCCTCGCGCACGCCCTGCGGCCGACCCCGGAGGACGTCGGCTCGATGGCGTTCCCCTTCGCCCACATCGCGGGCCCCGACTACTCGGTGATGCTGCTCCTGTACGGCTTCCCCGCCGTGCTGTTCGAGCGGTTCGCGCTGCCGGACGCCCTCGACGGCTACCGGCGGCACGGGGTGACCATCGCGGGCGGCTCCACCGCGTTCTACTCGATGTTCCTCGCCGAGCGGCGCAAGAACCCGGCGCGGCCGCTGATCCCCACCTTGCGGCTGCTCGCGGGCGGAGGCGCCCCGAAGCCGCCCGAGCTCTACCACGCCGTCGTCCGCGAACTGGGCTGCCAGCTGACGCACGGCTACGGCATGACCGAGGTGCCCATGATCACCATGGGCTCCCCCGACGACACCCCCGAGCACCTCGCCACCACCGAGGGGCGCCCGCCCGACGGCATGGAGATCCGCGTCACCGACGCCGCCGGGAAGCAGGTGCCCACCGGCACCGACGGCGAGGTGCGGCTGCGCGGCGAGGCCGTCTGCCGGGGCTATCTGGACGCGGCGGCGACCCGCGAGGCCTTCGACGCGGACGGTTTCCTGCGCACCGGCGACCTCGGCCACCTCCGCGCGAGCGGGCACCTCGTGCTCACCGGACGCGCCAAGGACGTGATCATCCGCAAGGGCGAGAACATCTCCGCGAAGGAGATCGAGGACCTGCTGCACACCCACCCCGCGGTGGCCGACGTGGCGGTGATCGGCCTGCCCGACCCCGCCAGCGGCGAACGCGTCTGCGCCGTCGTGGAACGCGCCCCGGGCCACGGGGAGCTGACCCTGCCCGAGGCGACGGCGCACCTGCGACGGGCGGGCCTGGCCGTCCACAAGCTCCCCGAGCAACTGGAGACCGTGGCCGCGCTGCCCCGCAACGAGGCGCTGAGGAAGGTCCTCAAGTACAAGCTGCGGGAGCGCTACACGACCTGAGACCGCGCCTCGGGGAAGTGGCGGCCACTCGGGCACGACCCGGGAAACGCCTACTCGGGCACGGTGAAGTACGAGGCGAAGGCGGACACGACCTGATCCTCCGTCACGGGGCCGAGGCCCTGGGACGCCAGCGAGGCGATCTCGGCCTGCACGCCCAACGCGCGCAGCACCCGCTCCACTTCCGCGGCCGTCGCCGTGCCGTCCGCGTCGCCGTCCGCGAGGACGAGCACCGCGTGCAGGAACGGCCGCGCGATCTCCGCGAACCGCGTCGGGTTGTCCCGCAGCCGCTTCACGGCCCCGCCGACGAACTCGTCCCGGGTGATGCGCTGGTCCCCGTCCCGGTCCGCGATGCCCGCCATGCCCTGCCAGAACGCCTCCGCCCCGCTGTACAGGGCCTGGCCCTTCTCGGACCGCGCGGTCACCCCGAACTCCGCGAGCAGCGCCTGGGCCGCCGTGCTGAAGTCCTCACGGGAGATGTAGCCGTTGCCGTCCTGGTCGAAGGTGGCGAAACGGGCCGCGATCTTGCGTTCGTACTCGGCGCTGTCCATGGTCTTCGGGCCGCCTCACTTCTCATGCGGTGGGGGTACGTCCGGCGCGACCGCCGCTTCGGACGTCCTGCGGGTGTCTGTTGGCGAGCGTACGACGCCGTCGCCCGCCAGGAGGCAGAAAAGTGACGCTCGTGCCAAGACCGCGGGAATTCCGCGACAAAGGTGTGTCACGGGTGTGGCGGGACTGGCGGTCGCGCCGACGGTGGCATCCGCTCGGGAACGGTTGTATCAGGCGGACGATCTTGACAGGTACAGGGGGTTCCGCTTGGCCGTGAGCCCCACGGGCCTGGGGGTTCTTGGCACCTGGGGCCCTAGGCCGACAGCGGTTCCGCGCCCTCGTCCACGGCCCGGGCCGCGTCCGGGTACACGTCGAAGAGCCGTCGTACGCCGAGGGCCGCGAGGACGCGGTTCACATGCGAGCCCTCGACCGCGCCCCTGGCGGGCAGGATCAGCCGGAGGCGGCCGCGGCAGGAGCGCATCAGACGGCGCGTGGCGATCAGCACGCCGACGCCGCTGGAGTCACAGAACAGCACGTCGGACAGGTCGAGGACGAGGTCGCGGCGGCCGTCGGCCACCGCTTCGCGCACCCGCTGGCGCAGCACCGGCGACGTCAGGAGGTCCATCTCGCCCGACACCCGCAGCACGGCCCAGCCGTCCCGCTCGCCGACGGTCACCTTCAGCGTCACGCGCCACGCCTCCCGCCCACCGGAACCCTTCCCTCAGTCGCGGCTTCCCCACCGCTGTCCCATGAAACACCAGCACCGCACGCATCCGGCAAAGGGGGCGTCCCGGAGGGCCCGTTCAATATCATCCGCGGCCGCGCGGGACCCCGCGTTGCCGCAAAGAGCGAGAAAGCGCGGGGAAAGAGAGGTGCGCTGTCAGCGACGCCGACTACATTCGATGCATCGGTGAAGGTGAGGACGGCGAGCGCACGAGGGGGCCGCATGCCGAAGGACGCGCCGCGTCGTTGGGACCGCCGCATGCAGCAACGCCTCGCGCACGGCGAGGCGGCGGCGCTCGGAGAGCTGTACGACCGCTTCGCCTCGCTCGTGCACGGCCTCGCGCACCGCGTCCTCGGCGACGTCGCGGCGGCCGACCGCATCACCCGGGACGTCTTCACCCACATCTGGGAGAACCCCGAGGCGTACGACCCCAAGCAGGGCCCGCTGCGCTCCTGGATCGCCACGCTCGCCCACCAGCAGGCCGTGCGCAGGCTGCGCCAGACGGAGTCCGCCGCGCTCGCCCAGGGCGGCGAGGGCAGCACCGAGGAGCTGGAGCGCAAGGTGCGCCGCGCCTCCGCCGCCGCCCGCGCGGACTACATCGTCACGGCCATGCCCGCCCCGCTGCGCGCCGCCCTGGAGCTGGCCTATTTCCAGCGGCGCGACTACCGCCAGACCGCGGCGGACCTCGGCGTCACCGAGGACGAGGCCCGGCGCAGGCTCCGCCTCGGCCTCCAGCTCCTGGCCACCGCCCACGACACCACCGCACTCGACGAGGACCCAGCCGGTCCGGCGTACGGCGCGCACGGCTACGGGAGAGCGCTGTGACAAGCCCCGGACAGCCGGACCCCCGCGAAGGCGGGGACGAGTTCCCGACCGCCCCCGGCCCCGAGGGCACCGGGCCGCGGATACCAGCGCCGCGCGCCTCCATAGAGGACACCGGCGAGCCGCTGCCCGCGCCCACGGCCGCGCCGCCGGACCCCGAGCCGCCCGCGCTCGACCACCCGGTCCTGAAGTCCCTGCTCGGCGCGTGGGCGCTGGCCGCCTGCTCGACGGCGGAGGCGCGGGCCGTGGAGGAGCACCTGGGCACGTGCGGCCCCTGCGCCGAGGAGGCCCTGCGGCTGCGGGACGCGGTCGGCCTGCTGCACCCCGAGGAGAGCCTCGACCTCGACCCGGGGCTGCGCACCCGCGTCCTGGAGAGCTGCCTCGGCCGCCGCCCGCCGCGCGTCCCGCTGCCGGAGTGGGCCGCTCCGTACGACGCGGAGACCGCCCGGCTCGACGCGCTGCTCCAGGACATCGGGGATTCCGAGTGGCACGCGCCGGTGCGCCTCCGCTGGTTCGACGACGACCACCCGGTGAGCCGCAAGACGACGGTCGCCGGGGTGATCGCCCACCTCCTCGCCGTCGACGGCCTGGTGGGCACCGCCCTCGGCCTCGACGATCCGCTCGGCCTCGCCGCCCCGCCGAGCCCCGACCCGGCCGCGCGCACGGAGGCGTACTGGCGCGCCTCGCAGTTCCCGCCCACCCGCGCGGTACGGACGCCGTGGCGGGACCAGACGCACGAGCTGATCCGGACCGTGTCGTTCGCGGGCGGCGGCTCCGGGCGGCTCGCCGTGACGTACGGCATCGTGCCGGGCCCGCCCGGCGCGGAGGCCCTGCGCGTCGAGCTGCCCCTGCGCGACTCCATGCTGGAGCGCGCCTTCGAGTGCTGGATCCACGCCGAGGACATCGCGCGAGCCGTGGACTATCCGTACGAGCCGCCCGCGCCCCGGCATCTGCACCGCATGATCGACCTGGCGGCGCGGCTGCTGCCCGCGACGCTCGCCGAGCGGCGCCGGGCCGGGCGTGCGGCGCCCCCGCGCGAGCTGGTCGCGGCCGGGCGCCCCGGCCGCAGCCTGCGCCTGGAGGTCGAGGGCGTGGGCGGCGGCGAGTGGCTCATCCCCCTGGACTCCCCCGGCGCCAGCGGCTCCGCCGACTTCGAGGTGGCACACGTGGCCCTGGACGGCGTCGAGTTCTGCCGCCTGGCCGCGGGCCACGTGTCCCCCGAGGAGGCGGCAGCGGGCCAGGTGGGCGACCGCGAGGCGATCAGGGACGTACTGTTCGCGGCGGCGTCGCTGAGCAGGATGTGACCGGAGCACGGAGGTAGCCGACGCGCGGAGGTAACCGACGCGCGGCGGAAGCCGCGTGGCACCCAACCCACCCACCCGCGGCGCCACGCGTCAAGGCCCCGCGACGGAGCCGCGGAGTGCACGGGCGGGCGGGTGGGAAGCATCCGCCGCGCAGCGGCGGCGTAGAGACCCGCGCCCGTCAGGCGAAGACCACGGTGCGCTGGCCGTTCAAGAGAATCCTCCGCTCCGCATGCCACTTGACGGCCCGCGCCAGCGCCTGGCACTCCACGTCGCGCCCGACCGCCACCAGCTGCTCCGGCGTCACCTCGTGCCCCACCCGCTCGACCTCCTGCTCGATGATGGGGCCCTCGTCGAGGTCGGCGGTCACATAGTGCGCGGTGGCACCGATCAGCTTCACCCCGCGCACATGCGCCTGGTGGTACGGCCGCGCGCCCTTGAAGCTCGGCAGGAACGAGTGGTGGATGTTGATGATCCGGCCGCTCAGCGCCTTGCACAGGTCGTCCGAGAGGACCTGCATATAGCGGGCGAGCACGACCAGCTCGACGTCCTCGGCGCGCACCAGGTCCAGGAGCCGCGCCTCGGCCTCGGCCTTGGTGTCCTTCGTGACCGGGATGTGGTGGAAGGGGACGCCGTAGGAGGCGGAGAGCTCGGCGAACTCGGTGTGGTTGGAGACGACGGCCGCGATCTCCACCGGCAGCGCGCCGATCCGGGAGCGGAACAGCAGGTCGTTCAGGCAGTGCCCGAACTTGGACACCATCAGGACGATCCGCATGCGGTCGTCCGCCCGGTGGATCTGCCAGTCCATGTGGAACGCGTCGCCGATGGCGGCGAAGCTCGCCCGCAGCTTGTCCAGGGCCACCGGCGGCTCCGCCGAGAAGTGGACCCGCATGAAGAACAGTCCGGTGTCGTGGTCGCCGAACTGCTGGCTGTCCTCGATGTTGCACCCGGTCATGAAGAGGTAGCTCGACACGGCGTGCACGATGCCCTGTTTGTCCGGGCAGGAGAGCGTGAGGACGTACTGGTCAGCGCGGTCGGTGCGCTGGTCACTTGCGGCGGCGGACTGCTCGTTCATCCGCCAAGGGTCCCATATCCGAGAGGGCCTCCCCGGCCCCGTCCAGCCGGACCGGTCAGCCGAACCGATCACCCGGACGGTCAGCCGGACCGGGTCAGGATGCGGAGCACCTCGAGGGTCCGCGGCGCGCTGTCGGGGTCATCGCCGTCACCGGTCGCGAGCATGACGTGCGCGTCCCGCGCCGCCCGCACCGCGTCCGGCCAGCCGGGGTGGTCCAGATACACGGCGACCGCCGCGTCCGGGCCCACCTCGTGCATGATCCGCAGGACCCGGAGCACGGCCCCGTCGACCAGCGCCGCCTCCTGGGAGTCCCGGAAGATGGTCCCGACGTATTTCTCCGCGGACCAGTTGTCCAGCCACGTGTCCTCGACCAGGCGGTACACGGCGTCCGTCACGTCCCCGTACTCCTCGCGCCCGGCCAGCCAGCACTCCCGCTGGAACTCCGGGTCGGAGAGCATGTGCAGCGCCGAGCGCACGTTGCTGCGCCAGCGCCACCACGGCATGTCGTTCGTTGGCATGGCGCCTATGGTCCTTGACCGACGGCCGCGACGGGAAGACTTCTCCGAACCTTGCACGGTCATCGATCGTACGTTCCCACATCACCCCCCTCTCCCGGGCCCCACCCGTTCACGTGTTCGTCACCATCCGTTGAGAGAGCGTCACTCCCCGGTTGGCCCCTCCACGGAATCGTGCGGGTCCATGAGCGCCTTGCGACGCGTCTTCCTCCCCCGCCCTGCCGAGACCGCGCCCCGAGCGCGCAGAGTCGCGCACGCCGCGGCAGCGGTGGCGGCGTGCGCGGCGCTGGCGGTCGGCTGTGGGGTCATCCCCGGTACCACGGGGGGTTCCGGGGATGACCCCGTGACGGTCATGACGTGGGCCCCGGAGGGCACCCGCGCCACCAACAAGCCCGGCATGCCCGCGATGGCCAAGGCCATAGCGCGCTGGATCAACGCCACCGGCGGCCTCGACGGCCACGAGCTCAGGGTCATCACCTGCAACGACCGCAACGACCCGGTGGAGGCGGCGGGCTGCGCCCGCGAGGCCGTCAAGGAGAACGTGGTCGCGGTCGTCGGCTCGTACAGCCAGCACGGCCGGGCCTTCCTGGCGCCGCTGGAGAGCGCGGGCATCCCGTACATCGGCGGCTACGGCCTCACCGACGAGGAGTTCTCAAGCCCGCTCTCCTACCCCGTGAACGGCGGGCAGCCCGCGCTGCTCGCGGGCAACGGCCGCCAGCTCGCCGGCGTCTGCGACCGCGTCTCCCTGGTCCGGCCCGACACCGTCACCGGCGACAACCTCTCCAAGCTCCTCGACTCCGGCCTCGCCCAGGGCCACCGCCGGGCGTCCGCCGACATCCGCGCGCCCGAGGACGGCACGGACTACACCGCGCAGGCCGAGCAGGCGCTCGCCCGCGCGTCCGGCGCGGGCGCCAAGAAGGGGTGCGTGGCGGCGGCGCTCGGCACGCGCACGGACACGTTCTTCGACTCCTTCCGGCGCACCGAGGAGGACTACCCGGCGGTGCGCACGGCCTCCGTGCTCGGCAGCGTCGACCAGTCCCTCATCGACCGCAGCGGCGGCGCCGAGGGACCGTACGAAGGCGCGTACGTCACCGGCTGGTACCCCGCCGAGGGCGACAAGCGCTGGGAGCCGATGCGCGAGGTGATCCGCGCGCACGCCTTCGACGACACCCGCGTGGACGCCGCCGACGCGGGGGTGCAGACCACGTGGATCGCGTACACCGTCCTGAAGCAGGCCGTCGAGTCGCTCAACGGCGGCAAGGTGACCGCCCGCTCCCTGAGCAAGACCCTCGACCGGGGCCTGCGCGTGGACACCGGCGGCCTCACCCCCATGCTGAGCTGGCGCTTCGACGACATGCTCGCGGCGGGCGAGTACCCGCGCCTGGTGAACGCGGCCGTCACCTTCCAGGTGGTGCGGGGCGGGCGTCTGACGGTGGCGCGCGAGTCGTTCGTGAACGTGGAGAAGACCCTGGAGTCCGTCCGCTGACCACGCGCCGCCGTAGGGCCCGTCCACCAGAAGGGCCCTAGAGCTGCGTCGGGATGCGCTTGGTCAGGCCGTGCTTCTGGGCGATCGCGTTCCACAGGGCGGCCGCCTGCTGCTTGGCCTTCGTCGCCTCGCCGCTCGCGCGGTTGCCCGCGGCCGTGTGCGCGGTGTTGCGGGCGTGGCCCTTGCGGCAGCCCTTCTTGCCCCCGACCTGGTCGGCCCACGCGGCGTAGTGGTTGTCGGCCGACGCGGACGCCTTCCAGGCGCGGTTGAGCGCGGCGGTCAGCCGGGCGTGCGCGGGCAGCTTGTCGACGGTGAGCCCGGACAGGCGGCCGACGAGGCCGTTGCGCTGCTTGGCCGCGTCCCGCAGGTCGGTGGCGGACTGCCGCAGGTTCTGGCACTTGCCCACGTTGCGCACAGCGCTGATCACGGACTCGCGGCTGTCGTTGCTGTCCGCGAGGAGCTTGTCCAGGGCGACGGCCTGCCGCTTGGCGGGGTCCGCCGACGGCGACGGCGACGGCTTCGCGCCGTCCTTGTCCTTGTCGTCGTCCGCGCCCGAGTCCGGCGATGACGCGGCCAGCGGCTGCTTGTCCTCCGCCTTCGCGTCCCCGCCGCCCCCGGCGAGCATCGCGCCCGCGCCGACGCCGACCACGGCGATGGCCACGCCGACGCCGATAAGCAGCGGCGTCTTGGACCCGGTGCGGCCCCGGCGGCGCGGCGCGGGCTCGGGGTCCCCCGCCGGCGCGGGCGCGGACACCCGGGGCATCTGCTGGGTGGAGGAGGGGGCGCCGTCGGGCTCCGGCGCCCTGCGGAAGAGGTTGTCGAACTCCGCGGGCGGCTGCCGTTCGCCGTGCCCCGCCGCGGCGGCGGGCGGCGCGCCCTGCCCGCTGTCGGTCACCGGCGCGATGAACTGGGTGGGCGCGTTGTCCCCCGCGTAGGCGGTTTCTTCGGGTACGACGTCGGCGGCCTGCCCCAGGAACTGGGTGGCGTCGGCGCGGCCGAGGAACTGCGTGGCGTCCGGCGCGTCCGGCGCGGCTATCTCGGGCGGCAGGGCGCCCGGGGCGACGGGGGCTATGTACTGGGTGGCCTCGGCGTCCGGGCCCTGTGCCAGCCCATGTCCCGGTCCCTGTCCCGGTCCCTGTCCCGGCCCCGGTCCCTGTGCCAGCGGCTGTCCCGGCGACGGGAGCGGCCCGCCGGGCGGTCCGGGGGCGATGGGCGGCAGCACCTGGGTGTGGTCGGCGGCGGGCAGGGGCTGGCCGTAGCCCGCGTGAGGGGTGTGGCCGGTGTGGCCCTGGTAGCCCGTGTGGCCCGCTTGCCCCGCGTGACCCGGCTGCTCCGCGTATCCCGCGTATCCCGGATATCCACCGTGCCCGGTGTGCCCGGTATGCCCGGTGTGCCCCGGGTGCGCGCCGTGATCCATGGGACCCGCGTGACCGCTGGGCGGAGGCAGGGGCTGGCTCACGGGCGGCAGGCCGTGGGCCTCCGGCGGCAGGCCGTGAGCCTCCGGCGGCAGGCCGTGGCTCTCCGGCGGCAGCGCGTGCGCCTGAGGCGGCAGCGCGTGGTTCTCCGGCGGCAGGCCATGACCGTGGGCCTCCGGCGGCAGCGGCGTCCCGAACTGCCCGGAGGCGCCCGCTCCGGTCTCGTACGGCATCGCCGGTGGCATCGCGGGAGGCAGCGGGGTGCCCTCGGGGGGCAGCGGCATGCCACCCGTCACGGGAGCGGCCTGGCCCGGCTGCCCCGGAGCGCCCCAGGCCTCGCCCGCCCCCGGCGACGGCGCCGACGGTTCCGGACCCCACGGCTGGCCCCAGGGGCTGCCGACGGGCGGGGCCGCCTGGTGGCCGCCGGGCATCAGGGGCTCGCCGCCGTCCGCGGGCAGCACGATGCCCTCGTGGGCGTGCCGCTCCGCGGGCTGCCGCGGGTCGGGGGAAGCGGCGCCCTGCCCGCTCTGCTGCGTCACCGGGACTCCTACTTATGGGGGACCTTCGGAACGTCGGCTCACGCTACCGGGTCTCCACGGCCCTTAGCCACGCAGCTCAGAGCACACCACTGACGCCCTTGTCACAGACGCCACGGATGTAACGGAAGTTGCGCGGGAGACGCTGTGCATGGGTGTTCACGCGGCGCCCCACGGCGCCCGCAGCCCGCGCCTCCCGCTCCGCCTCACGCCGCCTGCAGCTCGATGCGCGCCCCGAACTCCCTGACCACCGGCTCCTCCCGGTACGGCTCCAGGCGCTGCTGGAAGTCGTCCAGGTACTCCGCGCCGCGGTTGGACCGCAGCGTGCCGAGGAGTTCGACGGCCTTCAGGCCCGTGTGGCAGCCCTGCTCCACCTCGCGCCGCTGGACCTGCGCCGTGGCGAGAAGGACCAGGTCGATCGCGCGCCGCCGCGCCCGGGTCTCGGGGTGCCCGGCGAGGGCCTCCTCCGCCCGCCGCGCCGCCGCGTCCGCCTGCCCCAGGTCCCGGTGGCAGTGGGCCAGTTCGTCCGCCAGATACGCGTGGTCGAAGTGGCGGATCCACACCGGGTCGTCACCGGACTGCTCCTCGCCGGTGGCCCGCTCCATCGCCTCCACCGCGCGGCCCGCGACGGCCTGCGTGGACCGCGCGTCCCCGAGCAGGGCGTGCCCGCGCGCCTCGGCGGCGTAGAACATGGACTCCGCGCGCGGTGTGACCCGCCCGCGCGCCCCCTCCTGCGCCGCCCGCGCCAGCTGTGCGATCTCGCGGGGGTTGCCGAGCTGCGCCGCGAGGTGGCTCATCGACGCGGCGAGGACGTACCCGCCGTAGCCGCGGTCGCCCGCGGCCTGGGCCAGGCGCAGGGCCTGGATGTAGTACCGCTGGGCGAGGCCGGGCTGGCCGGTGTCCACCGCCATGTACCCGGCGAGTTCCGTCAACTTGGCGACCGCGGCGAACAGTTCGCGGCCCACCGCCTCCCGGTACGAGCCCGCGAGCAGCCCGGAGACGACGGAGTTCAGATAGTGCACGACCACTGGTCGCACGTGTCCACTGCCGTACTGGTGATCCAGTTGCGTCAGCGCCTCCGTCATGGCCTTCACCGCCGCCACGTCCGACAGGCCGACGCGCGGCCCCGCCGTCCGGCTGACCTGCGCGTCCGGAGACGAGATCAGCCAGTCGCGGCTCGGCTCGACGAGCGCGGACGCGGCGACGGAGGAGCCGGACAGGAAGTCCCTGCGCCCCACGTCGCTGCGCCACAGCTCGCAGACCTGCTCGATCGCGCCGAGAACGGTGGGGGAGAACTGAAGGCCCACGCCGGAGGCGAGGTTCTTGCCGTTCGCCATGCCGATCTCGTCGATCGTGACCGTGCGCCCCAGCTTGCGGCCGAGCGCCTCCGCGATGATGCCCGGGGCACGACCGCGCGGCTGCTGCCCGCGCAGCCAGCGCGCCACCGACGTCTTGTCGTATCGAAGATCGAGACCGTGCTCCGCCCCGCACATGTTGACGCGGCGGGCCAGACCGGCGTTCGAGCAGCCGGCCTCCTGGATGAGTGCTTGCAGCCGTTCGTTCGGCTGCCGCGCGACGAGTGGCCTGGCGGCCATGGCGTACCCCCTGTGTGCACCGTGGACCATCTGGTGATTCGGATGGGATTCCGGGTCGAGTGGCGAACGCGGAACGGTCCGGGCCGGTTCGCCCGTACCGCCCAGATGATCAATGCCCGGGAAACAAGCGGAAGATGCACCACAAACACCCCACAAACGCATCACACCTGGTCACAACGCATCGCAATACATCGCAACTGGCATAGCGCTGCACACATCAGCGAGCCGGGTGAACTCGGGTGAACTCCGACTGCTCCTGCACGTGGCTACCCGCGCCCGGCCCTCCTTGCCCATGCGCGCCCCCACCCGTGCACCCGTGCGCCCCACGACGGGAAGAATGCTCCTCCCCCGCGCACATGACATGCCGTAACCGGAGCTGACGGCGGGAGTTGAGACATTCGTGGAAGAGACCATGGGAGTCACGTCAGCCGCGCAGATCCCGAAGCAGCGCGGAGAGGCCCTGCAGGATTCGGCCGTACGGTACGCGGAGGAACGGCACTGGGACGTCTTCCCCGGCGCCTGGCTGGAGTCCGTCGACGGCACATGGCGCTGCTCGTGCGGCGACACCGCGTGCGCCGTGCCCGGCGCCCATCCCGTGCGCGACGACTGGCCCACGCAGGCCACGGGCAGTGCGACCGTCGCCAGGCGCCTCTGGTCGAAGCAGCCGAACGCCTCGATCCTGCTGCCCACGGGCCGCACGTTCGACGCCATCGACGTCCCCGAGACCGCCGGATTCCTCGCCCTCGCCCGCATGGAGCGCATGGAGCTCACGCTCGGCCCGGTCACCTGCACGCCCGACCGGCGCATGCAGTTCTTCGTCCTGCCGGGCGCCACGGCCAAGGTCCCCGACCTCGTCCGCAAGCTGGGCTGGCCGCCCGCCGCCCTCGACCTCATCACGCTCGGTGAGGGCGCCTACGTCGCCGCGCCGCCCACCCGTTTCGGCGCCTCCGGCGCGGTGCAGTGGGCCTGCCGCCCCACGGCCGCCAACCGCTGGCTCCCGGACGCGGAGGAAATCATCTCCCCCTTGTCCTACGCCTGCGGCAGGGAAGCCCGCCGGAGGTAGACCCCGCCAGGCCCGCGCCGCCGTCGTATCGTGCACCCACAGGCGACGGCGACGGCGAAAAGGGGCAACGGTGGCCACGGAGACGCCCGCGGCAGCGGTGCAGGTGACCAACCTGTGGAAGGCCTTCGGCCCACAACTCGCCGTGGCGGGAGTCGACCTCACCCTGCCGGCGGGGAAGTTCGTCGGCCTCGTCGGCCCCAACGGCGCGGGCAAGACCACCACCCTCTCCATGGTCACCGGGCTGCTCCGCCCCGACCAGGGCACCGTCGAGGTCGTCGGCCACGACGTGTGGCGCGACCCCGCCGAGGTCAAGGCCCGCATCGGCGTCCTGCCCGAGGGCCTGCGCCTGTTCGAGCGGCTCTCGGGGCGCGAACTCCTCGCCTACACCGGGCGGCTGCGCGGCCTGCCCGGTGCCGAGGTCGACAAACGGGCCACCCAGCTGCTCGACGTCCTCGACCTCTCGGGCGCCCAGCACAAGCTCGTCGTCGACTACTCCACCGGCATGCGCAAGAAGATCGGCCTGGCCACGGCGCTCCTGCACAACCCGGAAGTCCTCTTCCTCGACGAGCCGTTCGAGGGCGTCGACCCGGTCTCCGCGCAGACCATCCGCGGCGTCCTCGAACGCTTCACCGGATCCGGCGCGACCGTCGTCTTCTCCAGCCACGTCATGGAGCTCGTCGAGTCCCTGTGCGACTGGGTCGCCGTCATGGCGGCGGGCCGCATCCGCGCGCAGGGCCCGCTCGCCGAGGTCCGCGGCGATGCCCCCTCGCTCCAGCAGGCCTTCCTCGAACTCGTCGGCGCGAACGGCCGCGACCCGGGCACCGACCTCGACTGGCTCGGCGGCGGCGCCCGGTGACCGCGCCCGTCAGCACGGGCCTGACCCCCGTCTTCGTACGCCTGAAGCTGTCCCTGCTGCGCAACGGCCTGCGCCAGTCCAGCGGACGGCGCGCCGCGTACGCGGCCTCCGCGGTGCTCACCCTGCTGTTCGCCGCGCTCCAGTTCCTCGGCCTCGTCCTGCTGCGCGGCGACCCGCACGCCGCCACGGTCGCCGTCCTGCTCACCGCGGTCCTCGGGCTGGGCTGGGCGGTGCTTCCGCTGTTCTTCCCCAGCGGTGACGAGACCCTCGACCCCACCCGCCTGGTGATGCTGCCGCTGCGCCCGCGCCCCCTGGTGCGCGCACTGCTCGTCGCCTCGCTGGTGGGCATCGGGCCCCTGTTCACGCTGTGCCTCGCGCTCGGCGGCGTGATCGCCGTCGCACAGGGCGGCGCGGCCGTCGCGGTGGGCGTGGTGGCGGTGCCGCTGGTGCTCCTGGTGTGCGTGGCGCTCGCCCGCGCCGTCGCCGCCGCCAACGTCCGCCTCCTCACCAGCCGCAAGGGCCGCGACCTCGCCGTCCTCAGCGGCCTGGTCATCGCCGTCGGGGCGCAGCTGGTCAACTTCGGGGTCCAGCGCATCGGTTCGTCATCGGAGGGCCTCGGCGAGCTCGACCCGGCGGCGGACGTCGTCGGCTGGATCCCCCCGGCGTCCGCCCTCTCGGCGGTGCACCGCGCGGGCGAGGGGCGCTACGCCATCGCGGCGGCCCAACTCACCCTGTCCGCCCTGGCCCTGCTGCTCCTCCTCGGCGCGTGGCGGCGCAGCCTGACCCGGCTGATGACCGCGCCGGACGGCTCCACCCTCGCGGCGGCCGAGCCGGCCAAGACCCGGCGCGGCGGCGGCCTCGCGGGCCTGCTGCCGGGCGGGCGCACCGGGCCCGTCATGGAGCGCACCCTGCGCTATGTGTGGCGCGATCCGAAGACCAAGGCCTCCTGGGTCACCTCCCTGGCCATCGGCGTGATCGTGCCGGTGTTCAACGCCCTGCAGGGCACCGGCTCGGTGTACTTCGCCTGCTTCGCCGCGGCCATGCTCGGCGTCCAGATGTACAACCAGTTCGGCCAGGACACCTCCGCGTTCTGGATGGTCGCGATGACCATCTCCTCGCCCCGGGACGCGTACGACGAACTGCGCGCCCGCGCGCTCGCGCTGCTGGTGGTGACCCTGCCGTACACGGCGCTCGTGACCGTCTTGACCACGGCCATGCTCGGCGCCTGGCGGTCCCTGCCCGAGGCGCTCGGCCTGTCCTTCGCGCTCCTCGGCGCCATGCTCGCCACCGGAGCCTGGTCCTCCGCCCGCTATCCGTACTCCATCCCGGAGGCGGGCTACAAGAACGCGGCCCCCGGCCAGGCGGGCCTGGCCTGGCTCTCCATCCTCGGCGGAGTGCTGTGCGCCGCCGCGCTGTGCGCGCCCGTCCTCGCCCTCACCATCTGGCTCCACACCTCGGGGCGGGACTCCTGGACGTGGCTGCTGCTGCCGCTCGGCACGGTCTACGGCGCCGCCGTCACCGTCCTCGGCCTCCGGCTCGCGGCGCCCCGCGTCGCCCGGCGGCTGCCGGAGATCCTGACGGCGGTGAGCAAGGGGTGAGCGCGGGCCCCGGGGGCGAGCGGCCCCGGATACGCAGCAACCCGCGAGCCTGGGTCCTCCCTGCCTGGGAGGGCGGGAGGAGCCGGCCGGACGTACCGGCGGCTCGCGGGTCGGGTGACTGCTGTGGGTTTCGGCCGGCTGCGCGCCTGTCTCACGCGCTGGTCCGGCACCGCACTGAGATGTGGTGGCGGGCCGCTAGCCCGCAGCCACCTCTTCCGTCCGGTTTCCATACATCTGCCGAACCACCTCCTCTCCGAAGTACCACCCACCCTAGGAACCCGGCGCGGGCCGTTCAACTGTTTTTCCGCGCGCCCCGTCTCACAACGATTTGCCTCAACTTCCGGGAACTTACTGTGGGCTGGGTCACGTTCGAGTTGAATGATCTGACGTGCGGTACAGCCAGCTCATGAGGAAGACGACGCGGCCTGCAGGGGGTTCCAGGTGAGTGCTTCCCGAAGGAGCGGAACGACCGACGAACTAGGGCCCGAGGAGCCGGGCCCCGGCGGCGCCGAACTGCTCGCGGCGCTCCTCGACGGGATGGACGCCGCCCTGTGCGCCTTCGACTCCGACGGGGTGGTGACGCACTGGAACCGCGAGGCGCAGCGCATCCTCGGCTGGTCGGCCGCGGAGGCCGTCGGGCGGCGCGGCTTCGCCGGGTGGGCCGTGCGGCCCGCCGATGCCGAAGAGGTCGAGGAGCGCCTCCTGGCCGCCATGCACGCCCACGGCCGCCAGGTGCACGAGTTCGCCCTCCTCACCAAGGGCGGCGGCCGGGTGCTCGTCCGCACGCAGTCGGCCACCGTGCGCGGCGGCGACGGCAAGCCCGCCGGGGTCTACTGCGCCTTCAGCGAGGTGCACGCGCAGATCGACCTGGAGCGGTCCATCGCCCTGAGCGAGGCCCTCTTCGAGGACGCCTCCTGGGGCGTCGTCCTCGTCGACGCCGACCTCAGGCCCGCCGTGGTCAACGAACACGCGGCCCGCCTCCTCGGCCTCGGCCGCGCGGCGCTCCTCGGGCGGCCCCTCGGCGAGGTCCTCGTCCAGGGCGTCGAGGAGCTGGAGAGCGCCCTCGCGCACGTGCTCGCGGAAGGGGCGCCGCCCGCGCCCGCCGAGATGTGGGTGGTGGTGCGCGCGGAGGGCGGCGCGGCGGAGCGCCGGTGCTGGCGCAGCGGCTTCCTGCGGCTCGGCTCGCCGCTCGCGGAGGAGCCGGTGCCGCTCGGCGTCGCCTGGCTCTTCCGGGACGTCACCCGGGCCAAGCAGGCCGAGCAGGAGGCCGCGCAGCTGCGGTTCCGCTCCCAGCAGCTGCACCGCTCCGCGCGGGCCGCCGCCGAGTGCGAGGACCCGATGGAGGCGGCCACCGTGCAGCTGGACTTCGCGCTCGCCGGGTTCGCCGACCACGCCCTGATCGACCTGCTGGTGAGCGAGGAGCCGGAGGTCCGCCTGGTGCGGGCCGCGGCCAGCCCCGCCGGGTCCCCGGGGCCCTGTCTGTCCGCGGGCAGGTCCGGGCTTCCGGTGCGCTACCCCGAGGGGCATCCGGCGACGCAGTGCGTGGAGCGGGCGGGGTCGGTGCGGGCCAGCGCCGGGCTCGCGTCGGTGGAGCGGGCCCGGGAGTGGGCCGCCGTGCGGCAGTGGCCCGAGTCGTCCGTGCACGCCCTGTGCGCCGTGCTGCGCAGCCGGGGCCGCACGCTCGGCGTGGTGACGTTCCTGCGCGGCGGCGCCCGCACCCAGTTCGAGCGCGCGGACGCGACGTACGCGGAGAGCGTGGCGGCGCGGGTCGCGGCGGCGCTCGACCTGGCGGAGGCGCTCGGCGGCTGAGCGGCGCCGGACTGACGACGTACGTGTACGTGCGTGTACGTGCGTGTACGTGCGTGTACGCGAGGTGCCCCGCGTCAAGCCGCCGTGTGCCCTACCGGGTGAACGCGCCCTAATGCCGGTAGAAGATCCGGTCGCCGTAGTCCTGGAACACCCGGCCGTTCCAGTCGTGGCCGCCGTCGACGTTCCCCGAACGGAGCAGCGGCGGCTCGATGCCGCGCTCCGCGAGGCCCGCGGCCGCCGTGGCCATCATGGCCTGCATCAACGCGCTGGCGACCATCGTGGACGCGGGGCCGAAGGGTGCCTCCACGGAGTCGAGGGTGAGCTCCGCGTCACCAATGGCGATCTTCGAATCCAGGACGACGTCGCAGTGGTCCTTCAAAAACGTGCCGGACACATGCCGGGACTTCGTGTCCTTCGCGTACGCCACGGACGTCACGCCGATCACCTTCAGACCCAGCGCGCGGGCGTTCATCGCCATTTCCACGGGAAGTGAATTCCGCCCCGACAGGGAAATGATCACGAGGACGTCCCCGGCCCGCACCGGGCTCGAGTCCAGGACGGCGCCCGCGAGCCCGTCCACGCGCTCCAGGGCGGAGCCGAGCGTCGCGGGCATCACGTCCACGCCGACCACGCCCGGCACGGAGAGGAGGTTCATCAGGGCGAGCCCGCCCGCGCGGTAGACGACGTCCTGCGCGGCCAGCGAGGAGTGGCCCGCGCCGAAGGCGAAGAGCCGCCCGTCGGCGGCGACGGCGTCGGCGATCAGCTCCGCGGCGGCCGTGATCGCCCCGGTCTCCTCGTCGCGTACGCGCCGCAGCAGGCCGATCGCGGCGTCCAGATAGCGGTCGGCGACCGGGCCATCGCCGGTGCCCCGCACTCCGCCGTCACGCGTGCCGTTGGTCATCCGCGAAACCCCTTCGTCCCGCCCCGTCCCGTCGTGTCGCGGATCACGGTGCGGTCTGAACCAGTGCCCTGTCAATACGGCCCGGCGCCGCCTGTTTCGACGGCGCAACCCGGTTGTCAGTGGTATGCGTCAGAATTGAGGGCAGGGCCAGCGCACGAGCGAAAATCTGAGGGGCACCCATGTCGGGGCTTATTGACACCACTGAGATGTATTTGCGCACCATCCTCGAGCTGGAGGAGGAGGGTGTCGTCCCCATGCGGGCCAGGATCGCCGAGCGGCTCGACCAGAGCGGTCCGACGGTCAGCCAGACGGTGGCACGCATGGAGCGCGACGGCCTGGTGGCCGTCGCCAGCGACCGGCACCTGGAGCTGACCGAGGAGGGCCGCCGCCTGGCCACGCGCGTCATGCGCAAGCACCGCCTCGCCGAATGCCTCCTGGTCGACGTGATCGGCCTGGAGTGGGAGCAGGTGCACGCCGAGGCCTGCCGCTGGGAGCACGTGATGAGCGAGGCCGTGGAGCGCCGCGTCCTGGAGCTCCTGCGCCACCCCACCGAGTCGCCGTACGGCAACCCGATCCCGGGCCTGGAAGAGCTCGGCGAGAAGGACGGCGCGGACCCGTTCCTGGACGAGGGCATGGTGTCCCTCATCGACCTGGACCCGGGCACGGACGGCAAGACGGTCGTGGTGCGCCGCATCGGCGAGCCGATCCAGACGGACGCGCAGCTGATGTACACCCTGCGGCGCGCGGGCGTGCAGCCCGGCTCCGTGGTGAGCGTGACGGAGTCCGCGGGCGGCGTGCTCGTCGGCTCCAGCGGCGAGGCCGCCGAGCTCGCGGCGGACGTCGCCTCGCACGTGTTCGTCGCCAAGCGCTGAAGCACCGGAGCCGCTGGCTCCGCGACGTCTCGACACGGGCGTCAACAGCCGTTATCACAGGGGCTGTTGGCGCGCGTCCGAGACGCGCCGAAGTCCAAGATTCAGTGTGCCGAAGCGCAGCGCCGCGGCGATTTGCGTGCGAGGCTGTCGCGAGAGGCATATGACCTGAGGGCTCTTGACCGCGTCGGCACCGGGACCTGGCCGGGTGGCCACCGGGCCCGGCCGCACCGGCGCAGGCCCGGCCGGAGAAGGGGACGGACGATGTGCCCGCCTTGTGAGCAGCGGCGCGCGCGGCGCGGCCTCCGAGCAGAGGGCCCCGGCGCCTCGCGGCGCCGGGGCCTGTCCTCCCCCGGACTGACCCGGAGCCCCGAGCTCCCAGGGTCACCCCCCTCGGACCGATCTCCCCGAGCGGCCCGTCTCCCGATGAAGATCTCCCCTCGGCGGCGGCGGTCAATCCTTGAGCATGGTCACCCGAACGAGCGGTGTTGGCGGCAAGACGGCCGTTCTCGAATGAGAGTTCGATAGCGTGCCGGGGTGCGTGACCGAAGAACCCGAGCGGAACCAAGGGGGGTGCCTGGGACCATGGTGCGACGCATCGACGTGACCGGCGCGGGCGGCGTGAGCCTCGCCGCCTGGGAGTACGCCGACCCTCCCAAGAGCGGAGAGGCCGGGCCCTCCCGGGGCGGCGTGCTGTTACTGCACGGCCTGATGGGCCGCGCCTCACACTGGGCGGGCACCGCCCGCTGGCTCTCCGAGCGGCACCGGGCGGTCGCCATCGACCAGCGGGGCCACGGCCAGAGCGACAAGCCCGCCGAAGGCCCCTACGACCGTGAGGCGTACGTGGATGACGCCGAGGCCGCCCTGGAGCAGCTCGGCCTCGCCCCCGCCGTCCTCATCGGGCACTCCATGGGCGCCCTCACCGCCTGGCAGCTGGCCGCCCGCCGCCCTGACCTGGTCCGCGGCCTGGTCATCTGCGATATGCGGGCTTCCGCCCTCGGCGCCGCGTCGCAGCGGGAGTGGGAGTCCTGGTTCAAGTCCTGGCCGGTGCCGTTCGCGACGCTCGCGGACGTCCGCAAGTGGTTTGGCGAGGACGACCCGTGGGTGGAGCGGCCCAACCCCTCCCGGGGCGCGTTCTTCGCCGAGGGCATGGCCGAGGGCCCCGACGGCTGGCGGCCCGTCTTCGACCCCGCGCAGATGCTGAAGTCCCGCGAGACATGGGTGTACGACGCGCACTGGGAGGAGCTCGTCCAGGTCCGCTGCCCCGCCCTCGTCGTCCGCGGCCTCGACGGGGAGCTCGGCCGCGCCGAGGCCCAGGAAATGGTCCGCGTCCTGCCTCACGGGGCGTACGCGGAGGTCGCCGACGCCGGTCACCTCGTGCACTACGACCAGCCGGAGGGCTGGCGCGAAGCGATCGAGCCGTTTCTGGACGGGGTCCTGGCGGGGTTCTAGGCCCGCCGCTGGCGCGGCGGGGGCCTGTGCCACCCGGCGGTGGTGGGGTGCCGCCTGTGCGCGTGGCGCCTCGGGTGGGTTCTTTGGGTTTCCGCCGCTACCGCGGCGGGGGTTTCCCACCCGCCCGCCCGAGCACCCTGCGGTGTCAACGGTGAGGTAGGCGCGTAGCGCTGCGGGTGAGTGGGTGGGGGGGGGGTGAGTGGGGGTGCCGGCCGTCGTTCAGGCTTCGGTTTCCACGGCGGTCCGTGTGCGTGGTGTGGTCAGGGGCTCAGGCGGGTCAGGTGCCACGTCCCGGCGGCGGCGGTGGTGTCGGCGTCTCGTTCGTAGCGCAGGCGGTCGTGGAGGCGGTTGTTGCGGCCCTGCCAGAACTCGACGGTCTCGGGTACGACCCGGAATCCGCCCCAGTGCGGCGGCGCGGGGACCTGCTCGCCCTCGGGGTAGCGCGCCGCCAACTCCGCGTACGACGCGTCCAGTTCGGCCCGTGACGCGATCACCTTCGACTGGGCGCTGGCCCACGCGCCAAGCTGGGAGCCGTGCGGGCGGCTGCGGAAGTAGCGGACCGTCTCCTCGCGGCCGGTGCGCTCCGCCGTTCCGGACACGATCACCTGGCGGGCCATCGGATGCCAGGGGAACAGGAGCGACACGCGGGGGTTCGCGGCGATGTCCCGGGCCTTGCGGGACTCGTAGTTGGTGAAGAAGACGAAGCCGCGCTCGTCGAAGCCCTTCAGGAGCACCGTGCGCGCGCTCGGCCTGCCCTCGGCGTCCGCCGTCGACACGACCATCGCGTTCGGCTCGTACAGCACCCCGCCCGAGGTCTCCGCCTCCGCCGCCGCCTGCTGGAACCAGAGCGTGAACTGCTGGAACGGGTCGGCGGGGAAGTCGGCCTCGGCGATGCCGTCGGCGCGGTACTGCGCGCGCATGGCGGCCAGCCGGGCGGCGTCGGCGGACTCGGAGGCGGTGGCGCGGGACTCGGTCACGCGGTCATCTTGCCGTATACGAATGCCGGTCAACCAAGCGGCAGTCGGCGGGTACACGCCACCCCCAAGAGGTGATGTGTGGCACTGAGTGCCGCAGTGCATCGCCAAGGGTGGCACCAAGGGCTATCGTTCCGAATCCACACGGGTTGGGTGACCTCCGCCCGCACGGGGCATGACCGGGTTACTCCAGACCACGTGTCGAACACGTCACCGATGGTCGAACACTTCCTTTCGTACACCACCTGTCGTACACATCACGAGGAGCCGCCTGATGTCCGACTTCGTACCCGGGCTTGAAGGAGTCGTCGCGTTCGAGACGGAGATCGCCGAACCGGACAAGGAAGGCGGGGCCCTGCGCTACCGGGGCGTCGACATCGAGGATCTGGTCGGCAGCGTCTCGTTCGGCAACGTGTGGGGCCTGCTCGTCGACGGCGCCTTCGACCCCGGCCTGCCCGCCGCCGAGCCCTTCCCCATCCCCGTCCACTCCGGCGACATCCGCGTCGACGTCCAGTCCGCGCTCGCCATGCTCGCCCCCGTGTGGGGGCTGAGGCCGCTGCTCGACATCGACGAGGAGCGGGCGCGCGACGACCTCGCGCGGGCCGCCGTGATGGCCCTGTCGTACGTCGCCCAGTCCGCGCGCGGCCAGGGCCTGCCGATGGTGCCGCAGCGCGAGATCGACAAGGCCGAGACCGTCGTCGAGCGCTTCATGCGGCGCTGGCGCGGCGAGCCCGACCCGCGCCACGTCCAGGCCGTCGACGCGTACTGGACCTCGGCCGCCGAGCACGGCATGAACGCGTCCACCTTCACCGCCCGGGTCATCGCCTCCACCGGGGCCGATGTCGCGGCCGCGCTTTCCGGGGCCGTCGGCGCCATGTCGGGACCGCTGCACGGGGGCGCGCCCTCGCGGGTCCTCGGCATGATCGAGGAGATCGAGCGCACCGGGGACGCGGTCGCGTACGTGAAGCAGGCGCTCGACCGGGGCGAGCGGCTCATGGGCTTCGGGCACCGGGTGTACCGCGCCGAGGATCCGCGGGCGCGGGTGCTCCGGCGCACCGCGCGGGAGTTGGGGGCGCCCCGCTTCGAGGTCGCCGAAGCGCTGGAGAAGGCCGCCCTCGACGAGTTGCACGCGCGGCGTCCTGACCGGGTGCTCGCCACCAACGTGGAGTTCTGGGCGGCGATCGTGCTCGACTTCGCGGAGGTGCCGGCGCATATGTTCACTTCCATGTTCACGTGTGCGCGTACGGCGGGGTGGTCGGCGCACATTCTTGAGCAGAAGCGGACGGGGCGGTTGGTTCGGCCTTCCGCTCGGTATGTGGGGCCCGCGGCGCGGGGGCCTCAGGAGATTGGGGGGTACGGGGGCCTTTCCGGCTGAGGTCCCTCGCGGGGCGCCCCAGACCCGCCCCTTCCCACTCCGGGTGCGGCTGCCCCCGTTCCCCCGCTCAACCGCATTGGCGCTCCGCGCCTCGTCCTCAAACGCCGGACGGGCTGGAAACTCACCCGCGAGCCGCTAGGTCGGGGGGTGCGGGGGCGGCTGCAGGTGTAAGGGCGGGCGGGTGGGAGATATAGCCCGTCCGGCGATTGAGGACACGGCGCGGAGCGCCGAGGGGGCCGAGTCTTACCTGGCTTTGCCGTTGTTTTGGCGGGGGTGTGACGTGTGCCCGGCACCTTGTCTCGCGGGGCCCGAACGGGCCGAGGTGAGGAGAGGGCGATGACGTACAAGAGCACGGCCCGGCGCGCGGGCCTCGTGGTGGGCGCGATGGCGGTACTGGCCACCACGGTCCCGGCGGCCACGGCGGCAGCCACGGCGGCGGCCACGGCCGGGGCGCCGGTGAGCGGGCGGGCGGCGGCCACCGCACCCGGCTGGTGCCCCACCGTCGAGGGGCACCGCGTCGACTGCGGCAGCGTCACGCGCCCCCTGGTGGCGGGCGAGCCCCGCCTGGGCACGGTGAAGGTGAGCTACGCGGTGGTGCGGCACAGTGGCTCCGGCCCCGCCAAGGGCACCGTCGCCGTCAACCCGGGCGGCCCCGGCGAGACCTCGATCGACAAGGCGGCGGAGTTCACCTGGGGCCTGGAGCGGCTGGCGAAGGACCACGACCTGCTTCTGGTGGACCCGCGCGGCACCGGCGCCTCCCAGCGCGTCCCGTGCGGCGTCACCGACGCCGAGTACCGCTTCGGCACCCGGGCCCAGCAGCGCGCCGCGGTCGAGCGGTGCGCGAAGAACCTGGGGCCCAAGGCCGCGGGGTACACCTCGGCCGCCACTGCCGACGACATCGACGCCATCAGGGCCAGGATCGGCGTGGCGAAGCTCAGCCTGTACGGGCTCTCGTACGGCACCTATCTGATGCCGGTCTACGCCTCCCGCCACCCCGAGCGCGTGCGCTCCCTCGTGCTGTCCGGCGCGTACCCGCTGAAGTTCGACTCGCTGGCGCGGCCCAGCGCGCAGGCGGTGTCCCTCTCCCTGCGCCGGGTGTGCGAGCGCTCCGTGCCCGCCGCCTGCGACGGCGCGCGGGCCGTCAAGGACCTGGCCACCACGGCGGCGCGGCTGCGGGCCAAGCCCCTCACCGTGTCGATCAAGACAGGACACGGCGTCTACAAGAAGCGGTTCGGTGAGGACAAGCTCGCCAACCTGCTGTTCGAGGCCGCCAGCAGCGGCGTCGGCCTGGCCCCGCACAAGCCCTCGCTGCTCGGGCGACTGCCGCACGCCCTGCACCGGTTCGTGAAGGGCGACACCGGGCCGCTGCGCGCGCTGGTCAAGGAGGAGGGGTCCTCGGGCAGCAAGGCCGACCAGGCGCCGTACATCGCGGTCGTCTGCAACGACTACCGCAGGGCCTGGTCGAAGGACGCGTCGCGGGCCGAGCGGTGGCGGCAGTACCGGGCCGCGCTCGCGGCAGTGCGCCCCGGTGAGCACGGCGCGTTCAGCGCGAAGGGCTTCACCCGGGGCACCACCGACGGCGGCGACACCTGCATCGGCTGGCCCCGCGCGAACACCCCCGCCCCGCAGCCCACGAACCCCCGCCTGCCCGACGTCCCGGTCCTGGTGCTCTCCGGCGACCTCGACGCCAACACGCCCGACTCCAATGGCAAGAAGGCCGCCCGGCAGTTCCGCGACAGCCGGTTCCTCTCGGCCCGCAACATGGGGCACGTGCCCGAGCTTGAGCTGAGCCGCTGCGTCACCGGCGTCTCCGCGCGCTTCCTGCGCACCGGCGCGACGGGCGACACCTCGTGTCTGCGCGCGCTGCCGCCGATCACCGTCACTCCGGTACGCCGCTGACGCCCCCCGGCCCGTGTCACGCCAGTACCTCCGCGAGCAGCACGCCCCACTGCCGCACCACCCGCTCGCGCCGCCCCCGGTCGTCCGTGAGGAGGTTCGCGAGGCCGAGCCCCCGGGCCATGTCCAGGAGCCCCTGGACGGTCTCGCGGGCCCCGGGGCGGGACTCGTCGACACCGAGGAGCTCCACGGCTATGCGGTGCGTCTCGCGGCCGACGCGGGCCTCCAGCTCCGTTACTCGCGGCCCCAGTTGGGGTTCGTTGGACGCGGCCACCCACAGGTGCAGGGCCGCCCGGAACAGGGGGCCGGTGTAGAGGTCCACCAGGGCGGCGACGACCGTCTCCCGGTCGGCGCCGGTGGCGCCGTCGGGGAACAGGCCCCGCAGCGCCTCCGAGCGCCGCTCGGCCACGTGCTCGACGGCCGCCGTGAACAGGTCCTCGCGGGTCGGGAAGTGGTGCTGGGCCGCGCCCCGCGACACCCCGGCCCGCTCGGCGACGACGGTGACCGTCGAGCCGGACCAGCCGTGCTCGGCGAGGCACGCCACGGCGGCCTCCAGGAGTGCGCGCCGCGTGGCCCGGCTGCGGTCCTGCTTGGGCGAGCGGTCGGCCTCGGTCACAGCACCCATGGGCGCTCCCGTCGTTCCAGGAACGCCGCCACGCCCTCGCGCGCCTCGGCGGAGCGGAAACGGCGGGCGGACAGGGCGATGGCGGCGTCCGCGTCCTCATCGAATGCGGTGAGCACCTTAGCCGTGAGCAGTCCCTTGGTGTCGGCGAGGGCCCCCGGAGCCGCCTCGCGCAGGCCGTCGAGGAGCGGCGCCAGGACCGTGTCCACCTCGGCCGCGTCGGGCGCGTACGCCGTCAGCAGGCCGATCCGCGTCGCCTCCGCCGCGTCGAAGCGCTCCCCGGTGAGGCAGTAGCGGCTCGCCGCCCGCGCGTCGAGGCGCGCCAGGAGGGGGATGGAGATCACGGCCGGTACGACCCCGATGCGCACCTCGGTCAGGGCGAAGGTCGCGTCCGGGCCGCCCGCGACCGCCAGGTCACAGGCGGCGACCAGGCCGAGACCGCCCGCCCGGACGTGCCCGGACACCCGCGCCAGCACCGGCTTCGGCAGCGACACGATCCGCCGCAACAGGGCCACGAACGCCGCCGGTTCGGGCGGCTCGCGCAGATCGGCGCCCGCGCAGAACGTCGTTCCCGTGTGCGTGAGCACCACGGCCCGTACGCCGGGGTCGGCTCCCGCCCGCTCCAGGGCGGCCGACAGTTCGGCGACCAGGGCCCCGGAGAGCGCGTTGCGGTTCGCGGGCGAGTCGAGCGTGAGCGTCACGACGCCCCGCTCCGGCTTCGATACGGCCACCAGGGTCACCCCGGTCATCGGCGCACTCCTCCTGGAATCAGCTGGAATCAGTACGACTTGGGCAGGCCGAGGGTCTGGTGCGACACGTAGTTGAGGATCATCTCGCGGCTCACAGGGGCGATCCGCGCGACCCGGGACGCGACGATCAGCGACGCCAGTCCGAACTCTGCCGTCAGGCCGTTCCCGCCGAGGGTGTGCACGGCCTGGTCGACGGCCTTCACACAGGCGTCGGCCGCCGCCAGCTTCGCCATGTTCGCGGCCTCGCCCGCCGCGAGGTCGTCCCCGGCGTCGTACAGGTGCGCCGCCTTGCGCGTCATCAGGCTCGCCAGTTCGAGGTCGACGTGGCACTGCGCCAGCGGGTGCGCGATCGCCTGGTGCGCGCCGATGGGGGTCGCCCACACCTGGCGGTCCTTGGCGTAGGCCACGGCCCGCTCAAGGGCGTACCTGCCCATGCCGAGCGCGAACGCCGCCGTCATGATCCGCTCGGGGTTGAGGCCCGCGAACAGCTGGAGCAGGCCCGCGTCCTCGTCGCCGACGAGCGCGTCGGCGGGCAGCCGCACGTCGTCGAGGACGAGCTCGAACTGCTTCTCGGCCGCCTTGAGTTCCATGTCGATGGCGCGGCGCGTGAACCCCGGCGCGTCCCGGTCCACGATGAACAGGCACGGCTTGAGGCGGCCCGTGCGCGCGTCCTCCGTGCGGCCGACGATCAGGGTGGCGTCGGCGATGTCGACGCCCGAGATGAAGACCTTGCGGCCGGTCAGGAGCCAGTCGTCGCCGTCCCTGCGGGCGGTGGTCGTGATGCGGTGCGAGTTGGAGCCCGCGTCCGGTTCGGTGATGCCGAAGGCCATGGTGCGGCTGCCGTCGGCGAGCCCGGGCAGCCAGGTCCGCTTCTGCGCGTCGGTGCCGAAGCGGGCGATCACCGTGCCGCAGATCGCCGGGGACACCACCAGCATCAGCAGCGGGCAGCCCGCCGCGCCCAGCTCTTCGAGGACGAGGGAGAGTTCGGCGATGCCGCCGCCTCCGCCGCCGTACTCCTCGGGCAGGTTCACGCCCAGGTAGCCCAGTTTCGCGGCGTCCGCCCACAGCTCGTCGGGGTGGCCGCCGTCCTGGACGACGCGGGTCAGGTAGTCGCGGCCGTAGCGGCGGCCGAGCGCGGCGACGGCGGCGCGCAGCGCGGTGTGCTCCTCGGTTTCCAGGACTGTGCTCATGCGGGGACTTCCTCCCGAGACGTGGGTTCCTGGGGTGGGGGTTCCTGATCCGTGGACTCGTACTCGTGTGCTGGTACTGGGGGTTCCTCGGCCCCGGCCTCCTGGACCACCGCGAGCAGCGCGCCCACCTCCACCTGCTCCCCCGGCCGCGCGTGCAGCGCGGTCAGCGTGCCGGACGCGGGGGCGGTGACGCGGTGCTCCATCTTCATGGCCTCCAGCCACACCAGCGGCTGCCCGGCGGTGACCCGCGCGCCCTCGGCGAGGCCGTCGGCGACCCGGACGACCGTGCCCGGCATGGGCGCGAGCAGCGATCCCGGCTCCTGGCGCGCGGACGGTTCGGGGAGCGCGGGCAGCGGGGTCAGGGCCACGTTCCCGACGTACACGCGGCCGTCGGCGTACGAGGAGACGGTGAACGCGCGGCGCACGCCGTCCGTTTCGAGGACGACGCGGTCGGGCGCGGCCGCGAGCACCCGGGCCCCGTCCACGGCGAAGCCGTCCCGGGTGGCCGCGTACCGTGCCTCGTGCTCGGTGCCGTCCGCGTCGGCGTACCGCTTGACCTGCGGCTGCGAGCGCAGGTTGCGCCAGCCGCCGAAGCGGGAGCGGGAGCGGCCGCACGCGTCGGCGAGCGCGGCGGCGAGGGGCGCCCAGCGCGTCCCGGGGCCCGTGTCCGTGGCCGTCAGGTCGGCCAGGTGCCGGTCGTAGAACGCCGTGGTCATGCGCCCGGCCGTGACCTCGGGGTGGCGCAGTGAGCGGATCAGCAGCTGCCGGTTGGTGGCGGGGCCGTGGACGGTGGAGCGCTCCAGGGCGCCCGCCAGCTTGCGCAGGGCCTCCTCGCGGGTCGGCGCGTGGGCGATGACCTTGGCGAGCATCGGGTCGTAGTGCACGCCGACCGTGTCGCCGTCGGCGTACCCCGTGTCGAGGCGCACGCCCTCCGGCACCGAGAGCCGGTGCAGCGTCCCGGTCTGCGGGGCCCATCCGGCCGCCGGGTCCTCCGCGTAGAGGCGGGCCTCCACGGCGTGCCCCTGGGGCTGGGGCGGACTCTCCAGGGTGTGGCCTTCGGCGACGCGGATCTGGAGGGCCACGAGGTCGATCCCGCACACGGCCTCGGTGACGGGGTGCTCGACCTGGAGGCGCGTGTTCATCTCCAGGAAGTGGGGGGTGCCGTCCGCCGCGACGAGGAACTCCACCGTGCCCGCGCCCCGGTAGCCCACCGCGCGCGCGGCCTGTGTCGCGAGGCCGTAGAGCCGCTTGACGAGGGCGTCGGGCAGGCCGGGGGCCGGGGCCTCCTCGATGACCTTCTGGTGGCGGCGCTGGAGCGAGCAGTCGCGCGTCCCGTACGGCCACACCGTCCCGGCGGCGTCCGCGACCAGCTGCACCTCGACGTGGCGGCCGCCCTCCACGTACGGCTCGACGAACACCTCGCCGTCCCCGAAGGCGCTCGCGGCCTCGGCGCGGGCGGCCGTCAACGCGGCGTCCAGGTCGGCGAGGTCGCGGACGACGCGCATGCCTCGGCCGCCGCCCCCGGCCGCCGCCTTCACCAGGACCGGCAGGTCGTCCTTGGTGACGTCGCCCGGCGCGAGCGGGGCGAGGCCGAGCAGTCGCTTCGCGCGGGTCTTGGACGCCATCGCCTCGATGGCCTCGGGCGGCGGCCCGATCCACACCAGGCCCGCGTCCAGGACGGCCCGCGCGAACGCGGCGTTCTCGGACAGGAAGCCGTAGCCGGGGTGGACGGCGTCGGCGCCGGTCGCGAGGGCGGCCCGCACGAGGAGGTCGCCGCGCAGATACGTGTCGGCCGGGGCCGCGCCCGGAAGGCGTACCGCCTCGTCGGCCTCGCGCACGTGCAGAGCGTCGGTGTCGGCGTCGGAGTGCACGGCGACCGTGCCGATGCCGAGGACGCGGCACGTGCGGAAGACCCGGCAGGCGATCTCGCCCCGGTTGGCGACGAGCACTGAACGGATCACGAGGGCCTCACATCCGGAAGACGCCGAAGCCGCCGCGTGCGCCTTCGTAGGGGGCTGTGTGCAGGGCGGACAGGCAGATGCCGAGGACGGTGCGGGTGTCGCGCGGGTCGATGACGCCGTCGTCGTACAGCCGCCCGGAGAGGAACATCGGCAGCGACTCCGCCTCGATCTGTTGCTCCACCATGGCGCGCAGGGCCGCGTCGGCCTCTTCGTCGTACGGCGCTCCCTTGGCCGCCGCCGACTGCCGGGCCACGATGGACAGGACGCCCGCGAGCTGCTGCGGGCCCATGACGGCCGACTTGGCGCTGGGCCAGGCGAACAGGAAGCGCGGGTCGTAGGCGCGGCCGCACATGCCGTAGTGCCCGGCCCCGTACGAGGCGCCCATGAGCACCGACAGGTGCGGGACCCGCGAGTTGCTCACCGCGTTGATCATCATCGAGCCGTGCTTGATGATGCCGCCCTGCTCGTACTCCTTGCCGACCATGTAGCCGGTGGTGTTGTGCAGGAACAGCAGGGGGATGTCGCGCTGGTTGGCGAGCTGGATGAACTGGGCGGCCTTCTGCGACTCGGCGGAGAACAGCACGCCTTGGGCGTTGGCGAGGACACCGATCGGATAGCCGTGCAGGCGGGCCCAGCCGGTGGTGAGCGAGGTCCCGTACAGCGGTTTGAACGCGTCGAAGTCGGAGCCGTCGACGATGCGGGCGATGACCTCGTGCGGGTCGAAGGGGGTGCGCAGATCGCCGGGGACGACGCCGAGGAGTTCGTCGACGTCGTACTTGGGCGGCTCCCCCGGGACCGGATCGGCGTACGCCTTGCGCCAGTTGAGGCGGGCGACGACCCGGCGCGTCTGGCGCAGCGCGTCGCGCTCGTCCTGCGCGAGGTAGTCGGCGAGGCCCGAGGTGCGGGCGTGCATCTCGGCGCCGCCGAGGGACTCGTCGTCGCTCTCCTCGCCGGTCGCCATCTTCACCAGCGGCGGGCCGCCGAGGAATACCTTCGCGCGCTCCTTGACCATGATCACGTGGTCGCACATGCCGGGCACGTAGGCGCCGCCCGCCGTGGAGTTGCCGAAGACGACGGCGATCGTGGGGACCCCGGCGGCCGAGGACTGGGTGAGGTGTTTGAAGAGGGCGCCGCCCGGGATGAAGATCTCCTTCTGCGAGGGCAGGTCGGCGCCCCCGGACTCCACCAGGTGGATCGAGGGCAGCCGGTTGGCGTGCCCGATCTCGTGCGCGCGGAAGGCCTTCTTCAGCGTCCAGGGGTTGGAGGCGCCGCCGCGCACGGTCGGGTCGTTGGCGGTGATCAGGCACTCGACGCCCTCGACGACGCCGATGCCGGTGACCATGGAGGCGCCGACGGGGTACTCACTGCCCCAGGCCGCGAGCGGCGACAGCTCCAGGAACGGCGTGTCCGGGTCGAGGAGCAGCTCGACCCGCTCCCGGGCGAGGAGCTTGCCGCGCCGCCGGTGGCGCTCGACGTACTTCTCGCCGCCGCCTTGGAGCGCCTTCGCCTGCTCCGCAGCCAGCTCGTCAAGTTTGGCGAGCATGGCGGCGCGGTGGGCGGCGTAGTCGGGCCCGGAGGTGTCCAAGGCCGAGGAGAGGACGGTCACGGGGCGGCCTCCGGGGGGTGCGGGTGCGTCACGGCGGAGCCTCCGGAGGGCCCGGATGGGCCACGACGGCGAGACCTCGATAGGTCCGGGTACGTCACAACAGGGCCTCCGGGATGTCCAGGTGGCGGGAGCGGAGCCATTCGCCGAGGGCCTTGGCCTGCGGGTCGAAGCGGGCACGCGCGGCGACGCCCTGGCCGAGGACGCCTTCGACGGTGAAGTTGAGGGCGCGCAGGTGGGGCAGGAGGTGCCGGACGACGGTCAGCTCGCGGCTCTCGGGGATCAGGTCCTTGAACGCGTCGGCCGTCAGGCGGTGGGCCAGCCACCGCCACGCCTCGTCCGTGCGGGCCCACACCCCCACGTTCGCGTCGCCGCCTTTGTCGCCGCTCCTGGCCCCGGCGATGAGGCCGAGGGGGGCGCGCCGGGTGGGTCCTTCGTACGGCAACGGCGGAGGGAGCGGCGGTGGTTCGCAGGGGGCGAGCGCCTGGGTCCGGGCGGGCGGCGGGATCTCCACGCGGCGCCCGTCGTGCAGCACGGCGGTGTGCGCGACCGACGCCTGGTCGGCGTGGGCCGCCTCGAACACGCCGTAGGGGGCGCCCTTGCCGGGCGGGGCCGTCACGTGGAAGCCGGGGTAGCTGCCGAGGGCGAGTTCGACGGCGGCGCCGCTGAGGGCGCGGCCCACGGCGTCCGGGTCCGGGTCGCGCACGACGAGCCGGAGCAGGGCACTCGCGGTCTCCTCGGTGTCCGCGTCGGGCCTGTCGGTGCGGGCCAGCTCCCAGCGCACGTCCGCCGGGCGGGACGCGGCCGCGTCGAGGGCGTCCTCGATCTGGGCGCGGACCAGGGCGGCCTTGGCGTCGACGTCGAGGCCGGTGAGCACGAACACGACCTCGTTGCGGTACCCGCCGAGCCGGTTGAGCCCGACCTTCAGAGTGGGCGGCGGCGCCTCGCCGCGCACGCCGTGGACGCGGACGCGGTCAGGGCCTTCCTGCGTCAGGCGTACGGAGTCGAGGCGGGCGGTGACATCGGGTCCCGCGTACCGCGCGCCGCCCGTCTCGTACAGGAGTTGCGCGGTTACCGTGCCGACGTCCACGACGCCGCCGGTGCCGTCGTGCTTGGTGATGACGCTGGTGCCGTCGGCGTGGATCTCGGCGAGCGGGAAGCCGGGGCGGCGCAGCGCGTCCTTGTCGTGCCGCGTGAGTTCGGTGAAGAAGGCGTAGTTGCCGCCGGTGGCCTGCGTGCCGCACTCCAGGACGTGCCCGGCGACGACGGCGCCCGCGAGCGCGTCGTACGCGTCCGGGCCCCACCCGAAGTGGGCGGCGGCGGGCCCGGTGACGAGGGCGGCGTCGGTGACGCGCCCGGTGACCACGACGTCCGCGCCCGCGCGGAGCGCCTCGGTGATGCCGAAGCCGCCGAGGTAGGCGTGGGCGGCGAGGGCGCCGGGGTGGCGTCCGGTGAGGTCGTCGCCCTCGACGTGGGCGACGCGCGCGGGCAGGCCGAGCCGGCCGGCGAGCCGCCGCACGGCGTCGGCGAGGCCCGCCGGGTTCAGGCCGCCCGCGTTGGTGACGACGCGGACGCCCCGGTCGAGGGCTTCGCCGAGGCACTCCTCCAGCTGCGCGAGGAACGTCTTCGCGTACCCGCGCGCGGGGTCCTTCAGCCGGTCCCTGGCGAGGATGAGCATGGTGAGTTCGGCGAGGTAGTCGCCGGTGAGGACGTCGAGGGGGCCTTGGGTCAGCATCTCGCGGACGGCGTCGAAGCGGTCGCCGTAGAAGCCGGAGGCGTTGCCGACGCGCAGGGGCGCGGTCACCGGCGCCCGCCCTTGGGGGCGCGCCCCTTGCCGGGCGGTCCCGCGAAGGCCTGGGCGATGTCCAGCCACCGGTGGGCGTCCGGGCCTTCGGCGCGCAGGGCGAGGTCGTCGCGGTGGGCGCGCTGGGTGACGAGCAGGCAGAAGTCGAGCGCGGGGCCCGTGACGCGCTGGGCGGCGCCTTCGGGTCCGTACGCCCACAGCGAGCCGTCGGGCGCGGCCAGCTCGACGCGGAACTCCCCTTCGGGGGCGGCGAGTCCGCGTGCGGCGAAGGCGTAGTCCCGGGCCCGCACGCCGATGCGGACGACGTGCCGAAGGCGGGCGCTGGGGACCCGGACCACACCGAGGGTGTCGGCGACGTCCTGACCGTGCGCCCAGGTCTCCATCAGCCGCCCGGTGGCGACGGCTGCGGGCGACATGGGCGGGCCGTACCAGGGATACCGGGTTCCCGGCGGGGCCGCCCGCAGTACCCGCTGGAGCTGGTCACGGCCCTCCCGCCACCGGCCGAGCAGCTCGGCGGGCGCAAGCGCGGCGCCTTCGCGCGCGCCGTCGTCGACGAACGTGTCCGGCGTCTTCAGGGCCTCGGCGGCCCCCGCCGCGAACGCGTCGGCGTCGGTCGCGGCGAGCAGCGCGGCGCGGTCGGTCCAGGCGAGGTGGGCGATCTGGTGGGCGATGGACCAGCCGGGCGCGGGCGTGGACCGCGCCCACGCCCCGCCCTCCAAGTCCCGTACCAGCTCGTCGAGTTCATCACTCTCGGCACGCAAGTCGTCGAGTACGGCGGCGACATCGGACACGGTGCGCTCCCCTCGGGCAGGGCGGTGTGCCTGGGAGCATGGCAGCGGTCACGGAAACAAGCAAGCGTGCTTGGTTATTTTCTGACGGTCAGCCCAGGGCGAGGGGTGTGCGCGAAGTCGGGCGGGCGGCGGAATCTGTCGTTGCCGCTCCGTCCGCTCCGTCCGCCAGGGGCCGCAGGACCGCGTAGTCACCGAAGCTCCGCCGGTAGCGGCGGTGGCCGGTGTCCTGCGTGTGCTTGCGCTGCCACTCCTCCACGGGGCCGGGGGCGCCGTGCGTGCCGGATCGCGCGCCGCAGTCCGCTTCGTCGCCGGACACGCACCGGGCCTCGTACTCCGGTTCCGCCGTCCGGTCCTGCTCGATCGCGAACGGGACGTACCGGAACACGCGCCGGGTCACCGCGCCGCCTCCTGCCCGCCGCCCGCCGCGTCCATGACGTGCAGGAAGCCCCCCGCCTTCTCGACCTCGCGCGCGACCTCGTCGTACTCCTGCGCGACCGGCGAGATCATCGAGCGCCACGCCGTGAGCACCGCGCCCGCCTCGCCGGACGTGACGCGCCCGATGGCCCGCCCGAGCCCCTCACGCCCGTGCGGCGGAAGGAGTCCGGCGCGCTCCTCGATCACGTCCGTGATCTCCCACCCGAACGCCTCCGCGTACTCCACGCACTCCTTGCGGGGCGCGGCGATGTTCGTGCGGGCGGCACCGCACAGGTAGATCACACAGCGGAACCGCTCTATCCGCGCGACCCGAGCCGGTACGCCGGCCGCACCCGGCGTGACGCCCGCCGCCGCGTCGGCGAGGGCCTGCCGCCGCCGCAGCTCGCCTTCGGTCCGACGGTGCCTCTGTGGTTCGCGTGGTTCGCTCTCGATACCGGCCATGCGGACAGCGTGCCCGGGTGATCACACACAGTGAAGTGATGAGGCGTGCGACCGCGCGAGGTTGTCAGGCCTCAACTCGTACGCTCCGTAGGGCCTACGCGATCAGAGGTACGCCGATCAGATCGCTGATGGTCCGCACGCGCGCCGTGGAGACCTTCGCCAGGCGCTTGCCGATCACACCGGGCAGCGCCTGGTGCCGGACCCACTCCGGGGCGTCGAGGCCCACCTCGATCAGCGTGTCTCCGGCCTGGTCGTGGAGCCCGGCCGCGCACTGGGCGAGGGCGACGTCGAGTTTGTAGCGGTTGCGGGCGACCTTCGACATGGACTGGGGGAGTTTCCTCATGTCGGGTTGGCTGGCGAGCTGGAGGGCGCGGCCGTAGTTCCTCAGCGCGACGTGAATCCCCACAGCCTCGGTTTTGGCCGCTGTTGGGCCGAAGTTGGTTCCGTACAGCTTCTCGTCCCGGCCGAGGCGTGCCGCCGCGGCGTGCGCCTGGGAAATGAAGTCGTCAGCCGCGCTCTCGTCCTCGCGCCTCGACGCGGCCACGGCGGCGGAGATCATCAGGCGTCCGTACGCGAGGAGTTGCGGGCGGTTCCCGCTGCTGAACGACGGCTCGATGGCCAGTGCCGCGCGCTCGGCCACGGCCACGGCACGGGGCAACTTGGCGCCGCGCAGGTAGATCCATGACAGCGTGGACTCCAACAGCGCCGTCATCACGGGATCGTCGACGTCCTTGGCCAGGTGCTTCGCCGACGTGAGCGCGCTCAGCGCGAGGTCTCGCTGCCCGAACCCGTTCGAGCACGACGCGGCCACGCGGTAGGTGCTGGCCAGGATGGAGCCGAGCTGCTCGCGCTCGCTGCCTGTGGCGCTGGCGTACCGCACCTGCCCTTCCATGAGGACCTTCGAGGCGTAACCGCTCACCTTCGTCGTGTCGCTCGCCCAATAGGCCGCCCACGCACGATTGCGAGCTTCGGCCAGGTCGGCGACGGTGCTCGGGTCCTCGATGCCCGCCCACTCGCCGAGGGCGCTCTCGTGCACGGCATCGGAGAGTTGCCGCAGGGCGGCACGGTCGCCCTGGTCCATACCCCGTCGCGGCGCCTGCTGCCCCAAGATCACCGACACATCCGTGTGCAGCGCGTGCGCGAGCTTGAGCAGCGAGCCGACCGACAACTCACCCCTGTCCTGCTCGGCCTTCTGCACCAGCGCGAGGGAGAGCCCCGCGGCATCGGCGAGGCCCTGCTGCGTCAGGTCGGAGCCCCGCAGGTGCTTGATGCGCTTGCCGTTCGTCAGGTCGGACCAGTTGCTCACGGTCACCCCAGTGCGTTCGCTCAGGCTGCTGTAGTCCGATGGTAAGTCCGTCGCCGTAGCCCCGTCCTAGCCTTGGCCGTCCCGGCGGATCTCGGCGACCGTACGGCCGAATTCCCTCTTCAGCCGTCGGGACAGGTGAGCGGGGTCGTCGATGCCCCAGCTCCTCGCGATCGCCGACGCCGCATGGGAGCGGAGGGCGGGGTCGCTCAGGTCGCGGTAGACGCGGCGAAGGCGCTCGTGGCGCAGCCATGCCTGGAAGGTGCGTTCCTCGCCCTGGAAGAGCTGTTGCAGGCGGCGCAGGGAGATGTGGTGAGCGCGGGCGACGTCCGCGCCCCTCAGCTTCGCGTTGCCGATGTTGGCCAGGGCGTACTCCCTGATCCGTTCCAGGAGGCAGAGCCCGGGCAGTTCGACCCGCTCGGCCGGGACGTCGACCAGGGCGCTGATCAGCAGCGCGGTCAGCGCGTCGGCCATGGACGGAGCGACACGCGGGGCGACGAGGCCGTCGAGGTGGTCCCCGGTCGCCGACAGGATGGCGGCACAGAGACCTCGTACCCCCGCGTCCATGGGAACGCTGGCCCCGCTGTGCCGGGTCAGGGTGCGGGCGTGGCAGCCCAGGAGATCCCGGGGCAGGCCGAGGACGACCACTTCGCACGGGTCGGGCAGGACCAGCGTGTAGGCGCGGCGCGTGTCCAGGGCGAGCAGTTCACCGGTGGCCACGCTCCGCTGCGGGCCGTCCTGGCTGACGACGGCGCTGCCACGGCGGTGCAGGGTGACCTTGAACAGGTCCGGGTCGGTCGAGGACATGACGCGCGGCCCCCGGTGCACCGTGTGCGGGGTGGACCGCACGATGCCGACGCGCACCAGGCGGCCCTCGGCGGACTCGACGCTGGCCTGGAAGGGGCGCGTGCGCGGGGCCTTCACCTGGAGCGGCAGGAGCAGGGTGGACGCCGCGTCCTGCAGTTCCTCGGTCCGCGTCATCAGCGCGGACGGCCGCTCGGTCTTCCGTTCCATACCCGGTCCTCCTGCCAAGCCGCACCGGACTCCAGTGAAGCACCACCGGCCCGGTCGAGGACTGCGCTCAGCGGTGAGAAGCCTGCGCGCTACGGCGTGGGCGCCTGCTCCTGGTGCTCCTAGCGTTTCCACCGGCCCCGGGGGACTTCGCGGAGCGAGGGACAGCCAGCCGGGGGCACGGCCGGGCCGGGGCCCCGCTTCCGTCCCGGGTGACAGCACACGATCCGCAGGCACAAGGAGCCGTCCATGCCGGAAGAACAGCCCAGGATGACGTTCACCAACGACCGCTCGAACGTCGGTGTTCAGGGCATAAGCGAGGGATCGGTCCAGTTCTCCGGCGGTTGTTCATCGCCGTCGGCCGAGGCGCCCCTGCCACTGGACCGGCTCCTCGGGGTGGTGCGCGACGAACTGCGCGCCGCGCGGAACCGCGAAGAGCTCGACCCTGACTCCTACGCCGATGCCGAGGCCCTGGTCGAGCGGGCCGCCGAGGCGGCCGTACGGGCCAGGGCCACGGGGCCCGACGAGGAGGGGGCACGGGCGACGATCGTCCGGTCGCTACGGCAACTGCGCGGGCTCGCGGACGGGTTCACGGGGGTACTGGCCGCGATCGGCGCCGCCCTCGCGGCCGCGCAGGGGATCGGATGAGCGAGCAGCGGTACGAGAACCTCCTCACCACCGTCGGAGTTCAGGGAATCAACCGCGGTTCTGTGCACATCCACCAGCACGCCCCTCCCCGCCGCACACCCCAGCAGAAGTACGAGGAAGGCCTGCGCTATCTGCGCTCCCACGACGGGGTGAACGCGCAGCGCTTCCTCACGGCCGCGCTGGGCGGCGAACATCCGCCGCCCGACATCCACTTCCGCAGGATGCTCGCCGTCGTCACCGGCCGCAGCCTCAGAGAACTCGACGACAACGACCTGGAGGCCCTGGTCTCCTGCCGCCAAGCGGCGCACCGGGAACAGGGCCAGGAGGCCCAGGCGGCGGCGCGGGCCGCCACGGTGGTCATCGATCTCCTGCGCCGCGCCCTGAACGCCCAGCCGGACAAGGGCGGGACGGGGTCAGGCACGACGTCCGCGTTCGACAGCGCGGAACTGAAGACGCTGCCGGACGAGACCCAGGCCGAGGTACGGAAACACCTCGGGAAGATCCTCACAGAGCTGGACAGCAGCGAGGCCGAGCGGAAGCTGCGCGCCAAGCTGAAGGAGGACCGCACGGCCGGGGAGCGCCAGGAGCGGGTGCCGCTGTTCTTCCTGCCGGACCCGGTCCTCCCGCTGCACCGCCCGCCCGTCCCTCACCGGGCCGCGCCCGGGCTCCGGTTCGGCCTCGCGGTCGCCCTGACGGGGCTCGCCGCGGGCGTGGTCCTCGCGCTGGGGGTGCTGTTCTCCGCCAGCGTCGGGGCCGCGCTGGGCGTCCTGCCGCTCTGGGGCGTCGGCGGGTACGCGCTGACGCGCACGGCGCCCGGCATCCGGTGGCGGCGCGAGCGCGCGCGGGTGCCGGACGCCGGTCCCTACGGGGTGGGCGGGGACGGGCCCGTCGACGACCGGCTCCGCGAGGAGATCAGCCAGTTCCTCGTGGCCTTCGTACGGGGTCTGGCGCCCAGGCGCGAGTCGGACACGCTCCTGCGGGAGACCCTGCCGCGGCGCGCCGCCCTCGCGGAGCGGCTCACCGCCGACTGCCCGCCCCGCACCCGGAGCGCCGCGGGCCTGTCCTGGCTGTTGTCCGCGTACGCCCGCGACCTGGTGGCGCGGTGGAGCGCGGGCACCCTCCTCGCCCCACGGCGGGAGTCGCGCGTCCGGCTCCACGAGTGGCTGCTCTGCCTGCTGGCGGCGGGCCTCCTGGGCGTCGGTTCGCTGTGGGCCCTGGTCACCATGTTCCAGGCGGCGGCAGTCGCCGCGCTCGGCATCTGGCTTCTGCTGGCCGGTTCCCTCTGGGGCACGGTGGCCCTGGGGCTCCGCTTCGACGGCGGGCGCAGGGACCAGGCCGCCCGCGACCAGGACTTCCAGGAGCGCGTCGCCTTCGAGCAGCGGGCCCTCGCCGCGTACCAGGAGATCCTGCTCAGACGTCCGCGGGACTCGGATATGGCGGCCTGGCTCGATGGCGATCAGCAGCGGCTGTGGTTCGAAGCACTCGACGGGCACGGGCTGCGGACGGAGGACGTACAGGAGTCGCTCTTCCTCCTGGAGGGCGCCCAGGACAGCCCCCGCGCGCGGGTGCTCGGCTGCCCGACCCGCTACCGGCACTACACGGTCCGCCTGTTCATGGTGACCAGGCGCAGCGTGCGGCAGAGCACCTGGCCCCTGGACTTCGCCACCGGGGAGACCGGGGTGGAGACACGCCGCGCCTTCCCGCACAACGCCATCACTTCCGTGCGCATGACCGAGCTGCGCTCACCCGGCTCCACCGCGCCCGGCACGGCGGAACCCAGGGTGCACGGGCTGGAGTTCGACCTGCGCCTGGGGGCCGATGCGGGCGAGCGGATCGTCATCGACTCCGGGGGGCGGATGTCCGGCGCCGACCTGGCCGAATGGCGTGACCTGGAGCTGCGCTGCTCGGGGGTTGCCAAGGCGCTGCGCGTACTGGTGGCGATGGCGGCCGAGGGCGAGGAGTGGTTCGCTCGGCGACGCACCCATCTCGCCCACGAGATGGAGCGCCTCCTGCGGCAGGGTGAGCAGGGGCCGTGAGGACGGGCGAGGGCGGCGCCCTCGCCGCCGCGCCGCCGCCTCACGCCGTGAGCGCCGGAGCGTGGGCCCCCGTGGCGCCGTGGCCGAGGGCTCGTTGCGCTTCGGCTAGTCGGCGGATGGCTTCGGTCAGTTGGGGTGGCGGGAGGGTGTAGGGCAGGCGGACGTTGCGTTCGAAGGCGCCGCCCACGCCGAAGCGGGGGCCTGCGGTGAGGGTGAGGCCGTGGTCGGGGGCGATGGCGGCCAGGCGGGAGCTGAGGGGGGTGGGGAAGGTGGCCCACAGGGTGACGCCGCCCGTCGGGTGCGGGGCGTGGACGTCGGGGAGGCGTTCGGCCAGCGCCTGGTGCAACGCCGCGCGCTGGGCGCGGAGTTGGTGGAGGGTGGCGGGGCGGCGGGTGTGGCCCTCGTTGAGGAGGTGGGCCGTGGCCAGTTGTTCGACCACGGGGGTGCCGAGGTCCGTGGCGAGGCGGGTCTGGGCCACGCGTTCCAGGAGGGCCGGGGTCGCGCGGATCCAGCCGATGCGCAGGCCTCCCCAGACGCTCTTGGCGACCGAGCCGACACTGACGGCGGTCGGCGCGTACGCCGCGTACGGCTGCGGGGGCGGGCCGTCCAGCGCCAGGTCGGACATGGTCTCGTCGGTGATGACGGGGCAGGCGAGGCGCAGCCCGTGGCGGGTTCCGGCGGGCATACACAGGCCCGTCGGGTTGTGGAAGTCAGGGATGAGGTAGGCGAGTTGGGCTTCGCGGGCCGCCGCGCGCAGTTGGGCCGCGTCCCAGCCCTTCGGCGTCAGGGCGACGGGCACGAGGCGGGCCCGTACGTCGGTGAACGTCCGGATCGCGTGCGGATACGTGGGGTGGTCGACCAGGACCCGGGCGCGCGGCGTCAGGAGGGTCCGGGCCAAGAGGGCGAGGGCGTGCTGCGCGCCGTTGGTGACCAGGATGTGGTCGGGCGCGGTCGGCAGGCCGCGCCGCCGGTACCAGTGGGCCACGGCCTCGCGCAGGTCGGCGGTGCCGTACCGGCGGTCGTAGCCGTGGCGTTCGTAGTGCCTAGGCAGTTGTTCGAGCGCGGTCGCGAACGCGGCGTGGAGGATCTCGCCGGGTGCGGGCGGGGCGGCGACGGACAGGTCGATGGGGAGGTCGCCCGCGCCATCGGGTCCGGCGCCGTCCGGCCACGCGTCCGGCTCGCGCGCGGGCGGCGCCCCGCCCGGCAGCCGCACCGTCGCCCGCGTCCTCGACCGCGTCACCAGGTACCCGTGCTCGACCAGCGTGTGGTACGCGGCGCCCACCGTCGTCCTGCTCGTACCGAGCGCGGCCGCCAGGTCGCGTTCGCTCGGCACCGCCGCCGCCAGCGGGATGCGGCCGTCGAGGACCAGCGACCGCAGCCGGTCGGAGAGGCGCTGATGCGCCGGACCCGGGCCCTGCCGCCAGTCCCCCAGCATGCGCGCCACCGCGTGCGATGCGATCTTCATGCGGCCAGCGTAGGCAATCTGGCCATGGAATCCATGGCCAGTGTGCTCGCAGGGTGGCCCCATGGCCCACTCCACGACCGCCCGTCCCCGTCCCCGTCCCCGCCCCCGTCGCACCGCCCGCCGCGTCCCCCAACTCCTCATCGGCCTCGCCGGATACGGCGCCTCCGTGATGCTGCTCGTCACGGCCGGGCTCGGCCCCGCCAGCTGGAACGTCCTCACCGAGGCGACCGCCGCCGCCCTCGGCGTCTCCTTCGGCTGGGCGACCAACCTGATCTCGCTTACCGTGCTGCTCGCCTGGATACCGCTGCGGGAACGCCCCGGCGTGGGCACGGTCCTCAACGTCCTCGTCGTCGGCCTCGCCGCCGACGCCACCGCGCTGGTGCTCCCCGACCCGTCGGGGCTGCCCGCCCGGTGCGCCTACCTCGGCGTCGGCGTCGTGGCGCTCGCCTTCTTCGACGCGCTCTACCTGGGTGCCGGGTACGGTTCGGGGCCCCGCGACGGCCTGATGACCGGCCTCGTACGCCTCACCGGCCGCCCCATCGCCGTCGTACGCACCGCCATCGAGGTCACCGTCACCGCCGTCGGCTGGCTCCTCGGCGGCACCGTCGGCGTGGGAACGGTGCTCGTCGCCCTGTGCATGGGACCCCTCGTCGGCTGCTTCCTGCCCCGCGTCACGGTCCACCCGCCCGCTTCGTGACGGCGCCGGGTCAGGGACCGCACGCGGGTGGCGGTACGGGCGCCGACGGCACCCCCTTCGCCTTCCCCCGCCCCACCTGCGTCCGTACCGCGCCCATGCTCGCCCCGATGACCAGGGCGATCGCGAGCGCCTCGACCGTGGACAGGCCCTGGTCGAGGATGAGGAACCCGGCGCAGGCGGCGATGGCCGGTTCCAGGCTCATCATGACCGCGAAGGTGGAGGCGGGCAGGCGGCGCAGGGCGAGGAGTTCGAGGGTGTAGGGCAGGACGGACGAAAGGACCGCGACGGCGGCGGCGAAGCCCAGCGTGCTGGGCACGAGCAGCTTCGATCCGGACTCGACGATCCCGAGCGGCAGGACGAGCACGGCCGCGACGCCCATGGCCAGGGCGAGCCCGTCGGCCTGCGGGAAGCGGCGGCCTGTGCGGGCGCTGAAGACGATGTACGCCGCCCACATGGCGCCCGCGCCGAGCGCGTAGGCGACGCCGACCTTGTCGAGGCCGCCGAGGCCGCCGCCCCCGCCGAGCAGGAACACACCGCAGAGGGCGAGCCCGGCCCAGACGACGTTCACCAGGCGGCGGGAGGCGAGGACGGACAGGGCCAGCGGGCCGAGGACTTCGAGGGTGACGGCGGGGCCGAGGGGGATGCGGGCGACAGCCTGGTAGAAGAGGCCGTTCATCGCGGCGAGGGCGACGGCGAAGGCGAAGACGGTGCCCCAGTCGGCGCGCGAGTGGCCGCGCAGGCGGGGGCGGCAGACGACGAGGAGGACGAGGGCGGCGAACACGAGCCGCAGCGTGACGACGCCGAGCGCGCCCGCGCGGGGCATCAGGCTGACCGCGATGGCGCCGCCGAACTGCACGGAGACGCACCCCGCGAGCACGAGCCCCACGGGCGCGAGAGCGGCCCGCCGCCCTCCGGCGGCCCCGGCGGACGCCCCGTCCGCACCCGCCCGCTCGGCCGCCCCCGCGACCTCGGGCTGCGCGACGGTGGCCGGGGCTTCCAGGGCGGCCTCCGCCCCGGTCACCGAACCGCCCCGCCCGCCGGAGCCACCGCTGCCACCGCTGCCACCGGCTCCCGCCTGGCCCGTCGCCCGCTTCGTACCCGAGATGTTCACGCCGTGCCTTCCCACCGCTGCCGGACCGCGCCTCACAGTCCAGCCTCTTGCACTACTCCGTCCAAGGTAATGCACTCACTTGGGGTTGGGAAACGCATTCCCGGCCGAGGGGCGGGCTAGCCGGCGCCCCGCGCGTCCGGCAGCGCCGCCGCGAGCAGCTCGGCCAGATGGCGTGCGCGGACGCCGCCGAGCTGCTCCAGCTGGGTGCGGCAGGAGAACCCGTCCGCGAGGACGGCCGCGCCCTCGGGAGCCGCGCGCACCGACGGAAGCAGCTGCTCCGCCGCGCAGGCCGTGGACACCTCCCAGTGGCCCTTCTCGAAGCCGAAGTTGCCCGCGAGACCGCAGCAGCCGCCGCTGAGGTCACCGGTCAGGCCCGCCCGCTCGCGCAGGCGGCGCTCGGCCGCGTCGCCGAGGACCGCGTGCTGGTGGCAGTGGGTCTGACCGACGACCGGGCGGTCAAGGCGCGGGGGCCGCCAGTCGGGGGCGAGCTCCTCCAGGGCCTGCGCGAAGGTGCGGACGGAGTCGGCGAGCACGCGCGCGTGGGGGTCGGCGGCGCCGACGAGCTCCACCAGGTCCGTCTTCAGGGCCGCCGCGCAGCTCGGTTCGAGGACGACGACGGACACCCCCGCCTCCAGGAGCGGCCGCATCCGCTCCAGGGTGCGGCGCTGGACGGCACGGGCCCGGTCGAGCCGTCCCGTCGAGACGTACGTGAGACCGCAGCACACGCCGTCCGGCGGCAGCCGCACCGTGAGCCCTGCGGCCTCCAGGACGGCGACGGCGGCGCGGGCGACGGACGGGGCGAGGTGGTCGGTGAAGGTGTCGGGCCACAGGACGACCGAGGGCCCGGACCCCGGCGCGGCCCGCTGGCGACGCCACTGCGCCCGGAACGTGCGCGGGGCCACGCGCGGCAGCGCGCGCCGCGGCTCCAGGCCGCCGAGTCGCTTGGCGAGGGCCGCGAGCGGACCCACGGCGGCCAGGGCGTTGACGAGCCGGGCGGCGCGGAGCGCGGCGACCGCGCGCAGCCAGCGGGGCAGCGAGCCCATGGCGTAGTGCGCGGCGGGCCTGAGCCGCCCCGCGTAGTGCTGGTGCAGGAACTCCGCCTTGTACGTGGCCATGTCGACGCCCACGGGGCAGTCGGACCGGCAGCCCTTGCAGGACAGGCACAGGTCGAGGGCGTCCCGGACCTCGGGCGAGCGCCAGCCTTCGGTGACGACGTCCCCGGCGAGCATCTCGTGCAGCAGCCGGGCGCGCCCGCGCGTGGAGTGCCGCTCCTCGCCGGTGGCGCGGAAGGACGGGCACATGACGCCGCCGCCGGACGCCGGTTCCGTCGTACGGCACTTGGCGACTCCCACGCAGCGGCGCACGGCGGCGGCGAAGTCACCGCCGTCGTGCGGATAGCCGAAGGCCGTGTCCGGGGGGCCGACGGGTTCGAGGGGCAGGACGGCGAAGCGCAGGTTCGCGTCCAGGGGCGCGGGGCGGACCAGCATGCCCGGGTTGAGGACCCCGGCGGGGTCCCAGAGGTCCTTCACGCGCTCGAAGAGCCGCACGAGCTCGGGCCCGTACATCTTCGGCAGCAGCTCCGCGCGGGCCTGCCCGTCGCCGTGCTCGCCGGACAGGGAGCCGCCGTGCGCGACGACGAGGTCGGCGAGGTCCTCGGAGAACCGCCGGAACCGGGCGACGCCGGGCGGCGTGAGCAGGTCGAAGTCGATGCGTACGTGGATGCAGCCGTCGCCGAAGTGCCCGTACGGGGTGCCGCGCAGGCCGTGCTCGGCGAGCAGCGCGCGGAAGTCCCGCAGATACGGGCCGAGCCGGGCGGGCGGCACCGCGCAGTCCTCCCAGCCGGGCCAGGCCTCGCTGCCGTCCGGCATCCGCGTCGCCGTCCCGGCGGCGTCCTCGCGGACCCGCCACAGGGCTCGCCGCACCGCCGGTTCGGTGACGACGACGGCGTCCGCGCAGTCGGCGGCCCGCACGACCGCGTCGGCGCGGGCCCTGGCCTCCCCCGGTGTGGCGCCGCCCGTCTCCACGAACAGCCAGGCGCCGCCCTTGGGCAGCCCCTCCGCGTCGCGCACGAGGTCGGCGGCCATGCCCTCGACGGTGAGCGGCCGGTGCGCGAGGAGCCCGGCGGCCGCTTCCGCCGCCGCGCTCTCGTCGGCGTACCCGAGCACGGCGAGCGCCCGCGCGCCCGGCGCCTCCACCAGGCGGACCGTGGCCTCCGTGACGAGGCCGAGGGTGCCCTCGCTGCCGCAGAAGAAGCGCGCGAGGTCGGCGCCGCGCTCCGGGAGCAGGGCGTCCAAGGCATAGCCGGAGATGCGCCGTGGCAGGTCGGGGAAGCCGGTGCGCAGGCGGGCGAGGGCGCCGTCGACGAGGGGGCGCAGGCCGGTGGGGGCGGCGTCCCAGGCGCCGGGGGCGAGGGTGACGGCGGTGCCGTCGCCGCGGACGACGGACAGCTCCCGGACGTTGTCGGCCGTGGTGCCCCAGGCCACCGAGTGCGCGCCGCAGGAGTTGTTGCCGATCATGCCGCCGAGGGTGCAGCGGCTGTGTGTGGAGGGGTCCGGGCCGAAGGTGAGCCCGTGCGGGGCCGCGGCGGCGCGCAGGGCGTCGAGCACCAGGCCCGGCTGGACGCGGGCCGTCCTGGACTCCGGGTCGAGCTCCACGAGCCCGTTCAGGTGCGCGGTGAAGTCCAGGACGACGCCCGTGCCGGTCGCCTGCCCGGCGATGGAGGTGCCCGCGCCCCGGGCGACGACGGGGGCGTCGTGGGTGCGGCAGACCGCCAGCGCGGCGGCCACGTCGGCCGCGTCGCGCGGGGCGACCACCGCCGTGGGGATCCGCCGGTAGTTGGAGGCGTCCATCGTGACCAGCGCCCGCGCGGCGGGCGACCCGTCCACCGCGCCGCGCACCTCACGGCGCAGGGCCCGCACCAGTTCCTCACCCTTGCTCATGGGGGTGAGCCTGCCCGGCTGCCCCCTTGCGTAACAGTTGCCCGGCGGCTTCGGGCTGTGCCCACCCGTTCCGCCCTCTGGGCGGACCAGCTGCCCACAGCGGGTACGGCGGAAATCGCACCCACCCGCAGCGCCACGCGTCGAGCCCCCCGTTTCGCAGCCCAGGGGCGCACGGGTGGGGCGGGTGGGAGACACCCGCCGCGGTAGCGGCGGGAAACCACCCACGCACCCGCACCCGAGAACCCACCCCCGGACAGAACGTCTCGCGGGGTGGACGGGCCCACCCGTCGCCCCGCAAAGACAGCTACGCTCCGGACGTGGCTGAGATCCAGATCCCCGCAGACATCAAGCCCGCCGACGGACGCTTCGGCGCGGGTCCCTCCAAGGTGCGGACGCAGGCCCTTGAGGCGCTGGCCGCCACGGGCACATCGCTGCTCGGCACGTCCCACCGCCAGGCCCCGGTGAAGAACCTGGTGGGCCGCGTGCGCGACGGCGTGCGCGAGCTGTTCCAGCTGCCCGACGGCTACGAGGTGGTGCTCGGCAACGGCGGCTCCACCGCGTTCTGGGACATCGCGACGCACGGGTTGATCGAGAACAAGTCGCAGCACCTGACGTTCGGCGAGTTCTCCTCGAAGTTCGCGAAGGCGGCGAAGCTGGCCCCGTGGCTCGCGGAGCCCACCGTCATCGCCGCGGACCCGGGCACGCACCCCGAGGCCGTGGCCGAACAGGGCGTGGACGTCTACGCGTTCACCCACAACGAGACCTCGACCGGCGTGGCCGCGCCGATCCAGCGGGTCGCGGGCGCCGACGACGGCTCCCTGGTCCTGGTGGACGCCACGTCCGGCGCGGGCGGCCTGCCGGTCGACATCGCCGAGACCGACGTGTACTACTTCGCGCCGCAGAAGTCCTTCGCGTCCGACGGCGGCCTGTGGCTCGGCGTGTTCTCCCCGGCCGCGATCGAGCGGGCCGAGCGGGTGCACGCCTCAGGGCGCCACGTGCCGGAGTTCTTCAGCCTGCCCACGGCGATCGACAACTCCCGCAAGAACCAGACGTACAACACCCCGGCGCTCGCCACGCTCTTCCTGCTCGGCGAGCAGCTGGACTGGATCAACGGCCAGGGCGGCCTCGACTGGTCGGTGCGCCGCACCGCCACCTCCGCCCGCGCCCTGTACGGCTGGGCGGAGGAGTCGAAGTACGCGACCCCGTTCGTCGCGGACCCGGCCAAGCGCTCCCAGGTGATCGGCACGATCGACTTCGCGGACGAGGTGGACGCCGCGGCGGTGGCGAAGGCGCTGCGCGCGAACGGGATCGTGGACACGGAGCCGTACCGCAAGCTGGGCCGCAACCAGCTGCGCGTGGCGATGTTCCCGGCCATCGACCCGGCGGACGTCGAGGCGCTCACGCGCTGCGTGGACTACGTGATCGAAAAGCTCTAGTCCGTACGGACACGACGACGGGGCCCGGTGCGACACCACGCACCGGGCCCCGGTCGTACATCGGCAGCCAGCGCTCAGCGACTGAGCGCCTGATACTTACGCACCGCAAGCGGCAGAAACACCGCGGCGACCACCAGCGGCCACACCACCGCCATCAGGACGGCGTTCTGCTCGATCCAACTGGCGCCGCCCGCCCCGGGGTTGCCGAAGAGCTCGCGCGCGGCCGTGCCCGTGGACGACACCGGGTTCCACGCGGCGACGGGCGCGAGCCAGTTGGGCATCAGGGAGGGCGCCACGAACACGCTGGAGATCATCGTGAGCGGGAAGGCGACCGCGTACAGACCGCCCGCGGCCTCCGGCGTCGGCACCACGAGGCCGAGCCACACGCCCACCCAGATCAGGCTGAAGCGCAGGAGAAGGAGCAGGCCGAAGGCCGCCACGGCATTGCCCGCGCCGTTGTCGGGGCGCCAGCCGATGGCGACGGCCGTGAGCGCGAGGATCGTCAGCTCGGCGCAGGCCACGACGAGGTCGGCGACGCCGCGCCCGGCGGCGACGGCCGAGGGCGCCATCGGCATGGACCGGAAGCGGTCGATCACGCCCTTGCGCGCGTCGGTGACGACGCCCATCGCGGTGTTCATGAAGCCGAAGGCCATCGTCATCACGAACATCCCCGGCATCAGGAAGTCCTTGTAGTCGCCTTCCCCGCCGGGCACCTTCATGGCCTCGCCGAAGACGAAGCCGTACAGGAGCACGCTGATGATGGGGAAGCCCAACTGCCAGGCGATCAGGACGGGCTGGCGCTGGAAGTGGGTGAGATAGCGCCGGGCCACGTTCAGGGTGTCGGCCACCGCCCAGTAGGCGCGCCCGCGCTCGGGGCCCGCGCCCAGGGACGCCCCGCGCGTCAGTGTCTCGCTCATGCCGCCGCCTTCGCTTCCCGGCCGGGGGCCGTGGTGGTGTCGTGGGTCGTACGGGCCGTGCCGCCCGTCAGCTTCAGGAACACGTCGTCCAGGCTCGGGCGCCGAAGGCCGATGTCCTCGACGGCGACGCCCTCCTCGCGCAGGGTGCGGGCGACGTCCGTGAGGGCGCCGAGCCGGTCGGTGACGGCGGCCCGCACGCGGCGCTCGGCGTCGACGGACTCCGGTTCGCCGACGGCGACCCGGGCCAGGGCCTTCACGGCGGCGGGCAGGTCGGCGGCCTCGGCGACGACGACCTCGACGTGGCTGCCGCCGATGGTGGCCTTCAGGCCGTCGGGGGTGTCGTCGGCGATGGCGCGGCCCTGGTCGATGACGGTGACGCGGGAGGCGAGCCGGTCGGCCTCCTCCAGATACTGCGTGGTCAGCAGCACGGTGGTGCCGTCGGCCACCAAGTCACGGACGGAGTCCCAGACTTCGCTGCGGCTGCGCGGGTCGAGGCCGGTGGTCGGCTCGTCGAGGAAGAGCACGGACGGCGCGAGGATCATGGACGCGGCCAGGTCGAGGCGGCGCCGCATGCCGCCGCTGTACTGCCCCGCGCCCTTGTCGGCGGCGGCCTCCAGGCCGAACCGTTCGAGCAGTTCCCCCGCGCGGGACGCGGCGCGCCGGGCGCCGAGGTGGAAGAGGCGGCCGAACATCTCCAGGTTCTGCCGGCCGGTGAGGATCTCGTCCACGGCCGCGTACTGACCGGTGAGACCGATGCGGGCGCGGACCGCCGCCGCGTCCCTCACCACGTCCGCGCCGCCGACCTCGGCGCGGCCGCCGTCGAGGCGGACCAGCGTGGCCAGGATGCGCACGGCCGTCGTCTTGCCCGCGCCGTTCGGCCCGAGCAGGCCGTGGACCGTGCCGCGCTCGACGGCCAGGTCGAAGCCGTCGAGTGCCTTCTTGTCGCCGTACCGCTTCTCCAGGCCGCGGGCCAGCACCGCGCACTCCCCGTGCGCTGCCCCGCGCGCCGCCTCGCTCCTCGCGTCCATCGCCCCTCCACCACCCGTTCCGCCTCGCCGGACCCTTGCTGAGTACACCGTACCCAATAAAGAGTACGCCGTACCCAGTTTCAGTCAAGCGCTGCTCGGAGGGCCTATCGTGAGATCCATGGCGACCACGGAGACCAGCGGCAGCGGCGATGTCACGCGCAGCCTGGAACTGATGTGGGGCGACGGCGAGCGCCCCACGCGCGGCCCGAAACCGGCCCTGACGCTGGAGCGGATCGTCACGGCGGCGGTGCGGCTCGCCGACGCCGAGGGCATCGCCGCGGTCTCCATGCGCCGTCTTTCGCAGGAGCTCGGCACCGGCACGATGTCGCTGTACCGGTATCTGCCGGGCAAGGCCGAACTGCTCGACCTGATGCTCAATCACGTCCAGGCGCCGGGCCCCGACGAGTACCCCCGCGAGGGCGGCTGGCGCGCGGCCGTCGAGGCCTACGCCCGCGAGACCCTCGCGCGCTTCCGGGCCCACCCCTGGCTGCTGCACGTCAACCAGTCGCGGCCCGTGCTCGGCCCGAGCGCCGTCGGCGGCCTGGAGAAGGTCCTGGCCCGCATCAAGCCGACCGGCCTGCGCGACCCCGAGCTGATCTCAGTGCTGATCATGGTCGAGGGGTATGTGTCCGGGGCCGCCCGGACGCATCTGCACGAGGCGGAGGCCGAGCAGGACTCCAAACTGTCGCAGGAGGCGTTCTGGGAGGCGCAGAGCCCGATCCTGGAGCGGGTGATGGCGAGCGGCCGCTATCCGCTGATCGCCGGGCTCTCCGAGGAGGCCTTCGGCCCGGACTTCGACCACTTCGAGTTCGGCCTGCAGCGCATCCTGGACGGACTGGCCGTCTTCGTGGAGCAGCGCGAAGGGGCGGCGGGCAAGGCGCCGACGACGGGCGAGACGCGGACGTCGCACGACGGCCGGTCGGCGCCGGGCGCGTGCGCCACGCCCTGACGCCCCGCCCCGCACTCGCGCCGCTGCCCCAAAGCGGGCACGCTGAAGTCCGCTGCGGCGCGGAGCGCCCCGAAGGGGCGCGGGGCTGTGTCGAAATGCGGCTCCGCCGCGTGGGCGCGACCAGCCACGACGAACCCGCAGGCGCCCGACGGCACGGCGCGGCACATCCAGCGAAGCGCTTAGCGCCGGAACAGCCGCTTCAGCCCCACCACGGCGAGCACCACCGCGCCCAGGACGAGCGCGCCCTTGGTCGCCCCGCCGGTGAACCCGTCGGGCCCTTCGCCGTCGTCCCCGCCGCCGCCCGAGGACGAGCCGCCCCCGGAGCCCTCCACCTCGCGCGCCTCGACGTCACTCTCCAGGCCCTCCGTGCCGTACATCAGCCGGGAGCCGTCGGGGCTGTACGCGACGGACTCGCCCTGCCGCTGGAGCGGCACGCTCAGCCGCCCCTCGCGCTTGATCTTCCCGCCGCCCTTCCAGGAGTACGAGACGCCGCCGAAGTAGCCGCGCAGGGCGAGCTGGCGGCCGTCGGGCGAGAAGGCGCCGTCGGTGACCCACAGGTCGGTGCTCGCCACCCGCCGGAAGACGTTGGTGCCGGAGGCGGAGAGCCGGGCCGGGCCCTCGTACAGGGAGCCGCCGTCCTCCTGCTTGTCGGCGATGTAGACCCGCCCGGTCTTGGGGTGGACCATCAGCGCCTCGGCGTCGCGCGGCCCGTCGGAGTACTTCACGACGTACTGCTTCGCGCGGATCGTCTGGTCCTTGAGCTCCTTGGGCTCGGGCAGTTCGTAGACCCACACGAAGGACCACTTGCCGTGGAAGTTGTCGCCGATGTCGCCGACGTACAGATGGCCATTGGGACCCATGGAGATCGCCTCGACGTCGCGCGGCTTGCCGACGCCCGTCAGGGTGATCCTGGCGACGGTCTTGCCGGTCCGGCTGTCGACGGCGTAGAGGTAGGCGCCGTTGTCCTGGTCGTTGTGGGTCCAGTAGACGCCGGGGTGGGCGCGGGACGCGACCAGGCCGCTGGACTCGGCGATCCGCGGGTCCTTGATGGTGAAGCTGTCGTTGCCCGGCTTGTCGGCGGCCCTGGCCGGGCCGCCGACCGCCACGAAGACCGCCACCGCCGCCGCGGCCCCGGCCGCGCACACCCTCGAAGAACGCATGTCCCCAAGCCTGCCACCCCGCCGCCCGAGGCCAGGTGTCAAGGCTCACATCGCTGGCCGCGGGCGCGATCCGCGATGATGAGCGGATGCTCAGGTTCATGTTCGTCGGCGACTCGATGACCATCGGAAGCGCCGGTGAACACACCTGGCGCTACTGGATGTGGCGCCACCTGTGCGCCACGCTCGGCGGCCCCTTCAAGGTCGTCGGCCCGCGCGAGGCGCTGTACGACAAGGCCGCCGACGCGCCCTGTTCGTACGAGTACGCCCAACCGGACTTCCCGCGCACCCACTTGGCGGGCTGGGGCGAGGGCTGGCTGCACATGGCGCCGCTGATCGGCGAGCACGTCCGGCGGGAGCGCGCGAACGTCCTGCTCGTCTCGCTCGGCCTGATCGACCTCGGCTTCTACACGAACGCCGGGCAGACCGCCGCGAACGTGCGCGCCTTCGTGGCCGAGGCCCGCGCCGCGAACCCGCGCGTCGCGCTCGCCGTGCTTCCCGTCATCCCCAACGTCCGCGCCCAGGACGACCCCGCCTTCGCCGCCGAGGTCGCCCTCTTCAACGAGCTCCTCGCGAAGACCGCCGCCGACCTGGACACCCCCACCTCCCCGATGCTCCTGGTCTCGCCCCCGCCGGGGTACGACATCCACGCGGACACCTACGACGGCACCCACCCCAACGAGCACGGCGAACGGAAACTGGCGGCCGCCTTCGGCGACGCGCTGGCCCAGGCGTGGGGCTGGGGCGAGGTCGCGGAGGCCTACTGAGCGGGGCGTGACCGCACGGCCGTGCGTATCGTTGTACTGCGCGGCCGACCACGATCGGGGGGCGGCCGGGGAGGAGCGCCACAGTGACTGTTCTTGGAGACAGGACCGAGATGGCCGAGATCACCAACGAGCAAGCCCTGGACGAGATGTTCGAGGCGCTTGAGCGGGAGCCCTTCCTCGAGGGATACAAGGTCGAGATCGTCGAGGGGGCCGTTTACATGACGCCGCAGCGGGCCAACCACTGGGACATCATCGCAGGCATCTACGATCAGCTGAGGATCAAGTATCCGCGTCAGCGCGTGCTGTCCGACGTGCGCATCGACTACCCCGGCGACCTCAACGGCTTCTGCAGCGACGTGACGCTGGTCGCCGAGGACGCCAAGCGGACGGAGCGGGGCGGCTTCTTCTGCGAGGACGTCGAGTTCGTCGCCGAAGTGATCTCCCGGGGCACCGGCCAGAACGACTACGGCCCCAAGAAGACCGCGTACGCCGAGGCCGAAGTCGCCGTCTACCTCGTTATCGATCCCTACCAGGGCAAGTGCCACGTCTACACCCAGCCCAAGAACAGCGCGTACCGCATCGAGACGACGGTGGAGTTCGGCGAGGAGATCGACCTGACCCACACCCTCCTCGGTCTCAGCCTCACCACCGACGACTTCTCCCGCGACTGACCCCCAACTCCCAGCGCCCTCTTGCCCAATCCCCCGTCACACCGTTGGCTAGGGCCCCATGAGGTACACGCAGCTGGGACGCACCGGGCTCAAGGTCAGCAGGCTCACGCTCGGGACCATGAACTTCGGGCCGCAGACGACCGAGGCCGAAAGCCACGCCATCATGGACGCCGCGCTCGGCGCGGGCATCAACTTCTTCGACACGTCCAACACGTACGGCCCCAACGACCACAAGGGCCGCACCGAGGAGATCATCGGCAGCTGGTTCGCGGGCGGCGGCGACCGGCGCGACCAGGTCGTCCTCGCCACCAAGGTGTACGGCAACATGAGCCCGCACGGCGTCCGGCCCTGGCCGAACCACGACAAGCTGTCCGCGCTCAACATCCGCCGGTCCGTGGAGGCATCCCTGCGCCGCCTCCAGACCGACCACATCGATCTCTACCAGTTCCACCACATCGACCGGAACACCCCGTTCGAGGAGATCTGGCAGGCCGTCGACGTGCTCGTGCGCCAGGGCAAGATCCTGTACGCGGGCTCCAGCAACTTCCCCGGCTACAAGATCGCCCAGGCCAACGAGACCGCCCGCGGGCGCGGCGGCTTCGGCCTGGTCAGCGAGCAGTGCCTGTACAACCTCGCCGAGCGCCGCGCCGAGATGGAGGTCATCCCGGCCGCCCGCGAGTACGGCCTCGGCGTCATCCCCTGGTCGCCGCTGCACGGCGGTCTGCTCGGCGGCGTCCTGAAGAAGGAGGTCGAGGGCGGGCGCCGCACCTCGGGACGGGCCGCGTCCGCCCTCGCCGACAGCGCGGTACGGGCGCGCGTGCAGGCGTACGAGGACCTGCTCGACAAGCACGGCCTCGAACCCGGCGAGGTGGCCCTGGCCTGGCTGCTCACGCGGCCCGGCGTGACCGGGCCGATCGTCGGGCCCCGGACGGCCGGGCAGCTCGCGTCGGCGGTGCGGGCGGTCGACCTGAAGCTCAGCCGCGAGGTGCTCACCGACCTGGAGGAGATCTTCCCCGGTCCCGGGGCGTCGCCGGAGGCCTTCGCCTGGTGAGCGGGGCCCTGGTGGCGGCTACTGTCCGAAGGCCGCCGCCAGGGCCACGACGACGAACATCAGCACGAGCACACCGGCCATGATCCGGTTTCTGGTCTTGGGGTCCACACCATGGAGCCTAACGGTCGGCCGCCGTGCCCTCGCGGGGCGCCCCAGGCCCGCCCCTTCCCGCTCCGGGTGCGGCTGCCCCCGTTCCCCCGCTCACAGCGATCGGCCTTCGGCCTCGTCCTCAAACGCCGGACGGGCTGAGAGTTCCAGCCCGTCCGGCGTTTGAGGACGAGCCGCGGAGCGGCGATTACGGGGGTCCAGGGGGCGGAGCCCCCTGGTTTCGGGAAGGGGCGGGATTGGGGAAAGCCCACGCTCCCACCGTCTCGTACCGCACCCCACTCCGCACCAGAGCCACCCCCCGCACCTCCCACTCCACCCCCACAAACTCCCCCAGCGCCTCCGCAAAGACCCCCAGCTCCACCTCCCCCCGCCCCCGGGCGAGCGTCAGATGGGGATGAAACGCCCGGGCCTCATTCACGGCGAGCCCCACCCCCCGAGCCACCCCCTCCACCCTCCCGGCGAGCAGCCGCAGCGCGGACACCTGCCCGGACACCCCGGCCCACAGCGCCCGCTCCCCGAACCGCCCACCACCCCGCAGCGCCAGCGCGAACGGCTCCGTGTGCCGGGCGGCTGCGGCGAGGCGCGCCGAAAGGCCGGGGACGACCGCCTCGTCGACGTCCCCCAGGAACGCCAGCGTCAGATGCCACCCCGCCCGCTCCGTCCAGCGCAGCGCCCCCGCCCCGGGCAGCCGCTTCAAGTCGTCGACGCGTGCGGCGAGTTCGGCCACCACCGGCTCCGGGGGCAGCACCGCCAGGAAGAGTCTCATGGGTCTAGCCTGCCTCCATGGACGCGATAGATCACTCCCCTTCGGCCACGGCCACGGGCCTCCACATCCGCGCGGGCACCAGCGCGGACGTCCCCGTCATCCTCGGCCTCCTCGACGGCGCCGTCGACTGGCTCGTCGCCCAGGGACGCACCGGGCAGTGGGGCACCAGACCCTGGTCGGGGAACCCGAAGGCGGTGGAGCTCGTGGAGCGGTACGCGGCCGTCGGCTCGCCGTGGATCGCCGAGGTGGACGGCGTCGCGGCGGGCACCCTCACGCTCTCCGACGGGCCAGGCTCGTATGTCGAGCCCGCCGGTGAGCCCGAGCGGTACGTGCATCTGCTCGTGGCGGACCACCGCTTCGCGGGACTCGGCGTCGGCAGGGCGCTGCTGGCCCACGCCGTGGCGCGGACCCGCGCGGAGGGCGTGTCCCTGCTGCGGGTCGACTGCTACGCGGGCGACGACGGCAAGCTCGTCGCGTACTACGAGAGCAACGGCTTCGTACGGGCCGAGTCCTTCACGGAGAAGGACGGCACCTGGCCGGGCCAGGTGCTCGCCCTGCGCGTGTAGCCCCCGGGGAGGACGCCCCGGGGGCGGGCTCAGGCGGCGGTCACCGGCTCCAGGTCCCGCTCGCGGGGCACGAACCGCACGTGCTGGCGGCCGCGGCGCAGGTCCACCCGCACCTTCAGATCGGCGGCGCGCGCCAGGACGAGGCCGACGCCGAGCGCGGCGAGCGCGGTGACGAGCCCGCCGACGGCGAAGCTGACGCGGACCCCGTAGGCGTCGGTGAGCCAGCCGAAGAGCGGCCCGCCGAGCGGGGTGCCGCCGACGAAGACCATCATGAACAGGCTCATCACCCGCCCCCGCATCTCGGGGTCGGTGGCCATCTGCACCGAGGAGTTCGCGGTGACGTTGACGGTCAGGCCGATCGCGCCGACGGGGATGAGCAGCGCCGCGAAGACGTACGCGTTCGGCACGGCGGCCACGGCGATCAGGACGACGCCGAAGAGCCCCGCCGTGGCGGTGAGCATCCGCAGCCGCGTCGCCGGGCGGCGGGCGGCGAGCAGCGCGCCGATCAGCGACCCCGCGGCCATCAGCGTGGTGAACGCCGCGTACAGGCCGGAGCCGCCATGGAAGACGTCGTCGGCGTACGCGCTCAGCCAGATCGGGAAGTTGAAGCCGAACGTGCCGATGAACCCGATCAGGACGATGGGCCAGATCAGCTCCGGGTGCTGGCGGACGTAGCCGAGGCCCTCGCGGAGCTGGCCCTTGCCGCCGCGCGGGGCCAGCGGGCTGTGGGTGAGCTCGCTGGTGCGGATCAGGAGCAGGCCGGTGATCGGCGCGAGGAAGGACAGGCCGTTCGCGAGGAACGCCCAGCCAGGACCGGCCGCGGCGGTGACCAGGCCCGCGACGGCGGGGCCGACGAGACGGGCGGACTGGAAGTTGGCGGAGTTCAGGCTGACGGCGTTGCGCAGCTGGTCGGGGCCGACCAGCTCGGAGACGAAGGACTGCCGGGTCGGGTTGTCGACGACGGTCACGAGGCCCGTGAAGAACGCCGTCAGGTAGACGTGCCAGACCTCGACGTGGCCCGTCAGGGTCATCGCGGCCAGGAACAGGCCGCCCAGGCCCATGGCGCCCTGGGTGACGAAGAGCAGGTTCCGCTTGGCGAAGCGGTCGGCGATGACGCCGCCGTACAGGCCGAAGAGCAGCATCGGCAGGAACTGCATGGCCGTCGTGACGCCGACGGCGGCGGAGGATCCGGTGAGGCTGAGGACCAGCCAGTCCTGGGTGATGCGAGCCATCCAGGTGCCGGTGTTCGACACGACGGCTCCAGCCGCGAAGAACCGGTAGTTCCGGATCCGTAGCGAGCTGAACATGGAGTTCTTACGGGGGCGGGCGGGCTTGTCGAGGGCGGTTGGTGCGGGGGCGGAGTCTGCTCCGGATCCCGTACTCAAAGGGGTTCGCCTCCTTTGGCGGTCCGGGCCCGGCGTGGGGCTCCGGAACGGGGCACGGCCCCCGGCGGGGGGCCGTGCGCGGTGGTCAGTCGGTCACAGGTGGGCCAGCTTCTCCAGCACGGGCGCGGCGTCGCGGAGCTTCGCCCACTCGTCGTCGTCGAGCTCCTCGACGAGCCGTGCGAGCCAGGCGTTCCGCTTGCGGCGGCTCTCCTCGAGCATCGCCTCGGCCTGCTCGGTCTGGGTGACCACCTTCTGGCGGCGGTCGTCCGGGTGCGCCTCCAGGCGCACCAGGCCCTTGGATTCAAGCAGCGCCACGATGCGTGTCATCGACGGCGGCTGCACGTGCTCCTTGCGGGCGAGCTCGCCCGGTGTGGCACTGCCACAGCGGGCGAGGGTGCCGAGCACCGACATCTCTGTGGGGCTCAGCGACTCGTCGACCCTTTGGTGCTTGAGCCGACGGGACAGGCGCATCACGGCGGAGCGCAGCGAGTTCACGGCGGCGTCGTCGTCGCCATGGGAGAGGTCCGGCATGGTCGTTAGCATAACTCATTACCCAGGCTAAGTACCACCGCGAATGCACGTGCAGGCGCACGATCTGCCCGTGACACGGGCCACGGAACCCTCTCGTCACCCATATGAGTGAGCTGAATTCGGAAAGTAACGCATCCCCCGTCCGTGGACGGCGACCCTGTCCCGCATGGGATCGACTGTGCTCAGCCTGCGGATAGACAGTGAGCTGCTCGACCGGCTCCGCAAGCACGCCGCCAAAAGGGGAATGAGCGTCCAGGACTACGTGGCCCGGACGCTCATCCGTGATGACTTCGATGAACGGTTCAAATCGTCGGTAGAGGAGACAGAGAGGTTCTACGCCTGAGGGCGGCGGCGCCGCGCCCCGAAGGGGCGCGGGACTGTGTCGATATGCGGCTCCGCCGCGTGGGCGCGCCCAGCCACGACGGCGCCGCACCTACGTAAGGTCCAGCGCGGGCATCAGGTAGTAGAAAGCGAACACGGCCGACACGACATACATGGCCACCGGCACCTCACGCCCGCGCCCCGCCGCCAGGCGCAGCACCGTGAAGGTGATGAAGCCCATTCCGATGCCGTTAGTGATCGAGTACGTGAACGGCATCATCAGCATCGTCACGAACGCGGGGATCGCGATCGTGTAGTCGCTCCAGTCGATCTGCCCGATCGAGCCGGACAGGATCAGGAAGCCGACCGCGAGCAGCGCCGGCGTCGCCGCCTGCGAGGGCACCATCGTGGCGAGCGGGGTGAGGAAGAGCGCCACCGTGAACAGGCCGCCGGTGACGACGTTGGCGAAGCCGGTGCGGGCGCCCTCGCCGACGCCCGCCGTGGACTCCACGAAGCAGGTGGTGGCCGAGGAGGACGAGGCGCCGCCCGCGGCGACGGCGATGCCGTCGACGAAGAGGACCTTGTTGATGCCGGGGAAGTTCCCCTTGTCGTCGGTCAGATGGGCCTCGTCGCCGATGCCCATGATCGTGCCCATCGCGTCGAAGAAGCACGAGAGCAGCACGGTGAAGACGAAGAGGATGCCGGTGAGGACGCCGACCTTCCCGAAGCCGCCGAAGAGGCTGATCTCGCCGACGAGGCCGAAGTCCGGCGTCGCGACCGGGTTGCCGGGCCACTCGGGGGTCGTCAGGCCCCAGGAGGGCACGTCGGCGACCGCGTGGATGATCATGGCGACGGCCGTCATCACGACGATGGACAGCAGGATCGCGCCCGGCACCTTGCGCACGAGGAGCGCGAGGGTGAGCAGCACGCCGAGGACGAAGACGAGCACCGGCCAGCCGTTGAGGTGCCCGTCGCCGCCGAGCTGGAGCGGCACCGTGGTGTGCGCGGCGTCCGGGATGCGGGAGACGAAGCCGGCGTCGACCAGGCCGATCAGCATGATGAACAGGCCGATGCCGATCGCGATGCCCTTGCGCAGGCCGGCCGGCACGGCGCTCATCACGCGCTCGCGCAGGCCCGTCGCGACCAGGAGCATCACCACGAAGCCCGCGAGCACCACCATGCCCATGGCGTCCGGCCAGGACATGCGGGGCGCGAGCTGGAGGGCGACGACGGTGTTCACGCCGAGACCGGCGGCGAGGGCGATCGGCACGTTGCCGATGACGCCCATCAGGAGCGTGGTGAACGCGGCGGTCAGCACGGTGGCGGTGACCAGCTGCTTGTTGTCCAGCTGGTGGCCGTACATGTCCTTCGCGCTGCCGAGGATGATCGGGTTGAGCACGATGATGTAGGCCATCGCGAAGAAGGTGGCGAAGCCGCCGCGGATCTCCCGCGCCAGGGTCGACCCCCGCTCCGTGATCTTGAAGAAGCCGTCCAGGCCCCCCTGCGGGGCGTGCGGCGGTTTGGCGTCGACCGGAGCGGTGGCCGAGGGGGACATGCGGGACCTCATGACCTCTGTGGAACGGGATGGACCCTGTGGAACGGGATGGACCGAGTGTGCGCGAATTTGTGTCTTCGTACGAAAGCAACCGGCCATTAAGAAGCCGTTTCAGTATGAATACATAAGCTTGAAATGGCCATCTCCGCGCGTAGAGCCTTGTGGCACAAGGGCCCCGGAGCGTGCTCGGGGCCCGGCGCGGGCCCCGTCTAAGCTGAGGGCATGGCGAAGTGGACACCCAAGCACGAGGCACCCGAGCCCCTGGAAGGGCCCGTCGTCGCCACCATCACCGGCGGCACGATCCTCTGGTTCGTCCTCTTCCTGGTCCAGCTGCCGTTCTACGGCTGGTTCGACGACCGCGGCACCACCTGGTGGGTGTGGACCTGCCTCGCGGGCGCCGGCCTCGGCCTCATCGGCATCTGGTACGTGCGCGGGCGCGACGCGGCCATCAAGCGCGCGGAAGCCTCTCGTACCGCGGAAGCCTCTCGTACCAGCGCGGTACGGGATGCGACCTGAGGGCAAACCCTGTCCTACCGTGGTCGGATCTTTCGGACATTCAAGGGGTGAACCCCACCCTCCCGCTTTACCGTCGAAGGCATGACGCATATCGACGCGGGCGCCGAGCTCGACCCGGTCCATCCGGTGGCGCCCCCCGAGGGGCGCGCCACCGGCCTCACGTCGGCCGAGGTCGCCGAGCGGGTCGCCCGCGGCGAGGTCAACGACGTACCGGTCCGCAGCAGCCGCTCCACGACCGAGATCATCCGCGCCAACGTCTTCACGCGCTTCAACGCGATCATCGGCGTGCTCTGGGTGATCATGCTGTTCGTCGCGCCGATCCAGGACAGCCTCTTCGGCTTCGTGATCGTGGCGAACACCGGCATCGGCATCATCCAGGAGCTGCGCGCCAAGAAGACCCTCGACGGGCTCGCCGTCATAGGCGAGGCCAAGCCGACGGTCCGCCGCGACGGCGTCGCCGCCGAGATCTCCACCTCCGACATCGTCCTCGGCGACCTGGTGGAGCTCGGCCCCGGCGACAAGATCGTGGTCGACGGCGAGACGGTCGAGGCCGACGGCCTGGAGGTCGACGAGTCCCTGCTCACCGGTGAGGCCGACCCGGTCCTGAAGAAGCCCGGCGACAAGATGATGTCGGGCTCGTTCGTGGTCGCGGGCGGCGGCGCGTTCACCGCGACGAAGGTGGGCCGCGAGGCCTACGCCGCGCAGCTCGCCGAGGAGGCCAGCCGCTTCACCCTCGTCCACTCCGAGCTGCGCTCGGGCATCTCCACGATCCTCAAGTACGTGACGTGGCTGATGATCCCGACGTCGATCGGCCTGATCATCTCCCAGCTCGTCGTCAAGGACGACAACTTCAAGGAGTCGATCGCCTACACCGTCGGCGGCATCGTCCCCATGATCCCCGAGGGCCTGGTCCTGCTCACCTCCGTGGCCTTCGCGATCGGCGTCATCCGCCTGGGCCGCAAGCAGTGCCTGGTACAGGAGCTCCCCGCCATCGAGGGCCTCGCCCGCGTCGACACCGTCTGCCTCGACAAGACGGGCACGCTCACCGAGGGCGGCATGGACGTCACCGAGCTGCGCCCCCTCAACGGCTCGTCCGAGGACTACGTACGCAAGGTGCTCGGCGCGCTCGGCGAGTCCGACCCGCGGCCGAACGCCTCCCTGCAGGCCATCATCGACGCCTACCCCGACAGCGAGGAGTGGCGCTGCACGGAGTCCCTGCCGTTTTCCTCCGCCCGCAAGTACAGCGGCGCGAGCTTCAGCGAGGGCGACGGCGAGAGCTCGACGTGGCTGCTCGGCGCGCCCGACGTGCTCCTTCCCGCCGGTGACCCCGCCCTGGCCGAGGTCGAGGACCTCAACCACCAGGGCCTGCGGGTACTGCTGCTCGCGCGCGCCGCGGCCGACCTGGACGCCCCGGACGTCGCGGCCGGGGCCCGCCCCACCGCCCTCGTCGTCCTCGAACAGCGGCTGCGCCCCGACGCCGCCGACACGCTGCGCTATTTCGAGGAGCAGAACGTCCAGGCCAAGGTCATCTCCGGTGACAACGCGGTGTCCGTCGGCGCGGTCGCGGGCAAGCTGGGCCTGCCCGGCGCGCAGAACACGGTGGACGCCCGGCAGCTGCCCACCGACCAGGCCGAGATGGCCGAGGCCCTGGACAACAACTCCGTCTTCGGCCGCGTGACCCCGCAGCAGAAGCGGGACATGGTGGGCGCGCTCCAGTCCAAGGGCCACACGGTCGCCATGACCGGCGACGGCGTGAACGACGTCCTCGCCCTGAAGGACGCCGACATCGGCGTCTCGATGGGCTCGGGCTCGGAGGCGACGCGCGCGGTCGCCCAGATCGTCCTGCTCAACAACAGCTTCGCGACGCTGCCTTCGGTGGTGGCCGAGGGCCGCCGCGTCATCGGCAACATCACCCGCGTGGCGACGCTCTTCCTGGTGAAGACGGTCTACTCCGTCGTCATCGCCCTGCTGGTGGTCTGCTCCCAGGTGGAGTACCTGTTCCTGCCGCGCCATCTGACGCTGCTGTCCACCCTGACGATCGGCGTCCCCGCCTTCTTCCTGGCGCTCGCCCCCAACAAGGAGCGCGCCAGGCCGCACTTCGTGCGCCGCGTCATGCGCTACGCGCTCCCCGGCGGCATCATCGCGGCGCTCTCCACCTTCGCGACGTATCTGCTCGCCCGCCACCACTACGCGGGCGAGGGCGCCCGCGAGGCCGAGACCAGCGCGGCGACGCTGACCCTGTTCCTGGTCTCCCTGTGGGTCCTCGCGATCATCGCCCGCCCGTACACCTGGTGGCGGATCTGCCTGGTCGCGACGATGGGCCTCGGCTTCCTGCTGGTCCTGACCATCCCCTACCTCCAGGACTTCTTCGCCCTGAAGCTGGTCGGCACGACGATGCCGTGGGCGGCGGTCGCGATCGCGGCGGTCGCCGCGGCGGCGACGGAGTTCGCCTTCCGCTGGGTCGACCGCCGCGTGCTGGCGTAGCGCTTGCGCGCTACGCCAGCGTGGCGGTGCCATGGCTGCGGGACCGTCGTGGCTGGGCGCGCCCACGCGGCGGAGCCGCACATCGACACGCCCCGCACCCCTTCGGGGCGCTCCCGCGCCGCTTCCGCCTAGCGGACGTCGACGAAGTCCCCGGTGGAGGTGACCGAGGGCGTCGTCGACGAGCCCGCGAAGACGTACCGGAAGGTGCCGTCCACGTTCGCCTTCACGGTCGTGCTCAGCGCGCCCTTCGCACCTGACTTCACCGTCTTCACGGTGGTGTAGGCGCTGGTGCCCGCCGCCTTGAACTGGAGCTTCACCGGCTGCCCGGTGTAGCCCGCGTACTTGTGGGTGTCCCAGTTGGCGCGGGTCAGGGCACCGGCGACCGTGATCGTCTTGCCCTTCTTGACCGGCTCCGGCGTGGCGTTGGTGGTCAGCTTCGCGGCGCGCTTGAGGTGGACGCCCTTCTTATACGCCATGCGGATGACGTGGTCGCCGTCCCTGCCGCCCGCGCCCGCCATGAGCTTCCAGCCGCCGCCCGCCATGTGGTTGGCGAGACCGTTCTTGTCCCAGCCCGCCTTCGGGTTCACGGTGATGGTCACCGTGCAGGTCGCGCTGGTGGCGCTGAGCTTCTTGCACTTCTCGTCGGCGGTCGGCGCGAGCAGGCCGGTGAGGTTCCGCTCGTCGAACTTCGCGCCGTGCCACAGCAGGCCACCGGCGCCCTCGATGCCCTTGGCGTCGGTCGCGGTGACGGCGATGGTGAACTTCTTCTTCGTGGCGGCGCCGACCACGATGTCCTTGCCACCGTTGATCACCACCTTGGTGATCTTGGTGTCACCCTTCTGCCGGTCCTTCAGCCCGAGGTCGGGCCCGGCGGCCTGGGCGGCCGGAGCGACGAGGGCGGACAGGATCACGGCGCCGGAGACGGCGGCCACGGTGGTGCGGATGCGCATGGGTATTCCTCAGGGGTGGTGCGACAAAGGGTGGTGCGACAAAGGGCGGTGCGGAAACGGGGTCAGCGGACGTCGATGGCGTCGCCCGTGGAGGTGACGGCCGAGGTCGTCGACGTGCCCGCGAAGACGTACCGGAAGGTGCCGTCCACGTTCGCCTGCACGGTCGTGCTCAGCGCGCCCTTCGCACCCGACTTCACCGTCTTCACGGTGGTGTAGGCACTGGTGCCCGCCGCCTTGAACTGGAGCTTCACCGGCTGCCCGGTGTAGCCCGCGTACTTGTGGGTGCCCCAGTCGGCCCGCGTCAGGGAACCCGAGACGGTGATCGCCTCGCCCTTCTTCGCCGGCTCGGGGGTGGCGTTCGTGGTGAGCTTGGCGGCGCGCTTCACGCCGACGGTCTTGTACTTGTTCTTGATGACGTGGTTCTCGGCCTTGCCCTTGCCCAGCAGACCCGCCATCACCTTCCACTTGCCCGCGGTGGCGTTGTCCAGGTGGTTCGGGTTGGCCTTGATGACGACCTTGCAGGTGCCCTTGGTCGCGCTGACCTTGGTGCACTTGGGGTCCTTCCGCGGGAAGAGCAGGCCGTCGAGGTGCTCCGGGTCGTACTTCTTCCCGTGCCACACGAAGGCCATGGCCTCCTTGATGCCCTTCGGGTCGGTGCCCGTCACCGTGATCGTGAACTTCTTCGTGGACGTGCCGACCACGATGTCCTTGCCGCCGTTGACGACGACCTTCGTGATCTTGGTGTGGCCCTTCTGGGAGTCCGCGGCCTGGAAGTCCTGAGCGGCCTGGGCGGCCGGGACGGCGAGGGCGGACAGGACGACGGCGCCGGAGACGGCGGCCACGGTGGTGCGGATGCGCATGGGTGTTCCTTGGGGGTGGTGTGGCTGAGGGTGGTGCGGAAAAGCGGAGACGGGGCCAACGGGGTCAGCGGACGTCGATCGCGTCGCCCGCGGAGGTGACCGACGGGGTCGTCGACGTGCCCGCGAAGACATAGCGGAAGGTGCCGTCGACGGACGCCTTCACGGTGGTCTTCAGGTTGCCCTTGGAGTCCGACGTCACCGTCTTGACGGTGGTGTAGGAGCTCGCGCCCTTCTTCTTGAACTCCAGCTTCACCGGCTGCTGGGTGTAGCCCGCGTACTTCTGCGTGTCCCAGTTGGCGCGCGTCAGGGCGCCCGAGACGGTGATCGTCTTGCCCTTCGTGACCGGCTCCGGGGACGCGTTGACGGTGAGCTTCGCGGCGCGCTTCACGCTGACGGTGCTGTACGCGTCCACCGCGTGCTTGCCGCCCGTCTCCTGGCCCGCGAGGGGGTTGCCGTGGGCGATGGCGAGCGTCTTCCACTTGCCGGCCAGGGCGTTGCCGTAGATGTTCTTGTTCGGGTCGGCGGTGACGGTCACGGTGCACGTCGAGGTGGTCGCGTCCACCTCGGTGCACTGCGGGGGAACCGTGGTGTCGTAGACGATCGACCCGTCGAGGTGGTCGTACGACGGGCCGTGCCAGAGGAAGCCGCTGGCCTTCCGGATGCCCTCGGGGTCCGTGGCCGTGATCGAGAAGGTGACCTTCTTCGCCTTCGTGGTGCCGACCACGATGTCCTTGCCACCGTTGACGGTGACGTCGGTGATCCTGGTCTCGCCGATGGTCTCGTCCGCCTGCGCGGCGGGAACGGCGAACGCGGACAGAGCCAGGGCGCCGGACACGGCGGCCACAGTGGCACGGATGCGCATGTGTTTCCCCAGGTGGAGAAGGGGGCCCGCGGTGTCGGAGCCAGCACGCGGAGCCCAAGCGATCTAGGAGTCTGTTGACTCCGATCATCAGACCCGCATGCATGGCCAAAGGTTGTACGCCCCGTGAAACCCACAGGCCGGACCACTCGGACCGCTCAGACCCCCCGGAACCACCGGGTCCGCCCGGCCCGCCCTGGCTAGTCGAACCAGCGGTCCCGCGCCAGCTCCTCCGTCCGCGACGGGTCCTCCAGGAGCGCCGCCACCTCGAAGCGCCGCGGCCACTGCCGCGCCGCCCAGGCCAGGCCCGCCGCCACGCCCTCGACCGTCGCCGCGTGCACCGTGCCGTCGGGGGTGCGGCGCCACTCCAGGTCGACGCCGTCGACGACGAGCTCCTCGTGCTCGCGGTACGTCGCCGGGGTCCCGGGGCCGAGCAGGACGCGCACGGCCCCCGGCACCTCGTGCTCGACGCCCGCGCCCGGGTCGACCCCGGCCCGCACGAGATCGCTCAGGCGGCGCACCTGCAGCAGCTCCGCGAGGTCACCGGCGCGGGCCGGCGCCACCGGAAGCAGTGGCACCCCGGACGCGAACGGCAGCAGGTCGGGCGCGTCCGCGACCACCGCGTCGGCGGCGTCGACGACCGTGACCTCACCGGTGGTCCCGCCGTCGCCGCCGAGGACCGCGCGCAGCTCCTCAGGCAGCGTCACCCGCTCCGGGTCCAGGTCCGCGAGCGCCCCGTACAGGGCGTGCAGGCGCGCGGGCGACACGGTCCGCTCCGGGTCCGCGAGCCGGTCCAGGAGCTCGGCGGCGCCCCCGGGCTCCGCGAGCAGCGCGCTCACCGAGGTGCGCACGCCGAGCGCCCGAAGCACCTGCTCGTCGTCGAAGCCGGTGGCGTCCACCGCGTCGTAAAGCCCCTCAAGGAGCGGATCGCCGCCCGCCGCGCGCAGCCCCGCGGGACGGCGGCCGCCGAGGACCGGGTGCCCGCGCAGCCACCACGCGGTGTAGGGGCGCACGCTCTCCGTCGTGCCGTCCGGCAGCAGGACCCGCACCGGCTGGGTGAGCGCGTCCCTGAGCGGCGGCCGGGACAGGAGCGCGAGCGCCCTCGGCCACTGGTCGTCGTCGACGAGGTCCAGGTCCCGTACGGCCACGATCTCCGTCGCGACCGGCGGCACCGGCGTGTCCGGAAGGCGGTCGATGACGTCCTCGCACCACACGTCGACGGCGTCGAGCAGACCGGCGTCATCGGGCTCGGCGAAGTCGCCGTCGCGCGGCTCGAGCTCGTCCGGGTCGAGGACCACGTCCGTGGCGCGCACCAGCGTGAACGACGCGAGGACGCCGCACGCCGCCAGCGGCCGCTCGCCCCAGCGCCCGGCGAGCTCCCCGTCCACGAAGGCCAGTTCGTCCTCGCGCATGACCTCGGCGAACGCGCTGCCGGGCAGCACGAGCTCGCCCGCGGGCGCGGGCTCGCCGTCCTCGTCGGGCAGCGCGAGCGCGCCGAGCCAGGGCTCGTCGCCCGGCTCCAGGTCCGCGTCGCGCACCAGGGCGAGGACGAGGTCCGCGAGCTCCTCGGCGTCCAGGGCGTCCTCGTCCCAGCCGTCGTCGTCGAGCGAGGCCGCGACGGCCGCCCGCACCTGCGGGGTCGTCAGGACCGCGCGGGGCGTGGCGGGCAGCGCGCCCAGCTTCTCCAGGAGCGGATGGGCCGCGTCCGCGTGCGCCACCTTCAGGCCGAGGCGGGCCAGGGCCTCGGGCGCGGGCCCCTCGCCCGGCGCGGGCAGCAGGACCTGGCGCGGCCCGATCGTCGTCCGCCCGCTGGCCAGCGGCACCGGAAGCCCCGAAAGCCGCTCCGGGTCGACGCCCGCGAGCGTGTCGTACAGGCGCCGCCACCAGGACGGCTCCCGCTCCAGACCGGCGAGCCGGTCGATCGCCTCCGTCAGCGGCACCCGGGCCACGCCAAGGGTGCGCAGCTCGCCGCGCCGCTCCAGGCCCGCGGGCAGCAGGCTCGGCAGGACCTCGGCGAGGACCCGCACGGTGTCCGCGCCCGCGCCCTCGACCACCTCGGCGTCCCGCGGCCGCAGCGCGTCGGGCACCTTGGCCTCGGACCACTCGTCGGCGCGCTCCCGCACCGGCTCGACGGCGGGCGGCAGGAACTCGGTGCGGGGCAGCCGGTCGAGGACGGCCTGGCGCAGCGCGCCGTCGAGCGCGCTCTTGCCGAGCGGCCCCGGCACCAGGCCGATGATTCCCTCCGTCACCGGCCGCCAGCCGGAGAGCAGTTCGGCGTACGCGTCGGCCGCGCGCTCCACCAGGAAGTCCGTCAGGGGTCCAGGGGCCGGGTGGCGGCGGCTGCTGTCCAGCGGGAACGTGCCGATCAGCAGGGCGGGCACGCCGAGCGGCTCGTCGCTGGGGGTCGGCGCGTGCACGACGGCGGTGGTGCGCGGCGCCACCGGGGCGCCGTCGGCGCCCACCGGAACCGCCCAGGTGATCTGCCAGTAGGGGCGAAGGCGCTCCTCGACGGGCCGGTCCGCGAGCAGTTCGGGCGTCAGGGCGCCGGTGCGGGTGACGGTGCGCCAGCGCGTCGTGCCGTCGCGGGTGTCCTCGACGACGGTGTCGTCGCCGTCGGCCGAGCGGCGCAGGACGCGGGTCGCGCCGTCCGGGGTGTGGACGGCGACCTCCGTGAGGCCGGGCAGGGCCAGCAGCAGCGCGTCGTCGACGCCGTCGAGCAGCCGGGACACCAGGTCCTCGGCGGCGGCGTCGCGCAGCGGCAGGATGACGACGGTGTCGTACCCGTCCGGGGCGCTGCCCTCCGCGGGCAGCGGCAGCCTCAGGAGCGGTACGTGTCCTTCGCGGCGCCGCATCTCGTCGCCGAGCCCCGGGCTGAACCTGGCCCGCTCCGCCGCAAGGTCGCGGGCCTCCGCGAGGGACCAGCGGACGCCGCCGGTGCGGCCCACCACGGCGGGCTCGTCCGACACGGCGAGCACGGCGGCGAACCCGACGCCGAAGCGTCCGGTCGTCTGTCCGGCGGCGGCGCTCTCCCGCTTCGCGGACGCCCGCAGCGTCGCCAGGGACTCCACGCCCGTCGCGTCCAGCGGGGCACCGCTGTTGGCGGCCGCGAGGACGCCGTCCTGAAGGGTGAGGGCGAGCCGTCCGGGCACGCCCGCGCGGGCGGCCGCGTCCGAGGCGTTCTGGGCGAGCTCGACGACCAGGCGGTCGCGGTAGCCGCCGAGCGCCAGGTCCTCCTCGGCGTTGGCGTCCTCCCGGAACCGGGCCGGGCTCGCCACCCAGGCGTCGAGCACGGAGCGGCGCAGACGGGCGGTGCCGAACGGGTCGATGCCCTCGGAGGCCGGCCGCACGGTCTTGCTCACGGTTCGTTGCCCTTCTCTGGCGGGGGCGCCCGCCGCTGCCGGGGGCGCCTTGGGAGGTCCGGGGGCGAACGGTACCGCGTCCAGAAGGGGTTCTCGTCAGGTGCGGGCGGCGGCCTGCCGCGGGCCCGCGCCCGGCGGGCCCGCGAAGGCTACGAGTGCCCCAGGTCCTCGCTCGGTCCGGCCGGCGGGACGGAACCCGAGTCGGGGGCCGGGCGCAGCGGCAGCTCGTCGACCCTGGTCTCGTCGAGGACCGGCGGCGCGGGCCGCGACGGCTTCGGCATGACGGCCGCCTCGGAGTGCCCGCCGCAGCCGTACGCGAGGGAGACGACGCGGCCGTCCGCGGGCCCGAACTCGTTCGCGCACACGCCGAAGGCCTGGCCCAGGGACCCGCCGATCGGCTCCAGGAAGCCGCAGCTCACACAGGAGGCGGGGGCGGCCTGCGCCATCGGGGTCTTCGCGCCGAACGACTCGTCCCAGCGGTCGGCGGCGGTGTGCAGGCCGTACCGCGAGAGGACCCGGGCGCGCCGCATGCCGAGCTCCTCGGCGACGGCGGCGATGGAGCCGCGGGCGGGAGCGGGCGCGATCTGGGTGCCGTCGGTGCCGGCGGCGGGGCCCGCGGCGGTGACCTCCGCGTCCTCGGCCTCGACGCGCTCGGCCAGCTCCTCGGAGAGCACGGAGTTCGGCGGCGGCACGTCCTCGCCGGACCAGCCGGGCTCCAGGCGCAGGTCCTCGGCGTCGGTGGGCAGCAGGTCGCCGGGGCCCATGTCGCCCGGGCGGAGGCGCTCGCTCCACGGCACCCACTCGGGGGCGAGGAGCGCGTCGGGACCCGGAAGGAGCACCGTCTCGTCGAGCGTGACGAACTTCGCGCGGGAGGCGCGGGCCACCGTCACCGCCCAGCGCCAGCCGCGGTAGCCGGGCTCCTTGCACTCGAAGAGATGCGTGACCACGCGGTCGCCCTCCACGACGACCTCGACATGCTCACCGACCACACCCGGCGCGGCGGCCTCCTCGGCCGCGGCCCGGGCGAACCCCACGGCCTCGGCGCAGAGGCGGTCGGGGGTACGCGGGGTGCGCTGGGTGCGGCTTCGCGTTGTCGCTGCGCTCACAGGTATCGCTTCTCTCCTACGCCGTCTCACGAGTGCGCCACCCTTACGCGGGGGTACGGACGGAGCGGACCGGAGGGCCGCGTCGACGTCCGCGCCCGACGTCACGGGCGCACCTTCGGCATCCATTCTGCGGGATGGCCAGCGGGCGCGCGGCCGAGAACAACCGGCGTAGGCGCGTTACGCACGCTACCTGTTCCTGGCCCCTGGGCCCACACCGGCGCCCCCACGGATGGCCCGGGCCCTCGCCCCGGGGGGCGCTTTTCCCCCGCCCACCCGCCCCTCCATCGCGCTGACGCGCTCGTCCTCAAACGCCGGACGGGCTTTTTTCCCCACCCGCCCGCCCTTACAGCCCCAGCTGCTCCCGCACTCCCCGACCTAGCGGCTCTCGCGTGGGTGGGTGGGAAAAACAGCCGGAGCAGGCGGACATCCAGCCCGTCCGGCGCTTGAGGACGAGCGCGCAGAGCGGTGTTTCAGCCCGTCCGGCGCTTGAGGACGAGCGCGCAAGCGCGGTGATTCAGCCCGTCCGGCGCTTGAGGACGAGCGCGCAAGCGCGGTGATTCAGCCCGTCCGGCGCTTGAGGACAAGCGCGCAGCGCGGTGATTCAGCCCGTCCGGCGCTTGAGGACAAGCGCGCAGCGCGGTGATTCAGCCCGTCCGGCGCTTGAGGACGAGGCGCGGAGCGCCAATGGCTTTGAGCGGGGGGACGGGGGCGGCCAGCACCCGGATCGGGAAGGGGCGGGTCTGGGGCGCCCCGCGAGGGTGGCGCTAGATCGGGGTTCGGCGGGGCACTATGACTGAGTGGCAGGCGCCAGGACCTCCTCACCCCCGCCCCGCCGGACATCGCGGGCAGCCCGCGCGCTCACGCGCGCCCTGCACCTGCCGTTCACCGGCACCGCCCGCGGCATCCGCAAGGCCACCCACGCCCACGGCGCGGGCGAATCCGGCCTCGGCAAGCTGATCGAGCTGCACGCGGTGAACGGCGCGGGCGACGTCATGATCACGGTGGCGCTCGCCTCGACGGTGTTCTTCTCCGTGCCGACGGACGAGGCCCGCGGCCGCGTCGCCCTGTACCTGGCGATCACGATGGCCCCGTTCACCCTGCTCGCCCCCGTCATCGGCCCGCTCCTGGACCGCCTCCCGCACGGCCGCCGCGCCGCGATGGCGGCGGCGATGCTGGCCCGCGCGCTGCTCGCGCTCACCCTTTCGGGCGCGGTGGTGACCGGCGGCCTTGAGCTGTATCCGGCGGCGCTCGGCGTCCTGGTGGCGTCCAAGGCGTACGGCGTGGTGCGCAGCGCCGTCGTGCCCAGACTGCTGCCACCCGCGTTCTCCCTGGTGAAGGCCAATTCGCGGGTGACCCTGAGCGGGCTGCTCGCGACCGGCGTGGCGGCGCCGGTCGGGGCGGGGCTCCAGGCGGTCGGGCCGCGCTGGCCGCTGTACGGGGCGTGCGCGCTGTTCATCGCCGGGACGGTCCTGTCGTTCACGCTGCCGCCGAAGGTGGACTCGGCCAAGGGCGAGCGCAAGGCGCTGCTCGCGGCGGACGAGGAGCACCTGCACCTCGCGCGGGCCCGGGACCGCGCGGACTCCGCCCGCAGGCGGCGCCTCGGCCTGCGCACGGTCGGGCCTTCCGTGACGCACGGGCTCGCCGTGAACGCCGCCCAGCGCGGGCTGTCCGGCTTCCTGATCTTCTTCCTCGCCTTCCTGCTGCGCGAGCATCCCCTCGGCGGGCAGAGCGCGGCGGTGTCCCTCGGCATCGTGGGGGTCGCCGCGGGCACGGGCAACGCGCTCGGGACGGCCGTCGGGGCGTGGCTGAAGGCCCGCGCCCCGGAGCTGATCATCGTCACGGTGGTGGCGGTGGTGCTCGGCGTCGCGGTGTGCGCGGCGCTGTTCTACGGGCCTGTGGGCATCGCCTGTCTCGCGGCGGTCGCCGGGTTCGCGCAGGCCCTGTCGAAGCTGTCGCTTGACGCGTTGATCCAGCGGGACGTGCCGGAGGAGGTCCGTACGTCCGCGTTCGCGCGCGTCGAGACGCTGTTGCAGATGGCGTGGGTGGTGGGGGGTGCGATCGGGCTCGCGCTGCCGTTGAACGGGACGCTCGGGCTGAGTGTGGCCGCGGCGATCGTGGCGGTGGGCTGGCTGCCCACGGTCCGGGGGCTCCTGGCGGCGGCCCGCCGGGGCGGCCGCCGCGTCCGCGTGGCGTAACCCTCGCGGGGCGCCCCGCTGTGTCCATTAGCGCGCTCCGCGCGCGGGCGCCCCTCCCCGCTCCGGGTGCTGCCGCCCCCGTCCCCCCGCTCAAAGCCATTGGCGCTCCGCGCCTCGTCCTCAAACGCCGGACGGGCTGAAACCGGCAGGTTCTAGCCCGTCCGGCGTTTGAGGACGAGCGCGCAGCGCGATGGAGGGGCGGGTGGGTGGGGAGGACGGGGAGAAACGCCGGACCCCGGCCGTCCGGGGAGGCGGTGGGGCCCGATAGCCTTCGGGGCATGACCTCCCTGGTAACCCGCTCGGCGCGCAGCCGCCGCACCGTCGCGGCCCTCGGCGCCGCATCCGCCGGACTGCTCGTCCTGTCGGCCTGTGACAAGCCGACGCCGCTGGCCACCGTGACGGTCGGCAGCGAGTCCGTGCACTCCGAGGCGGTCTGCTACGAGGACGGCAAGGAGCTGACGCCGTCCGAGGTGCAGGACTGCCTGAAGGACAAGTCGGACATCAAGTCCATCACCGTCGACCCGGACGAGAAGGTCCGCTTCGGCGTGGACCCGGAGATCGCCGACAAGGGCTGGACGCTGCTGATGAACGGTCAGCCGCTGACCGCCGCCAGCAAGAAGACGTACGTCGTCATCCCGGGCAGCGTGTTCTTCAACGAGCAGTACGGCGGCGGCGGCTCCTCCTCCACGGTCAGCCTCCTTGAGGGCGGCAAGAGCGAGGGCCAGGCGAAGGCCACGGGTCTGTGGTCGTTCAAGCTCAAGAAGGACAAGGACGCCTGACCGGGTCCGCCGTGACCGGCCCGCGCGCCCGCGTCCTCGTGGCCACCGCGGTCCCCGCCGAGCGGGACGCGGTGGCCGCCGGGCTTTCCGGCCTGTCGCACGGTGACGTGCTCGCCGTCGGCGTGGGGCCCGCCGCCGCGGCCGCCGCGACGGCCCGCGCCCTGGCGCTGGCCGCCGCCGACGGCACCCCGTACGACCTGGTGGTCTCCGCCGGGATCGGTGGCGGCTTCGCCCCCGGGGCGCCCCTCGCCTCGGTCGTCGTCGCGGACGCCGTGACGGCCGCCGACCTGGGCGCCGAGACCCCGGACGGGTTCCTGCCGGTGACGGAGCTCGGCTTCGGGCGCGTCACGCACGAGCCGCCGCCCGCGCTCGTACGGGACCTGGCCGCCGCCGCGGGCGCCGCGGTCGGCACCGTCCTGACCGTGTCCACCGTGACCGGCTCCGCCGCGCGCGCGAAGGACCTGCGCGCCCGCCATCCGCGGGCGCTCGCCGAGGCCATGGAGGGCTTCGGCGTCGCCGAGGCGGCCGCCCTGCACGGGCTTCCCGTGTGCGAGGTGCGCGCCGTGTCCAACCCGGTGGGCCCGCGCGACCGGGACGCCTGGCGCATCGGCGACGCCCTTGCCGCCCTCACGGCGGCGTTCGGGAAGTTCGCGCCCGTACTGGAGAGTTGGAACAGGCATGACTGAGACCTCCCCCGAGACCTCCCCCGCCGTGCCGGAGCCGCTGCGCATCGCGTACTCCCCCTGCCCCAACGACACGTTCGTCTTCGACGCCTGGGCCCACGGCCGGGTGCCGGGCGCGCCCGCGCTCGACGTGACGTTCGCGGACATCGACGTCACCAACGGTATGGCCGAGCGCGGCGAGTTCGACGTCCTGAAGGTGTCGTACGCCGTCCTGCCCTACGTCCTCGACGAGTACGCGCTGCTGCCGTGCGGCGGCGCGCTCGGCCGTGGCTGCGGGCCGCTGGTCCTCACCCGGGAGCCGGGCGTCGACCTCACGGGCAAGACGGTGGCCGTGCCGAGCGAGAAGTCCACGGCGTATCTGCTGTTCCGGCTGTGGGCCGCCGATGTGCTGCCCGGCGGCGTCGGCGAGATCGTCGTGCTGCCCTTCGACCGGATCATGCCCGCCGTTCGGGACGGGAAGGTCGACGCGGGTCTCGTCATCCACGAGGCGCGCTTCACGTACCAGAACTACGGCCTGCACCGGCTCGCCGACATGGGCGAGCACTGGGAGGCCACGACGGGGCTGCCGATTCCGCTCGGTGCGATCATCGCTCGGCGGGCGCTCGGGGGTGAGGTGCTGCGGGGGCTCGCGGGGGCCGCGCGGGCGTCCGTGCGGATGGCCTGGGAGGCGCCTGAGGTGTCCCGGCCCTATGTCCTCGCGCATGCGCAGGAGATGGATCCGGCGGTGGCCGATCAGCACATCGGTCTGTACGTCAACGAGTTCACGGCGGATCTGGGGGAGGACGGGTACGCGGCCGTGCGCGGCCTGCTGACCCGCGCCGCCGCCGAGGGGCTGGTCCCGGCCTTGGCCCCCGGCGCCCTGACCTTCCCCTAACCCTCGCGGGACGCCCCAGACCCGCCCCTTCCCGCTCCGGGTGCTGCCGCCCCCGTCCCCCCGCTCAAAGCCATCGGCGCTCCGCGCCTCGTCCTCAAACGCCGGACAGGCTGAATCTTCGCGCTGCGCGCTTGTCCTCAATCGCCGGACGGGCTTGAACTGCCGCCGGACGGCCACATCACCGCGCTGGCGCGGGGGTTCCCGCGCCAGCGCAGGTGTTTTCCCACCCACCCACCCGAGAGCCGCTAGGTCGGGGAGTGCGGAGGCAGCTGGGGCTGTAAGGGCGGGCGGGTGGGGAGGAAAGCCCGTCCGGCGTTTGAGGACGAGCGCGCCAGCGCGTTGGGGGCCGCTACCGGAACCCGCGGTTATACGTCCAGCTGGTCCGCTACTGCGCGCAGCAGGCCCGCGATCTTGGCGCCCGAGGCCTTGTCGGGGTAGCGGCCCTTCTCCAGCATGGGGGTGATGTTCTCCAGGAGGGTGGTGAGGTCCTGGACGATGGACGCGAGTTCGTCCGGCTTGCGGCGCTGGGCCGCGGCGACCGAGGGGGTCGGGTCGAGAAGCGTCACCGAGAGGGCCTGGTCCCCACGCTGGCCGGCGACGACGCCGAATTCCACGCGCTGGCCGGGCTTGAGTGTGTCGACGCCGTCGGGCAGTACGGAGGAATGCACGAAGACGTCACCGCCGTCGTCGCGGGAGAGGAAGCCGAAGCCCTTCTCGCTGTTGAACCACTTGACCTTGCCGGTAGGCACGTGAAGTCCTCGTCCTCGTACTAGTCGTCGTATCGGCGGCGCCGTGCCGCCTTCGGCGTGGACCCTCCGGTCCGCTCCCCGCCGGGCGTAAACGGCTCTGGATAGCACTACAGCGGGCCGCTCGACCCGCCAGCACCAAGACTATTGGTCCCGGGGCCGGTGACAAGACGTCCCCGGTTTCTTCCTACGCGCTGGGAACTACCCTGGTGCGGTGCGTGACAAAACCCAAGCGAATTCCACCGGACCGGGCGACGGCCTCGTCCGGATTGGCGCGATCGTTTTCTTCGTCGGCGCTGTGGCCACCCTGGTCACGGTGGCCCCGCTGTTCCTCGGCGGTGACCCCTTCCCACCCGTCGCCTACGCGGTGTGCATGCTGATGGGCGTGGGTTTCCTGATCGCTGGTGCGGGCGTGCTCCGCGGCATCGCGGTGCAGCGCCGTCAGGCCAGGTCGGCCGCGGGTCCCTCGGCGACATGAGCCGCGAGCCAGTCCGGGAACTGGCTCAGATCATCGAGTACGGCGTCGGCGCCCGCCGCGCGCAGTTCCGCTGCGTCGCACGGCCCCGTCGCCACCGCTACGGACAGCGCGCCCGCCGTACGCGCGCCGCGTACGTCCCCGGTGTGGTCCCCGACGTACACCGACGCCCCGTACTCCCGCAGGGCCTCGGCCTTCCGCTCCGCCCACAGGTCGCCCACCACGACGTCCGCGGCGATGCCCAGGTGCTCCACGTGGAGCTTGGCGTTCGGCTCGAACTTGGCGGTGACCACTATCGCGCGGCCGCCCGCCGCGCGCACCGCGGCCACGGCCTCGCGGGCGCCGGGCAGCGCGGGCGTCGCCGCGATCGCGTATGTGGGATACATCTCACGGTAGAGGTTCGCCGTCGCCGCGATCGCGTCGGCCGGGAACCAGTGGGCGAGTTCCTGCTCAAGGGGCGGCCCGAGCCGGGTGACGGCGAGGTCCGCGTCGACGTGCGTCCCGGTCCGCTCGGCGAGCGCGACGTAACAGGCGTGAATGCCCGGCCGGGAGTCGATCAGGGTCATGTCGAGGTCGAAGCCGACGGTGAACGGGGCGCCGCCCCGGGGAGTCCGTGAGGTCATGGAGCCCATTGTGCCGAGGGCCGTAGCGCCGGGTCCTGACGGTCGGCCCGCCCTAGACTTAGCCAAGCCTTACCAAGCCCGCCGAATCTCCCCGCGGCCGTCCCCGACCCCCGAAACGAGCCCAGCCGATGCGTGTGAACGCCAGACGCGCCGTCGCCCTCACCGTGGCCGTCGTGGCCCTGCTGCTCGCCGTCCTGTTCAGCCTCGCCGTGGGCGCCCGCGCGATCGCGCCGTCCGCGGTCCTGGACGCCCTCCTGCACGGCGGGCACAGCGACGCCGCCGAAGTGGTCCGTGAGATGCGGGTGCCGCGCACCGTCCTCGGCGTCCTGGTCGGCGCGGCCCTCGCCGTCGCGGGCACCGCCCTGCAGGGCATCACCCGCAACCCCATCGCCGACCCCGGCATCCTCGGCATCAGCCAGGGCGCTTCGGTCGGCGTGGTGTTCGCCATCGCGTACACCGGGGCGCACACCCTCACCGGATACGTCTGGTACGCCTTCGCGGGCGCGGGCCTCGCCGCCGTCGCCGTCTACGCGATCGCCGCGAGCGGCCGGGGCGGCGCGACGCCCGTCAAGCTCGCGCTCGGCGGCGCCGCCCTCAACGCCCTGCTCGTCTCGGTGACCACCGCGATCCTCACCACCAAGGCCTACGCCCTGGACGAGTTCCGCTTCTGGCAGGTCGGCTCGCTGTCCGGCCGCGACGCCGAGCTCGTCGCCCAGACCTGGCCGTTCCTCCTCGTCGGCCTCGCGCTTGTGCTGTCCGTCGCGCGCGGCCTTGACGCCCTCGCGCTCGGCGACGACGTCGCCAAGGGCCTCGGCCAGAACGTCGCCGCGGTCCGCGTCGTGGGCGGCCTCGGCGCCACCGTCCTCACCGGCGCCGGGGTCGCCGCCGCCGGACCCATCGCCTTCACCGGCCTCGCGGTCCCCCACATCGCCCGCGCGATCGTCGGCAGCGACCACCGCTGGGTGCTGCCGATGGCCGCGCTGCTCGGCCCCGTGATGCTGCTCGTCTCCGACACGGTGGGGCGGATCGTCTTCCCGCCGAGCGAGGTGCCCGCGGGCGTCATGACGGCGCTCATCGGGGTGCCGTTCCTGGTGACGCTGGTACGCAGGAAGGCGGTGGCGGCGTGACCAGGACCGCCGAAGGGCCCGGCACCGGGACCCCCTCACGCGCGGCGGCCGGGCGGCCGTTCCGCGTCCGCCCCACCGGATACGCCGTCCTGCGCTGCCGCGGCGCCGCCTTCCTCCTGCACCGCAGGGCCACGGCCGTCGCCACCGCGCTCGCGCTGCTCCTGGCCGCGGCCTGCCTCGCGTACCTCTGCGTCGGCGAGACGTACGTCCAGCCGCTCGAAGCCCTGAAGGTCGTCTTCGGGCAGCCCTCCGCCGACGAACTCGTCGTGGGCACGCTGCGCGAACCCCGCATGGTCCTCGGCCTGCTGGTCGGCGCCGCCTTCGGGGTCGCGGGCGCCCTCATCCAGACCGTCGCCCGCAACCCCCTGGCAAGCCCGGACATCATCGGCGTCAGCCAGGGCGCGAGCGCCGTGACGGTGGCCGCGATGACGTTCGGCCTCACCTCGTACACGGTCCTGCCGTACCTGTCCGTCGCGGGCGGCGTCCTCGCCGCGCTCCTGGTGTACGCCTTCGCGTGGCGCGGCGGCCTGCACGCCACCCGGTTCGTGCTCATCGGCATCGGCTTCGCGATCGCGCTGCGCTCCCTCACCACGCTGTTCATGACGAAGGGCGACTACCTCGTCGCGCAGCAGGCGCAGATCTGGATGACGGGCTCCCTCAACGGCCGCGGCTGGCCCGAGGCCGAACCCCTCGCCCTGACGCTCCTCGTGCTCCTGCCGTGCGTGGCCTGGGCGGCCCGCGCCCAGCGCACGGTGGCGATGGACGACGACACGGCGACCGCGCTCGGGGTGCGGCTCGGCCGGGTGCGCACCGGGCTCGTGCTGCTCGGCGTGGTGCTCGCCTCCGTGGCGACGGGCGCCGCCGGGCCCGTCGACTTCGTGGCACTGCTCGCCCCGCAGACCGCCCGCCGCCTGACCCGCACCGCCCAGCTCCCGCTGGTGTCGTCGGCGCTGCTCGGGGCGCTGATCGTGGTCCTCGCCGACCTGCTCGCCCGACGGCTCTTCGCGCCGACCGAGCTGCCGGTGGGCGTGCTCACGGCGGCCGTCGGAGCCCCGTACCTGATCTGGCTCATCATCAGAGGCGGCGGCCGCGGCCGCGCCACCCGCTCTGGAGGCACCGCGTGACCGCCCCCGCCGACTCAGCCGCCCGGCTGCGCACCCGCGAACTGACCCTCGCCTACGACGACCGCACGGTCGTGCGCGGGCTCGACCTGGCGATCCCCGACGGCGAGGTCACCGTCGTCGTGGGCCCGAACGCCTGCGGCAAGTCCACCACCCTGCGCGCGCTCGGGCGGCTCCTGAAGCCGAAGGGCGGCGCGGTCCTCCTCGACGGCGAGGAGCTGGCGAAGCTGCCGACCCGGCGCATCGCCCAGCGCATCGGGCTGCTGCCGCAGACGCCCGTCGCGCCGGAGGCCATCACGGTCGGTGACCTGGTGGCGCGCGGCCGCCAGCCGCACCAGCGGTGGTGGCAGCAGTGGTCCGACGCCGACGAGCGGGCCGTCACCGAGGCGATGGAGCGCACCGACGTCGCCGCGCTCGCCGAACGGTCCGTGGACGAGCTGTCCGGCGGCCAGCGGCAGCGGGTGTGGATCGCGATGGCGCTCGCGCAGGAGACGGAGCTGCTGCTGCTCGACGAGCCGACGACGTATCTGGACATCTCCCACCAGGTCGAGGTCCTTGACCTGGTGCGGCAGTTGAACCACGACCGCGGCCGGACGGTCGCCGTCGTCCTGCACGACCTGAACCAGGCCGCCCGGTACGCCGACCACCTCGTCGTCATGAAGGAGGGCCGGGTGGTCGCCGAGGGCGCGCCGGGCGACGTCGTCACCGCGGAGCTCGTCCGGGACGTCTTCGGCCTGGAGTGTGTGGTCGTCCCCGATCCGGTGACGGGGTCGCCGCTGGTCGTGCCGGGTACGCCGTGGCGGCCCCCGGCCGCCGCGGAGAAGAAGTCCTCCCTCGACGAAAGGCACTCCCCATGACCCGAAGCCACCGCCGTGCCCGCGCCGCGGGCGCCCTCGCCGTCACCGGGGCGCTCGCGCTCGCCGGGTGCGGCTCCTCCGACGACGACAAGGAGTCGGGGTCCGGCAGGACGCACACCGTGAAGACCGCCATGGGCCCGGTGAAGGTGCCCGTGGCGCCCGAGCGGGTCGTCGTCCTCGACACCGCCGAGCTGGACTCGGCGCTCACGCTGGGCGTGCGGCCGGTCGGCGCCACGCACACCGACGTCGGCGGCGGCTTCCCCGGCTATCTGCCGAAGGGCGATGTCGCGGGCGTCAAGGACGTCGGCGAGATGACGAACCCGAACCTGGAGGCCATCGCCGGGCTCAAGCCCGACCTCATCCTCACCTCCAAGATCCGGCACGGCGCGAAGTACGACGCGCTGAAGGCGATCGCGCCGACGGTGATGACGGAAACCACCGGCTACCCCTGGAAGGAGAACTTCCAGACGCACGCGGACGCGCTCGGCAGGAAGGCCGGGGCGAAGCGGGCCGTCGCCGCCTACGACGCCCGCGTCAAGCAGGTCACCGCGGCGATCGGCGGCCCCGCGAAGGCGAAGGCGACCGAGGTCAACGTGGTGCGCTTCGTCGAGGGCGCGGACATCCGCATCTACGGCGAGCAGTCGTACATCGCCACGATCCTCAAGGACGTCGGCCTGGGCCGCGCGCCCATCGCCAAGAAGGCCAAGGACGGCTTCTCCTACGACGTGAGCCCCGAGAGGATCGACCTCGCCGACACCGACGTCATCTTCCAGTCCACGTACGGCGATCCGAAGAAGGCCAAGGAGCGGCAGACCGTGAGCAGCGGCCTGTGGAAGAACATGAGGGCCGTCAAGTCCGGCAACGTCCACGTCGTGGACGACGAGCTGTGGATCCAGGGCATCGGCTACACGGCCGCCGCGAAGATCCTGGCCGAACTGCGGGCGGATCTGACGGAGAAGTAGCCGCGGGAGAAGCAGCGGCAGACGTACGGGAGAAGGCGTACGGGAGAAGGCGTACGGGAGGTGAGGCGGGCGGGCGCGTGAGGGCGGGCCCGCCCGCCTCGGACCGCCGGTGTCACGCGTCGCAGGACGTGAACTCCGGGCCGGTCTTCGCCAGATAGATGCTGGACCGGCCCTGGTCGTCGCTCTTCAGGGGCACGGTGACGGTGTCCTTCGCCTTCCACGGGTAGCCGCCCGCGTCGAAGGTCCACTCGCCGGTCACCTTCGTCGCCAGCTTCGAGAGCGCCACCCAGCCGTACTGCTTCGGCGGCACGGTGATGACCAGGCTGTTGCCCAGGTCCTCCCGCAGGTCGTAGCTGACCTGGCCGTTGATGGTGAGGCTCACGCTGGTCTGCACGGGGCTCGCCATGCCGGTGCCGAGCGTCGAGGTGAACGAGACGCCGAGCTGACTCGACCAGCCCGACGAGGTGCTGAGCGAGAACGTCCACGGGACCGGCTCGCCGGTGCCGTTGTACCAGACGGGCGAGACGCAGCTCTTGGGCAGCGGCTCGGCGGGGGCCTGGCTGCCCTTCGTCCACGAGCAGGTCTTCGCGTCCTTCTGGCAGCGCGCGGAGGCGTACTCCACGGCGGCCTTGCGGGCCGCTTCACTCAGGGACGGCGGAACCCTCCACTGCTGCGCCTTGCTGCCGTTGCAGCCGTACGTCTGGGTCCACGCGTCGTCGTACTGCGCGGCCATCACCACGTCGACGCACTTGTTGTCGCCCGCGCTGCGGATCATGAACGTGTCGGCGGCGCCGGTCACGGGCTGGAAGTACCAGCGCTGGCCTGACGCCCCGGAACACGTGCGCTGCTTGAGCGGCAGGCCCGTCTCGACGCACTTGCCGGTGTCGTCGTTGACGAGGGCGAACGAGCCGTCAGGCCGCGCGTCGGCGGTCCACTTCTGGTGGTGGCCCGGCGCGGAGTTGGTGACGATGAAGACGCCGTCCCCGGTGTTGCCGTTCTGTACGTCCAGGTTCCGGCCGCTGTTGACCGAGGTGAACGTGAGGCCGCCGAGGCCTGGGGCGGCGTCGGCGCGGGCGGGGGCGGCCTGGGCGGCCAGGCCCAGGGTGAGGGCGAGGGTGGTGATGAGGGTGGTGGTGAGGGCGGCTATCGGTCTGGCTAAGGCGCCGCTTCGCTGCGGATTCATGCCAGAACAACCTCCTTGTCCGGTTCGGGTGTTGAGGGCGTGACCCATCTCTGAGGCCCGTCGGGCCCGTCTCTGGGGCCCGTCTCCCGGACGAGGCTAGTTCGGCGATGTCGCGCAGCGCACGCGCTCGGGCACACTACGTACCCCTAGAGAACCCGTACTGGCTGCGGGACGAGCCGCGCTACTCGGGGCGTCGGCGCTGCGATCTCCAGATGACGAACAGCGCGGAGGCGATGGCGGCCACCCGCACGACCCACGGCCAGGTGTCCTCGATCGCGGCGTTCATCTGCTTCTCAGCGATGGGCTCGCCCCACTTGCCCTGCGACCGCCCCCACAGCCAGCCGATCCCGCCCGCGACGGCGAGGGCGGGCAGCGCGATCACCGCGGTCTTCTTCTCCGCCGAGCCGAGCTTGCGCGAGAACCAGACGACGATCCAACCGCCGCCCAGGGCGAACCAGTTGCCGATGACCGCGCCGACGACGAGCGCGGCCGCGGCGAGCAGCAGCACCGGGTGGGAGAGGGAGCGGAGTCCGGCGAGCACGCCGGAGGCGCCGCCCGCCGCCGGGGCGGGCTCGGCGGCGGGGTCGTCGTCCTCGACGGGGGCGGCCTTCGTGGGGGCGGCCTTCGCGGCGGACGGCGCCTTCTTGGCCAGCGGGCCCTTCTGGGCGCTCGGCCCCTTCGGGGCGGGCGGAGCGTTCTTCGTCAGGGACGGCAGCACGCCGAAGCGACGGCGGGGCGCCGCGTGCGCCGCGTCCTCGACGGCCGCGTCACCGTCCTCGTCCTCGTCCTCACCCTCGTCGTCCTCCGGCTCACCCTCCGCGTAGTCCTCCGCGTCCTCCGCGTCCTCCGCCTCCCGGTGCTTCCCGGCCTTCGGCAGCATCTCCGGGATCTCCACGCCGCCCACGAACCCGGGCAGCGACTCCGCGCCCTCCAGCGGCACCCGCTCCACCCGCCACCAGTCCGGCTCCGGGCCCGAATCGCCCAGTTCCTCGGTGCTCGCCAGGTGGGGCGGGGACGGCCGCGGGTCGGGGGCGGCGGGGGCCTCGACGGAGCGGCGCGGCCGGGGCACGACACGGCGCGGGCGCCTGGGCTCGCGCCCGGCCGGGGCGGGCGCGGGCGCGGGGGCGGCGGCGGGCGGTGCGGCGGCGGGGTCGGCGGCGGCGGTGACCAGGTCGTCGGGGGTGCCGAGCCGGTCCAGGATGCGGCGGACGGCGGCGGGGCTGTCGGCGGCCTTGGCGCGGCGGCGGTCGATCTCGCCCCGCAGTTCGGCGACGAGCCGCATGCGGGCGGCGGACGGCAGCTGGCGCTGCTGGGCCAGGTCGCCGACGCGGCTCAGATAGTCGAAGACGAGCTGGTCGCTCTCGATCCCCACGAAGTTCCCTCCGGGGCTGCGGTGTTGAAGGGGGCCCAAAGGGTGACGTTACCCTGGTCGGCCCCGCGGGGTCCTACGGGTCCGCAGGGCGGCCTCCGCCAGGGCGAGGTTGGCTTCGGCGAGGGCGAGGGCGGACCGCTCGCCGCGCCCCTTCGCCAGGGCGACCGCCGCGCGCAGCGCCCGCGCCGACTCCTCCAGGCGCCCCGCCTTCAGCAGGGTCACGCCGTGGTTGTTGAGGGCGCCGGGCTCCCCCGGGCGGCCGGGCAGGGCGCGGATCAGGGCCAGGGCGCGGGCCTGGGCGGCGAGGGCTTCGGGCAGGCGGCCGGAGAGCTCCAGATAGGTGCCGAGGGCGGTGCGCGCCCGGGCCTCCTCGTGCCGGTCGCCGGACGCGCGGTAGGTGTCGGCGGCGCACCGCACGGTGTCGGCCGCCTCTTCGTGGCGGCCGTGGTGGGCGAGGGCTCCGGCCAGGGTGACGCGGGCCTGGTTCTCGTGGTGGACGTCGCCGAACGCGCGGAACCTCTCGACGGCCTGCCCGGCCAGGTCGACGGCACGCTCGTACTGGCCGATGAGCGTGAGGTCGGTGGCCAGATTGCTGAGGGCCATGGCGCCGTTGTAGGCGTCGCCGGTCTCTTGTGCGGCGGCGAGCGCGCCGGTGTGGGCGTCGGTCGCCGCGCGCGGACGGCCCGTCTCGCGCAGGGCCATGCCCAGGTGGTTGAGGGTGACGCCCTCGCCGCGCCGGTCGCCGGTGCGGCGGCAGACGGCGAGGTCCTCCTCGTAGGCGGCGATGGCCTCCTCGTACCGGCCGACGTCGTACAGGGCCATGCCGAGGTTCGTGTAGGCCATGCCCTTGGAGCGCGGGTCGCTGTCCGGCGGGAACAGGGCGAGGGAGCGCTTCAGGACGCGGATGGCGCGGTGCGGGCGGTGGGCCTCCTGGAAGGCGAGGCCGAGGTTGCTGAGGACGAAGGCCTCGAAGTGGCGGTCGGCGGAGGACCGGTGGCGGGCGGGGCCGCGCAGGCGTTCGTGGGCGGCGAGCGCGGTGCGGTACGAGGTGATGGCGGCGTCGAAGCGGCGCAGCTCGCGCTGGGCGGAGCCGAGGTCGCTCAGCAGGGCGGGCTCGTACGGGCGCAGGTCTTCGGGGGAGCGCGTGGCGCGGGCGGTGCGCACGGCGCGGGCGGCGAGGTCGACGGCGTCGTCGAGGTGGCGGCGGCCGATGAGGTAGCCGAACAGGGCGAAGTGCAGGATGAGTTGGGCGGTCGGCTGGCCGAGTCCAGGAGCCGCGCGGGCGACGGCGAGCAGGTTGTCCCGCTCGGCGTCGAGCCAGCTCGCGGCGGAGCCGGGGGTGGCGAACCGGGGATGGGCCGCCGCGCCGACCGCCAGGCGCGGGCCCGCCGCGCGGGCCGTCGCCACGTAGTGGGTGTACAGCCGGGACGCGGCGCCCGCGAGGTGCTCGGACGAGTCCTGCTCCCGGCTCCGCTCCTCCGCGTACAGGGCCATGAGGTCGTGCAGCCGCCAGCGGCCGAACGCGGCGGCGGGCTCGATGAGATGGCCGCGGGCGAGAGCGAGGAGCAGCTGTTCGGTGGCGTCGGGGGCACGGTCCGCGAGGTGCGCGGCGGCCTCGGTGGCGAGGTCGGGGCCCGGGTTCAGGGGCAGCAGGCGGAACAGCGCGGCCTGTTCGGGCGGCAGGTGCGCGTACGACAGGTCGAACGCGGCACGCACGGCGAGCTGGCCGTGCGCGAGCTGGCCGAGGCGCCGCACGCGGTCCTCCAGGGCGCGGGCGAGGTGGGCGGGCGGGCGGTTGCGCTGCTCGGCGAGGACGGCGGCGACGACGCGCAGCGCGAGCGGCAGGCCGCCGCAGAGCCGGGCGATGTCCCCGGCGGCGGGCGCGTCCTCCAGGCGGGTGTCGGCGGGGCCGAGGGCGGCCCGTACCTCCTCGCGCAGCAGGGCGACGGCGTGCGGCGCGTCCAGGACGGACAGGTCCTCCAGGCAGGCGTCGAGGTCGGCGAGCGTGTGCCGGGAGGTGATGAGCACCGGGGTGCGGGCGTCGCCGGGGACGAGCGGGCGCACGTGGTCGCTGTCGCGGGCGTTGTCGAGGACGAGCAGCACGCGGCGGCCGTGCTCGGCGCGGACGGCGAGCACGGAGCGGAACAGGCGGGCGCGGTCCTGGAGTTCCTCGGGGACGTCCTCCGCGGGCACGCCGAGCCCGGCGAGCAGCGAGCGCAGGGCGCGCCCGGCGTCCAGGCGCCGCGTCCTGTCGTACCCGAACAGGTCCAGGAACAGCACCCCGCCGGGGAGCCAGCCCCGGCCCCGGGCACGGGCGGCGACGTGCAGGGCCAGTTCGGTCTTGCCGACCCCCGCGAGCCCGGCGACGACGTGCACCCGGCTCCCGTCCGCGCCCCCGGCGGACGGCCGCAGCGCTTCGGTGAGACGGTCCAGGACGCGGTCGCGCCCGACGAACACCCGCGAGGGGGCGGGCGGCCCGTACGGGGCGGAGGTGTCGCGCCGGGGAGGCGGCAGCTGGACGCTGTGCGCCTGCGTGACGGGCCCGTGGAAGACACCGCCGTGGATCTCGTTGTGGGTGTCGGCGGGGGTGTCGGCGTGTCGTGCGCCCCGTGGGTCGTCGCCAACGCGCTCCCGGTCACCGGACATGGCCGCGCCCCCTCGGCGTCTAGTCGTCTAGTCGTCGGCGAGCTCCGCGACGCCCGTGACGCGGTGCAGCGGATACGTCTTCACCTCGTCGGCCGTGTGGTCGTACGCCGTGACGAAGCCGCCCTCGACGCGGATGGGGGCGATGACACGCTGGCTGGCGGCGCCGTCGGCGTTCACGTACCCGATCCACAGGGTCTCGCCGGTGAGGACGGCGGCCTGCATCGTGGCGAGGGTCTCGGCCGCCGTCGTGCGCGGCAGTTCGCCGCTCTCCGCGGGCGCGTCCTTGCGCGGGGCGGTGGCGGCCAGGTCACCGGCGCGGATGGCGCGCACGGCGGCGTCGAGGAGGGTGGCGTCCGGCAGCGGCGGGCCGTCGGGCACCGGCTCGGGCGCGGTGCGCGGCGGGGTGCGGTGGCTGTGGGCGCGGGTGATCAGGACGTCGCCTTCGGCGCTCTCGGCGGAGGGCGCGAAGCCGAGGCCGCGCAGCCCTTCGAGGAGCGCGCCGGGGTCGGCCTGCGCGGCGAGCACGGTGGGCGCGAGGCGCCGCAGGCGCAGCCCGTGGGCGCGCTTGTCGGCGAGGATCTCGTCCAGGACGCTCGCGTCGTCGCACCGCACGTACGCGGACGCGGCGCCCACCCGCAGGTGCCCGTGCTTGCGGGCCACGTCGTCGATCAGGTACGCGAGGGGCTGCGGGACGGGCGTACGGGAGTGCGCGGCGAGGAAGGCGTGCAGGTCGGACGCGCTCTGCCCGGAGTCGAGCGCGCGGCGCACGGAGCCCGGCGTGAACCGGTAGACGGTGGCGCCGCCCTTCGACTCGACGTCGGCGAGCACGTCGAGCGCGTCCGCCAGCGGCCGCTGGAGCGGGCCGGGGGCCACGGCGGTGAGGTCGGCCTGGAGGAGGACGTGGTCGAGGGGGTCGGGGAGGAGGGGGGCGAGGATGCGGGCGGCTTGGGCGGAGGCGGTGGCGCGTTCGGTGGGGGTGGGGTGGGGATGGAGGGGGGTGACGGCACCGCCGTGCGGGTCGGCGGGGGCTGCCGGGTGCGCGGGTGGGTGGGTGGGAGCCCCGCCGCGGAGCGGCGGAGACGCGGCGGCTGCCGGGGAGCTGGCGGGCTGGGGGCCGTCCGGACCGCCGGGGGCTGTGCCGGAACCCGCCGGGCGCACGGGTGGGTGGGCGGGAGCCCCGCCGCGGAGCGGCGGAGACGCGGCCGCCGCCGGGGAGCTGGCAGGCTGGGGGCCGTCCGGACCGCCGGGGGCTGTGCCGGAACCCGCCGGGCGCACGGGTGGGTGGGCGGGAGCCCCGCCGCGGAGCGGCGGAGAAGGCTGCGCAACGCCCGGCCCGGCCGGAGAGGGCTGCCCAAGGCCCGGCTCAACGGGAGAGGGCCCCCCAAGGCCCCCAGCCACCAGCAACGCCCTCCCCTGCGCGGCCAGAGCGCCCCGTCCCGTCACCCCGAGCAGCTCCGCCTCCCCCAGGGCCCACCGCGCGAGGCGCACCCGCAGATCGTGGGCGCCCCCGCCAGAGGGCCGCTCCCAGCGCAGCCGGGCGAGCACCGACTCCGGCTCCGGCGCGGCGCCCTCCGGCAGCGCGGCCAGGAGCGCGAGGACCCGGTGCCGCACCTCGGGCGCGGCCGAGCGGTCAAGGCCGGGCCCGAGCGCGGACAGCGGCCGGTCCTTGGCGTCGCGCCCGCCGACGAGCCCCGCGCAGCGGCTCGCGGTGAGCCAGGCCGTGGCGAGCGCCGCCCACCGCTCGGCGGCGGGCAGCTCCTGCCAGGCGTCGTAGGCGGGCGTCGCCGCGTACCGCTCGTCGGCCTCGCCGTCGGGCGCGAGCAGCCCGGCGGCGTAGGCGAGTTCGACCCAGAAGGCGGCCTGCGGCTCCGCCACGTCCAGGGCGACGGCGGTGCGCTTCAGGTCGCGCACGCTCAGGCCGCCCGCGCGCAGCACGGCGGGCCCGCCCTCGTCCCAGTCCTTGAGCAGCTCCTCCACGGTGGCGAGCGCGGTGTACGCCTGGCCCGCGGCGGTCGTGTCCACAACCTGTGGACGGTGCTCGCGCGCGGCCGCCACCTCCGGCGGCCACGGCGCGAGGTCGCGGTGGGCGCGGCCGCCGCGCAGATGCAGGGCCGCCTCCCGGGGCAGCACGACGGTGCCGGGCGCGGTCGGAAGCAGCAGCCCCCGGTCGAGCAGCCAGCGCAGGTGCGGCGCGGGATCGGCGGTGACCTGCCCGTACGGCGGCCCCCACACCAGGCGCGAGAGGACCTCGATGGACTCGGCGGGGGCGCTGTCGAGCAGCGCGGACATCCGCTCCTGGTCCGTGAACAGCGCCGTGAGGGACTCCACGGCCGACACCGCGTCGTGCGTCGAGGCGAGCCCGGCCGCGGCGACGACGCTCTGCACCCGCCCCGGCGACATCCCGGCGGTGGCCTCCGCGACGGTCGGCCCGAGCCCGGTGGGCGAGGGCCGCTGCGGGGTCGGCGCGAGCAGCTCCCGCGCGGTGCGCACCAGGCGGAGGCGGTCGTCGGCGCCCCACACCAGGGCCTGCTCGCGCAGCGTCCCGACGGCCCGCCGCAGCGTGTCCTCCGGGGCGCCGTCGAGCAGCGCGGCCAGTTGCTCGTACGAGGCGGGGTCCGGGGCCACCGCGAGCGCCTCGGCGACCTGCTGCGCGAACCGGTCGAGCCGCTCCAGGGCCCGGACGACCGAGGCCCGCGTGCCCGCGCGCGTCGCGAGCTGCGTCAGGTCGTTCGGCACGGGCGTCAGCAGGTCGGGCCGCGCCCGCAGCAGCGCGACGAGACGGTCGTCGGCGCTTGCCCTGAGGGCTTCCGCCAGGGAACGGGGGGCGTCCGGGGTGCTCATCTCGCCACGGTAGCCGGTCCCCGGCGCGACCGACGGACCTCGGGCGGCCGCTTTCCCCGAGCCGCGCCCCCGCGAACTGCGGCCCGGCGCGCTGCTGTTCGACCAGAAGCACGCCACCGGACACGCGCCGCCCGCGCGCGGCCGACGCGACGGACGCGGGCGGCGGGACCGCCCCGACCAGCGAGAACTAGGCTGATCCCGATCATTCCCCGCGGAAGAGCCCGCAGCAGAACCCGCAGCAGAACCCGCAGAAAGACACGGCCCCCCGGTGACCGAGCCCCGCCCCCACGCCCTGTTCTCCTTCGGCACGCTCCTGGACGAGCGCGTCCAGACCAAGCTGTTCGGCGGTCCGGTCCCGACGACCCCGGCGTCCCTGGCCGGGCACACGACCCGGCCGCTGCCGATCACCGACCCGGACGTCATCGCCACCAGCGGCCTGGACGTGCACCTGACCCTGAAGCGCGCGATCGGGGAGAGCGTCCAGGGCGCGGTCCTGCGTCTGACGGACGCGGATCTGGCCGCGGCCGACGCCTACGAGGTTGACGACTACGCCCGCAGGCGCGTCCTCCTCGCCCCGGACGACAGCACCCCGGGCGACAGCACTGCGGACGACACCGCCCCGGACGACAGCACCGCGGGCGACAGCACCCCGGGCGACAGCGCCTGGGCGTACCTGGACGCGCGGCCGCTGCGCCCGGCGGCACGCGTCGTCATCGTCGGCGACAGCATCGCGTACGGCCGCTGCGACCCGTACGGCGGCTGGGCCGCGCACCTGGCGGCCGCGCACATCGCCGCGGACGAGGCCGCCCACCGCGTCTTCAACCTGGCCATCCCGGGCAGCACCCTGGCCGACGTGGCCGCGCAGACGCCCCCGCTCCTTAGCCCCCGGCTGCCCGACACGCTGCTCGTCGCCGCCGGGATCAACGACTCCGCCGTGCCCGTCGGCGGGCACGGCCCGGGCGGCGACCCGCTGGAGCGGCTCCCGGAGCACCTCGACGCGCTGGCCGGGGCCGCGCACCGGCACGGGGCCCGGCTCGTCGTCGTGGGCCCGCTGTGGCTCGACGAGACCCGGACCGCCGACTACGAGGGCCTGTGCTTCACCGAGGCCCGCGCGCTGCGGCTGCGCGCGCTGCAGCGGGACTGGTGCGCCCGGCACCACGTCGACCACCTGGACCTGTGGGAGCCGCTGCGGGGACGGCCCGAGCTGCTCGTCGACGGCCTGCACCCCACCCCCGAGGGCCACAAGGAGCTCTCCGTGCGGCTCAGCGCCCTCACCGGCTGACGACGGGCCGCTGACCCCGGGGGAAGGACGCGCGCATGAGGCACACTGGACGTTTGGCCAGGCGCCGCCGTCCGCGGCGCCCGGGCACGGGTTCGTGAAGGGATGCGTACGTGAACGGACCGCTCATCGTCCAGAGTGACAAGACCCTCCTGCTCGAAGTCGACCACGAGCGGGCCGACGCCTGCCGCCGGGCCATCGCCTCCTTCGCCGAGCTGGAGCGCGCCCCGGAGCACATCCACACCTACCGCGTGACGCCGCTCGGGCTGTGGAACGCGCGGGCGGCGGGGCACGACGCGGAGCAGGTCGTGGACGCCCTGGTGGAGTTCTCGCGCTACCCGGTGCCGCACGCGCTGCTCGTGGACGTCGCCGAGACGATGGCCCGCTACGGCCGCCTCACCCTGTCCAAGCACCCCACGCACGGCCTGGTGCTCACCACCACCGACCGCCCTGTCCTGGAGGAGATCCTCCGCTCGAAGAAGGTCCAGCCGCTGGTCGGCGCCCGCGTCGACGCGGACACGGTGGCCGTCCACCCCTCCGAGCGCGGCCAGATCAAGCAGACGCTGCTCAAGCTGGGCTGGCCCGCCGAGGACCTCGCCGGGTACGTGGACGGCGAGGCCCACGCGATCGACCTGGCCGAGGACGGCTGGACCCTGCGCCCCTACCAGCGCCAGGCCGTCGAGGGCTTCTGGCACGGCGGCAGCGGCGTGGTCGTGCTGCCCTGCGGCGCGGGCAAGACGCTGGTCGGCGCGGGCGCCATGGCCGAGGCGAAGGCCACCACGCTGATCCTCGTCACCAACACCGTCTCCGCCCGGCAGTGGAAGCACGAGCTGGTCAAGCGGACCTCCCTCACCGAGGACGAGATCGGCGAGTACAGCGGTACGAAGAAGGAGATCCGCCCGGTCACCATCGCCACGTACCAGGTCCTGACGACGAAGCGGAAGGGCATCTACCCGCACCTGGAGCTGTTCGACTCCCGGGACTGGGGCCTGATCGTCTACGACGAGGTGCACCTGCTGCCCGCGCCGGTCTTCAAGTTCACCGCCGACCTCCAGGCCCGCCGCCGCCTCGGCCTGACGGCCACCCTCGTCCGCGAGGACGGGCGCGAGTCGGACGTGTTCTCGCTGATCGGGCCCAAGCGCTTCGACGCGCCGTGGAAGGAGATCGAGGCGCAGGGCTACATCGCCCCCGCGGACTGCGTGGAGGTGCGCGTCGACCTGACCGAGTCCGAGCGGCTCGCGTACGCCACGGCCGAGCCGGAGGAGAAGTACCGCTTCTGCGCCACGACGGCGACCAAGCGGAAGGTCACGGAGGCCATCGTCCGGAAGTTCGCGGGCCAGCAGATCCTCGTCATCGGCCAGTACATCGACCAGCTCGACGAGCTCGGCGAGCACCTGGACGCGCCGGTCATCAAGGGCGAGACGTCCAACGCGCAGCGCGAGAAGCTCTTCGACGCGTTCCGCGAGGGCGAGATCAGCGTGCTCGTCGTGTCGAAGGTCGCGAACTTCTCCATCGACCTGCCGGAGGCGACGGTCGCCATCCAGGTGTCCGGCACGTTCGGCTCCCGCCAGGAGGAGGCGCAGCGCCTCGGCCGCGTCCTGCGCCCGAAGGCCGACGGCCACCAGGCGCACTTCTACTCCGTGGTCGCCCGCGACACCATCGACCAGGACTTCGCGGCCCACCGCCAGCGCTTCCTCGCCGAGCAGGGGTACGCCTACCGGATCATGGACGCCGGGTCGCTGCTCGCGGACTGACGGGCCCGGGGGGCGGCGGTCAGCGGCGGCGGACGCCCGCCTCCTCGGCGTACTCGCCGAGCACGGTGACGCCGAAGGCCGCGGTCACGAAGACCTTCGCGGCGCGCACGGCGTCGCCGAAGCGGTGCGGACGGTGGGACTCGGAGGCGGCGGTCGCACCGTCGGCACGGCGGCCGCCGGGGGCGAGGGACGCGGGGCTGAGGACTGTTGCGCTGCTCATGTCTCCATGGTGCTGCGCGGGGCGGGCCCGGACATCGGCCTGCGGGGGTAACCGCGCGGGTCCCCCCGTAGGACCCAGGGACCGTGCCCTCTACACCTCCGGACGGACGGCACCCCTGAGGACCGTCTCAGGGATGACTCAGGGTTGACGCCCCGGGCCTCCGTAATTCGTTGGTGCCGCCACGGACGTCTCACTAGGATGCCTCCTTCCCCGCCTCCCGCCTCGCCGTGGAGCGCCGCCGCCCGGTCGGAAACCGGCGGTTCAGAGCCCACCCGTGACCACCCGCACCGGAGGCAGACCCCCGTGAACCCCCCACCCGCCGACCCCCTCGACCCCCTCGACCCCCTCGTCCCTCTCGACCCTCTCGACCCTCTCGCCCGGGAACGGACCCACCTGTCCGCGTCCCGCTCCGCGCTGCGCGCCATGCGCGAGGACGTCGAGTCCCTGGACATCCGGGACGTCACCGCGAACTGGGTCAACGCCGAGGTCCTCCAGGGGCAGATCGACGACCGGATCAAGGCGCTCGCGGACCTCGCGCACACCCCGCTGTTCTTCGGCAGGCTCGACTTCCTGCACGCGCCCGGCGCCGACCTCGCCGAGGGGGCCGAAGGCGAGCGGTTCTACATCGGGCGCAGGCACGTGCACGACGCCGACGGCGACCCCATGGTCATCGACTGGCGCGCGCCCGTGTCCCAGCCGTTCTACCGGGCGTCGAAGAAGGACCCCATGGACGTGGGGCTGCGCCGCCGGTTCGGCTACACCGGCGGCGACCTGACGGCGTACGAGGACGAGGACCTCACGGACACCGCTGCGGCCGAGCGGACCAGCAAGCTGCTCCAGCAGGAGATCGAACGGCCGCGCGTGGGCCCCATGCGGGACATCGTGGCGACGATCCAGCCGGAGCAGGACGAGATCGTACGCGGCGGGCTCGCCGGATCGGTGTGCGTGCAGGGCGGCCCCGGCACCGGGAAGACCGCCGTCGGCCTGCACCGCGTCGCCTACCTCCTGTACGCCCACCGCGAGCGGCTCGCCCGCACCGGCACCCTCGTCATCGGGCCGAACCGTTCCTTCCTGCACTACATCGAGCAGGTGCTGCCCGCGCTCGGCGAGTTGGAGGTCAAGCAGGCCACCGTCGACGACCTCGTGGCACGGGTGGAGGTCCGGGGCGCGGACGACGCGGCCACCGCCCTCGTCAAGGGCGACGCCCGCATGGCCGAGGTGCTGCGCCGGGCCGTGCGCGCGCACGTGACGCCGCCCACCGAGGCCGTCGTGGTGGTGCGCGGCTCGCGCCGCTGGCGCGTACCGGCGTACGAACTCGAGGACATCGTCCGGGAGTTGCAGGAGCGCGACATGCGGTACGGCGCGGCACGCGAGGCGCTGCCGCAGCGCATCGCGCACGCCGTGCTCGTCCAGATGGAGCGGTCCGGGGAGGCCCCGGACGACCGCGTGCAGGACGCCGTGGCGCGCAACGCGGCGGTGAAGGCCGCCGTGAAGGCGATCTGGCCGCAGGTGGACCCGGCGAAGCTGGTGCACCGGCTGCTCAGCGACCCCGAGTTCCTGGCCGCGCACGCCGAGGGCGTCCTCTCGGCGGAGGAACGCGCGGCCCTGCTCTGGGCGAAGCCCGCACGGACGCCGAAGAGCACCAAGTGGTCGGCGGCGGACGCCGTCCTGATCGACGAGGCCACCGACCTGATCACCCGCACCCACTCCCTCGGCCACGTCGTGCTCGACGAGGCGCAGGACCTGTCCCCCATGCAGTACCGCGCCGTGGGCCGCCGCTGCACCACCGGCTCGGTGACCGTCCTCGGCGACCTGGCCCAGGGCACCACGCCCTGGGCGACGCGCGGCTGGACCGAGGCGCTGGCCCACCTGGGCAAGGAGGACGCCGTCGTGGAGGAACTCACGGCCGGCTTCCGCGTACCGCGCGAGGTCATCGCCTACGCGTCCCGCCTCCTGCCCGCGATCGCTCCGGGCCTGACGGCGGTCGAATCGGTACGCGAGTCAGCGGGCTCGCTAACGGTACGACCCGTCGGGCCCGACGGCCTCGACCGAGCGGCCCGCGACACCGCCGCCCTCGACACCGCTGCCCTGGACGCGGCGGTCCTCGACGCCACCGCCCTCGACAACGCTGCTCTGGACGCGGCGGTCCTCGACGCCTGCGCCGAGTCGCTCCGGCACGAGGGGTCGACCGGCCTGATCGCGGCGGACGCGCGGGTTCCGGCGCTGGCGGCGGCGCTGGACGCGGCGGGCGTCCCGTACCTCGCCCCCGGCGAGGAGACCACGCCCGACGTGCGCCTCACCCTCGTGCCCGCGTCGCTGGCCAAGGGCCTTGAGTACGACTACGTGGTACTGGACGAGCCCGCGGCCGTGGTCGCCGGTGAGCCCGACGAACGCACGGGTCTGCGGCGCCTGTACGTAGCCCTGACCCGAGCGGTCTCCGGCCTGACCATCCTCCACGCCACCCCACTCCCGGCCCCCCTGACCTAACCACCACCCGGAGCGCCCCCTGCGCCTCCCCACCCACGGCTTCGCCAGCCACCCCCCGTCTCCGCCGCTCCGCGGCGGGGTCTCCCACCCACCCACCCATGACTCGCAGCTGCGCCAGCCACACCCCCGCTCCGCCGCTCCGCGGCGAGGTCTCCCACCCACCCACCCATGACTCGCAGCTGCGCCAGGCACACCCCTTCTCCGCCGCTCCGCGGCGGGGTTTCCCACCCACCCGCCCGTGACTGGCAGCTGCGCCCCGCACCCACCCCGCTCCGCCCGGGCCGGGGGGCACCCACGGCCAACTGTCAAAGCCACGAGTAACGGGCGGGTGGGTGGGAGACATCCCGCCGCGGAGCGGCGGGCACATGGGCGACGGGCCGCAGCCGAAAACGATCCGGGCGGCAGGCGGGGGGGCCACCCACCACCACGGAGTCACGGGCGGGCGGGTGGGAGACATCCCGTCGCGAAGCGGCGGGGACATGGGCGACGGGCCGCAGACGACAGACGAGCCAGGCGGCAGGCGGGGGACCACCCACCCACCACAGAGTCACGGGCGGGCGGGCGGGTGGGAAACACCCCGTCGCGACGCGGCGGGCACGTGGGCGACGGGCCGCAGACGACGGCAGGCCGGGGGGCGAAGCCTCAGGCGTCCAGAGCCCGCCGCCAGGCGGACACCGCGTCGGCGGAGAGCGGCCGCCCCCACCCGTGGGGCCGAGCGGCACCGCCAATGTGGAACGCACCAAGCCCCGCCCCCCGCAACCGCGCGAGGTGCTCAAGCCGCAGCCCACCCCCCACCAGGATCGTGGCCTCATACCCGGGCTCCCCAGCCCGAGCCGCCTCGGCGACAAGCGTGGGCAGCCCCTCATCAACCCCGGCGGCAGCCCCCGCGGTGAGGTAGGTGTCAAGCCCCGGCAACTCCGCGAGCTGCTTGCGCAGGGCGTCCCGGTCGGCGGCCCGGTCGATGGCCCGGTGGAACGTCCACCGGCAGCCGTCGAGCGCCCCCACGACCTCCTCGACGGCGGCGAGGTCGGCCCCGCCCGCCTCGTCGAGGAAGCCGAGGACGAACTCATCGGCGCCCTCGGCCCGCAGCTCGCGCGCCCGGCGCACAAGGGCGGCGACGTCCCCGGCGGCGAAGCCGTCGGCGAGCCGCAGCATGACGCGCAGCGGGATGTCCACGGAGGCGCGGATCTCGGCGAAGGCCTCGCGGGACGGCGTGAGTCCGTCGGCGGCCATGTCGGTGACCAGTTCGAGGCGGTCCGCACCTCCGGCCTGGGCGGCGACGGCGTCCTCGGCGTCGAGGGCGATCACCTCCAGGACTGCGCGCTTGCTCATAGGTGTCGTCTTCCTTCTCGCCGAATCCGGTCCTGAGCCTGGTGCCGGCGCTGGCGGGAAGCCAGCCGGCGGCGACCACCGAAACACAGGTCTAGTCCAATTACCAGAGTAAACGCAGATCACCCCGGCGCGCATGTGTCCGCACCGGGGTGATCAGGCCAGTCCGACCCGTTCGCATCAGCTCAGTGGCTTGAATCCACGCAGTCGCAGGCTGTTGCCGACGACGAACACGGACGAGAAGGCCATCGCGGCCCCCGCGATCATCGGGTTGAGCAGTCCCGCCGCGGCCAGCGGCAGGGCGGCCACGTTGTAGGCGAAGGCCCAGAAGAGGTTGGACTTGATGGTGCCGAGGGTCTTGCGGGAGAGCCGGATGGCATCCGCCGCGGCCCTCAAGTCACCCCGTACGAGCGTCAGGTCGCCCGCCTCGATGGCGGCGTCCGTGCCGGTGCCCATGGCGAGCCCCAGGTCGGCCTGGGCGAGCGCGGCGGCGTCGTTGACGCCGTCGCCGACCATGGCCACCGAACGCCCCTCGCCCTGGAGGCGCTTGACGACGTCGACCTTGTCCTGCGGCAGGACCTCCGCGATGACGTGCTCGGGAGCGATCCCCACCTCGGCGGCGACGGATTCGGCGACGGCCTTGTTGTCGCCGGTCAGGAGGATCGGCGTGAGGCCGAGGGCACGCAGCCGCCTAACAGCATCCGCACTGGTGTCCTTCACCGCGTCGGCCACTTCGAGCACGGCCCGCGCCTCGCCGTCCCAGGCGACGGCGATGGCGGTGCGGCCCGCCTCCTCGGCCGCGTCCTTGGCCTTCTTCAGCTCCTCGGGCAACCGCATCGCCCACTCATCCAGCAGCTGCTCACGCCCCACCAGCACCGCGTGCCCCTCGACGATGCCCTGCACGCCGAGCCCGGCGATGTTCGCGAAGTCCTCGGGCGTGGGCAGCGCGCCCACCTTCGCGGCCGCACCGGCGGCCACGGCCTGCGCGATGGGGTGCTCGGAGGCGTGCTCAAGGGCGCCCGCGAGCCGCAGGACGTCCGCCTCGTCGGTGCCCTCGGCCACGTGCGCGGCCAGGAGGGTCATCTTTCCGGTGGTGACGGTGCCGGTCTTGTCCAGGACGATCGTGTCGACGCGGCGGGTGGACTCCAGGACTTCGGGGCCCTTGATGAGGATGCCGAGCTGCGCGCCGCGCCCGGTGCCGACCATGAGCGCGGTGGGCGTGGCGAGCCCCAGGGCGCACGGGCAGGCGATGATCAGTACGGCGACGGCGGCCGTGAACGCGGCGGTGAGTCCCACCCCGTTGCCGAGCCAGAAGCCGAGGGTGGCCACGGCGAGCGCGATGACGACGGGCACGAACACCCCGGAGATGCGGTCGGCGAGGCGCTGGGCGGCGGCCTTGCCGTTCTGGGCGTCCTCCACGAGCCGCGCCATGCGGGCCAGTTGGGTGTCGGCGCCGATGCGCGTGGCTTCGACGACGAGCCGCCCGCCGACGTTCAGGGTCGCCCCGGTCACCGCGTCGCCCTCGCCGACCTCGACCGGCACGGACTCGCCGGTGAGCATCGAGGCGTCGACGGCGGAGGCGCCCTCGACGACCCGCCCGTCGGTGGCGATCTTCTCGCCGGGCCGCACGAGGAACTGGTCCCCGGTCATCAACTCACTAACTAGAACGTTCTTTTCAGTGCCATCCCTAAGTACCGTGACGTCCTTCGCGCCGAGCTCAAGCAGCGCCTTAAGGGCGGCGCCCGCCTTCCGCTTCGAGCGGGCCTCGAAGTACCGCCCGGCGAGGATGAAGGCGGTGACTCCGGCCGCGGCCTCCAGATAGATGTTCCCGGCGCCGTCGGTGCGCTCGATGGTCAGCTCGAAGGCGTGCGTCATGCCGGGCTCACCGGCCGAGCCGAGGAACAGCGCCCACAGCGACCACAGGAAGGCCGCCGACGTACCGACGGAGATCAGCGTGTCCATGGTGGCCGCGCCGTGCCGCGCGTTGGTGAAAGCGGCCTTGTGGAAGGGCCAGGCGGCGTACGTGACGACGGGCGCCGCGAGCGTCAGGGACAGCCACTGCCAGTACTCGAACTGGAGGGCCGGGACCATCGCCATGGCGATGACGGGCACGGACAGCAGGACGGCCGCGATCAGCCGCTGCCGCAGCGGCCGCAGCGCGGCGTCACCGTCGTCGGCGCCGTCGGCGTCTGCCCCGGCCTCACCCCCCTCCGTACGGGGTGGCGCGGGTTCCTGCGCGGTGTACCCGGTGGCCTCCACGGTGGCGATCAGATCGGCCACGGCGAGTCCTTCGCCCTCGAAGCTGACCTTGGCCTTCTCGGTGGCGTAGTTGACGGTCGCCTCCACGCCGTCCATGCGGTTCAGCTTCTTCTCGATGCGCGCCGCGCAGGAGGCGCAGGTCATGCCGCCGATGGCTAGCTCTACCTGAGTGGTGGACATGTCATCTGCTCCTCGTGCCGGGACGGCCGGGATACCCGGGGTCGGTATGGCCTTACGAGAAATATTTATACCCCCCAGGGGTATCGACCGCAAGAGAGATCCCCGCTTGACTTCATACCCCCAGGGGGTATCGTCACCATCCAGGAATCCAGAACACTCACAAGGAGCCGACGACGCCATGAACACCGGACTCAAGATCACCGCCTTCGCCGCGGCCGTCGCGGCGACGTTCGGCACCGCGTACGCGGTGGGCACGAGCGTCGACACGGTGGGCACACCGGCGGCGCACAGCACGGACCACACCGGAAAGCAGAACCAGCAGAACCAGCAGAACCAGCAGAAGAAGAAGCCAGGGACGGGTGAAGGCGCGGCCCACACCCCCGCGGGCCTCCAGGTGGCCGCCGACGGCTACGCACTCGACCTGAAGACACCCCGCGCCAAGGCGGGCGACCCCACGCGGCTGCGCTTCACGGTGTCCCGCACGGACTCGGGCCGCACCGTGACGACGTACCAGAAGGACCACGGCAAGGAGCTGCACCTGATCGTCGCGTCACGCGACCTGACGACGTACCGCCACCTGCACCCCACCCGCGCCGCCGACGGCACCTGGTCGGTCCCGGCGACGCTGCCGAAGGCCGGGGACTACCGCGTCTTCGCGGACTTCCGGCCCGAGCGGGCGAAGGAGAAGGTGACGCTGGGTACGGACCTCGCGGTGACGGGCGCGTACGAGCCCGCGCGGCTGCCCGCCCCCGCGGCCAAGGCGAAGCTGGCGGACGGCTACGAGGTGCGCCTGGACGGCGCGTTGACGCCCGGCGAGCCCGGCCGCCTCACCTTGCGCGTCACCCGCGACGGCAAGCCCGTCACCGACCTCCAGCCCTACCTCGGCGCGTACGGCCACCTGGTGGCCCTGCGCTCCGGCGACCTCGCCTACCTCCACGTCCACCCGGAAGGCGAGCCCGGCGACGGCCGCACGAAGCCGGGCCCGGCCGTCTCCTTCACGGCGACGGCCCCGAGCGCGGGCTCCTACCGCCTGTTCCTGGACTTCCGGCACGAGGGCCAGGTGCGCACGGCGGCGTTCACGGTACGGACGACGGACACCGCGGAAGGCGGCGGGGACGCCGGGCACGCCCACTGAACGCGCCCCCCACACCCCATCCCCACCCCACCCCACCCCACCCCCGCGACCTCTAACTGAAGATCGACAGCTCCTCCGCCGTCACCCCCGCCAGTTCGAACCGCGCGCCCGCAAGCGGGCGGCCCGCGTACAGGCGGATCAGGGTCGGGGCGTCGCCGATGTACCGCGCGGGCGGGCGGCTGCCGTCGGCGGCGCCCAGGGTCAGCGGCTCGTCGAAGTCGTCGAGGTCCGCGTGCAGCGGCGGCGCCGGGCGCTGCTCGCTGAACGCGGCGAGCAGCGCGAGCGCGTCGCCGAGCCCGGCACCGGCGTACGCGCCGGGCAGCCCCCACGCGTCTCGTACGTCACCCGCGTGCACCCATTCGCCGAGGGCGACGCCGTCGAGCAGGCCCTTGGACGCGGCGATGGCGGCGCCCGCGTGCGTCATGCCGTACTCCAGCTCGTCCACGACGCGGGAGACGGGCCACGGATCGCGTTCGGCGATGTCCCTGTCGTTGGCCTCCGCCGTGAACACGCCCTCCTCGAAGCGGCTTTCGACGACCCGCGTCAGGGCGGCGGCGCAGTGCGCGAGCACATGGCGGACCGTCCAGCCCGGGCAGCAGGTGGGAGCCGTGAAGGCGGCGGCGTCAGCGGCGCGCAACAAGGGGATGAGCGTGTCGCGTTCGGTACGGAGGAGTCGGCCGGGCCGGTCGGAGTCGTACGCCGTGGAGGGCGTGGTCGCGTCGCTCGTCATGCGGGCCACCCAACCCCTCACCGCCCTCAATGGCAACGGCACGACACCCTCCGGTTCCAGCCCGTCCGGCACGTACCGTGACCCCATGGCCCACTCCACCGCCCCTCTCCACACCCGCTGGCACGAAACCCTCACCGCGGCCCGCCACCCCGCACCCACACCCCCCGACCCCACCCCCTACGCCGACGCCCTCCTGGCCCGCTGGTCAGAGCCCCACCGCCGCTACCACACGCCCACCCACCTCACCGCGGTCCTGGACCACATCGACACCCTCCAGAGCCACGCGGACCACCCGCACCTGGTGCGCCTCGCGGCCTGGTTCCACGACGCCGTCTACGCCCCGGACCGCTCGGAGAACGAGGAGCGCAGCGCCCGTCTGGCCGAGCGGGCCCTGCCGGAGGCGGGCCTTACGGCGGCGGACACCGCTGAAGTGGCCCGCCTGGTACGGCTGACCATCACGCACGACCCGGCGGAAGGGGACCGCGACGGCGAGGTCCTGTGCGACGCGGACCTGGCGGTCCTGGCCTCGCCGCCGGACGCCTACGCGGCGTACGCGGCGGCGGTCCGCGAGGAGTACGCCTTCGTCCCTGACGAGGCCTTCCGCGAGGGCCGCGCCAACGTGCTGCGCCAACTCCTGGCCCTGCCCCGCCTGTTCCGCACCCCGTACGGGGCAGCGCACTGGGAGTCCCCGGCGCGCGAGAACCTCGTCGCCGAGCTGGCCCTGCTGACGTAGCCTCGGCGCATGCTGGAGATGGGCGCGGAACACATCGACCGGGCCACGGCGCACGCGGTGCGGGCGCTGCGGGCGGCGGCGACGGACGCGTACGACTGGACGCGGCCCGCGGGCGGCCTGGAGTGGAGCTGCCTCGACACGGCCGCGCACATCACGAGCGACTTCACGGCGTACGCGGCGCAGCTGACGGGCCGCACCACCACGACGTACGTCCCGATCGACGTGCGCCTGGAGGAGGGCACGGGCCCGGCGGGCGCGGTGCACGCGGTCGAGGCGTCGGCGGGGCTCCTCGCGGCGGTGGTGCGCACGACGCCCGCGGGGGTGCGCGGCTTCCACCCGTTCCCGTACGGCAGCGCGGACGCGCGCGGCTTCGCCGCCATGGGCATCGTGGAGCTGCTGGTGCACACGTACGACATCCTGCGGGCCTTCGACATCGCCTACGAGCCGCCGGAGGACCTCTGCGAGGCGCTGCTGGCCTGGCAGTTCCCGCACGTGCCGCCCGCCCGCGACGGCGCCTCGCACGGGCGGACCCTGCTGTGGGCGACGGGCCGCGCCACCCTGCCGGGCCGGGCCCGCCCCGAGCGCTGGCGCTGGCACAACCAGATCCACCTGCCCGCCGACCGGATCGCCCTCCTGGAGATCGCGCCCCCGGCCCTGGCCGACCTCGCCACCGGCGGCACCGGCGGCTTCGACTGGATCGAGGGCGGCCCCTGCGAGGGCACCCGCACCGGCGCCGCACTGATCGCGAAGGCGTACGCCGCCGGGACGCACCGCCCCGAGTGGGGCTCCTACGCGATCATCCGCACCACCGACCAGCGCGCCCTGGGCGCCATGGGCTTCCACGGCGCCCCCGACGACGAGGGCTGGGCGGAGATCGGCTACGACCTGGTCCCCACGGCCCGAGGCAACGGCTACGCGACGGAGGCGCTCCGCGCGCTGACGAAGTGGGCCCTGTCCCTGCCGGATGTCCGGGGCGTACGAGCCGTGGTCGCCGAAGGCAACACCCGCTCCGAGGCGGTCCTCACCAGAGCGGGCTACACCCGAGACGCGGACCGAGAGGGCCAGCGAACCTATCTAGCCCGTCCGGCGTTTGAGGACGAGGCGCGGAGCGCCAATTGCGGTTGAGCGGGGCCCGGGGCGGCAGCCCCGGTTTCGGGAAAGGGGCGGGCCTGGGGCGCACCGCGAGGCCTAAACCCCGCGCCCCTTCCGCCGCCGCAACCCCGCCCCCACAAGCACCCGCACAACCTCCCGAGACCCCACCTCCACAGCCCCCGCCGCCACGGCATCCGCGTACCGCGAAGACGGAACGTCATAGTGATCCCGCTCGAACGCCCGCTCCGGCACCCCGATCCGCGCGGCGAACGCATGCAGTTCCTCATACGACACATCACTGACCAGATGCGACCAGAGCCGCCCGTGCCCGGGCCAGACCGGCGGATCTATATAGACGGTCACGTCAGGCTCCCCACAGCCGCCACGACGACCCCCGCCTTCCCGCACACCCAGTGCGGATCGGGCCCCAGCTCCGGCTCCACGTCCAGGGCGTGGGGATCGCCCGAGCCGCAGACGGGGCACAGCGGCCAGCGCCCGTACCGCTCCAGGATCTTGTCCTGGACGTCCTGGGCGACGAGCCCGGCCACGTAGTCGGCGCCTTCGGGCCACTGCTCGACCCACCAGCGGCGGTGTGCCACGGCCTCCTCGACGAAGGAGACGACGTCGGCCTGCGCGACCTCGCGCGCGGCGAGGTCGGCGAGGACGAGCGCGCGGGCGGCGTGCAGCGCCTGCTCCAGGGGGTCAATCGTGTCCATACGGCAATTGTCACCCCACGCGCCCCACGCGGGGCGACGGCCGCCGGGGTCTTGACCCGCCCCCACCCTGAAAATACCTTTCAAAGGTGACGTCTGACGTGAAGGAAATTTTCGCCGGAGGCGCCCCGCCCGCTCCGGCCGCCCTCGCGGCCAAGGTGCGCACGCTCGCCCCGTCGATGACGCGCTCCATGCAGCGGGTAGCGGAGGCCGTCGCGGGTGACCCGGCGGGCTGCGCCGCCCTCACGGTCACCGGCCTCGCCGAGCTCACCGGCACCAGCGAGGCCACGGTGGTCCGCACGGCCCGCCTCCTCGGCTACCCCGGCTACCGGGACCTGCGCCTGGCGCTCGCCGGGCTCGCCGCCCAGCAGCAGTCGGGCCGGGCCCCGGCCGTCACGGCGGACATCGCCGTGGACGACCCGATCGCGGACGTCGTCGCGAAGCTGGCGTACGACGAGCAGCAGACCCTCGCCGACACGGCGGCCGCGCTCGACACGGTGCAGCTCGGCGCGGCCGTGGCCGCGCTCGCCGCCGCCCGGCGCACGGAGATCTACGGCATGGCGGCGTCCGGGCTCGTCGCCCAGGACCTGGCGCAGAAACTCCTGCGCATCGGCCAGGTCGCGCACGCGCACTCCGACCCGCACCTCGCCGTCACCAACGCGGTGACGCTCCGCGCGAAGGACGTGGCGATCGCCATCACGCACTCCGGTTCGACGGGCGACGTGATCGAGCCGCTGCGGGTCGCCTTCGAGCACGGCGCCACCACCATCGCGATCACAGGACGCCCGGACGGCCTCGTGTCGAGCTACGCGGACCACATACTGACCACGTCCACGGCCCGCGAGAGCGAGCTGCGCCCGGCGGCGATGTCGTCCCGGACGAGCCAACTGCTCGTCGTGGACTGCCTGTTCGTCGGGGTCGCCCAGCGTACGTACGAGACGGCTGCGCCGGCGCTCGCGGCGTCGTACGAGGCTCTGGCCCACCGGCACCGGGCCGGCTGAGGCCGCCTCGGCTCGCCGCGTGTCGCGCTGCGCGCTCGTCCTCAAACGCCGGACGGGCTTGTCCCCACCCACCCGCCCTTTCCCTGAAAGAGCCACTCCCTCATGACCTCCACCCCCGACGGCCACGACCACGGCCACGGCTACGGCGAGCTGCGGGCCGAGCTCGCCTCCCTCACCACCGAGGCCTTCCGGCCCGAGCTCGCCGAGATCGACCGGCTGCCCACCGAGGACATCGCCCGGATCATGAACGGCGAGGACGCGACCGTCCCCACCGCCGTCGCCGCGCAGCTGCCCCGCATCGCCGCCGCCATCGACGCCACGGCGCAGCGCATGGCGCGCGGCGGCCGCCTGATCTACGCGGGCGCGGGCACGGCCGGGCGCCTCGGTGTCCTGGACGCGTCCGAGTGCCCGCCGACGTTCAACACCGACCCCGGTGACGTGCTCGGCCTGATCGCGGGCGGCCCGGCCGCGATGGTCACGGCGGTCGAGGGCGCCGAGGACAGCAAGGCCCTGGCCGCCGAGGACCTGGACGCGCTCGCGCTCACGCCGGACGACACGGTGGTCGGCGTCTCGGCGTCGGGCCGCACGCCGTACGCGATCGGCGCGGTCGAGCACGCCCGCGCCCGCCGGGCCCTGACGATCGGCCTGTCCTGCAACGCGGACAGCGCGCTCGCGGCGGCCGCCGAGCACGGCATCGAGGTCGTCGTGGGCCCCGAACTCCTCACCGGTTCCACCCGCCTGAAGGCGGGCACGGCACAGAAGCTCGTCCTCAACATGATCTCGACGATCACGATGATCCGTCTGGGCAAGACGTACGGGAACCTGATGGTCGACGTCCGCGCCTCCAACGAGAAGCTGCGGGCCCGCTCCCGCCGCATCGTGGCGCTGGCGACGGGCGCGTCCGACGACGAGATCGAGCGCGCGCTCGCCGCCACCGACGGCGAGGTGAAGAACGCGATCCTCGCGATTCTCGGCCAGGTGGACGGCCCCACGGCGGCCCGCCTCCTGGCCGAGTCGCGGGGCCACCTGCGCGCGGCCCTCGCGGACGCGAACCCGACCGCCTGACGCAAGGGCGCGTTTCCGGTCATGTGCGATTTTCTTCGGACGTGACGGGAATGGCGCGAATCACGGGTTCCCGCGATCACCCCGTGTACCGAGGATGTCACCACATGTCATCGCGCTGACATGTCTACGCGTACGGCTGACACGTCTACGCGCACATCCGAGAGGGGACCCCATGCCTGAAGAGCAGCCGCCGAGCGAGGAGCAGATCCAGGAAGCGTTACGGGCGGCGGCGCCCATCACGCTCGGCTCGGGCCCGACGCAGCCCGTCACCGCCGCCGCGCCCGAGCCCAACGAGGTGTGGCCGCTGCCGCAGGGCACGGCCTGGGTGTACTACGGCGAGGGCAACAGCCACCTGACCCGCCCCGTGATCCTGGCGGACGGCTTCAACTCGGGCCCCAGCAGCCTGAACGACTCCTGGGACTACCTGGACCGCCACGACTTCCCGTTCCTCAGCGAGCTGCGGCGGCGCGGCCGGGACGTCATCCTGGTCGGCTTCAACGAGCGCAGCGCCTCCATCCTGGACAACGCGCAGGCGGCGGAGGCCGCCATCATCCGGGCCGGCGCCGAGAAGCTGGGCGAATCCCGCCTGACCGTCGGCGGCTTCAGCATGGGCGGGCTCGTCACCCGCTACGCGCTGGCCCGCCTGGAGATGCGGCGGATGGACCACCGGACCGGCCTGTACCTCTCGTACGACAGCCCGCACCGGGGCGCCTGGATTCCCATCGCGCTCCAGTCGTTCGCGCACTACATCCGCAAGCTCAACAGCAGCTTCTCGGACCAGATGAACAGCCCGGCGGCGCAGCAGCTCCTCTGGCAGCACATCGCCGAGTGGCAGGACACGCCCGCGACCAGCAAGCTGCGCACGGAGTTCCTCACGGAGCTCGAGCGGGTCGGCAACTGGCCGCGCATCCCGCGCCTCATCGGCGTCGCCAACGGCGCCGGGGACGGCACCGGCAACGGCGTGGAGCCGGGCAAGCTCGCCTTCGAGGGCAAGGGCCTGTCCGTCCTCGGCAGCAGGCTGCTCACGCAGTCGCCCGGTGAGCATCAACTCGTAGCGAAGCTGCGCGTGGTGACCCCGCCGCCCGCCAAGGAGATCCACACCACCGGCCTGCCGCGCATCGACGGCGCCCCCGGCGGCACCCTCAACAGCTTCGAGATCCTCGCCAACCGCTTCAACGCGCTGCCGCCGCTCCTCGGCTTCAAGTCCGAGGCCCCCATCAAGTCCCACAGCTTCGTCCCCGCCGTGAGCGCCGTCGCCGTCCGCGACCTCGACTCCGACGACAAGCTGTACGCGGACATCAACTCCCTCTCCCCCGACCAAACCGACCTCGACGACTTCCTGTGCGCCTCCCAGAACGAGGGCCACACCCGCATCACCGAGGAACTCTGCACCTGGATCATGGACCGGCTGCCCGACTAGCCACGCCCCCCTGACGCGGGAGGCCGGGCGTCGCCCACACCCACCGAAGCGCCGCCCGCCTTCCGCAGGAACCATCGTCAGGCCGTATTATGTCGTGCACAACATAATACGGTCGTGGCATGGAACCCCTCTACACGATCGAGATGGAGCCGGAGGTCCGCGCCTGGCTTGAGCTCCTGGCCGACCGCGAGCATCGGAAGATCGAGGAGTACGCCCAGTTACTCGCGAGCATGGGCACGCTCACTCCCATGCCCTTCGCTCGTCCGTTACGCGATGGCGTGTACGAACTCCGCCCCACTCTGGGCGGCCAGGAGACCCGCGTCACGTACTGGTTCGCGCCCGGTCGACGCATCGTGCTCCTCACGGTCTTCCACAAGACCCGGATGCGTGAAGCGGATCAGGTCGAGCGAGCCGTGAAGGCCCGTAGCGTCTGCGAGAGCGGACATGGGCCGGCCCATCTGACGTATGACCGGGACAAGCGAGACCAGGAGAAGGACGGAGACGCGACGTGAGCCACACGCGCTGGAAGCTGCACCGCGAGAAGAAGCTCGCCGAGGGCTACGCCGAACCGCCCGAGGCCGCCGCCGAGCGGGCCGAGATCCGACTGGCCATGGCCTTCGCCAAGGCCGTGTACGACCGCCGCCGGGAACTCGACCTCACCCAGGCCGAACTCGCCGAACGCGCGGGCCTCACCCAGGCCAAGGTCTCCCGCGTGGAAGGCGCGGACTCCGTCCCCACCCTCCCCCTCCTGCGCCGCCTGGCCTCGGCCATGGACGCGTCCCTGAGCATCGACCTGGACGCCGACCACGAACAGGTCTCCTTCACGGCCCACCGCGCCGCCTGACCACGAGGCCACAGGCTACGGCAGCCGCCCCTCCCGGTTCACCTGGCGCACCCGCGCCCGCAGCACCTCCCCCGTCGACGCGGGCGCCGTCGCCTCCGGCGGGCAGTCCCACTCCCGGCCGCCGCCCACCGGCCGCAGCTGCACGTAGCCGCCCTCGCTGCCCATCACCTGGCCGACGCTGCCGTCCCGTACGTCGACGGCGTACTCCCCCGGGTTCACCGGCCCGCCCCCCGCAGCACCGTCACCAGCCGCATCGCCGTGTCGAGGTTGCAGCGCCCCAACTCGACCAGCGGGTACGGGGCTTCGGCCACCATCGTCAGCGGGTCCACCCGCAGGGACGGTAGCGTGACGCCCAGGCGGGCCAGCTCCGTCCGCAAGGCCTCCACCACGTCCTCGGCGGCCCGCCCGCGCTCCTCCGGTGTCATCGCCATCGCGTACGCCTTTCTACTGAGTGTTCAACGTTCCTCACCCAGGGTGTTCACTCGCGCCTACCCTGAAAAGCGCAGGCCACCCAACAGCCCCCGGTGTCCGAGGAGTCCCCCACCGATGACACGACCCAAAGACCTCGACCCGTCCTCGAACCCCCGTGCCTTACTGGGCGCGGAGCTACGCCACGCCCGCGAGAAGTCCGGCCTCAACCAGGAGAAACTTGGCAGCCGGATCTTCGTCAGCGGCTCGTTCATCGGCCAACTAGAGGCCGGTACGCGGCGGATGCAGCCGGACCACGCACGGATGCTCGACGAAGTCCTTGGTACGGAGGGCTTCTTCACCCGGAACTGCCGGGCAGCGGCGAAGTCCCGCTATCCCGAGCACTTCGCTGAGGCGGCGGAGGCTGAGGCGGACGCCACGGTGCTCCGCGAATACGCGCCGATGCTGATCCCCGGGTTGATCCAGACACCCGCTTACGCACGGGCCGTGAACCGAGCGTTCGCTCCGACAGCACCGGACGAGACCATCGAAGAGTGGGTGGACGGTCGGATGGCGCGCACCCGCCTGCTCAACTGCCCCACAAAGCCGTTGTTGTGGACGGTGCTTGACGAGGGCGCGCTGCGCCGGGTGACAGGCGGCCACGCGGTGATGGCTGAGGCCCTGCGCCATATCGCGAGCCTGGCGCGTCGGGGCCGCGTCATCATGCAGGTGCTGCCGCTCAGCGCGGGCGGACACACCGCAATGCAGGGCTCACTGAAGCTGATGGACTTCGAGGACGCCCCGCCTCTGGTCTACTTCGAGGGCGTACGCACCGGACGGCTGGAGGACGACCCGGCCACTGTCGCCGAGCTGAAGTTCACCTTCGAACTCCTCGCAGCCGACGCACTCTCGCCGGAGAAGTCCCTGGTCCTGATCGAAGCGTTGGCGCAGGATTACACCCATGAGGAACACCCGTGAGTACGACCTGAGCACGGCCACCTGGCAGAAGTCGAGCTATAGCGGCGGAGGTGGCGACAACTGCCTGGAGGTAGCCCCCCGCCAAGGGGTCATCCCCGTCCGCGACTCCAAGACCCCCCAAGGCCCCCACCTCCTCTTCCATCCCCCGGCCTGGTCCGCTTTCATCGGCTCCCTGAAGGTGTAGCGCCAACGACACACGGGGGGACGGCCGTTGAGGCGGGTCGGGGACTATGTGATCGAGCGGGAACTGGGCCGTGGCGGCATGGGCGCCGTCTACCTGGGACGCTCCCGGGCGGGCCGCCCCGTGGCCATCAAGGTGGTCAGGGCGGAGTACGCGGCGGACCCCCGGTTCAGGAGCAGGTTCCGCAAGGAGGTGGAGGCCGCCCGGAGGGTCGGTGGCTTCCACACGGCGGCCGTGGTGGACGCCGACCCCGACGCGCCCCAGCCGTGGATGGCCAGCGCGTACGTGAAGGGGCCGACGCTGGCCCGGGAGATCGAGCGCGGCCCGCTGAACGAGGCGGCACTGTGGTCGCTGGGCGCGGCGCTCGCCGAGGCGCTGGAGGCGATCCACGCCTGCGGCCTCGTACACCGCGACCTCAAACCCGCCAACATCATCCTGGCGGAGGACGGCCCGAGGGTCCTGGACTTCGGGATAGCCAGGGCGCTGGAGGGCACCCGCCTGACGGGCGACGCGGTGGTGGGAACCCCCGGTTTCATCGCTCCGGAGCAGGCGCGGGGCGAGCCGGAGATCACCGGGGCGTGCGACGTGTTCGCGCTGGGCGCGGTCCTGGTCGCGGCGGCGGGCGGCAGCGCGTTCGAGGGGGACTCCCCGCACGGGCTGCTGTTCCAGGCGGTGTACGAGAAGGCCGACGTGTCGGCGGTGCCGGAGGCGCTGCGCGAGGTGGTGCGGGCGTGCCTGCGGAAGGACCCGGCGCGGCGGCCGACACCAGAACAACTCCTTGACCTGTTCACGGGCGACGCCACCGGACACCCCGCCACCGAGACGGCCCCGCCCCGCCCGGAGGGCAGGCCGTACCCGCCCGCCCTGTACCGCCGCGACCGTCGCGGCTGGGGCGTTCAGGTCCTGCTCAACACACTGGTGGCGCTCGCGTTCGTCACGGTGGTCGTCCTGAACCTCAAGGCGCTCGAATGGTCGGACTGGATCACGGGCGCGGGGCTGTTCGGGGCGTTCGTCACGCTGATCCGGCTCATCGGCCTGCTCAGCACCTTCAAGGACGGGCTAGTCCTGAACGACCTGGGCATCGGGGTGGGCGGCCCGGACACGCTCGTCATCCTGCGCTGGTCGGACATCCGGTCCCTGGAAGTGGACGACAGGGCGTCGCTGACGCTGCGCCTCAGCGGCGGCGGACACCTGCCCGTCGGCTTCCAGCACCCGACGTGGGTGCGCAAGCACCAGGACGGCACCATCCACATCCACACCCGCCCGCTCTCCCCGGCCGCCGACGCACCCCCGCTCCCGGACCGCGTCCGCGCCCTCGCCGCCCGCCACGGCCTGCCCCTGACGGAGGCCCGGCGATGACGGCCCCGCTCAAGGACGAGGACCCCGAGCGCCTCGGCGGCTACTGGCTGGCCGCGCGGCTCGGCGCGGGCGGGCAGGGCGTCGTGTACGAGGCGTACGACGGCCAGGGCGCCCGCGTCGCGGTGAAGGCGCTGCACCGGGGCGCGGAGGCCGCCGAGCGGGAGCGGTTCGGCCGTGAGGCCGACGCCGCCCGGCGGGTCGCGTCGTTCTGCACGGCCCGCGTGCTCGACGCGGCCGCCGACGGGGAGACCCCGTACATCGTCAGCGAGTACGTGCCGGGGTCCACGCTGGCCGACGAGGTGCGGGAGCGGGGCCCGCTGGCGGAAGACGCCCTCACCCGCATGGCGATCGGCGCGGCGACCGCGCTCGTCGCGATCCACGGTGCCGGAGTGGTGCACCGCGACCTGAAACCGGGCAACGTCCTGCTCGGCCCCGACGGCCCCCGCGTCATCGACTTCGGCATCGCCCGCGCCCCGGACACCTCCCTCACCGCCACCGGCAAGATCATGGGAACGTTCGGCTACATGGCCCCCGAGGTCCTCGCGGGCCGGCGCGCCACGGACGCCTCGGACGTGTTCGCGTGGGCGGCGGTCGTGCTGTACGCGGCCAGCGGCACCGAACCCTTCCGGGGCGCGAACATCGGTGAGGTCGTGCACCGCACGGCGGCCCTCGACCCGGACCTGTCGGCGCTGCCGAGCCGCATGCGGCCGCTGGTCGCGGCGGCGCTCGCCAAGGAGCCGGACCTGCGGCCCTCGGCGCGGGAGGTGCTGCTCGGGCTCGTCGGGGAGCTCCCGAAGTCCGCCGACCCGCGCCACGCGCTCCTCGAAGCGGGCGCACGGCGCGCGGCGCGGCCGCACGAGACGGCCGCCGCGCCGCCGCTCGGGGACCGCGCGGAGTCGGCGTACGCCGCGCTGCCTGGCCCGGCCCAACTTGCCGCCCAAGAGCTCCTGTTGCGTCTCGTCGTGCCCGGCGACGCCGCCGACGGCTCCCAGGATTCCGTACGCACCGCGAGCCGCGCCGAACTGTGCGCCGACCGGCCCGAGAGCGAGCGCCAGGCGACGGAGGCGGCCGTCGCCGCGCTCGCCGCCGCCGGGGCCCTCGTCGCCGACGAGGACGACCACTCCGTACGCCCGGTCAGCGCGGCCCTGGTCCCCGCGTGGCGGCGGCTGCGCGAATGGATCGCCGCCGACCGGGCCGGGCTCGCGACGCACCGAAGACTGGGCCGGGCCGCGCTCGCCTGGCACACGGACGGGGAGCGCCCCGACGACCTGCTGCGCGGCACCGCCCTCACCACCGGCGCCGACTGGCTCGCCAGCGCCCCCTTCCCGCTCCGGCCCAACCCCCTGGAGCTGCGCTTCCTGGCGGCGTCCCGCGCCGAGGCCGCCCGAGCCACGCGCCGCAGACGCCAACTCCGCTCCGCCCTGGCCGCGTTGACGACCCTGGTCCTGCTCGCCGGAACCATCGCCTGGTTCCAGACCCGCGAGAGCCGCCGCAACGCCGACGAGGCCGACCGCCGCCGCGCCGAGGCCACGGCCCGCTCGGTCGCCCAGGCCGCCGACAACCTGCGCGGCGACCAGCCCGACACGGCCCTCCTCCTCAGCCTGGCGTCCTGGCGCATCGCCCAGACCCCGGAGTCCCGCTCGGCCCTCAACTCGGCGGCGACGCAGCGGGAGACGGCCGTGATCCCGCTCCCGCAGGACTCGGGAAGCCACGGAGCCGGGGAGGTCCTGCTGTCCGGCGGCCGCACGATGATGCGGTACACACCGGGCAAGGTGACGTTCCAGGACCTGACCAAGGGGCCAGAGGGGGCGGCCGACCCCTACCTCACCCTCAAGGGTGACGTCCTGGGGGACACCCTCTCCACCCCCCTGACCAGCCTCGACGGCCGCCTCCTGCTCCTGGAGGACGAGGACGACGGCCCGTACCGCATCGTGTCGACCCGCGACGGCGAGCCGGTCGGGAAGGCGGTCGCGCGTCAGGCCGGGTTCTCGCCGCAGGAGCTGTCCGGCCGGGGCCAGGTGCTCTTCCGCAAGGAGAAGGGCGAGGGCGGCGGCTTTGACTACCGGCTCGTGTCCTCGTCGGGCACGCGGATCGCCGCCTGGTCCGAGGCGGGCCGGGCCCGGCTGGCCCCGGACGGCGAGCGCTACGTGTCCTGCCGTCCGGGGAAGGCGGCGGACAGCCTGGAAGTCCGGTCCATCGGCCCCGGCGGCCGCGAGCGCGTCTTCCGCACCACGGCGCAGGGCACCGAGGCCATCCCCTGCGGTTCCCTCAGCTTCAGCGCGAACGGCGACCGGCTCGCGTCGATGAACTCCGACAACGTGGTGGTGTGGTCCACCACCACCGGCGAGGAGACGGGTTCCGTCCTGTACTCGAACCTGGAGGGCGGCGAACTGACCGCCGACGGCCGCTACTTCGTGGGCACCACCGAGAAGGGCGCCGTGGAGGTCTGGGGCCTGGACGACGCCCGCAAGCCCCTGTACCGCGTGCCTCCCGGCCGCCAGGAGCCGGCCGGCGCGACCCAGTTCGCCTTCGACGCGCGCGCCAGGACCCTCGTCCACGTCACTGACCCGCCGCACCAGGTCCACCGCTACGACGTCGCCGCCGCCCTCGCGGGCACCGCGCCCGGCACCTACACGGAGGGCGCCGCCGTCTCGGGCGACGGCCGCGTCGGGGTGTACCGCTCGGGCCGCGACCAGCCGGTGCAGCACTTCCTGGACCTGCGTACGGGGAAGGAGTCCGCCCGGCCCGTACGCCAGCGCGTGGGTCCGAGCGATGCCTCGGCGAACCGTTTCAACGCGCTGTCCGGCGACGGCCGCTTCGTCGCCTTCACCGACTTCCGGCCGCGCGGCGGCGACCTCAACCTCGCCGTCAGCGTCTGGGACACCCGCGCCCACCGGGAGGTGTTCCGCGGCCCGGTTCCCGAGCAGCGGTCGGTCGGCAACATCAGCCTCTCGCCGGACGGCGGCCACCTCGCCTACCAGTACGACTTCGCGGGCGTCCCCACTCCCGGGGGCGGCGTCATGGAGGTGTGGGACGTCCGGGCGCGCGAGCGCGTGCACCGGTTCGCGGACGCGGACGTCTACAGCCAGTTCAGCCGGGACGGCCGCCGCCTGGTCACCACCCGGGGTGACGTCCTGGACCTGGCCAGTGGCAAGGCCCGGCGGGTCCGCTTCGGCCCCGAAGGCACCGAGGACCTGGTCTTCTCCCCCGACGGAAAGCTCCTCGTCCTCATCAAGAGCGGCGGCTGGGCCGAACTGTGGGACAGCGCGGTCCACGAGCGTCTGGCGCGGATGCCCGGCAGCACGGTCCGTGGCGCCGAACGCTCCGGGGACTCCCTGCTGTTCCCGGCCGTCTCGCCCGACGGCAAGCTCCTCGCGGCCGTCGTCGGCGGCGACTCCGTACAGGTGTGGGACCTTGAAGCGCGCCTGTCGCTGGGCGCGCCCGTCGACCTCACCGGCCGCGAGATCGACCGCCTGGCCTTCGACGGCGACGGCGTCCTGCGCGCCCTCACCGGGAACCGGGTGGCGTCCCTCGACCTGAACCCCGCCCACCTCACGACCACGATCTGCCGCAAGGCGGGCCGCGACATCACCCGCACCGAATGGCGCACCTACGTCCCGGACACCCCGTACCGGAGCCTGTGCCAGAGGTGATCCAGCCCGTCCGGCGCTTGGTAATTCAGCCCGTCCGGCGTTTGAGGACGAGGCGCGAAGCGCCAATATCTGTGAGCGGGGGAACGGGGGCAGCCGCACCCGGATCGGGAAGGGGCGGGCCTGGGGCGCCCCGCGAGGCCTACGACACCCGCACCCGAAGCTCAAGCCCCCAGCCCCAAGCCCTCTTTCCAAGGAACGGGCGGCGGGCCTCAACCCACCCACCCTCCCCGCGAGTTGAAGAATCCCCACTTCCCGCAACCGACTTGCCACGCAACGTAGCGACGCCTTAACGTGCCCGCATAACGAACAACCCCCGCTCGGCGCTAGCAACACCGGCGGGGGTTTAACCAACAAGATCGAAAGAGACGTTCGATCCCATGGCTGACGCCAAGTTTAGCGACGCCGCCCGCGCCCCGCACGCGACCCCGCACCCGATGGCCAACCCGGGTTACGGAAAGCGCTCCGCCCCGGACCAACTCCCCCGCTCCGGAGAAGACTTCCCGCACTTACCGCCCCGCGAGGCGGCCATCGCCGCATACCTCGACCGGCTGCCCGACGGCACCGACATCTCCGTAAAGACGCTGGCCAAGGTCCTGCCGTACGGGCAGTGCGCGCTGCGGACGGCCCTCAACGCCCTTCAGGCGGCGGGTCATCTGCGCCGGGGACGCGAACACGTGCACGGCAGCGGAAGCGCCCGCTGGATCACCCGGACGTGGTTCTCGCGGACGGCGCGGGACGACGAGTGGTGGGCGGAGTTCACCCGGGGCGACTTACCGAGGGAGCGCCAACGCCCGACGCGCAGCAGGGCGTTCATCCTCCTGGCGGCCCTGGGCCGCACGGCCCCGGCACTCTCCCTCTCGGCGGCGGACTGCGCGGCGCTCGGCCCCCTTGCGGAGCGGTGGTTCGCGCGGGGCGCCACGGAGGAGGCGATCCTGCGCGCCCTGACCACGGGCCTGCCCACCCCGGTCCACAGCCCGGCGGCCCTCGTACGCAGCCGCCTGACCTCAAAGCTCCCACCGGAGCCGATCGCCGCGCGCCCCGTGCTGCGCGTACTGGAGTGCGCACGCTGCGGCGCTCCGGGGCGCCCGGAGGAACTGCCGGGAGGTGCCTGCGGGCCCTGCCGGGGAGAGCCTGCCCGCACCAGGCCCCCGGCACCTCTCACCGCCCTCGCGGTCCAGGCGCACGCCGCCGCGGCCCGCGCGGCACTCGGCCTGCCGAATCCCCTACCCGAAGGGACACCCACATGACCGCTCAGACGGTCCGGCCGCATGGCTCCGGGGCACCATGGAGGGGAGGAGGCAACACCATGACCCCTGGCACCGCCGAACGCCCGCAGATGTCCGTCGAGGACTTCGAGGAACTGGTCCGCAGGGCCCCGGAGACCGTACGGAACAAGCTCGAATTCCTCGACGGACGCCTGCTCGTACGGCACGGCCCCATCGACGTCGACGACTTCGAAGAACTGGCCCGCGTCGCCCCCGAGACCGTGACACTGGAACTGATCAACGGAGAGCTAGAGGTCAAGCCCGTGCCGGACGGCGACCACGGTTCGATCATCATGTGGTTGGTCCGCCAGTGCATGATGCAACGCCCCGAGCTGGCCCTGCATGTGGAACAGGGGCTGCGGATCGACACGTACAGGAAGGGTTGCATCAAACCGGACGGCGCCCTGACTCCGGTCGACTACTTCGCCGGACAGGGCGAGTGGGCGCCCCCCGGCGGCGTCCTGATGACCGTCGAGGTCACGTCCCGCGACAGCGACACCGACCGTCGCGACCGCCACGACAAACCGCGCGCCTACGCCCACGCCGGTATCCCCGTCTATCTCCTCATCGACCGCGACGAGCACAGCGTCGTCGTGTACAGCTCCCTCGAGAACGGCGCCTACCAGAGCCGCCGCCCGTACCGCTATGGCTCCACCGTCCGCATCCCCGCCCCCGTAGCCCTCACCCTCGAAACCGAAAAGCTCAAGGACTACGCGGACTGACAGCCAGGCCGGGCACAACCGGAACGCCGCCGCACCCTACGCGTACTGGAGTACGCGACCTGCGGCGCCCCGGGCCGCCCGGACGCCCTGCCGAGCGGCCGCTGCGGCCCCTGCCGGGGCGAGGCGACACCCCGCACCCCCACGCTCACGGCCCCCCAGGTCCACACCCACGCGGCCCGAATCCGCGCGGCGGCCGCTCCCTGACACGAAAGGACGACGTCTTGGGCGAGCTCGAAGAACTGCAGCGGCTGCGCGACGAGGCCGACATCGCCGAGGCTCGGGCGCGCGAGGCCGCCCCCACGGGGCCTGCCTTGGCCCACGACGAGTTCATGGCGCAGCTGGAGGCGGAGGACCACCGAGAGGCCGCCTCGCGCTGTACCGGGCGGACGGCGACACCGTCACCGTCCACGTGCTGAAGACCGGCCGCGTCGGCTGACGCGGAAACGCCCGAGGGCGGCACCCCCCGCCAGTGGCAAGGGATACCGCCCTCGGAAAGGACAGGCTGAACCGTCAGGCTCAGAAGTCCATGTCACCGCCCGGCATGCCGCCCGGAGCGGCCGCGGCGGCCTTCTCCGGCTTGTCGGCGATGACGGCCTCGGTGGTGAGGAACAGCGCGGCGATCGACGCGGCGTTCTGCAGCGCGGAGCGCGTGACCTTCGCCGGGTCGATGATGCCCTCGGCGATCATGTCCACGTACTCGCCGTTCGCGGCGTTCAGGCCGTGACCGGGGGTGAGGTTGCGGACCTTCTCCACGATGACGCCACCCTCGAGGCCAGCGTTCACGGAGATCTGCTTCAGCGGGGCCTCGAGCGCCAGCTTGACGGCGGCGGCACCGGTGGCCTCGTCGCCCTCGAGCTCCAGCTTCTCGAACACCGAGGAGGCCTGCAGCAGGGCCACGCCACCACCGGCGACGATGCCCTCCTCGACGGCCGCCTTCGCGTTGCGAACGGCGTCCTCGATGCGGTGCTTGCGCTCCTTGAGCTCGACCTCGGTCGCGGCACCGGCCTTGATGACGGCCACGCCGCCCGCGAGCTTCGCCAGGCGCTCCTGGAGCTTCTCGCGGTCGTAGTCCGAGTCGCTGTTCTCGATCTCGGCGCGGATCTGGTTCACGCGGCCCTGGACGGCCTCGGAGTCACCGGCACCGTCGACGATCGTGGTCTCGTCCTTGGTGATGACGACCTTGCGGGCGCGGCCGAGCAGGTCGAGACCGGCGTTCTCCAGCTTGAGGCCGACCTCCTCGGAGATGACCGTGCCGCCCGTGAGGATGGCGATGTCACCGAGCATGGCCTTGCGGCGGTCGCCGAAGCCCGGGGCCTTGACGGCGACGGACTTGAAGGTGCCACGGATCTTGTTGACGACCAGCGTGGACAGGGCCTCGCCCTCGACGTCCTCGGCGATGATCAGCAGCGGCTTGCCCGACTGCATGACCTTCTCCAGGAGCGGAAGGAGGTCCTTCACGTTGGAGATCTTGGAGTTGACGATCAGGATGTACGGGTCGTCGAGCGACGCCTCCATACGCTCCATGTCGGTGGCGAAGTACGCCGAGATGTAGCCCTTGTCGAAGCGCATACCCTCGGTGAGCTCCAGCTCCAGACCGAAGGTCTGGGACTCCTCGACGGTGATGACGCCTTCCTTGCCGACCTTGTCCATCGCCTCGGCGATGAGCTCGCCGATCTGGGTGTCGGCGGCGGAGATGGAGGCGGTCGAAGCGATCTGCTCCTTGGTCTCCACGTCCTTGGCCTGCTCGAGCAGGGCGCCCGAGACAGCCTCGACGGCCTTCTCGATGCCGCGCTTGAGGGCCATCGGGTTGGCACCGGCGGCCACGTTGCGCAGACCCTCGCGCACCAGGGCCTGGGCCAGGACGGTCGCGGTCGTCGTGCCGTCACCGGCGACGTCGTCCGTCTTCTTCGCGACCTCCTTGACCAGCTCGGCGCCGATCTTCTCGTACGGGTCCTCGAGCTCGATCTCCTTGGCGATGGACACACCATCGTTGGTGATCGTGGGGGCGCCCCACTTCTTCTCGAGGACGACGTTGCGACCCTTGGGGCCCAGGGTCACCTTGACGGCGTCGGCGAGCTGGTTCATGCCGCGCTCGAGGCCGCGCCGTGCCTCCTCGTCGAACGCGATGATCTTGGCCATGTGAAGTGGTCCTCCCGGACAGGGGTGGAAATACTCGGACCGCGCCGGCGCCCGCGACGGACGGTCTGCCTGCCTTGTGGTTCCTTGCCCCACCCGGCCTGCGGACCTCACCCACCCGGTCCTTCTGTCACTCTCACTCGTAGAGTGCTAACGCCAATGATTAGCACTCGCCCCCTCCGAGTGCAAGGTCGCCCCCGAAACCGGACCCGCCCCCGGCCCGCCGCCGGGTCCCGCCCGGCCCCGCGGCCGGGCACAGCGAAAGGGCCCGCATCCCGGTCAACCGGGATGCGGGCCCCACACGTCGCTGGTGGCCGATCGCGCCAAGCCGATCAGACGGCGAGCTTGACCATGTCCGCCTGCGGACCCTTCTGGCCCTGCGAGATCTCGAACTCGACCCGCTGACCTTCTTCCAGGGTGCGGTAGCCGTCCATCTGAATCGCGCTGTAGTGGACGAATACATCCGCACCACCGTCTACCGCGATGAAGCCGTATCCCTTCTCCGCGTTGAACCACTTGACGGTGCCCTGAGCCATGCCTAACTCCCCTATTACTGGCCCTTGCGCAGGACCGCACTTCGCGGACCCGGGTCAGACCTCACTCCCCATGGGTTGGGGGTGTGCGCCGGAACGCGTCGACCGCGGCTGAATGTATCTGCCCAACTGCCGTCTGCAACAGGTCAATCGGACGAGAATTCTGGGCATGGCCGATCGGCGGTATAGGGAGAATTCGCCGGAGTTCAGGGCAAGTCGGGCCAGACAAATGCCGCATTAGGCTCAAATAGGCGGCGCACTTTGGCTACTTCTTGTCGGCCTGAAGGCCGGCTCCGTGCCCGCTCTGGGCGCCGCTCCGCTCCAAAAGCGAAGCTTCATTCCCAACTGTACCGCGCTCAACCATGCAGAATTGCCCCCTCCGCTTCTCTCGCGGAGGGGGCAATCCCGGTAACGCTGCGTACGGCGCGCGGCGGTCGTATACGAAGGAGCTACGAAGGGGGCGCTCAGCCGCCCGCGACCGCCGGAATGATCGATACGCCCGCGCCGTCCGGCGTGGCCGTCTGCAGGCCCTGCTCGAAACGGACGTCGTCGTCGTTGACGTACACGTTCACGAAGCGGCGCAGCTTGCCCTGGTCATCGAGGACGCGGGTGGCGATACCCGTGTGGTTCTTCTCCAGGTCGGCGATGACCTCGGCGAGGGTGCCACCCTCGGCACTCACCTCGGCCTGCCCACCGGTGTAGGTACGCAGAATGGTCGGAATCCGAACGTTGACGCTCATAGTCTTCACCTCGGTGTATCGAAGGGCGCCCCTGTCAGGAGCGCCCCGAAGGGGCGCGGGGAACTGCGCGACCAGCCACGACCAGCCCGCAGACGAAAATCAGGCAGCAGGCCCTACGGCGCTAACCCGCAAGCCCCGCGGAGCGAAAAGCGTCCAGGCTGGGCCGAATCGTGGCGGTGGCCTGCGAGGTCTCGGCGACCGCGTCAAGGGTCTTGAGGCCGTCACCGGTGTTGAGGACGACCGTGGTCAGGGAGGTGTCGAGGAGCCCCGCCTCGATCAGCTTGCGCGTGACCCCGACGGTCACGCCACCCGCGGTCTCCGCGAAGATGCCCTCCGTGCGCGCGAGGAGCTTGATCGCGTCGACGACCTGCTCGTCGTTGACGTCCTCCACGGCGCCGCCCGTGCGCCGGGCGATGTCAAGGACGTACGGACCATCGGCCGGGTTGCCGATGGCGAGGGACTTGGCGATGGTGTTCGGCTTCTGGGGGCGCACCACGTCATGGCCCGCCTTGAAGGCGGCCGAGACCGGCGAGCAGCCCTCGGCCTGGGCGCCGAAGATCTTGTACGGCTTGTCCGCGACAAGGCCCAGCTTGATGAGCTCCTTCAGACCCTTGTCGATCTTCGTGAGCTGCGATCCCGAGGCGATGGGGATCACCAGCTGGTCCGGCAGGACCCACCCCAGCTGCTCGCAGATCTCGTACGCCAGGGTCTTGGAGCCCTCGCCGTAGTACGGCCGCAGGTTGACGTTGACGAAGCCCCAGCCCTCGCCGAGCGGGTCGCCGATGAGCTCGGAGCAGAAGCGGTTCACGTCGTCGTAGTTGCCCTCGATGCCGACGAGCTCGCCGCCGTAGACCGCGGCCATGACGACCTTGCCCTGCTCCAGGTCGTGCGGGATGAACACGCAGGAGCGGAAGCCCGCGCGGGCGGCGGCGGCGCCGACGGCCCCGGCGAGGTTGCCCGTGGAGGAGCAGGACAGCGTGGTGAAGCCGAAGGCGCGGGCGGCTTCCAGGGCCTGCGCGACGACGCGGTCCTTGAAGGAGTGGGTGGGGTTGCCGGAGTCGTCCTTGACGAACAGCTTGCCCGGCTCGACGCCGAGTTCACGGGCGAGGTTGTCGGCCTTGACGAGCTTGGTCCAGCCGGGGTTGAGGTTCGGCTTGTCGGCCACGTCGGCGGGGACCGGAAGCAGCGGCGCGTACCGCCAGATGTTCGCCGGGCCCGACTCGATCTTCCGCCGCAGTGCCTCCGGGTCGCCGACGGGCAGGTCGTACGCGACTTCGAGCGGGCCGAAACACTCGGCGCAGGCGAAGATCGGACCGAGCGGGAAGAGCGTGCCGCACTCGCGGCAGGAGAGGCCCGAAGCGGGTCCGAGGTCGACCTGGGTGTCCGGCGCGGAGGCGGCGTCCGTTGCGGAGGGGGTGGCGACAGTCTGCACAGCCATGGAGGCGAGGCCCTTTCTCCTCATCTTCCTCGCGGCGCATCTCGCCACGAGACGGAATTGGCACCTTCCCGAGCCGGGAGCCTCGCGGTGCGCCGATGGCGTCGCAAGAGACCGACTGGAGGGTTGCCGGGGCTTCAACGGGCCGTATCCCTCTGCCCCTCTGGATGAGCGGTATTCGATTGTGACGGCGGCGACCCCCGACATGCGATGGTCACCGGCGTTGTTCAAGACTGTAACCGAAGGCCCGGACAGTTGAGATAGTCGTCCGAACCGCGAGATGGATCACATGCATGGATCACGTGCACGGATCACACGCACAGATCACACGCACGGTCACCAACGGGAGGAGCCCGCGTGCTGGAAGAGGTCGAGCGCTGGCTGAGCAGGCGTTCCTGGTCCGTGGCCGACCGCCCGCTGGACCGGCTCACCGCCGCCAAGCGGGCCACGGGCACCACGGTGAGCGTCGTGCTGCCCGCGCTCGACGAGGAGCGGACCGTCGGTGAGATCGTCGCCGAGATCCGCCGCGAGCTCGTCGAGAAGGTGCCGCTGGTCGACGAGCTCGTGGTGGTGGACTCCGGCTCGCGCGACCGCACCGCGGACGTGGCGCGCGCCGCGGGCGCCCGGGTGGTGCGGCGGGACGACGTGCTGCCGCGCCTGCCGGCCGTCCCCGGCAAGGGCGAGGTCCTGTGGCGGTCACTCCTGGTGACGAGTGGCGATGTGATCGCGTTCGTGGACGCCGACCTGAAGGAGTTCTCGGCGGACTTCGTGACCGGCATCGTGGGCCCGCTGCTCACCGAGCCCGACGTGCACTTCGTGAAGGCGATGTACGACCGCCCGCTGACCGTGTCGGACGACCGCCACGGCCCCGACGCCGGGGCGACGGCGGGCCAGGGCGGGCGCGTCACCGAGCTCCTCGCCCGGCCGGTCCTGAACATGCACTGGCCGCGGCTCGCGGGCTTCGTCCAGCCCCTCGGCGGCGAGTACGCGGCCCGCAGGTCGCTCCTGGAGCGGCTGCCGTTCCCCGTCGGGTACGGCGTGGAGCTGGCCCTGCTCGTGGACGCGCTGCACACCGTGGGCCTGGACGCGCTCGCGCAGGTCGACGTGGGCGTGCGCAGGCACCGGCACCAGGACGGGCAGGCGCTCGGGCGGATGGCGGCGTCGATCTACCGCACGGCGCAGCTGCGCCTCGCCCGCGGCCAGCTGGTGCGGCCGGAGCTGACGCAGTTCGTGCGGGGCCCGTCCGGGTTCGAGCCGCGCACGTACGCGGTGGACACCGAGGAGCGGCCGCCGATGGCCGAGATCGCGGAGTACGCGGCGCGGCGCGTCGCGTGAGCCCGGTGGCCCACCCTCGCGTGAGCCCTCACGTGAGCCCCCTGGCCCGCCCGCAGCGGCTTCTTCCGGCCGCTTCACCCCCGCGGCGGGCCGGTCGCACGGATGCGCGTTTACGGGATCGAGGCGCGGGCTAGGTTCGTCTCCATGGTCTCCGCGCATGCCGCCGCTTCTGTTCTGGTCGCGTCCAACCGCGGCCCCGTCTCCTACGCCGTCGGGGAGGACGGGGCGCTGACCGCCAGGCGGGGCGGCGGCGGGCTCGTGTCCGGGCTGAGCGCCGTCGGCGACGAGGCGGACGCGCTGTGGGTGTGCTCGGCGCTCGGCGACGGCGACCGCGAGGCGGTGCGGCGCGGGGTCGGGGAGCCGGGCGTGCGGATGCTGGACATCGACGCCGAGACGCACGCGGCGGCGTACAACGGCGTCGCGAACTCGGTCCTGTGGTTCGTGCACCACATGCTGTACCAGACGCCGCTTGAGCCGGAGTTCGGCCCGGAGTTCCGCGCCCAGTGGGCCGCCTACGAGCGGTACAACGACGCCTTCGCGCGGGCCCTCGCCGACAGCGCGGCACCCGGCGCGGCGGTCCTGGTGCAGGACTACCACCTGGCCCTGGTGCCCGGCATGCTCCGCGCGCTCCGCCCCGACCTGCGCATCGGGCACTTCTCGCACACGCCGTGGGCGCCGGTGGACTACTTCCGGATGCTGCCGGACGACGTCGCCGAGCGGCTCCTGCGCGGCATGCTCGGCGCGGACCGGCTCGGCTTCCTCACCGGGCGGTGGGCGGACGCGTTCACCGAGTGCTGCGTACGGGTGCTCGGGGGTACGTCGGGGACGCGGATCGGGGTGCACGGGCTCGGCGCCGACGCGGACTTCCTGCGGGAGCGGTCGCGGCGGCCCGACGTCGAGGAGCGCCTGGCCGCGCTGCGGGAGCAGGTCGGAGCCGGGCGGAAGGTCATCGTCCGGGTCGACCGCACGGAGCTCTCCAAGAACATCGTGCGGGGGCTGCGGGCGTACGAGCTGCTGCTCGCGGAGCGGCCCGAGTGGCGCGAGCGGGTGGTGCACGTGGCGTTCGCCTACCCCTCGCGGCAGGACCTCGCGGTGTACCGCGCCTACACGGCGGAGGTCGCCCGGGTCGCCGACGCGATCAACGCCCGCTTCGGCACGGACGGGTGGGCGCCGGTGGTCCTGCACGTCAAGGACGACTTCGCGCGCTCCCTCGCCGCGTACCGGCTCGCCGACGTGGCCCTCGTCAACCCCATCCGGGACGGGATGAACCTCGTCGCCAAGGAGGTGCCTGTCGTCTCCGACGAGGGGTGCGCGCTGGTGCTCTCCCGGGAGGCCGGGGCGTACGAGGAGCTCGCCGAGGACGCGATCGGGGTGAACCCTTACGACGTGTCGGGGACGGCTGCGGCGCTCCATGAGGCGCTGGTCCTTCCCTCCGGGGAGCGGGCCGAGCGCACGAAGCGGCTTGCCGCCGCGGCCACGGCGTTGCCTCCGGCGCGGTGGTTCGTGGATCAGCTGTCCGCGCTCACGTCTTGACCGCCGTCCGGTGCCCACCGCTATCGCGGCGGGATTCTTCCCACCCACCCACCCGTGCACCCCTGAGCTGCAAAACGGCGCCCTCGACGCGTGGCGCTGCGGGTGGGTGGGTGGGTGCGCTACGCGTTGTGCCTCGCCGGGCGCGCCTCGTGCCGCCCCTCGCCGGGCACACCTCATGCCGCCCCCGCTGTGGGCAGCTGGGCCGCCCAGAGGGCGGAACGGGTGGGCACAGCCCGAAGCCGCCGGGTACGGGTTCGCGCCGAAGCCGCCGGGTGCGGGTCCGCCAGGGCCGTCGCCTCAGCTGCCGGGCAGGTGTTCCGCCAGGGCCGACAGCAAGGCCACCACCCCGGCCGGGCCGTCGACCACCAGGTCGGATCGGGATGACAGGTCCGTCACCTCCTGGCTGCCGCTGCACACCAGCAGCCCCCGCAGCTCCCCGTCCACCCGCAGCTTGTCGACGGCGGCGAAGGCGGGCAGGTCGCCCAGGTCGTCCCCGGCGTACAGGACCGCCCCGGCGCCGACCTCCCGTACGTACTCGGTGAGGGCGACGCCCTTGTCCACGCCGGGCGGGCGCAGTTCGAGGACCATGCGGCCCGGCTCCACGATCAGGCCGTGGCGGGCGGCGAGGTCCGCGAGCGGGGCGCGCAGCGCGTCGAAGGCGGCCTCGGGGTCCTCCGCCCGGCGCGTGTGCACGGCGACGGCCCGCCCCTTCTCCTCGATCCAGGTGCCGCGCCACGCGCCGATCCCGTCGAGGAACCCCGGGAGTTCGGCGCGCACGGCGGCGACGCCGGGGTGCGGCTCCGCCGCGTGCACGGTCCCGGTCACCGCGTCCCAGCGCTCCGCGCCGTAGTGCCCGAGGACGACGAGGTGTTCGAGGCCGGGGACGCCCGCGAAGCCGCCGTGGCGGACGGCGACGCCCGCCGGGCGCCCGGTGACGACGGCGACGGAGCGGACCTGGGGGGCGAGCGCGGCGAGCGCGGGCACGGCGCCGGGGTGGGCGCGGGCCCGCTCGGGGTCCGGCACGATCGGGGCGAGCGTGCCGTCGAAGTCCAGGGCGATCACGGCCCTTTCGGGGCGGGCCAGGATCGCGGCGAGCCCGTCGCGTCCGGCGGGGCTCAGCGGCTCGGGCAAGGCGTGCGTGAGGTCACCCATGGGCCCGACCATAGCCTCAGCGTTCGGCGCGCCGCGCCTCGCGGACCCGCCGCAGCCGGTTCACGGTGACCGGGTCGTGGGCGAGGGCCCGCTCGTCGTCGAGGAGGGCGTTGAGGAGCTGGTAGTAGCGCACCGGCGCGAGCCCCAGCTCTTCGCGGATGGCCCGCTCCTTGGCCCCGGGCCCGCTCCAGCTCCGCCGCTCAAGGGCAAGCACGGCGAGGGCCTGCGCGGAGAGCCCAGCTCCAGAAACGTCGGTCACCCGCCCACACTAACCACGGCCACCGACACCCACCCACCACCCGCGGCGCCACGCGTCGAGGACGCCGTTTCGCAGCTCAGGGGCGCACGGGTGGGCGGGTGGGAGAAGATCCCGTCGCGGTAGCGGCGGGCACCGAGCACCGCCCCCACCCCGGGAGGGCTACCGCGCGTTCTCCTCGGCGGCCGCCTTCGACTCGATCTGCCCGAGGACGGCCTCAGGGTCGCCGTTCGGGTCGACGGTCTTGCCGATGTACTTCTTGACCTGCACGGACACCTGCGCCCACGAGGTCTTGCCGACCGGGTACAGCTGGGAGGTGGGCAGCTGCTCCAGGAAGGTGCCGAGCTTCTTCGCGTCCTGCTTGTCGGCGGCCATCGCCTGGGAGGCCGACGTGGTGACGGGCAGCAGGTCGTACTCGCGGGAGAAGTCCAGGACGTTCTTCTTGGAGTAGGCGAAGTCGAGGAACTCGCTGATCTCCTTGCGGTTGCCGTTCTGCTTGAAGGCCATCATCCAGTCGGCGACGCCCATCGTGGCCTGCGTCTTGCCGTTGACGCCGGGCATCGGGACCATGCCGAACTTGACGCCCTTCTTGGCCGCCATCTGCATGAGCGTGGGGTGGCCGTTGAGCATGCCGACCTCGCCGCGCGTGAACGCCGCGAAGGCCTGCGCGCGGTTGAGCTCGGCGGGCGCCGTCGGCCCGGTCAGGCCCTTGCCGACCAGCTCGTCCTTCAGCCACTTGAACGTCTGCACGTTCTGCTTGGAGTCGATGTCGTACGAGCCGACGTTGTCGGTGTAGCCGCCGCCTCCGCTGAGCAGCCACTGGAGGGTCTCGGCCTGCGCCTCCTCCGGGCCGAGGGGCAGCGCGTACGGGTACTTCACGCCGCGCGACTTGAGCTTCTTCGCGGCGGCCTGGAGCTGGCTCCAGCTCTCCGGCGGGGTGACGCCCGCGTCCTTGAAGAGCTTCTCGTTGAAGAACAGCAGGCGCGTGGACGCGGCGAACGGCATGCCGTACTGGACGCGGTTGACGACGCCCGCCTTGGACAGCGGGGCGAGGAAGTCGGCCTGGGTGGGGATGGAGAGCACGTCGTCGGCGCTGTAGAGCTTGTCCCGGGCGGCGTAGTCCGCGTAGGCGCCGATCTGGGCGAGGTCGGGGGCGTCGTCGTCCGCGACCATCTCCTTGACCTTGCGGTCCACGTCGGTCCACGAGTAGACCTCGACGTCGACCTTGATGTCCGGGTGCTCGGCCTCGAACGCCTTGGCCAGCTTGTCCCAGTACTTCTTGGAGCTGTTCGCCGCCGAGTCGCCGTAGTCGGCGGCCACGAGCTTGAGGGTCACATCGCCCGATCCGCCCGATCCGCCGCATCCGGCGAGCAGTGCCGCCATGCTCAGTGCGGCCACCGCCGCCGTCAGCCCTGTCACGCGCCGCTGCACTGCTGTTTTCCCACCCTTGTCGGAACGTACGGAACCGCGAGTCTCCCCCGCGTCCTGACACCAGGTCTACACCACCCGCGTATCGCTTCTGCAACGGCGGTACCCCATTGCCGCACCCGTCGCGCTGCTGCTATGCACTGCTCGGGGCGATGCCCCACGCAACTCCCGCACCGGCAAGGAGCCTTGGCAGATGTCGCGTACCGCAACTGAGATAGCCACCCAGCCCGACTGCTGGCGGCGGGCCGCCGCGCACGCCGCGGACTTCGAGGGACTGCCCGCGCCGGGCGAGCGCGTCGCCGTGACCGGCTGCGGCACGTCGTGGTTCATGGCGCTCGCGTACGCGGCGCTGCGGGAGGCCGCGGGGCAGGGCGAGACGGACGCGTTCGCGTCGTCGGAGTTCCCCGCCGGGCGGCGCTACGACCGCGTCGTGGCGATCACCCGCTCCGGTACGACGACGGAGGTCCTTGACCTGCTCGCGGCGGTGCGCGGCACCGTGCCGACCCTTGCCCTGACCGCCGACCCGAAGACGCCCGTCATGGCGGCCGCCGACACCGTGGCCGTCCTCGACTGGGCCGATGAGGAGTCGGTGGTGCAGACGCGGTTCGCGACGACGGCCCTGGCCTTCCTGCGCGCCGGGCTCGGCGAGGTCCCCGGCGTGAAGCCGCTCGCAGAGGCGGCGGCGGACGCCGAGCGCGCGATCGCCGAGCCGCTGCCCGAGGCGGTCGTCGCGGCGGAGCAGTGGACGTTCCTCGGCCGCGGCTGGACCTACGGCCTCGCCCTGGAGGCGGGCCTGAAGATGCGCGAGGCCGCGGGCGCCTGGACGGAGGCCTACCCGGCGATGGAGTACCGCCACGGCCCCATCTCGATCACCGCCCCCGGCCGGGTGGCCTGGATGTTCGGCACCCTGCCCGAGGGCCTGGCCGAGGACGTGACCCGCGTGGGCGGCCACCTGGAGACACGCACCGACACCGACCCCCTGGCCGACCTGATCCGCGCCCAGCGCCTGGCCGTACACCTGGCGGAGTCCCGGGGCCAGGACCCTGACCACCCCCGAAACCTGACCCGCAGCGTGGTCCTCAAGTAGACGACGGCGGGAAGTTCCAGCCCGTCCGGCGTTTGAGGACGAGGCGCGAAGCGCCAATGTCTGTTGAGCCGGGGGCCCGGGGGCGGCAGCCCCCGGTTCGGGAAGGGGCGGGCCTGGGGCGCCCCGCGAGGACGGCACCGGGGTCACTGGACTAGACCTCTCGCGGGGTCACACGCGACACTGTCCCCGTGAGACATGTCATCGCCCTGGACGTGGGCGGCACCGGAATGAAGGCCGCCCTGGTCGGGGCGGACGGCACGCTGCTCCACGAGGCCCGCCGCCCGACCGGCCGCGACCGCGGCCCGGCCGCGGTCGTCGAGTCGATCCTCGACTTCGCCGCCGACTTGCGCGCGCACGGCGAGGAGCAGCTCGGCGAGAGCGCCGCGGCGGCGGGCGTCGCGGTCCCCGGCATCATCGACGCCGAGCGCGGCCTCGCGGTCTACGCGGCCAACCTCGGCTGGACCGACGTACCGCTGCGCGACCTGCTCAGCGCCCGCCTGGGAGACATCCCCGTGGCCCTCGGCCACGACGTGCGCACCGGCGGCCTCGCCGAGGGCAGGATCGGCGCGGGCAAGGCCTTCGGCCGCTTCCTGTTCGTGCCCCTCGGCACCGGCATCGCGGGCGCCATCGGCATCGGCGGCCGCATCGAGCCCGGCGCCCACGGCTCCGCGGGCGAGATCGGGCACGTCGTCGTCCGCCCCGGCGGCCCGCCCTGCGGCTGCGGCCAGCGCGGCTGCCTGGAGCGCCTGGCGTCCGCCTCCGCAGTCAGCGAGGCGTGGGCGAAGGCCAGCGGCGACCCGGGCGCGGACGCCGCGGACTGCGCGAAGGCGGTGCGCTCGGGCGATCCGCGCGCCCTCGCGGTCTGGCAGCACGCGGTGGACGCCCTCGCCGACGGCCTGTTGACCGCCCTCACCCTTCTGGACCCCGAGGCGCTGATCGTCGGCGGCGGCCTCGCGGAGGCCGGGGACACCCTGTTCACGCCCCTGCGCGAGGCCGTGGCGGCCCGCGTGGTCCAGTTCCAGACGCTGCCGCGGATCGTGCCCGCGGCGCTCGGCGACGCGGCGGGCTGCCTGGGCGCGGGACTCCTCGCCTGGGACCTGCTCACGCCGAAGGGCGCGCGTACCGATACATCTCTCGCGTCCACCACCCCCACCACCCCCACTGCCGACTCCACGGAGGTAACCGCCTGATGGCCACTAGCAAGGTTCTCGCCGGTGCTCAGGTGGTCCTGCCCACCGGGACCGTCGCCCAGGGCCGCGTGATCGTCGACGGCGCGCGCATCGCGGGGAGCGCTCCCGCGGACGCCGAGGTCGTCGACCTGAGCGGCCACTGGCTGGTCCCCGGCTTCGTCGACATCCACAACCACGGGGGCGGCGGCGCCTCCTTCACCAACGGCACCGTCGACGACATCCTGCACGGCGTCCACACCCACCGCCTGCACGGCACCACCACCACCGTCGCCTCCACCGTCACCGGCGAGATGGACGCGCTCGCCCAGCGCGCGGGCCTGCTCTCCGAGCTCGCCGAGCAGGGCGAGATCGCGGGCATCCACTTCGAGGGCCCGTTCATCTCGCCGTGCCGCAAGGGCGCGCACAGCGAGTCCCTGCTGCGCCACCCGGACCCGGCGGAGGTCCGCAAGCTCCTCGACGCGGCCCGCGGCCAGGCCAAGATGGTCACCCTCGCCACCGAACTGCCCGGCGGCATCGACTCCGTACGGCTGCTCGCCGAGCACGGCGTGATCGCCGCGATCGGGCACACCGACGCCACGTACGAGCAGACCGTCGAGGCCATCGACGCGGGCGCCACCGTGGCCACGCACCTGTACAACGCGATGCCCGGCCTCGGCCACCGCACCCCGGGGCCGATCGCCGCGCTCCTGGAGGACGAGCGGATCACCGTCGAGCTCATCAACGACGGCACCCATCTGCACCCGGCCTCCTTCCAGCTGGCCTTCCACCACGCGGGCGCCGAGCGGGTCGCGCTGATCACCGACGCGATGGACGCGGCGGGCTTCGGCGACGGCACCTACCACCTGGGCCCGCTGGAGGTCGTGGTGTCCGAGGGCGTCGCGCGGCTCGCCGAGGGCGGCTCCATCGCGGGCTCCACGCTGACCCTGGACCGCGCCTTCCAGCGCGCGGTGACCATCGACGAACTGCCCGTCGAGGACGTCGTGGCCGCGATCTCCGCGAACCCGGCGAAGCTCCTCGGCGTCTACGACAAGGTCGGCTCCCTGGAGCCCGGCAAGGACGCCGACATCGTCGTCCTGGACGCGGAGTTCGCCCTCAAGGGAGTGCTGCGCAAGGGCGAGTGGATCGTCGACCCCACCTGACGCGCGCCCGCGCACCCGCACCCCGCGCGCTGAGGCGGTTGGCCCTGGGTCTGGGCCAACCGCCTTCTTTTTGGCATGATCAGGCCCCGAAAGCCTTAAGGGGTACGTGCGTTGGTTCTCGGGGGTGAAGCGGTGATCGTCACGGTCACGCTGAACGCCGCCCTCGACCTCACGTACCACGTGCCGGAGCTCACGCCCCACGCCACGCACCGCGTCACCGAGGTGACCGAACGCGCGGGCGGCAAGGGCCTGAACGTCGCCCGCGTGCTCGCCGCGCTCGGCCATCCGGTGACCGCGACCGGCTTCGCGGGCGGCGACACCGGCCGCACCCTGCGCGACCACCTCGCGCGCGTCCCCGGCGTCACCGACGCGCTGCGCCCCGTCGCGGGCGCAACCCGCCGCACCCTCGCCGTCGTGGACACCCGCACCGGCGACACCACCCAGCTGAACGAGCCGGGCCCGGCCGTCACGCCCGCCGAGTGGGCCGGATTCCTCGACGCGTACGAGGCGTTGGTGCGCGGCGACGGCGTGGCCGCGGTCGCCCTGTGCGGCAGCCTGCCGCCGGGCGTCCCCGTCGGCGCGTACGCCCTCCTCGTCCGCGCGGCGCGGGCCGCGGGCGTCCCCGTGCTGCTCGACACCAGCGGCGAGCCGCTGCGCCGCGGCCTCGCCGCCCGCCCCGACATCGTCAAGCCGAACGCCGACGAACTCGCCGAACTCACCGGCGCCCACGACCCGTCCCAGGCCACCCGTGACGCCCGCCGCAGGGGCGCGCACGCGGTCGTCGCCTCGCTCGGCGCCGAAGGGCTGCTCGCCGCGACCCCCGAGGGGACGTGGCGGGCGGCGCCGCCCGCGCCGGTGCGCGGCAATCCGACGGGCGCGGGCGACTCGGCGGTCGCGGGCCTGCTTTCCGGGCTCGTGGAGCGACTGCCCTGGCCCGAGCGGCTCGCCCGCGCGGTGGCGCTCTCGGCGGCGACGGTCGCGGCGCCGGTGGCGGGCGACTTCGACCGGAAGGTGTACGACGACGTGCTTGCCGGGGTCACCGTGAGCGGCAGGGCGTCGACGGCGTAGCGAGGCCTGACTGAGCGGGCCGTGCGCGCCCGGGAATGGGGACACCGTGCCACTGCTCACCACCGGCGAGCTGATCGACGGGGCGCGCGCCGAGGGGCGCGGCGTCGCCGCCTTCAACGTGATCACCCTGGAGCACGCGGAGGCCGTGGCCCTCGGCGCGGAGCGGGCGGGCTCCCCCGCGGTCCTCCAGATATCCGAGAACGCCGTGCGGTTCCACGGCGGCCGCCTCGCCCCCCTCGCCCAGGCCGCCACCGCGGTGGCCCGCGCGTCCACGGCCCCGCTGTCCCTGCACCTGGACCACGTCACGGACGTGGACCTGCTGCGCGCGGCCCACGCCGAGGGCTTCAGCTCGGTGATGTTCGACGCCTCGAAGCTGCCCTACGCCGAGAACGTCAAGGCCACGGCGGACGCGGTGCGGTGGGGCCACGAGCGGGGCATCTGGGTGGAGGCGGAGCTCGGCCGCGTCGGCGGCAAGGAGGGCGAGGCGCCGCTTGACGCGCACGCGCCCGGCGTCCGCACGGACCCCGGCGAGGCCGTCGCGTACGTCGCCGACACCGGGGTCGACGCGCTGGCCGTGGCCGTGGGCTCCAGCCACGCCATGACGGAGCGCACGGCGGCCCTGGACCACGACCTGATCCGCGCCCTGCGCGCGGCCGTTCCCGTGCCGCTGGTCCTGCACGGGTCCAGCGGTGTCCCCGACGCGGAGATCCGCGCCGCCGTCGCCTCCGGCGTGGTGAAGGTGAACGTGGGGACGGCCCTGAACACGGGGTTCACCGGGGCGGTACGGGAGTTCCTCTCGGGTGCGGGGAACTCGGCGGTGGTGGACCCCCGCAAGTACCTGGCCCCTGCGCGGGGGGCGATGGCCGCGGTGGTGGCCGACTTCCTCCACGTGGTCGCCTGAGGTCACCGAACCGCGCTAACGCGCTTGTCCTCAAACGCCGGACGGGCTGGGACTTGCTGGCCAGGAGCTACTTCGTCACATGGCCGCGCTTCAGCCAGAACTGGTCCAAATTCGCATCGCACTTGTCGCCCTGCTGGCAGGACACCGTGATCGTGTTGGTGCCCTTGTTCAGCTGGACGAACGCGTAGGTCTGGGTCCAGCCCTTGTCCCACGCGCCGTCGCCCGCGCGGGCGAAGTTGTCCATGTTGAGCTTGCGGTCGGAAGGCGTGCCGTTGACCACGAGCGTGGTCTCGGCCGCCTTGCCGGGCACCCCGTACCCGACGAACACGGTGTACGCGCCGTCCTTCGGGATGCCGTTGACGGTCCAGGTGGCCTGCGCGCCGACCTGGTTGAGCCCGGCGACGTACACCCCGCCCGCGGCCCTGGCGCCCTTGACGTCGGACGCGGTCGTGGTGCCGCCCTCCAGCTTGAGGGCCTTGGCGTCGGTCTCGGGCAGCTCGGCGGCGTCCGGCTTGTCCTTGGTCTTGGAGGTGGTGGGGCTCGGCCCGGCGGACTCGCTCTGGCGCTGCGAGGGTCCCGCCTTGTTGTCGTCGCCCTCGTCGTCGCCGCCGGACAGCATGGCCGCGCCGATGCCGAGCGACACCACGGCGACGACGGCGATCGCGCCGATCAGCAGCCCCTTGGTGTTGGGCCCGCGGCCGCGCCCGGCGGGCGGCGCGGGCGGCGCCTGCCGGATCGGGGCGGTGACGCCGGGCTGCGCCTCGGGGGCGGCGTAGTGCGCGCTGGGCTGGCCGTGGGGCTGCGCCTGCGGGGGGTAGCCGTAGCCGCCCGGCTGGGTCTGCTGGCCGTACTGCCGCTCGCCGACGGGGCGCACTTGGTGGTACGAGGACCGGGGTCCGGGGTAGCCGTAGCCGCCGCCCGCGGGCGGGGTGGCGCCGGACGCCTGGCCGTCGGCGTACAGATAGCCGAACGGGTCGTCGTCGCCCTGCGGCGTGCTCGGCGTCTGCTCGCCGTTGTTGCCGGGCGTCATTCGCAGGTCACTCCCTCGCGTCGCGGATGCGGGCGAGCCTACCCGCTCCGGGGGACCGCCCCGGGCCCGGTGGACGCCGTCCCGCCAGCGGCCCGCGGGTCACCCGGCTCGCCGGTGCTGCTTGGCACGGGAACGTTTCTCGACGTACATCCGCTGGTCGGCCGAGTGCAACACTTCGTCCGCCGACATCCCGCAGTGGGCCCAGCCGATGCCGAAGCTGGCGCCTACGCGCACGGCCCGGCCCTCGACCCGGATCGGCGGGATGATCGCGTTGCGCAGCCGCACCGCGAGGTCCTGCGCGTCGGCCCTGCCGAGCCCGTCGGCGAGCACCACGAACTCGTCGCCGCCGAGCCGGGCCACGGTGTCGCCGTCGCGGACGCCGCTGGTCAGACGGCGTGCGACCTCGATGAGGACGGCGTCGCCCGTGTGGTGTCCGAAGCGGTCGTTGATGGACTTGAAGCCGTCGAGGTCGCAGAACAGGACGGCGAGGCCCTTGGTGCCGTCGTCGGCCTCGCTCTCCTCGGGCGGGGCGACGGTGTGGACGTGGTGGTCGAAGTCCCCGCCCGGGTCCGCCGGAGCGTGCCCGTGCCCTCCGGCGGCGTGGCCGTGGGCGTTGCCGTACAGGCCGGTGTGGTCGTACGCCGCGTCGAGGGAGTCCACGGCGCTCGGGCGGCCCGCGTGCGGCCTGCGGCACAGGCGGGCGCTGAGCCGGGCGCGCAGCTCGGCGGAGTTGGGCAGGCCGGTGAGCGAGTCGTGCGAGGCGCGGTGGGCGAGCTGGAGCTCGCGCCGCTTGCGCTCCTCGATGTCCTCGACGTGCGTGAGCAGGAAGCGGGGGCCGTCGGCCGCGTCGGCGACGACGGAGTTGCGCAGCGAGACCCAGACGTAGGTGCCGTCGCGGCGGCCGAAGCGGAGCTCGGCGCGGCCGCCCTCGGCGGAGGTGCGCAGGAGGGTGCCGATGTCCTCGGGGTGGACGAGGTCGGAGAAGGAGTAGCGCCGCATCTGGGAGGCGGGGCGGCCGAGGAGGCGGCACAGGGCGTCGTTGGTGCGCAGGATGCGGCCGTGCTGGTCGCCGCCCATCTCGGCGATGGCCATGCCGCTCGGCGCGTACTCGAAGGCCTGCCGGAAGCTCTCCTCGCTGGCGCGCAGGGCCTGCTGCTCGCGCTCCAGGCGGACGAGGGCGCGCTGCATGTTGGCCCGCAGGCGGGCGTTGCTGATGGCGATCGCGGCCTGGAAGGCGTACATCTGGAGGGCTTCGCGGCCCCAGGCGCCGGGCCTGCGGCCGTTGCGCGGCCGGTCGACGGAGATCACGCCGAGGAGTTCGCCGCCCGCGGAGCCGGTCGCGTACATGGGGGCGAAGAGGCGGTCGGAGGGGTGCCACTCGTCCTCGAAGCGGGGCTCGGGGCCTTCCGTGTACCACTGCGGCACGTCGTCCTCGTCGAGTATCCAGCCCTCGGTGTGCGGGATGAAGCGCAGCGCGCCCCAGGCCTCGCCCATGGTCAGGCGGCGCTCCCAGGACTCGCGGGAGCCGACGCGGCCGGTGATGAGGGCCTCGGCGGCGGGGTTGCCCGCGAAGGCGGCGACGACGAGATCGCCGTCCGGGCGCACGAGGTTGACGCACGCCAGCTCATAGCCAAGGCCGTTGACCACGCCGTCGGCGACGGTCTGCAGCGTGTCCGCGAGGCTGCGGGCCGTGTTGAGGTCGGCCACCACCTGATGGAGCTGCCGCAGGGTCGCAAGACGGACGTACGGCTCCGACTCGGTCTCCATGCTCGCTCTCCCCGAGACCTCGACAGCAACTCCAGGATCCGCAGCGTCCTCAGTGTCCGGTCTGTATGAGTTCGTACGGTGCCGTTCTTCCGTGCCCTCAGCGTCTGTCTGATTGCCACGGTCACTGAATCACAGCGAGCTGCCCACTCGGTACACAGGGTCAACAAAATATGGGTCCTGTGACTCAAGTCACAGGTGGGAAGGCCTGTTTGGGTCCGGGATTTGAGGCTTGCTTGAGCTAATGGGACACCTGGGAATCGCGGTGCCGGGCGCGGGCGGGGTTGGGGGCTGGGTTGGGGGCTGGGTTGGGGGGCTGGGTTGGGGCTGTTGGTCCTAGGACTCGGCCTAGGACCCGCATCGGCCCGGGGGCCGATGCGGGGGCGTCTTTCCCGGGGCTAGCGTCACTCGTGTGGTTGCTGACCTGACCTTGAAGACGCAGAGCCCGCCGGACCCGTCGACCCCCCATCCTGTGGGGGTGAGCAACGACGAGTTCCGCGCGGCCATGTCCCGCCTGGCCGCGGGCGTGGTCCTGGTGACGGCCCAGGAGCCCCCGCTGGACCCGGACGACCCGATGGCCCCGGGCGGCGAGGACGTGGGCATGACGGCCACCGCGTTCGTGTCGGTCTCCCTGGACCCGCCCCTGGTCATGGTCAGCCTGCGCGCGGGCTCCCGCATGGACGACCTGCTCGCCGAGCAGCCGCTGTGGGCGGTGTCGGTGCTCTCCGAGAGCCAGCGGCACATCGCGGGCCGCTTCGCGATGAAGGGCCGCATCAGCGACCGGCTGCTCTTCGAGGACATCCCCTTCGTACGCGGCGGGGCCGCCGGAGCGCCGCTGGTGGGCGGCGCCCTCGCCACCCTGGAGTGCCGCACCGAGCAGACGGTGGCCGCGGGCGACCACACGCTGGTCATCGGCCGCGTCCTGACGGCTCAGCTGCCGAGCGCGAGCGGGGAGCCGCTCATGTACTTCCGGGGGCGCTACCGCCAGCTCGGCTAGGGGGCGGCGGCCCGGCCAGGGCGGGCTGAGCGCTCGGTCGGGGCGCGGCTTCCGGGCGGGCGCTCACGCGGCCGGGGCGGGGCGGGAGACGTCCCCTGCGGCTCCTACCAGTCCTTGCCCGGGCGGCCCCGGCCCTGCTTGGTCTCCCCGCGCTGCTTCTTCTCCCGCAGCCTGCGCTCGTTGATCCCGCGCGGGACGCGGGTGGGGCGGCGGGGCCGCGGCGGCGGCGCGGTCGCCTCGGCGAGCAGCGCGGCGAGGCGGGTGGCCGCGGCGTCGCGATTGCGCCATTGGGAGCGGTGCTCGCTGGCCCGCACGCTGAGGACGCCGTCGACGAGGCGGGGCGCGAGGCGCTCCAGGGCCCGGGCCTTCCACACCTCGGGCAGCGCCCGCGTCCGCGCCAGGTCGAAGCGGAGCTCCACCTGGGAGTCGCTGGTGTTCACGTGCTGGCCGCCCGGCCCCGACGAACGGGAGAAACGCCACATGAGCTCGGCCTCCGGCAGGGAGACCGAGCCGCGGATGACGTGCTCGCGACCAGACATGGCTCCTATGATCCCCCGCCCGGGCGCCCCGCGACACCGGTTTTGCGCCGCGCCCCGGGCCGCACACGGGCCGTACCCGGCCGCTCAGCGCCTTCCCCGGCCGCCCTCGGTAAAGAAAGCAAAGAAGACACGCGGCATATGGAACCTTCGCTACCCCCGGCGGCGTTCATAGGGATGCCGGTAGCTTCGCCCTCAGAGTGAAGCCCGCACATAGGCGACTAGGGAAGGGACTCCCAACAATGGCTGTAAGCCTGTCCAAGGGCGGCAACGTCTCGCTCACCAAGGAGGCACCGGGCCTGACCGCCGTCACGGTCGGCCTCGGCTGGGACGTCCGCACCACCACGGGCACCGACTTCGACCTGGACGCCTCCGCGATCGCGGTGAACCCCCAGGGGAAGGTCTACTCGGACGCCCACTTCGTCTTCTTCAACAACAAGGCCACGCCGGACCAGACGATCGTCCACACCGGCGACAACGTCACCGGCCAGGGCGAGGGCGACGACGAGCAGATCAACGTCAACCTCGCGGGCCTGCCCGCCGACGTCGAGAAGATCGTCTTCCCGGTCTCGATCTACGACGCCGAGAACCGCTCGCAGAACTTCGGCCAGGTCCGCAACGCGTTCATCCGCATCGTGAACCAGGCGGGCGGCACCGAGATCGCGCGCTACGACCTCTCCGAGGACGCCGCCACCGAGACCGCCATGGTCTTCGGCGAGCTGTACCGCAACGGCGCGGAGTGGAAGTTCCGCGCCGTCGGCCAGGGCTACGCCTCCGGCCTGGTGGGCATCGCCCAGGACTTCGGCGTCAACGTCTAAAGTCACGCCCTTGACCTGGGCAAACACGAAGACCCCCCAGCTTTCCCTTGGGGGGTCTTCGTCATGTGCGGCTCAGGAGCGGACAGGCCAGCCCCGGCATCGCGCGAGGGGGGGCAGCACACCAGGGCCACAGACAGCCACAAGGGTCGCTCGAGGTAGAACCCGTGGGACACGTCCCCGCCCCCGCCGAGCCGCTCGGCAGCGGAGCTGACCAGTAGCGCCAGCCGCGTACTGTCGCGGTCCGACTCGGAGGCGAACCGGGACGCATACGCGGCGAGCCGTTCCCCGAGCCATGCCGCCGCTTCCTTCGGCTCCTCCCAGGTGCCCCGGATCAGCTTCTCCGGCTTGATCAGCCAGTACGCCGTTTCGAGCGGCGGAAGGTCCACGACGGGGAACTCCGCCGTCACTTCCCGGTGCCGCTGGATCAGTTCCGGCTTGCCGTCCGCCGGGGGCGGATCGGGGTTCGGGGGCCGCCGCAGGGCCTCGTCGGGCAGGCTGTACAGGTCGGTTCCAGGCATGGGTGTGCCTTCCTGTGGGAGAGCGGTGACGGGGCGGGCTCAGAACTGGTACCGCTCCGGCTTCGACACGTACACAACGCCAGGGCCGAGAGCCGTCGCGGACCCCCGGAACAGCTCGTGCAGCGGAGCCCTAGAGCCGTCTCGCAGAGCGCTGGCCAGATGGTCGGCCAGCAAGGCCGCCTCTGACGGAAGCAGGACCATTTCCGTGTCCGCCATGTGCCGACCGTTCTTCGTCAGCCACATGGGGACACGAATGTTCCCCTCACCATCCCGGAACGCCGGACGGCTGGGGATCGGGTCCATCCGCCAACCTGGTGGCGCCTTCTGACTGTCCTTCTTCGGTTCGGTCGGCATGGAGACATCCTCGGCCTACCGGGCGGGAACCTCTAGCGTTATGCACGTTGCCGAATAAAGATCATTGACGGAATGACCAGGCCCACTCAGTCAATAGCTCTCGCGCGTCGTCATCGAAGAGAGCATGTGCCTCGTAACCGGTGAACCGGTCGAGGAGTGAACGAACGTCTTTCGGGTCTCGGAAGACGGCGGCACCAAGGTCCGTCTCGATGGTTGCCAGGCGATCGTCATACACGGTGAACGTACTCAACGGGATGTTGCTGAACTTCACACGCTTCGGCAGCACACCAATCCGAACATTTGCCTGCAGTGCGAGCGATGCCAGCCGGTCGATCTGCATGGCCATGGCGTCTGGTGACACGAGCGGGTATCTGACGGCTTGTTCGGTGAGGAGGAACGTGAACCGCTTGGAGCGGTCGAGTAGTACAGCCTGTCGTTCGAGCTTCATGCCGACTGCCTTGGCCTGTTGGGCCGGCGGAGCGTGGGCGATGCTCTCCCTGATGTAGTCCGGCGTGGCTAGCAAGCCCGTGGTCATGGACAGCATGAAGTACCGGAAGTCCGTGGTCGCGGCCTCCAGCCCGGCCAGCTCCAGTTGTTTCTTGTCCAACCCCTTCCGATGCAGGGCCTTGCGGTCCTGCCATTCCGTCTGGGCTATTCGAGCCATGGCCATCACTTCCGCCGCGATGGCGCGCGAGGCTCCCACTCCCTTCAGGATCTGCTCAACGTCCACCAAGGACGGGCGGAGCTTGTTCCCTTCGATCCTGCTGATTTTGGACTGAGACATATTGCAACGCGCAGCAAGCCGGACTCCTGAGAGCCCGGCTTGTTTTCGAAGCTGCTTGAGCATGGCCGCCAGTTCTAGACCGGACTGGTCAAGCTGGTCAGGCTCGATGGCCACCGTTCACGTACTCCTCGAAGGGGACCGATTCACTTACGGCGATCCGCTGATATTCGAGGTACGGCGACACGTCACCCTCGAATATTTCGCGATTAATCTGCCTGCCGTCCGCCTCGTAGTTCATGAGAACTACCTCTGCGCGGTCGAACATCCAGAAGTCTTGAACTCCCTCAAGCGGGTTGGCGCGATGGGTTACGTCGAGGATGCGGATCTCATCCCCGGCTCTGGTATGGACCCCGTAGTAGCGGGTGAACTCGAATCGCAGATACTCAGAAAGCGGCTGCGTCACGATGTGCACCCGGCCGTTCCGCTTCCCTTCGGCGCGCTGACGCGAGACGCGCTCCGTGTACGGAGAGACCGTGTACGGGGTCAGAGTTCGTCCCTCACGGAAGGCCGCGAACTCCTCCGCCTCGTGAGGTACGAGGTACTGCGGCAGCGTCTCGAGTCGCCATGCTTCCTGCTTGATCTCGGCGAACCGCCGACGCCACTCGTCACCATCCAAGAGCACGTACAGCCTCCCTCAGAACTTCTTCCGGGATCTCTACCAGAGCCTCACCGGACGGCGGCGTGAACGCCTCGGAGACGCTGCCCTGAACGACGAGCGAGCCGTCCGCCTTCCGGTAGACGTTCGGGCAGTCTTCGTCGCCGCAGGTGCCGTTCCCGTTGCCGGTAAGCCGGGTCAGTTCCTCGCGCGCCATGCTGAAACCCCCTCATAGCTGGTCCCGGTTGGACCGTTGACCGCGACCGTACGAGGGAGGCAGGACGGCGTCCATGCGTGCACGCGTCTATGCCCGTACTCGCATAAAGATCATGGTGGCCCGGAACCGAGCGCTCGATGCCCGAGGCGTCGTACGAGGGGAGTCACGTGACCAACGCGTGGCCGGCAGAGGCCCGACACGAGGTGTGGGCCGCTCTACGGGGTCAACACCAAGTCAGCACGTGACCCACAAAGCAACGGCGCCGCGAGGTAGTTCGACGGGGCGGGGGAACTTCCATGGGACCGGACCGCGTTGCCATGGCGGCGCGCGGAACGCGCGGTTGAACGGACGACACGGGCAGAAGCCGAGGTGGCACGGATGGCTATGTGGGATCGCATCAAGGACCAGGCCAAGAACATGCAGCAGGGGCAGGGCTCGCGGAGCTCCGGGCACGGCGGGTCGAGCGGCGGCAGCCGGTCCGGGGGTTCGAAGGCGCAGCTGGTGGGCCTGCTCAAGTCCCAGCTCACGTCGCTGAAGTCGGAGCTGAAGAGCGGCGCCTACCGCGACGCGAGCATGGCCATGTGCGCCCTGGTCGCCGCCGCCGACGGCACGGTCGACCCGGCGGAGCGCCAGCACGTGGAATCCCTGATCCTGCAGAACGACGTCCTGCAGAACTTCCCGCCCGACCAGCTGCGCCAGCGCTTCAACAAGCACGCCGACCAGCTGTCCTTCAACTTCCAGCAGGGCAAGGCCGAGGCCATGCAGGAGATCGCCAAGGCGGCGAAGAAGCCCGCGGAGGCCCGGGCGGTCGTGCAGACGGGCTTCGTCGTCGCCGGTGCCGACGGCTATGTCGCCCCGGCCGAGGAGCAGGTCCTGCGGGAGGCGTGCACGGCGCTGGGGCTCTCGCCGCAGGAGTTCGGCCTCTGAGGCCTCTTCCGGCTCACCGACTATTCTGTGTTCCGTAATAGTCGGTGAAGGAGAGGAATGGTGGTCCGGTGGCGGTGGACGCGGCGGCCGGTGTTCCGGCGGCCTGGACCCGGGCGGCCCTCCCCCTGTGCCTCCTCGGCGTGCTCGACACCGAGGAGCGCGGCTACGGCTACGCCCTGCTCGGCCGGCTCGCCGAAGCGGGCCTCACCGGCGTGAAGGCCGCCACGCTCTATCCCGCGCTCACCCGCCTCCAGGAGGAAGGTGCCGTGGAGACCGAGTGGGGCGCGGGAGACGGCGGCCCGGGGCGGAAGTACTACCGGATCACTGAGGCGGGACGGCTGCGGCTGCGCCGGGACCGGGACGCCTGGCAGGCGTTCACCGGTGCCGTCGCCGCCCTCGCCGCGCCCGCCGACGGCACGGCGCACGCGCGCGAGGGGAACGACCATGGGTAAGTCGCGTGCGGACGCACCGCGCTGGGACCGCGAGGACGACGAGGACTGGGCCGCCGCCGTGGAGCTGCGGCTCGTCCTCGGCCACGACGCGCCCGCCGGGCTCGCCGACGAGGTGCTCGCCGAGGTCCACGAGGCCGTCCGCGAGGAGGGCCGCCCGGCCCGTGAACTCTTCGGCGAGCCCGCCGCGTACGCGCGCGCCGTCGCCGAGGAACGCGTCAGCGAGGAGCACCGCGCGCGGACCGACGCCCACGGCCTGACCCCCGGCGAGCGCATGACCGCCTCGCTCGGCCTGCTCGGCGCCGTCGGCCTCCTCCTGTGCGCCCTGCGGTGGCTGGACGACGGGCTCTGGGTGGACCTCAGCGGCAGCGGCCTCGCGATCCTCGCCACCGTCGTCGCCGCCGTGACGCTGGTGGCCGGGGCGCCCGTGGCGTGGGCCGCCGGGCGGATCAAGGGCGTGTACGGCTGCGGGGCGGGGGCCGTCGCGGCCGTCGCCGCCGGGGCCGGGGTCGCCTCCCTGCTCTCCGAGGACGCGCTGTTCCGGGTGCCCGTGCCGGTCCTGATGGCGGTGTGCGTCGGCTGGATCGCGGCCGCCGGGGCGTTCCCCAACCGGATCGTCGACCGGTGGTTCGCGTCCGCGCCGGGCGCCCACGACGACGAGGCCTGGCTGCGCCGCCTCGGCGGTCTCCTTCGCGGGCGGCACGCCATGACGGCGGCGGAGGCGCGCGGGCACGTGCGGGAGGCGCGGGCGCATCTGGGCGCGGCGGGCTCCGGGGAGCGGGCCGTGGACGCGTTCGGGGACGTCGAGGTCTACGCCCACCGGTTGGCCGGCGGGCCCCGTAAGGAGGGGCGGCGGGCCCGGCGGAAGCTGTGGGGGGCGGTGGCGTTGCTGGTGGTGGTCGGGGTGCAGTTCGTGGAGCGGGTGGTGAGCGACGGGGTGTCGTGGGACTGGTGGGTGCCGTTGTGGGCGGGGGCGGTGGGGGTGCTTGGGTGGTCGGCGGCGTCAGAATGGCGCGCGGCGCGGCGCTAGGGCCCGCGTGGGACGCCCCAGGCCCGCCCCTTCCCGAACCATGGGGCTCCGCCCCCTGTCACCCCCCGAAAGGCATTGGCGCTTCGCGCCTCGTCCTCAAACGCCGGACGGGCTAGAACCTGCCGCTTGCGGCACGATCTAGCCCCTCCGAGTCAACGGGCGTCCGGCTTGCCGTCTCCGTACAGCCAGTCCGCCCAGACGCGCCGCAGCGCCTCGCGCGTGTCGTCGTCCTCCGCCTGGTCCTCCACGTACGCGGTGAAGTCCCCGGTATCCACGTTCCCGTGCCGGTGCTTCTTCGCCCAGCCCTGGATGATGTCGTAGAAGGCGTCGTCCCCGACGGTCTCGCGGATCTTCTGGATGACCATGGCGCCCCGCTCGTACACGGGCGAGTCGGAGATGCTCGCGGCGTCCGGCTGCTTGGCGGGCGGGAAGTCCCAGACGGCCTCGTTGTCCTCGTCGTCCTCGTAGTAGTCGCCCTCGTAGAGCGCGTCGACGGTCTCCTTGACGCTGTCGCCGCCGTTGTCCTCCTCGTACAGCCACTCGGCGAACGTCGCGAAGCCCTCGTTGAGCCACATGTCCTGCCAGGTCTTGGGCGAGACCGAGTCGCCGAACCACTGGTGGGCCAGCTCGTGGACGAGGGTGGTGGTGTCGGCGTCCGAGACGGGGAAAAGCGGCTTGGTCTGGGTCTCCAGGGCGTAGCCGAGGGGCGCGCGGCCGTCGACGATGGCGCCGGTGGAGGAGAAGGGGTAGTCGCCGAAGTTGTACTCGGCCCACTCCACGATGTCGGGGATCTTGGCGAGGACCTTCTCGGTCCGCTTGTACTTGTCCTTGGGGAGCGTGGAGTCGATGGCCGTGAAGACGGGGATGCCGTTCTCCTCGCCGGTCGTCGACGTCTTCGTGTCGTACGCGCCGACGACGACCGTGGCCACATAGCTGGCCATGGGCTCGGCGTTGTGCCAGGCGAAGGTGGTGCGGCCGCGCGCCGTGGTCTGCTTGGTCAGCTCGCCGTTGGAGATGGCCTTCAGGCCCTTGGGGACGGTCACCTCTATGTCGTACGAGGCCTTGTCGCTGGGGTGGTGGTTGCCCGGGAACCAGGCCATCGAGCCCGCGGGCTGGCCCACGGCGACCGCGCTGTCCCCCGCCCGCAGCCAGCCCTCCTTGGCGCCGTCGACGTCGGTGACGGTCTGCGGGGTGCCGGAGTAGCGGACGATGGCGCGGAAGGTCTCGTCGCGGTCGAGGTCGTCGTGCGGGCGCACGGTCAGCTCGTCGCCCGCGCGCTGGAAGCGGGCCTTCTTGCCCTCGACGGTGACGGACGCGACGTCCAGGCCCTTCAGGTCCAGGTTGAAGGCGCTCAGGTTCTTGGTGGCGCGGGCCGTGATCTCGGCGGTGCCGGTGAGGTGGCGGGACTCGGGGTCGTAGCCGAGCTTCAGGCCGTAGTGCTGTACGTCGTAGCCGCCGTTGCCGAGCTTCGGGAAGTACGGGTCGCGGACGCCCGCGGCGCCCGGGGTGCCGTGGACTCCGCCGCTGGTGCACGCGGTGAGGGCGGTGGCGAGGGCGGTCGCGCACAGCAGGGCGAGGGGGGTGCGGCGGGGCCCCTTGGTCAGGGGGGCGGAGGCTCGGTAGTTCACCTCGGTGATCCTATGGCCACCGGTCCGCCCGCCGGGGGGCGGCGGGCGGACCGGTGGGGTCCTTGGCGGGCGCGCCGGGGTCAGCGGGTGAGCGCCGCCACGCCCGCCTTGGCGAACTTCTCGTCCAGGTCGCCGCTCGGCGCGCCCGCGACGCCGATGCCCGCGACCGGCGCGCCCTTGGCCGTCACCGGGGCGCCGCCCGCGAGGAACAGGGTGCCGGGGATGTCCTTCAGGTTCGGCGCCTGCGCCAGGCGCTTGGCGAGCTCGGAGGTGGGCGCGTTCCAGGAGACGGCCGTGAAGGCCTTGCGCTCGGCGGACTCGTACGCCTGCGGGCCCGCGCCGTCGCCGCGCAGGGTGACCACGGTGTTGCCGTCGCGGTCCACGACGGCGACGGTCACGCGCTGGTTCTCCTTCTTCGCGGCGTCCAGGCTGGCCTGCGCGGCCTTGGTGGCGGCGGCGAGGGTGAGCCGGGTGTTCTGGGTGAGGTTCTTGTTGCCCGCGTCGACGGCGACGGGCGCCTTCGCGGCGGCGTCCGGCGTCCCGGCGGACGCGGAGACCGCGCCGAACGTACCGGCGCCGACGGTGGCGATGACGGCGGCGGAGGTGAGGACGCGGGCACGGTTCGAGAGCTTGGGCATGGGGTCAACTCCTGGGTGGGCGCCGGGTGTCGGCGGGTTCGGGGGCGGCGGGGCGGGGCGGCGCCCGACCGGCGGGGCGGTGCGGTGTCCGCCTCTGCGTCGATCCTCCGCCCGGCCCCGGGCCCCTGCCGTCGGCGTACCGGCTGCGGGCGGCGCGCGGATCGGCCGACGCCCGGGTCAGCCGATCGGTTGACCCCCGCCTGCTCCCCACGGGCCACAATGGTGGTGTTCGCGCAGTTCACAGGCGTACGGACACGCACGTACAGAGAAAGGCGGCGAAGGGAGGCCGACGATGGACCCGCGCGCCGACGGCGACGCCGCCGCCCCCGAGGCCCGGTGGCTCGCGGCCGTCATGCACACGGCGTTCTTCCTGCTCCTCGCCGCGTCCCTCACCCGCTTCCTGCTGCGCCACCCCGGCGAGCCGCGCACCCCGTGGATCATCGCCCTGTCCACCGTGCTCGCCGTGCTTTACGTGCTCGGTCCGGTCCTCGGCGCCACCCCGAACCCGCGCCGCCTGCTGTGGCTGGGCGCGGTGGTCGGCGTCTGGGTGGTCCTCGTGGTGCTCGCGCCGAGCTACGCCTGGTGCGCGGTGCCGCTGTTCTACACCGGCCTGCGGACGCTGCCGACGCGCGCGGCCCTCCCGCTCGTCGCCGTCCTCACGGCCCTGGTGGTCGCCGCGCAGCTGCGGCTCGCGGGCGGCTTCGACCCGAACCTGGCGTTCGCGCCGCCCGCCGTGGCCGCCGTCGCGACGGCCGTGTTCGTGCACATGCAGCGGCAGACGGCGCGGCAGCGGGCCCTCATCGACGACCTGCTGCGCACCCGGCGCGAACTCGCCGCCACCGAGCGGCGCGAGGGCACCCTCGCCGAGCGCCAGCGGCTCTCCATGGAGATCCACGACACCCTGGCCCAGGGCCTGTCCAGCCAGCGGATGCTGCTCCAGGCCGCGGACCGGGTGTGGGACACCGACCCGGCGGCGGCCCGCACCCACGTCCGCACCGCCGGGGCCGTCGCCGACCGGGGCCTGACCGAGGCCCGCCGCCTCGTCCAGGACCTGGCCCCCGCCGACCTCGCCGAGGCGGGACCCGACCCCACCGCCGCCCTGCCGACCGCCCTGCGCGCCCTGGCCGACCGCGAGTCCGGCACGGGCCTGACGGTGCGGTTCCACGCCGAGGGCACCCCGGTGCCGCTGCCGGGGCGGGCCCGCTCGGCGCTCCTTCGGATCGCGCAGGGCGCGCTCGCGAACGTACGGGAGCACGCGGCGGCGCGGACGGCCGCGCTGACCCTCACCTACCTCGACGACCAGGTGGTCCTCGACATCGCGGACGACGGCCGCGGGTTCTCGCCCGGGGCGCCGGGCGAGCGTCCGGGGCGCGGCCACGGGCTGCCCGCGATCCGGGCGCGGGCCGGGCAGCTGGGCGGGACGCTGACGGTGGAGTCGGCGCCGGGCGAGGGCGCGGTGCTCTCGGTGTCGCTCCCGCTGACGGGCGAGGCGTACCGGGCGGGAGCGGCGTCGTACGCGGAGTACGGCGGCGGCCATGACCACGATCACGACCCTGGGAGCAGGCATGACCACGACTGACGGGTCCGCACCGGACGGGTCCGCGCCGGAGGGGGCCGCGCCGGACGGCGGCCCGGTCCGGCTCCTCGTCTGCGATGACCACGCGGTGGTGCGCGCGGGCCTGCTCGCCCTGCTCGGCAGCGCGCCCGGCATCGAGGTGGCCGGGGAGGCGGGCTCCGGCGAGGAGGCGGTGGCCCTCGCCGCGAAGCTGGCGCCGGACGTGGTCCTCATGGACCTCCAGCTGGGCCCCGGCATCGACGGCGTGGAGGCCACGCGCCGCATCACGGCCGCGGCGGCCGCGGGCGCGGGGCCGCACGTCCTGGTGCTCACCACGTACGACACGGACGCCGACATCACCCGCGCCATCGAGGCGGGCGCGACCGGCTACCTGCTGAAGGCGGAGCGCCCCGAGGAGCTGTTCTCCGCGATCCACGCCGCCGCGCACGGCCGCACCGCGCTGTCCCCGCCGGTCGCGTCCCGCGTGATGGCCCGCATGCGCGAGCCGCGCCCCGCCCTCACCCCCCGCGAGCGCGACATCCTCGCCCAGCTCGCCCAGGGCCTCGGCAACCGCGACATCGCCCGCGCCCTGTTCATCAGCGAGGCCACGGTGAAGACCCACCTCGGCCGCGTCTACGACAAGCTCGGCGTGGACACGCGGGCCGGGGCGGTCGCGGTGGCCAAGGAGCAGCGGCTGCTTCCCTGAGCGGCGGCTTCCCTGAGCGGCGCCCGGCCTCGCGGCACCCGGCCTCGCGGCACCCGGCCTCGCGGCACCCGGCCGAGCGGCACCCGGCCGCGGGCACGGCGCGCGCATGACACCATCGACCCCGTGCTCGACATCGGCTACGCCCTCTCCCGCCGCTTCCCCGACCCGCCGCAGGCGGACTACCGCACCGCGGACGTCCGGGCGCTGCGGCACGACCTGTTCTGCGGGGACGTGTACCTGGCGGACACCAAGGCCGACCGGGAGCTGTCCACAGCCTGGGGATGGGTGCCGGTGCTCGACTTCGCCTGGGCGCTGTGCGACATCGTGGAGCGGATCGACCAGAACCCCATGGGCAGCAGGGCCGCGGTGCCGCAGCGCGCCGAGCTGGACTTCACCGAGTCCACCGACCGCATGCTCTTCGAGCGGCGCTTCGGCTGGGTCGACATCGACGCCGACTGGCTGGCCACGGACGAGCCGCCGCTCACCTTCTCGCACACCGAACTGCGCCGCGAGGCCCGGGACTTCCTGCACGACGTGGTGGCCGACCTGACCGACCTGCACGAGTCACTCGGCGAGAACCCGGCGATCTGGAACCTCCTCGCCACCTTCCCGCGCGTGCCCTGAGGGCGGCCCGTTCCCGCGCGTGCCCTGAGGGCGGCCCGCCGGGGCGATGTCACATCCGCGGGGGCCTGTTTCGTCGTACGGGTGAAGGTCCGGCGGCATCGGCGGATTCCGCCGGTCCCGCCGGACCCGGCCGCGCACCCGACGAAGGACGGAGCCCTCCCATGGCCCCCGCCACCAGCCCCCGCCCCCGCCACCGCGCCCCCCTCACCCTCAGCGTCGTCGGCGGCGGCTTCGCCGGGCTCACCGCCGCCATCGCCGCCGCCGAGGGCGGCGCCCGCGTCACCGTGTACGAGGCGCACGACACGCTCGGCGGCCGCGCCCGCACCGCCGAGGGCCCCTACCGCACCAACGAGGGCCCGCACGCGCTCTACAACGGCGGCCCCCACTGGACGTGGCTGCGCCAGCGCGACCTGATCGGCGAGCTCGCCCCGCTGCCGCCCCTGGAGGCGGCCCGCCTGCGCCTGCGCCACCACGGCGTCCTGCGCCGCACCCCGCCGCTCGCGATGCTGCGGCTGCTGCGCCGCGCGCCCGAACAGGCCCCGGTGGACGAGTCCTTCCTGACCTGGGCCACGCGCGAGGTGGGCGAGGAGGGGGCGCGCGCCGCCGCGCACTACACCGCCGTCGCCCTCTTCCACCACGACCCGGGCGCGCTGTCCGCCCGCTTCGTGCACACCCGCTTTCGCCGCGCGGCCAAGCTGCCGCCGGAGGCGCACTACCCGGCCGGCGGCTGGGCCTCCGTCATCGACCGGATGGCGGGCCGCGCCTGGAACCTGGGCGTCCGGGTGGAGACGCTGGCCCGCGTGCACGACGTCGACGAACTCGCCCGACGCGGGCCCGTCGTCGTGGCGACCTCGCTCGACGCCGCGCGGCACCTGTTGAAGGACGAGAGCCTGCGCGGGGAGAGCGGCCGCACCGCGCTCGTGGACCTGGCCCTTCGCTCGCGCCGCGGCGACCTGTTCGCGGTCTCCGACCTGGACGGCACCGGCTGGATAGAGCGTTTTACCGCCCAGGACCGCACCCTCGCCCCCGAGGGCGAGCAGCTGATCCAGGGACAGCTGCCGCTCGCCCCGGGCGAGTCGAAGGCGGACGGCGTTGCCCGCGCGGAACAGCTCCTCGACCTCGGCTTCCGCGGCTGGCGCGAGCGCCTGACCTGGCGGCGCGCGTCGGTGGCCAGCGGCCGCACCGGCGCCGTCGACCGCCCCGGCACGACCTGGCGCGACCGGCCCGCCGTGGACCGCGGCGACGGCGTGTTCCTGGCGGGCGACCAGGTGGCGGCGCCGGGGCTGCTCAGCGAGGTGTCCTTCAACAGCGCCGTCGAGGCGGTGTCCCTCGCCCTGACCGGCACCGGGCGCCCGGCCGCCACCACGCCCTGGGTTGACCTCAAGTCCGCTTGAGGTTGAAGAGTGGGGGCGCTGCCAGGCCCGGACCGCGTCCGGGCCCCGGAACCCACCAGGAGCCCTCATGCGCGCCATCCGCCTGCACGCCTTCGGCCCGGCCGAGAACCTCACGTACGAGACGGTCGCGGACCCGCGGCCGGGGCCCGGCCAGGTGCGGATCGCCGTCGCCGCGGCCGGGGTGCACCTGCTCGACACCGCGCTCCGCGGCGGCGACAAGGGCCCGGCGCCCGCGCTGCCCGAGCTGCCGACGGTCCCGGGCCGCGAGGTCGCGGGGACCGTCGAGTCCGTGGGCGAGGGCGTGGACCCCGCCCTGCTCGGCCGCCGCGTCGTCGCCCACATCGGCTTCGCCCCCGGCGGCTACGCCGAGCTGACGGTCACCGAGGCCGACCGCCTGCACGAACTCCCCGAGGGGCTCGGCTTCCCCGAGGCCGTCGCGCTCATCGGCACGGGCCGCACGACCATGGGCATCCTCCAGTTCGTGGAGCTCGGCCCGGACGCGGTGGTCGTGGTCCCGGCCGCGGCGGGCGGCATCGGCACGCTGCTCGTGCAGTACGCCAAGCACACCGGAGCCACGGTGATCGGGCTCGCGGGCGGCCCCGCCAAGGCGGCCCTCGTCCGGGCGAACGGCGCCGACCTGGCGGTGGACTACACCGATCCGGCGTGGCCCGAGCAGGTGCGCGCGTACCTCAAGGGCCTCGGCGACGGCGGCCGCGCCGCGACGGCCGTCCTCGACGGGGTCGGCGGCGACGCCGGGCGCGCCGCGGTGGACCTGCTCGGCCCCGGCGGCGTCCACGTCATCTTCGGCTGGTCGGCGGGGAAGGGCCCGGTGACCCTCACCGCCGCCGAGCTGACCGCGCGCGGCATCACCCAGGTCAGCCCGCTCGGCCCCGCCATGCTGGAGCGCGCGGGCGGCGACAACCCCCTGCGCACCCTGGAACTCGCCGCCCTGCGCGCCTACGCGACGGGCCACTTCACTCCCGCCGTCCAGACGTTCCCCCTGTCAGAGGCGTCCACGGCCCACCGGGCCCTGGAATCCCGCACGACGACGGGCAAGGTGGTCCTGCTGCCGAGTTTCAGCCCGTCCGGCGTTTGAGGACGAGGCGCGAAGCGCCAATATCGGTGAGCGGGGGAACGGGGGCAGCCGCACCCGGAGCGGGAAGGGGCGGGCCTGGGGCGCCACGCGAAAATCGGATGCCCGTACGGCCGTCGCGAACTACCGTCCGTCACATGGACTCCGCACCCCCCGGCCCCACCCCGTCCACGCCCCTCACCTTCCGCCCCCTCCCAGAAACCGACATCGACCGCGCCCTGGCCCTGGCCTACCTCGTCTTCCACGAAACCCCGGAGGACGAGAAGCGCAAACACCACCACGACGTCCTCCTGCGCTGCGAGCGCTACGGCGCCTACGACGGCGACACCCTGGTGGGCCTCCTCGCCGCGCACCCGTTCACGATGTCGGTGCCGGGCGGCGGCGAACTCCCCTGCCCGGGCGTCACGTTCGTCTCGGTGGCGCCCACGCACCGCCGCCGCGGCGTGCTCTCCGGCCTGATCGCCGCGCTGTTCGAGGCGTGCGCGGCGGACGGCCGCCCGCTGGCGGCGCTGTGGGCGTCCGAGGACGCGATCTACGGCCGCTTCGGCTTCGGCCCGGCCACGTACGGCAACACCATCGAGGTGAGCACCGAGCGCCCGCTGGCGCTGCGCGTCACCCCGGACGACGGTCCCCTGCGCCTGGTGGACCCGGCGGACGCCCCCGAGCTGCTCGGCGCGTACTACGACCGCACCCGCGCGGCCCGCGCGGGCCGCTTCGAGCGCACGCCGAGCTGGTGGCGCGAGGAGTGGATGGTCACGGAGGACGAGGACGACGACGACCTGTCGCCGCCCCGCGTGGTCGTCCTCGGCCACCCGAAGGCCACCGAAGCCACCAACGGCACCGACGCCACCGACCCCACGAACCAGGTGGCCGGATACGCGATCTACCGCACCAAGTCCCGCGACGACGCCCCCGGCCTGGTCCGCCTGGACGAGCTGGAGGCGGACACCCCCGAGGGCGCCGCCGCGCTGTGGCGCTATCTGGCCTCGATCGACCTGACGGGCCTGATCCGCGCCTGGGGCCGCCCGCTGGACGACCCGCTGCTGCTGTTCTCCGCCGACCGCGACCAGGTCCGCGTGACCGGCCAGTTCCCGGCCCTGCGGGTCCGCCTCGTCGACGCCCGCGCGGCGCTGCTCGCCCGCTCCTTCGCGGCCCCCGCCGACGTGGTCCTTGAGGTCACCGACAGCCGGATCCCCGCCAACGCGGGCCGCTTCCGCCTGACGGCCACGGGCGCCGAGGCGCCGTACGAAGCGACGTACGAACCGACCGACGCCCCGGCGGACCTCACCGTCGACACACGGGACCTCGCGTCGGCCTACCTCGGCGGCACCGACCTGCGCGCGTTCGTGCGCGCGGGCGTGGCCACCGAGCACACCCCGGGCGCGGCGGCGGCCCTGGACGCGGCACTCGCCACGCCCCTGGCCCCGCACACGGTCGAGGAGTTCTAACGACCGGCCGACGGGCCCTCGCCCAGCGCGGCGAGGGCCCCGTCGGTCAGCCGGTACACCGTCCACCCGTCCTGCGGCTTCGCGCCCAGCGACTCGTAGAAGGCGACGGACGGCGTGTTCCAGTCCAGGACGGACCACTCCAGGCGCTCGTAGCCGCGCTCGGCGCAGATCCGCGCCAGCTCCGTGAGCAGCGCCTTGCCGTGCCCGCCGCCGCGGGCCTCGGGGCGTACGTACAGGTCCTCCAGGTAGATCCCGTGGACGCCGCGCCAGGTCGAGAAGTTGAGGAACCACAGACAGAACCCGACGGGCTCGCCCGTCGCGTCGTCCTCGGCGACGTGCGCGAACGCGGCGGGCCGCGCCCCGAACAGCGCCTCGCGCAGCTGCTCCTCGGTGGCCCGCGCCTCGTGCGGCGCCTTCTCGTACGCGGCGAGCTCACGGATCATGGTGTGGATGAGGGGGATGTCGGCGGGTACGGCGGTACGAATCATGGACGCAGCAAGCCACGGGCCCCGTGCCCGGGTCAACCGGCGGCGCGGTGTCCGGGGCGGCCTGGCCGCGCTCCTGGCCCTGGGGCTCCTCGCGGGCTGCGTCGCGGACGACGGCCCCGCTGACGAGGGCGGCCGCGCCGTCCAGCTGAAGTTCTACGACCCCCAGGGCCGCGGCCAGCTCCTGTCCCCCGCCCGCGCCCGCGCCGTCTCGCACGGCGACGGCGGCTCCGACAGCGACGCCCTCGTCGACCCGCGCACCCTGCGCGTCCTCCAGGACTTCCCGCTGTACGAACAGGGGCGGCGCCTGCGCTTCGACCTGCCGGGCGCGCGGGCGGCCCTCGCCCTCAACTGGCCCACGGACCAGGGCTTCTCCACGGTGATCGTCGACAACGGCGGCGACGGCTTCGCCCGCGGCGGCACCGTCGTCTTCAACCACCTGGCCGCGCGGGACGCCAAGCGCCGCCTGGACGCGGCCCTGGCCGCCCGCCCCGCCTACCGGCGCTCGGACCGCTTCACCGCCGCCTACCGCGAGGCCGCGCGCGAACTGGCCCGCGCCGACCGGGCCACCACCGACGCGGGCCGGGGCGGCCACGGCCAGCGGGCCCTGAACGCGGTCGACGCGGCGTACGGACAGCTCCTGGAGGAGTACGGCCCGCGCGCCCGCCGCACCGGCGCGCCCTGGACGGGCGTGACCGCCGCCGACGCCCCAGACCCCCGCCGCTGGGCCCCGCTCGCGGCCGGTCTTACCCGCCCGCACGGCTGGGTCCGCCTCGTCTTCGACGCCGACGACGCCCCGGGCGAGCCCCTGCCCCGGCGCTACCGCGAGCAGGTGGCCGCCGCCCACGCCGCCGGTCTGAAGGTCCTCGGCCAGCCCGTCGACTCGGCGTACGCCAACGGCGCCGAGCGGCGCGACCTCGGCACCCGCGCGGGCTATCTGGCCCGTATCAAGCGGTACGTGGACGCCTTCCCCGAGATCGAGGCCTGGGAGATCGGCAACGAGGTCAACGGCTGCTGGACGGACGCGCGCACCACCAAGGACGGCGACTGCACGGACCGGCTCCTTCCGCCCGGCGACCGCATGCGGCACAAGGTCGCGGACGCGGCGGCGTACGTACGTCAGACGCGGCCGGACGCCCAGGTCGTCCTCACCCTCTACTGGCAGCTCGGCACGGACGCGGCCCGCTGGTCGGCGTTCACCTGGCCGCGCGCCAACCTGCCGCGCGCGGTCCGCGAGGACATCGACGTGGTGCTCCTGTCCAGCTGGATCGAGGACGCCCCGCTCGGCCTCGCCTTCGACCAGGTGATGACGCGGCTCGCGGCCGAGTTCCCCGGCCAGCGCGTCGGCCTCGGCGAGCTCGGCTACTTCAACGACGACACGTCCCGGTTCTACTGGGCCTTCGACAAGGCCGACCGGGACGCGGCCCGGCGGGCGGTGGCACGGCGGTACTACGCGGCGGCGCTCGGCTATCCGTCCAGCGTCGGCGGCACGTTCTGGTGGTACTTCGCGCAGGAGATGCCGCGCGACCGGGGGCTGCGGGAAGCGGTCCGCGAGGTCGCCGACCGGAGCCGCCGATGAGCGCCCGCGCCGCGCGCCTCGTACCGGCCCTGCTGCTCGTCGCGGCCCTGCTCACCGGCTGCGGGGACAGCGACCGACACGCCCCCGACCCCGAGTGGTGGTCGCCCGCCCCCGGCGAGGTCACCGACTGGGACTGGCAGATCAGCGAGCCCTACGACCTGTCGGCGCCCCGGCGGATGTACGACCTGGACCTGTTCGACCTGGCGCCCGAGGGCTCCGAACTCCGGTACGCCGACGGCGAGGTGATCGACGTACCGGCGGGCCCGCTCGCCGAGAAGGTCGCCGAACTGCACGCGCGCGAGCCCCGGCCGGTCGTGATCTGCTACGTCGACACCGGCGCGTACGAGCACTACCGCCCCGACGCGGCCCGCTTCCCCGGCCACGAGCGGCGCGCGCGGGACCTCCCGAACCGGCCCCTGCGCCCCGCGAAGGGCTCGGTGATCGGCTGGGACACCGGCTGGGGCGGCGAGCGCTGGCTCGACATCCGCGCGGGCTCACGCGGCGCCTTCGCCCCGCTGATCTGGGCCCGCCTCGACCTCGCCGCGCGCATGGGCTGCGACGGCGTGGAGCCCGACCAGAACAACCCGCGCGGCAACGACCCGGGCTTCCGCGTCCCGCTCGCCGACCAGCTGTCCTGGTACCGGGAGGTGGCGCGGCAGGCCCACGCGCGCGGGCTCTCCGTCGGCATGAAGAACGGGCACAACGAGCCCGGCACGGCGGCGAAACTCGTGGACCACTTCGACTGGGCGCTGCCCGAGGAGTGCGTGGAGTTCGACGAGTGCGGCGAGCTGCGGCCGTTCGTCGAGGCGGGCAAGGCGGTGTTCGCCGTGGACTACCGGTCGTCGGTGGCGAGCCCGGCGAAGGCCTGCGCCACCCACCGGCGCCACCGCCTGGACGGCCTGGTCAAGGACGAGCCGCCGACCGGGGCGTACCGCAAGGCGTGCCGCTGAGCGTCACCGGCCGAGCAGCCGCCGCGCGAGGACCAGGTCCTCCTGGGGCACCGGGCGGCCGTCCTCGATCTCCCACAGCGCGTTCTGCAGCACCCGGCCGAGCGTCCAGGCCAGGGCCCGGTCCCGGTCGAGGCCCAGGACCTCCGTCATGGCGTCGAAGCGCCAGCGCGCGTCGTCCGCGTCGAAGAGGTTGTTCAGGCCGGGCCACAGGTCGAAGCCGGGGTCGCCCGCCAGCGGCTTGGGGTCGATGGCTAGCCAGGGCTCGCGGTCGGCGGCGAGGACGTTGTCGAAGTGCAGGTCCCAGTGGAGCAGCCGGTCGCCGGGCTCGCCCACGACCTCCCGGACGGCGTCCGCGCACCGCTCGACGAGCGCCCGGTCGGCGGGGTCGGCGATGTCCTTCAGGGCGGCCGGGGCGTCGTCCAGCATCCGCCCCGCGATGTCGCCGAGGGTGCGCGTGCCCTCGGGCGCGGGCCCGGCCGTGAGCCGCGCGAGCAGCTCGGCGAGGACGACCACGGCCCGCCGGGTCTCGGCCTTCCCGGCCGCGGCGAACCGGGACAGCTCCCTGCCGTCACCGGCCCGCTCCAGGAGCATCGTGCCGTGCGCGCCGTCGTAGTCCAGGAGCCGCACCGCGCCGTCGCCGTCCCACACCCGCAGGGCGACCGGCTCGCCCTCGGTCTCCTCGTCGAGGACCTGGAACTTCACCACCGCCGGGGAGCCGTCGGCGCGCCGCACGGGCAGCACGAGCGCCGCCATGCCGTGCATGGGGTCGCCTGCCGGGGTCAGCTCCCAGCGCTCCAGGGTGCGCGCGGCCAACTCGGGCAGCCCGGCGACGAAGGCGCGGCCCGCCTCGCCCGCGTACAGGTGCTGGGACGCGACCAGCGCGCCGGGAACGCGAATCTCGATCACCGGCGCGACGCTACCGGCCCGCCCTCAACGGTTCAGCCGAATTGTTCCGGCCACGGACGGCCGGTTCACGAGGGCGGGCGGGCGCGCGCCCGAGTCCACGGCCCTGGTCAGGAGACCCCGGCCTTCTTCAGCTCCTTGGCGAACCCGGCCTCCTCGTACAGGGCGTCGCCGTCGCTCGACACCTTCTTGCCGTCGATGAAGACGGTCGGGGTGCCGGTGATGCCGTCGGCCTCGAAGGCCTTCATCGCGGTGCCGACCCACTTCTTGTACGTGCCGTTGGTGACGGCCTTCTCGAAGGCGGCGTCCCGCAGCCCGACCTTGCCGGCGATCTTCACCAGGAAGGCGGGCGTGAAACCGTCCTCGCTCTCCTCCGGCTGGTGGGCGAAGACAGCGGCGTGGAACTGCGGGAACTTGCCCGCGTCCACGGCGGCCCGCAGGGCGTTCGCGGCGTTCACCGAGCCGCTGCCGCCGAGGTTGTTGTCGAGGAACGAGGCGATCGTGTACTCGACCTTCACGTCACCGGCGACCAACGGCCGCACCAGCGCCCGCGCGCCGCCCTCCTCGAACTTCTTGCAGAAGGGGCAGCGCGGGTCCTCGTAGACCTTGACCGTGTGCTTCGCCTTCGGGTCCCCGACCGTGATCACGCCGCCGCGCACCGCCGCGGGCACCTTGGCGAGGTCCGCGGCGGACGGCTCGGAGGCCGACGTGGCCGGGGACTCCTTCACCTTCGTACCGCCGTTGTCGCTGTCGTCGTCGTTGCAGGCGGTCACGACGGCGCCGAGCAGCGCCACGGCAGCCACCGAGACAACCACGCGCCCGGCCTTGCGTACGGCCATGAGTAAGAGTCCTCCAGAATTTCGCACTGATGCCCCGTCGCACGACGGAGAGTTTCAAGCCCGCCCGGCGCCCGACAGCGAGCCCGCAGCGCGGTGTTCAAGCCCGCCCGGCGTTTGAGGGCGAGCGCGAAGCGCGACAAAGGGGACCAGGGGGCACCCTGACCCCCTGGTCAAGGCGCCCACGCCAGAAAAGGGCGCCCACGCCAGGAAAGAGCCCCCTGTCGGATTCGAACCGACGACCTTCGCTTTACAAGAGCGGCGCTCTGACCAGCTGAGCTAAGGAGGCGCGCACCAGCCGCCGCGCGGCCGTGCCCGTGCAGTGTAACCAACGGGACCCTCATCGCAGTCGAAAATCTCGTCGAAGGTCATCCGCTCCGGAGTGCTGACAGACCGGTGACCAGCGGGGTAGCGTCACGGGCAGTCCAGACGACTGGACTAGACCCATCCTTTACTCGGATCGTCCGGCACGTTCCTGCCGGTGAAGGGGGCCCTCACCATGGCCACTGTGACGTTCGACAAGGCGACCCGGATCTACCCGGGTTCCACCAAGCCCGCCGTAGACGGCCTCGAGATCGAGATCGAGGACGGGGAGTTCCTCGTCCTGGTCGGCCCGTCCGGCTGCGGCAAGTCCACCTCGCTGCGCATGCTCGCGGGCCTGGAGGACGTGAACGGCGGCGCCATCCGCATCGGCGACCGCGACGTCACGCACCTGCCGCCCAAGGACCGGGACATCGCCATGGTGTTCCAGAACTACGCGCTGTACCCGCACATGACGGTCGCCGCGAACATGGGCTTCGCCCTGAAGATCGCGGGCGTCGACAAGGCCACCATCCGGCAGAAGGTCGAGGAGGCCGCGAAGATCCTCGACCTCACCGAGTACCTGGACCGCAAGCCCAAGGCCCTCTCCGGCGGTCAGCGCCAGCGCGTCGCGATGGGCCGCGCCATCGTCCGCGAGCCGCAGGTCTTCCTCATGGACGAGCCGCTTTCGAACCTCGACGCCAAGCTCCGCGTCTCCACGCGCACGCAGATCGCCTCGCTCCAGCGCCGCCTCGGCATCACCACCGTGTACGTGACGCACGACCAGGTCGAGGCCATGACGATGGGCGACCGCGTCGCCGTCCTGAAGGACGGCCTGCTCCAGCAGGTCGACTCGCCGCGCAACATGTACGACCGCCCGGCCAACCTCTTCGTCGCGGGCTTCATCGGCTCCCCGGCGATGAACCTCGTCGAGGTCCCGATCACCGACGGCGGCGTGAAGTTCGGCAACTCGGTGGTGCCGGTGAGCCGCGAGGCGCTGTCGGCGGCCGCCGACAAGGGCGACCGCACCGTCACGGTCGGCGTCCGCCCCGAGCACTTCGACGTGGTCGAGCAGAACGGCGCCGCGGCCAAGTCCCTCTCCAAGGAGACCGAGGACGCCCCGGCCGGTCTCGCCGTGTCCGTGAACGTCGTCGAGGAGCTCGGCGCCGACGGCTACGTGTACGGCTCCGCCGAGGTCGGCGGCGAGCAGAAGGACCTCGTGGTCCGCGTGAACGGCCGCCAGGTGCCCGACAAGGGCGCCCAGCTGCACGTCGTGCCGCGGCCCGGCGAGACGCACGTGTTCTCGACGTCCACGGGCGAGCGCCTCAGCGACTGACCTCCCGGGGGAGGCGGGCCCGCACCCGCACCCCCGCCCCGGAGACCGCGAGGATCACCACCGCCCCGCCGTCAACCCGCACAGGGCCCCGCGCTACGGCGCGGGGCCTTTGGCATGCCGCCGGGACAACTCAACCCGTTGTCGACAAATACCCCGGCACATCGGTCATTTCGCCCCGTGTTCGTCAAGGCCCGTCACGGCAAACACCTTTTCCCATCCCTCGACCGGGTGACTAAATGTCGCCAAATCATCACCTAGCGCTACCCTCACTCGCGTGACACACACCGCCAACCACACCCAGAAGTCGCGCCGGGGCCACCGCGGCCCGGGGCGCCGCATCGGGCGCACGCTCGCCCTCGTCCTGCCGGTCGTCCTGGTGCTCTCCGGCACGCTCGCGGTCACCCGGGTCAACTGGTCCGGCAGCTCATCGGACTCGGTCCTCACCGCGTCCGCGGGCGACCTCTCCGCGCCCGCCAGGTCCCGCGCCCCGCAGCACGTCCTGCGCGACCGGCTGCTCCTGGAGCTCCAGGACAAGAACCCCGGCGTAGCCCTCACGCAGCTCCAGAAGGAGGTCGACCGGCACCCCTCGCTCGCCAAGCACTGCGTGTCCATCGCCCGCGCCCTCGGCCGCGCCGCCGTCCGCGCCTACGGCCCGACCCGCGCCCAGTCCTACGCGCGGCCGGTGTGCGACACCTCCTTCGCCGCGGGCGTCGCCGCCCACCACAACAGCTGAGGCGCGCCGGGCCGACCCCGGCCCCACCCCTAGCGCCCCCTGCCGCCGTCGGCCGCGTCGGAACCCTGCGCGCCCCAACGCGTAGGGTTCCGGCATGACCACCGGTGACCTCCCCACAGCACAGCCCACGCAGGCCGTCGTCCTGGCCGGTGGCCAGGGTTCCCGGCTGCGCCCGTACACCGACGACCGCCCCAAGCCCATGGTCGAGATCCCCGGCACGGGCACCCCGATCATCGGCCACCAGCTGGCCTGGCTGGCCGCCGAGGGCGTGACGGACGCGGTCATCTCCTGCGGCCACCTCGCCGAGGTGCTCCAGGAGTGGCTCGACTCCGCCGACCTGCCGCTGCGGGTCACCACCGTCGTCGAGAAGGAGCCGCTGGGCCGCGGCGGCGGCCTGAAGTACGCGGCCAAGCACCTGCCGCACGCCGACCGGCCCTGGTACGCGACCAACGGCGACATCTGGACCCGCTTCTCGCTGCGCGACATGGCGGCCTTCCACAGCGAGCGCGACGCCACCGCCACCCTCGCCCTGGCCCGCCCCCGCATCCCCTGGGGCGCCGTCGAGACCGACCGCTTCGGCCACATCACGGACTTCATCGAGGCCCCGCCGTCGCCGTACCTCATCAACGCGGGCGTGTACGTCTTCTCCGCCGGGTTCACCGCGCTCCTGCCGGACCTCGGCGACCACGAGCGGACCACGTTCCCGCGCCTGGCCCGCGAGAAGCGCCTCGCGGGCTTCCCGCTGCCGCAGGGCGCGTACTGGCGCGCCATCGACACGGCCAAGGACCTCACGGAAGCGGCCAAGGAACTCGCGGCCCAGCGCGCCTGAGCGCGCCACGCTCCGTCCGGTGCGCGGACAGCGCGAGGGCCCCGCACACAGATCGTGTGCGGGGCCCTCGTCGTGCCGGGGTCAGCCCAGGACGCCGCCCAGCAGCCCCGGGCGGCCGCCGCTGCCGCCGGAGCCGGAGCCGCCCGTGGAGCCGCCGGTGGAGCCGCCAGAGCCGCCCGAACCGCCGGTGGTGCCGCCGCTCGTGGTGCCGCCGCTGGAGGTGGGGCCGCTGGTGGCGGCGGGCGGGCGCTCCTGGGTGGGCGCGGGCTGCTGCTGCGCCGGGGCCTGCTCGCCGGTGCCCTGCGTCGCGCTCGGCTGGCTGCCCGTGCCGCTGGCCGCCCCGCCCGTCTCGCGCGCGGCGTCCGGGGTGCCAGGGCCGCCGGCTTCCGTGGGGCTCGCCGTGCTGCCCTGCGTCGGCGCGTCGGCGGACGCCGAGGGGCCGCGGGTGCTCCCGCCGCGCTCGCGCCGCCCTTCGGGGTCCCCCGGCAGCGGGGAGCCCGGCAGTTCGTTGCGCGGCGCCTCGCCAGGACCCGGCACCGTCACGCGGTCCGCGTCCCGCACCGCGCCGCCGAGCAGCGAGCCGAGCAGCAGCGTCAGACCGACGACGACGGTGCCGACCAGGGCGCCCCTGCGCAGCACGCGCCGCCTGAGCTCCCACAGCGCCGCGCGCGGCCCGAGGGTGCGCCAGGCCTCGCCGGAGAGCCGGGCGTCGATCGAGTACACCGGGGCGCCCGCGATGATCAGCGGCGACCAGGCGGCGAGGTAGATGATGTCCGGCGCGTCATAGGCCGGGACGGTCTTCCAGCTGACCGTCACGAGCAGCGCCACCGACAACAGCATCCCGATCCCGGCGGCGAGCCGCTGCCAGAGCCCCAGCACGGTCAGGACGCCGACGATGACCTGGAGGAAGGCGATGACGAGCCCGGCGCCGACCGGGTGCTGCAGCGCCCAGTCCCGCAGCGGCTCGGCGAGCGCCCAAGGGTGCAGCGAGTTCAGCCACTTGACCATGGACCCGCGCTCGCCGCCGTCGAAGTAGACGGGGTCGCAGAGCTTGCCCATGCCCGCGTAGATGGAGATGAACCCGAGGAAGACGCGCAGCGGGAGCAGCACCACGCCGAGGTTGAGACGGCGCCCCGGGTAGTACGCGTGCCGCACCCCGTTCGGCGACTTGGCCCGGCGCCGCTCGCCGTCCCGGTCGTCCTCGCCGTCGTAGCCGTCGTCGTACGCGTCGTAGCCGTCCGCGCCGCCGACGCCGCGCTGACCGCCGTACGCGGCCTCGTCGGCGCGCGCTTCGTCGTCGGCGCTGCCCGGCATGCGCATCTGCGGGAGCAGCCGGGTGCGGCCGTCGTCGCGCGGGCCGCCCACGGCGGGCGTCTGGACGGTGTCCTCGTACCGCGGGTCGACGTCGACGCGCGGGATGACCTGCGTGGCACCGCCGTCGTCGAAGCCGTCGCGGGAGCCGCCCGGGCCCTCGGCGCCGCCGCCGTCAGCCGAACGGCGGCGCACCCCGCTGCCGCGCACCGCCTGCAGCAGTCCGCCCGCGCCGGGGTCGCCGGGATCGGACTTCCCGCTCCAGACGACCGGCGCGCGCCGACGCGCCGCACCACCGCCCGCGCCGACGGCCGGCATGCGCACGGTGTCCTCGGCGGCGCTCAAGTGGCGGGCGACGCGCGTCGATTGGGTCCGCCCCGCGGTGGGGAGCTGGACGCGGAAGCTCGCGTGATTGACGATGACCTGCGCGGGGTCGCAGGGCACCTTCACCATGCTCAGCGCTGGGGTGTTGTCGTCGAACCCTGACGAGCGGCCCCCCGTGGGTGTGCGGGGTGTTCTGGTGTCCACACTCATCTAACCGAGTGACGCGAGGTTTGGACACTGCCTTGACCTCCGGGATCTGTCCGGACTCCGTCAAGGCGTTCCCCCACGCGCCCGCCCTCACCGCGCTGCGCGCGCGTCCTCAAACGCCGGTTTTAGCCCGTCCGGCGTTTGAGGACGAGGCGCGCAGCGCCGATAAAGCCGGGTCAGCGACGCCGCCGCGCGGCCTCGTACAGGACGACGCCCGCCGCCACACCAGCGTTCAACGACTCCGCCCCACCCGGCATAGGGATGCGCACCCGGAAGTCGCAGGTCTCCCCGACGAGCCGGGAGAGCCCCTTGCCCTCGCTGCCCACGACGATGACGACGGGCCCGCCCAGGGCTTCGAGGTCACCGATCTCGTGCTCGCCGTCGGCGGCGAGGCCGACCACGACGACGCCCGCCTTCTGGTACGCCTCAAGGGCCCGCGTCAGATTCGTGGCCCGCGCGACCGGCGTGCGCGCCGCCGTGCCCGCCGACGTCTTCCACGCGCCCGCGGTCATCCCGGCGGCCCGCCGCTCGGGCACGACCACGCCGTGGCCGCCGAACGCCGAGACGGAGCGCACGACGGCGCCCAGGTTCCGCGGGTCGGTGACGCCGTCGAGCGCGACGATGAGCGGGTCCTCGCCCTCGTCGTACGCGGCGGCGGCCAGGTCCTCCGGGTGCGCGTACTCGTACGGCGGGACCTGGAGGACCAGGCCCTGGTGGTTGAGGCCGTTGGTCATGCGGTCCAGCTCGGGGCGCGGGGCCTCCATCAGGTGGATGTTGCCGCGCTCACCCGCGAGCCGCAGGGCGTCCCGGACGCGCTCGTCGTTGTCGATGAACTGCTGCACGTACAGCGTCGTCGCGGGCACGCCGTCACGCAGCGCCTCGAACACCGGGTTGCGCCCGACGACCATCTCGGACGTGCCCTTGGGGCCGCCACGGCGCTGCTGCGGCCTGCCCTGCGCGCGCCGCGCCTGGGCCTGCGCGATCCGCTGCTTGGCGTGTCCCTTGCGCATCTCGGCGGGCGGCGTCGGCCCCTTGCCTTCGAGGGCCCGGCGCCGCTTGCCACCGCTGCCGATCTGCGCGCCCTTCTTGCCGGACATGCGGCGGTTGTTAGCGGCCATGACCTACCCGTCTGTGTGAAGCGTGGCCGTGTACGCGATCGGCGTACACGGCGCGAATCCAAAAAGTCGTACCTATGTCGTACATGAAGTGTGCCGCCCAGTGGCCCGGGCGGCACATTCACAGGTCCCGCTCGCCGGTCCGCTAGTGCGATCCGAGCGTCCAGCGCGGCCCCGAAGGGCTGTCCTCGATGGCGAGGCCCGCCTGGCCGAGCCGGTCGCGGATGGCGTCGGCGGTCGCCCAGTCCTTGCGCCCGCGGGCGGCCTCGCGCTGTTCGAGCAGGAGGCGGACCAGGGTGTCCACGACGCCGCGCAGCTCCTCGCCGTCGGCATCGGCGGCGCCCGCCCAGTGCGGGTCGAGCGGGTCGAGGCCGAGGACGCCGAGCATGGCCCGCACCTCGGCGAGGCGCGCCACGGCGGCCTCCTTGTCGTCGGCGGCCAGCGCCGAGTTGCCCTGCCGGACGGTGGTGTGGACGATCGCGAGCGCCTGCGGGACGCCCAGGTCGTCGTCCATCGCCTCGGCGAACGCGGGCGGCACCTCGGCGGCGGGCTCCACGACGCCCCCGGCGAGCTCCACCACGCGCTGGAGGAAGCCCTCGATGCGGGCGAACGCCGCCTCGGCCTCGCGCAGGGCCTCCTCGCTGTACTCGATCATCGAGCGGTAGTGCGGGGTGCCCAGGTAGTAGCGCAGGACGATGGGGCGCCAGCGCTTGACCATCTCGGAGACGAGCACCGAGTTGCCGAGCGACTTGGACATCTTCTCGCCGCTCATGGTGACCCAGGCGTTGTGCACCCAGTACGTCGCGAAGTCGTCGCCGAAGGCCTTGGCCTGGGCGATCTCGTTCTCGTGGTGCGGGAAGATCAGGTCGATGCCGCCGCCGTGGATGTCGAAGGCGCTGCCCAGGTACTTGTGGGCCATCGCCGAGCACTCCAGGTGCCAGCCGGGGCGGCCGCGGCCGAAGGGCGTGTCCCAGGCGGGCTCGCCCGGCTTGACGGCCTTCCACATGGCGAAGTCGCGCGGGTCGCGCTTGCCGGTGATGCCCTCCTCGGCGGGCTGCTGCATCTTGTCCAGGTCCTGGCGCGACAGCTCCAGGTACGCGGGCCAGGAGCGCACGTCGAAGTAGACGCTGCCGTCGGCCTCGTAGGCGTGGCCGCGGTCGATGAGGCCGCGCATCATCTCGACCATCTCGGTGACGTGGCCGGTGGCGCGGGGCTCGTAGGTGGGCGGCAGGCAGCCGAGGGCGTCGTAGCCGTCGTTGAAGGCGCGCTCGTTCTCGTAGCCGATGGACCACCAGGGGCGGTCCTGGTCCGCGGACTTCCGGATGATCTTGTCGTCGATGTCCGTGACGTTGCGGATGAACGTCACGTCGTAGCCGCGGTACGCGAACCAGCGGCGCATGATGTCGAAGTTCAGGCCCGACCGGATGTGCCCGATGTGCGGGGCAGCCTGCACCGTGGCGCCACACAGGTAGATCGAGACACAGCCCGGGGTCAGGGGCTGGAAGTCACGGATCTGCCGGGCGCTGGTGTCGTACAGGCGAATCGTCACCACTCCAGGGTAGTGGGCGCAGGGCAGTGCCCCGCGCCCCCTGGGGACACGGGGCACGAACCGTGACGTTCGGGTCCGTCAGACGCGCCCGACGACCTTGCGGGGCGTCACGCGGACGACCACGCGGGGGGCGTCGTCCTTGGACGCCGGGTTGAAGTCGGCGTAGTCCTTGCCCGTGTACTTGCGGGACAGCTCGTCGATCAGCTCCTGGCCGCCCTCGGTGGTCAGCTGGGCGGTGCCCCGGATCTCCGCGTACGTGTAGGGGGCGTCGAAGGGCTGGAGGAGCACCGTCACGCGCGGGTCGCGGCGCAGGTTCTTCTCCTTCTGCCGCCCGAGGGTGGTGGAGATGAGGACGTCGTCGCCGTCGCGCTTCACCCAGACCGGTGAGAGCTGGGGGCTGCCGTCGGGCTGGATGGTGGCGACGGTGACGAAGACCGGCGTGTCGAGCAGGGACTTGAGGTCATCGGACAGTGCGGCGGACATGGCTCACTCCTCGGCCTGGTTGATCGCTGGACGAGTCGTAGCCCTACCGGATCGCGCGAGTCCGCACCATGGGGCGGGGCGGGTTTCGGACGGCTCTCAGCCCGTACGGACCACGAGTGCCGTCGCGATGCCGACGAGCCCGTCGCCGCGGCCGGGGAAGCCGAGGCCGTCCGTGGTGGCGCCGGAGACGGAGACGGGGGCGCCGACCGCGTCCGAGAGGACCTTCTGGGCCTCCTCGCGCCGCTTGCCGATCTTCGGCCGGTCTCCGATCACCTGAACGGAGACGTTGCCGATGGTGAACCCGGCCTCGCGGACGATCCTGGCGGCCTCCGTGAGCAGCGTGAGCCCCGAGGCCCCGGCCCACTGGGGCCGCCCGGTGCCGAAGTGGGCGCCGAGGTCGCCGAGGCCCGCCGCGGAGAACAGGGCGTTGCAGGCGGCGTGCGCGACGACATCCGCGTCGGAGTGCCCGGCGAGCCCGGGCCCCTCGCCCTCCCACTTCAGCCCGGCGCACCACAGCTCACGGCCCTCTTCGAAGGCGTGCACATCGGTGCCGATGCCGACCTGCGGCAGCGGGTACGGGAACGGCGGGGCCGGCGCCGGGGCCGCCGGGGTCGGCTCAGAAGCCATCGTTGGCCCTCCTGCGCGCGAGCACGGCCTCGGCGAGCACCAGGTCGAGCGGCCGCGTCACCTTGAACGCCTCCTCGTGCCCGGGTACGAGCACCACCGGCTCCCCGAGGCGCTCCACGAGCCCCGCGTCGTCCGTGGCGCCCTCGCCCTCGACGTCGGCCCGGTGGGCGCGAAGCAGCGTCGCCAGGTCGAAGCCCTGCGGCGTCTGCACGGCGCGCAGGCGGGACCGCTCGGGGGTGGCGAGGACGGGCTCGGGTTCGCCGGGGGCGGCGGGCTCGACCTCCTTGACGGTGTCGGCGACCGGCAGCGCGGGGACCACGGCGGGCGCCCCGTCGCGGACGGCCTCGATGACGCCGTCGACGGTGTCGACGGGCACCAGGGGGCGGGCCGCGTCGTGCACGAGGACGATGCCGATGTCGGCCGGCAGCGCGTCCAGGCCGAGCCGCACGGACTCCTGGCGGGTGGCGCCGCCGGGCACCACGAGGAAGTCGGTGCGCTCGGGCAGGGCGTGGTCGTCGAGCAGCGTCTTGACCTCCGCCGCGCCGTCCGGCGGGGCGACGACCACGACGAGCGACACGGCGCGGGATGCGGCCATGGCGCGTACGGCGTGGATGAGCATCGGCGTGCCGCTGAGGGCGCGCAGGGCCTTGGGGGCGCCGGGGCCGAGGCGTACGCCGCGTCCGGCGGCGGGGATCACGGCCGCGGTGCGGGGGGTTACGTCAGACATCGGTTCCGTTCAGGTTTGTGCGCTCGGTTGACATGGGTATGGCCACACCGTGCCGGGCGCGGCGCCTTGACCGGACCCTTCCGTGACATCTGGTCGAGCCAGCTGCCCGAGCCCGGCACGCCAAAGTACCGGGGGATCTTTCCGCACCCGCGAACCATGGGTGAAGTCCCGGGGGAAGTCCGGGGCACGCACGGCTTGGACATGCCTGGCTCGGCCATGGCTATGAACATGCCGCAGTGCCCGGCGACACCCTTGGGGGTCGGCGGGCACTGCGGCAGTGGATTCATCCCGGAATCGTCCCGGACGCGGGCCCACAGGGGTCCGCACACGGCGGCGCGGCCGCGTGGGTTCAGGACGCGAGGACCTCGTCGAGCAGGGCCTCGGCCTTGTCCTCGTTCGTGTTCTCCGCGAGGGCGAGCTCGCTCACCAGGATCTGGCGGGCCTTGGCGAGCATGCGCTTCTCACCGGCGGACAGTCCACGCTCGCGCTCGCGCCGCCACAGGTCACGGACGACTTCCGCGACCTTGATGACGTCGCCGGAGGCGAGCTTCTCAAGATTTGCCTTGTATCGGCGCGACCAGTTCGTGGGCTCCTCGGCGTACGGCGCGCGCAGTACTTCGAAGACCCGGTCAAGGCCGTCCTGACCGACCACATCACGCACACCGACGAACTCCGCATTGTCCGCTGGCACACGTACCGTCAGGTCGCCCTGGGCGACCTTCAGCACCAAGTAGGTCTTGTCCACGCCTTTGATCTGGCGAGTTTCGATGGCCTCGATCAGCGCGGCCCCGTGATGGGGATAGACCACGGTGTCGCCAACCTTGAACGTCATGTGACAGGTACCCCTTCCGTGGCTATCCAGGGTAACACGGATACGGCGTCTTCTGAATGGCGTTTTCGCAGGTCAGGGCATATCTCGGGGCTTGACAACAGCAACAGGAACGTGCTGCGAGCGGGGTGCGGAAGGGGGTATTCGCAGGTCGGAGCGGCTCTCCGGCGGGGGTGAAACGCCCACGTTACACATCGCGCGCGACGCCCCCAAGGGGTCGAACGTCCCGGTTTGCCGGGTTCCCGGTGGTGAACTTCCGCTACTCCGTTCGGTGACCGGGGACACGTATGGCTCCGCCGGTGAGCGAAGTGCGGAGCCGCCCCGGAGCGAATCCAGAATTGATCAAGGAACGCGGGCGCCGATGCGCCGAACCGCGCTTCGACGCGCTTGGCCTTACGCGGGGCGATCCACTCCCTGATCGATTTTCGGGGCGCCCCGCATTTTCCCCGGGAAATCCCCGGGGTGCCGTTGGCGGCGGTTATGCGAATGGTGAATGACGGGGCCATTGGGGAGCCCGGGGCGCGAGGGGTGCCGGAGGCTCGTCGTCACCGAGGGGCGGGTCGGGTGCGGCGGCATGGGAACGGCTCGGTAACCTAAGGCCGCTGACACACCCTTAGGGCAGCTTTACAGCCGTCCGCCCCGCACGACCCCTCCGTACGCCCACGTTCTAGGAGTTGCCGCCGCCGTGAGCCGCAGCCTTCGACGCGGCGCCATCGCCGCCACCGCCCTCGCGATCTCGCTCGCCTCGCTCACCGCGTGCGGTGCCGGAAACAACGCCCAGACGATCGAGATCAAGCCGGACAACGCGGCGACCGCCGTCGGCGACATCAAGATCCAGAACGCCATGATCATCACGCAGCCGGACCGCGAGTCGACGGGCCCCGCCGTGGTGTCCGCGACCGTCTTCAACACCGGCCGCACCGACCAGACCCTGCAGTCGATCAAGGTCGACGGCACCGGCAAGCAGGCCGAGCTGAGCCCCGCCAAGGGCGACCGCCCGGGCAAGAAGGGCAAGGGCGGCGGCCTGGTCATCCCGGCCGGCGGCTCCGTCGTCATCGGCGGCGAGGACAATGCGTCGGCCGTCCTGCCGAGCAGCCGCGAGGCCGTCAAGGACGGCAACGCGCAGCCCGTCACCTTCGGCTTCAGCAAGACCGGTGACGTCAAGCTGAAGACGTTCGTCGTCCCGGCCGAGAGCTACTTCGAGAAGTGGGGGCCGAGCGAGCTCCCGAAGGCCCCGGACGCGAAGCCGTCCGGCTCCCCTTCCGGGAAGCCCTCCGGTAAGCCCTCCGAGGGTGCTTCGGGGTCTCCGTCGGGCAAGCCGTCCGAAGGGGCCTCGGGCAAGCCGTCCGAAGGGGCCTCGGGGGCTCCGGCGGGTGAGGCCGAGACGCCGGCGAACGGTGCGGGTGCCTCGCACGAAGCCGCTGGGCACTGAGCCGCGCGTGTAGTACGCGGAAGGGCGGGAACCCCTCGGGGTTCCCGCCCTTCCGCGTATCTGGGTCCGTTGTCGCCTGCGGGCCGTCATGGGCTGGTCGCGCAGTTCCCCGCGCCCCTTCGGGGCGCTGCCCCTCGGGGTGGTTTACCGCTCGGGGCGGATTGCGGCTCGGGGTGGTTTACGGCTCGAACTTGTAGCCCAGGCCTCGGACCGTCACCAGGTAGCGGGGTGCGCCCGGGTCCGGCTCGATCTTGGCGCGCAGGCGCTTGACGTGGACGTCGAGGGTCTTGGTGTCGCCCACGTAGTCGGCGCCCCAGACGCGGTCGATGAGCTGCATGCGGGTCAGGACGCGGCCCGCGTTGCGCAGCAGCATCTCCAGGAGGTCGAACTCCTTCAGCGGCAGGTCGACCTTGGAGCCCGAGACCGTGACGACGTGGCGGTCGACGTCCATGCGGACCGGGCCCGCCTCCAGGGCCTGCGGGGCGACCTCCTCCGGCTCGCCGCGGCGGCGCAGGACGGCGCGGATGCGGGCGACCAGCTCGCGCGAGGAGAACGGCTTGGTGACGTAGTCATCGGCTCCTATTTCGAGTCCGACGACCTTGTCGATCTCGCTGTCCTTGGCGGTGACCATGATCACCGGCACGTTGGAGCGGCTGCGCAGCTGACGGCAGACCTCCGTGCCGGGCAGGCCCGGCAGCATCAGGTCGAGCAGGACGAGGTCGGCGCCGTTGCGCTCGAATTCGTCGAGTCCGTCCGGGCCGGTGGCCGCGATCGCGACCTCGAAGCCCTCCTTGCGGAGCATGTACGACAGGGCGTCGCTGAAGGATTCCTCGTCCTCGACGACGAGCACTCGGGTCACGGAAGGACCTCCGGGGCGGCAGGAATGGGTTCGTATGCGGTTGTGTCGTGGGGCCTGGCGCCCTGGCGCGCGGCCTCGTGGCCAAGGCCGTGCCCGGCACCGCGGTCGCGGCTGGCGCCCGCCTCCGGCAGGCGCAGCGTGAAGGTGGAGCCCTGTCCCTCCGAGCTCCACACGGTGACCTCTCCGGCGTGCGAGGCGGCCACGTGCTTGACGATGGCGAGGCCGAGCCCGGTGCCGCCGGTGGCGCGGGAGCGGGCCGGGTCCACGCGGTAGAAGCGCTCGAAGACGCGCTCCTTGTCCTTGTCGGAGATGCCGATGCCCTGGTCCGTGACCGCGATCTCGATGAGGTCCCCGCCGGGTGCGGTGACCCGGCGGGCGGCTATCCCCACGCGCGTACGGGCGGGTGAGTAGTTCACGGCGTTCTCGACGAGGTTGCCGAGGGCGGCGGCGAGCTGCCCCCTGTTGCCCCAGACGTGCAGGTCGGCGGTGCCGCCCGTGGCCATCGTGATCTGTTTCGTGCCCGCCTGGTGGCGGCAGCGGTCGATGGCCTCGGCCACCAGCTCGTCCACGCGGACGGGCTCGGCGTCCTCCAGCGGGTCGTCGTTCTGCACCCGCGAGAGGTCGATGAGCTCCTGTACGAGGTTGGTCAGGCGGGTCGCCTCGTTCTGCATGCGGCCCGCGAAGCGCTCGACGGCCTCGGGGTCGTCGGCGGCGTCCATGACCGCCTCGGAGAGCAGCGAGAGGGCGCCGACCGGGGTCTTGAGCTCGTGGCTGACGTTCGCCACGAAGTCACGGCGGACCGCCTCGATGCGGCGGGCCTCCGTGAGGTCCTCGACCAGGAGCAGGACCAGGCGGGAGCCGAGCGGTGCCACCCGCGCGGAGACGGCGAGGGCGTCGCCGCGGCCGGTGCCGCGGCGCGGCAGGTCGAGCTCGACCTGCCGTATCTCGCCGTCGCGGCGGGTGTCGCGCGCCATCTGGAGCATCGGCTCGACGGCGAGCTTCCCGCCGCGTACGAGACCGAGCGCGTACGCGGCCGAGCTGGCCTTGACCACGCTGTCGGCCTCGTCGAGCACGACCGCGGAGGAGCGCAGCACGGAGAGCACCGTGTCCACGCCCGGCGGCAGTACGGGGTCGGTGTGCAGGGAAGTCCGGGTGGGGCGTTTCTGGTCGCGTTCGCTCCAGCGGAACGCCAGCATGGCGATGACGCCGGTGCACACCCCGGCGATCGCTGCCGCTGCGGCGACCGCCGCGTTCACGTCCATGTCTCCAGGTTATGCGCCGTTGGAGCACCAGCCACAGCCATCCGGGTGGCCGCTCGAACAGTCGTCGCTCAGAGTTCACCGAGGGGACAGTGATGGTTCATTTCGGACGTGGGGCGGGGTGGGGGTTCCGGCCACCGTGGCAGGGGTGCGTCGCCCACAGTTCACCTCGACGACAGCGGCGATTCACGTGTGGTGCCGACAACGGACGCGTCCACGCCACACCGTGGGAGCGTAGGGGACAGCCCCTGATGACGTAGGGGTCAGCCCCTGTGACGTACGAGAGAGGGACAGCCAGATGCGTGACGCGTACCACGAGGAACTTGACTCGATCGGCGAGGGCCTGGTCGAGATGGCCCGCCTCGTCGGGTCGGCTATCGGGCGCGCCACCACGGCCATGCTCGACGCCGACCTGAAGCTGGCCGAAAGCGTGATCGCCGCGGACCAGAAGGTCGACGACCTCCAGCACGAGCTGGAGGCGCGGGCGATAGCCCTGCTGGCGCGGCAGCAGCCGGTGGCGACGGATCTGCGGATCGTCGTGACCTCGCTGCGGATGAGCGCCGACCTGGAGCGCTCGGGCGACCTGGCCCAGCACGTGGCGAAGCTCGCCCGGCTGCGCTTCCCGGATTCGGCGGTGCCGCGCGACCTGCACGCCACGATCCTGGAGATGGGCCAGCTCGCGCAGCGCCTGATGGCCAAGGCCGCGGAGGTCATCATCACCAAGGACGTCGACCTGGCGCTCCAGCTGGAGCAAGACGACGACGAGATGGACCTGCTGCACCGCACGCTCTTCCAGCACCTGATGGACGACCGCTGGAAGCACGGCATCGAGACGGCGGTCGACGTGACGCTCCTCGGCCGCTACTACGAGCGCTTCGCGGACCACGCGGTGTCCGTGGCCAAGCGCGTCGTGTACCTCGTGACGGGCGAGCACGCCGACGAGATCCAGCCGGGCGGAACGCCGGTCGAGGGGGCCTAGCCGCCCCGCGCGGGCGCGAGGAGTACACAAGGGGGGTGGGGCGCCGCACGGTGTGCGGTGCCCCACCCCCGTTCACTCGGCGGAACGTCAGCCGCAGCCGCCGCCGCACTGGCAGGGGCCGCCGGACTGGCAGCCACAGCTACAGCCGGGACCGCACTGACAACCGTCGGCGTGGATGTCGCGCTCGGGGGATTCGGCCATGGTCTCCTCCTCGAAGGCGTGAGGCGTACGAGAGGCGTACTGCCTGCCCTCCATGCACGCACTCCCTCGCGGGGCGCGTCAACGGCGCACACATGCGCGCCCGCCACCGCATGCGCCGGGTGCCGCCTCCTCCCGTATCCGAACGCCGTGGCGATCGCCCCTGGCCAGAGCCGCGTCCGGGCCCGCCCGCGCGCGTCGTGCGTCGACGGTGCTTCGGGCGACCGTCTCGCACGGCCACTCGGGCGGCCATGTGAACTCGACGGCGCACGGGACGCGGACGTACGTCTACGTCACGCGGTGCCGTCGAGCGCCTTCGCGTACGGGTTCCGGTACGACGTCTTCCCGCGCGGCGCCACCCGTGGCATGCTCCCCGCCAACGCAGACGTGAACTTGGTTCATGTACTTAGACGTTGGGAGAGGGTGGCGGCATGGGGAACCTGAGCAGGCGCGGCGTTCTGGGCGGGGCCGTGGCCGCCGCGGCCCTCGCCGCCACCGGGGGCGAGGCCGTCGCGGGGGCGCCCTCGCGGGCCGCGCTCTGGGAGGAGTTCGCGCGCGCCCCCTTCACCCACCCCCAGATCCCCTACGTCGCCGGGGCGGGCTGCCGCCGGGGCGCCCGCCGCTTCCGCCGCCCCCGCCTCACTCTCCCCGCCCGCCACTACGGCGCGAGGCCCGACGCCCCGGCGGACGCCGCGCCCGCGATCAACCGTGCCCTCGCCGCCGCCGGCAGGTCCGGCGGGGGCACGGTCCAGCTCGAAGCGGGGACGTACCGGATCGACGGCGTCATCCGGATCGCGCACGACGGCGTCGTCCTGCGCGGCGCGGGCAGCGGCCGCACCACGCTCGTCGCCACCCGCCACCTCACCGAGCTCATCGGCCCCTACGGCAGCCGCTACGGCGGCGACAAGTCCAGCTGGTCGTGGGCGGGCGGGCTCATCTGGCTGTGCCCGCAGGCGCGTTGGGACTCCCTCGTCGCCGCGATCCAGGCCAGGGACTGGCCCTTCGAGGGGTGGACCGGCAACAGGCGGGACGAGTGGCGCGGCCTCACCGCCGTCGCCCCCGCCCGCCGCGGCGACAGGACCGTCCGCGTCGCGGACCCCGCGCGCGTGCGCCCCGGCGGCCTCGTCCTGCTCCGCCTCGCCGACGACCGCGACCACACGCTCCTGGAGCACATGGCGGGCGGCGGGCCCGGCCCCGAGGCGTACACCTGGGACGACAAGACGAAGCTGACCTCGTACGTCCCCTATGAGTGGCCCGTGCGCGTCACCCGCGTCAGCGGGCGCGAGGTCACCCTGGAGCGGCCGCTGCCGCTGGACGTGCGGCCCGCGTGGGACCCCTGGCTCACCACCCACGTCACCGCCCTCACCGGCTCCGGCGTCGAGGGCCTCACCCTGGAGGCCGTCCAGAGCCCGCAGTCGCCGCACCTGCTCGACAAGGGGTTCAACGGCGTCACGTTCCAGTGCGCGTACGACTGCTGGGCGGACGACGTCCGGGTGCGCCACGTCGACAACGGCTTCGGGCTCGTCGCCGCGTCCGCCTGCACCCTGCGCCGCACGTCCGTCGGCGGGCGCGGCGCGCACCACCCGTACTTCTGCCGCGAGGGCTCCCACGACAACCTGACCGAGGACTTCCGGATCGAGCGGCGGACCGTGCCCGCGCCCGCGGGGACGCAGCTGCACGGCATCAACGTGGAGGGGCTCTCCTCGTACAACGTCTGGTCGCGCGGGCGCATGGAGATGGGGACGTTCGACACGCACCGGGGGATGCCGTTCGCCAACGTGCGCACGGAGATCGTCGTCGACAACAACGGGCGCCATGGCGGGGACGCCAGCGCGGGGCCCCTCTACGGGGCGCGGTTCACCCACTGGAACGTGCGGGTCGTCAACCAGCGCGCCGGACTGGTCAAAATTGACGGGGTCGCTCCGTACAGTGCCACGGTTGGCATCTCCACCGTGCGGGAGTTCGACCAGATCGACGTGCCGGACTTCGCGGGAGAGCTCAACTCCCGCATCGAGGCGTACGGTTCGCCCGATTCCGTGCGTCCCCGCAACCTGTACGAGGCGCAGCGGGCGCTCGGCGTCTGACGCTCAGCTCAGATCAGCTCAGATCAGCTCACCCGAAGGGCACGAGGCGCACGACCGTCACCGTCAGGACCGAACCCGACACGTAGTAGAGGACGATCGCGCCGCCGACCGTGGCCTCCCTGCGGTCCCGCTCGTCGTCCACGGCGGCGGAGCCGTGCCCGTAGGGGTCGCGGCCGAGGGTGCGCGCCATCGCCGAGCGGAACCGGTCGGCGCCGTCCATCTTGGCGAGGGTGTCGTCGGCGGGCGGCGCGTAGGTGATGCGGTAGCTGCCCTTCCTGTGACGGCTCACGCGATGCTCCGCCTCTCGGCCTCATCGGCCGCCAGGCGGTCGAGCAGCGCCTCGGCCTCGGGGTCGGGGACGGCCTGCAGCATCCAGTGCCGCATCACCGAGTGGATCTCGTCGACGCCCGCCGCGTTGATCGCGCGGTCGAACTCCGCGCGCCTGGCCTCGGGGAGGGCGGCGCGGATGTCCGGGATCGTGTTCGGGACGTCGACCTCCTCGCCGCCGATGAAGGTCTTCAGTGGTTCGGCCATGGTGAGGTCACTCTCCCTGGGGTCCCTGGATGGGGCCGACGCTGATCTCACGGTAGCGGCCGGGCCCCGGGGTTTCAGCCGCGGTCCTCAGGTGCCGGTGCCCGCCGTCTCGGTGTGCTCCGCGGGGGACGCCGGACGCCGCTCCTCCGGCTGCTCGGCTTCCGGAAGCCCCCGCATCAGACCCCAATACCCGAGCGCGGCGACCGTACCCACCACCGCGCACAGGCCCCACAGCCACTCCGCCCCGAGGCGGTCGATGAAGAAGCCGGAGAGCAGCGGCGCCGCGAGCGCGGCGACCGACCACGACAGGGTGTACATCCCTTGGTAGCGCCCGCGCGCGTGGGCGGGCGAGAGGCGCACGACGAGCCCGGTCTGGGTGGGGGCGTTGACGATCTCGGCGAGCGTCCACACGCACACCGTCACGATGAAGAAGCCGACCGACCCGGCGAACGCGGTGAGCCCGAAGCCGTACCCCGCCACCAGCGAGGAGATCACGAGGAGGCGCTGGGGGTCCCGGTGTTCGATGTACCGCGTCACCGGGATCTGCAGCAGGACGATCATGACGCCGTTGAAGGCGATGGCCACGCCGAAGTCGCTGGGCGTGAAGCCCTGTTCGCCCATGGCCACGGGCAGTCCCACGTACGCCTGCTGGAAGACCAGGGCGACCAGGAAGGACAGGCCGACGACGCCCATGAAGCGGCCGTCGCGCAGGACGGTGCCGAGCCCGGCCTCCGGCTCGTCGGCCGCCCCGTCGGCGCCCCGCTCGGGCCGTGACTCCGGCAGCTTCACGAAGACGACGATCGCGCAGGCCAGCGTCATCGCGGCCTCGATGAGGAAGCCCGCGCGGTAGCTGTAGGAGGCGATGAAGCCCGCGGCGGCCGAGGAGATCGCGAAGCCGAGGTTGATGGCCCAGAAGTTCAGCGAGAAGGCCCGCACCCGGTCCTCGGGCTTGACGATGTCGGCCATCATCGCCTGCACCGCCGGGCGCGAGGCGTTGCTCGCCATGCCGACGAGGAAGGCGACGCCGGCGATCGCCACCGGGTGCGTCATAAAGCCGAGCAGCGCCACCGAGCCCGCCGTCGACGCCTGCGCGATCAGCAGCGTGGGCCGCCGCCCGAGCCGGTCGGTCATCACGCCGCCGCCGATGGAGGAGACGACGCCGCCGAGCCCGTGCAGGGCGGCGACGAGGCCCGCGTACGAGGCGGAGTAGCCGCGCTCCAGGGTGAGGTAGAGCGCCAAAAAAGTGGAGACGAACGCTCCGAGCCGGTTGACCAGGGTGGAGGTCCACAGCCACCAGAACGCCGGGGGCAGCCCCGACACGGAATCCTTGACGGCGCGTCTGGCGGCGGTGAGCGGCATGCGGGTCCCCCGGGCGGTACGACTGGACAAGGCGACTCATGTAATAGTCACCCATCAACCTCGCACCTTACGCACCCTCACCCCGTCCGGGCCACTCAATTGACGAGGACCGTCAATCGCTTGACGTGAGACCGTCAATCGCTCCGGCGGCCGCTCCCGGACGCGACCCCCCGGGGAGTTCCATTACGCTCGTGGGCATGGCCGACGCACCGTACAAGCTGATCCTCCTCCGCCACGGCGAGAGCGAATGGAACGCGAAGAACCTGTTCACCGGCTGGGTGGACGTCAACCTGAACGAGAAGGGCGAGAAGGAGGCGGTCCGCGGCGGTGAGCTGCTGAAGGACGCCGGCCTGCTGCCCGACGTGGTCCACACGTCCCTCCAGAAGCGAGCGATCCGCACCGCGCAGCTCGCCCTCGAATCGGCCGACCGCCACTGGATCCCGGTCCACCGCAGCTGGCGCCTGAACGAGCGCCACTACGGCGCGCTCCAGGGCAAGGACAAGGCCCAGACGCTCGCCGAGTTCGGCGAGGAGCAGTTCATGCTGTGGCGCCGCTCGTACGACACGCCTCCGCCCGCCCTCGAGGACGGCACGGAGTTCTCGCAGTCGGACGACCCGCGCTACGCGACCATCCCGCCGGAGCTGCGCCCCCGCACGGAGTGCCTGAAGGACGTCGTCGTCCGCATGCTCCCCTACTGGTACGACGGCATCGTCCCCGACCTCCTGGCCGGCCGCACCGTCCTCGTCGCCGCCCACGGGAACAGCCTGCGCGCCCTCGTCAAGCACCTCGACGGCGTCTCCGACGCCGACATCGCGGGCCTGAACATCCCCACCGGCATCCCGCTCGCCTACGACCTGGACGCCGCCTTCAAGCCGCTGAACCCCGGTGGCACCTACCTCGACCCGGAGGCCGCGAAGGCCGCGATCGAGGCGGTCAAGAACCAGGGCAAGAAGAAGTAGCTTTCGTGTTCATGCCCCTGAGCCGCGCATACGGTGCGGCTCAGGGGCATTTTCACGGCCTGGGACCTCTCTGGGCCAGCGGTCATCGGCGGCCGCGCGCGCCTCTCGGGTACCGTCGTGAGCAGCGCGTACTCAGGCCCGCGCGGCCCCCGGCAGGTCCAGGGCAGCCGTCCGCGGGCCTTCGCGTCCGCCCGTCCTCCGCCCGTCCTCCGTTCGCCGAACGCCGCGGTGGAGCCCCTTTCGTCCCCGGTGGTGTCCGACTCGATGAGCACGTCCGAACGCTGGGCCACGCCGATCGCGTGGGCCGTGTTCCTCGGCGGGGCGGTCGCCTCGATCGCGGTCGGGGACCGGCTGTGGCGGCTCGCGGGTGAGGGGTGGCCCGTAGGGGGGCACGTCTTCGGGGGGCTCTGCGGGTTCGGGCTGCTGTGCGGGTGGGCCGTGGCCGGAGAGGCGCGCAAACGGCGGCGGTGGGCGGTCGCGGCCCCCGCGGCGGGGGTCGGGCTCGTGGCCACCCTCGCGCTGGTGAGCCTGATCCCGGGGCGCGGCGGGCGTCCGCTCGGGTCGCTCGGGGTCGATGGCCGCATGTGGGTCGAGGACCATCCGGACGTGTGGTGGTCCGTCTTCGCCGGTCTGGCGTGCGGAGCCCTTGTGCTGTGGCGGGTGCTGCCGCGCTGGGCCACGGGGCGGCGGCGCTCCAGCGGGAGCCGCCGGGCGCGGGGCTGAGCGGGGCGCCGGGGTCCGGGCGTTACGTGCGGGGCCGCGTCAGGTGGGTGAAGGCGTCCAGGTTGCGCGTGGACTCCCCGCGCGCGACGCGCCACTCGTACTCCTTGCGGATCGCCGTCGCGAAGCCGAGTTCCAGGAGCGTGTTGAAGGAGCCGTCCGCGGCCTCCAGGACGGAGCCGAGGAGGCGGTCCAGCTCCTCGGGGGTGATCGCGGCCAGCGGGAGCTTGCCGGTGACGTAGACGTCGCCGAGGGGGTCGATCGCGTAACTCACCCCGTACAGGCGCAGATTGCGCTCCAGGAGCCAGCGGTGGACCGCCTCGTGGTTCTCGTCGGGGTGGCGGACCACGAAGGCGTTCAGGGACAGCGAGTGGTTGCCGACCCGCAGCGACAGCGTCGTGAAGAGCTTGCGGGTGCCGGGGAGCTTCACCACGTACGAACCGGGCTCGGGGGACTCCCAGTCGAGCTCGGCGTCGGTCAGGGTCTGTTCGATCGTGGTGGCTGCGTCACCCATGGTGCGAGGGTACGCGACGGCGGTGATCGTGCATCGCCGCGGTGTACACGTCCGCCGTGGCGGACGCGGCCGTGCCCCAGCCGAAGGACTCGGCGTGCCGGGCGGCGGCCGCGCCCATGTCGTCGACCAGGTGCGGGGCGTCCACGAAATCGCGGAGCACGCGCGCGTAGTGGGCCGGTTCGTGGTCGGGGACCAGGAAGCCCGTGACGCCGTCCCGTACGGCCACGGGGAGGCCGCCCACCGCCGCCGCGAGGACCGGCGTGCCCGCCGCCTGCGCCTCGATGGCCACCAGGCCGAAGGACTCGCTGTAGGACGGCATGACCAGGACGGAGGCCGCCCGGAACCAGTCGGCGAGCTGCTCCTGGCCCACCGGCGGCTGGAAGCGGACCACGTCGGCGATGCCGAGGCGGGCGGCCAGCTTCTGCAGCCCCTCGGGCTTCGCCAGACCGCTGCCGCTGGGGCCGCCCACGATGGGGACGACGATGCGGCGGCGCAGCTCGGGGCGCTCGTCCAGGAGGACGGCGACCGCGCGCAGCAGCACATCAGGGGCCTTCAGGGGCTGGATGCGGCCCGCGAAGAGGGGGACAAGGGCGTCCTGCGGCAGGCCGAGGCGGTGCCGGGCGGCGGCGCGGCCGTCGGCGGGGCGGAAGCGGTCGAGGTTGACGCCGGGGTGGACGACGGCGACCTTGCCGGGGTCGGCGTCGTAGTGGCGTACGAGCTCGTCGGCCTCTTCGGAGGTGTTGGCGATGAGGCGGTCGGCGGCGCGCACGATCTGGGTCTCGCCGATGACGCGGGCGGCGGGCTCGGGGGCGTCGCCCGCGGCGAGCGCCGCGTTCTTGACCTTGGCCATGGTGTGCATGGCGTGCACGAGCGGGGTGCCCCAGCGCTCGGCGGCGAGCCAGCCGACGTGGCCGGAGAGCCAGTAGTGGGAGTGGACCAGGTCGTAGTGGCCGGGCCGGTGGCCCGCCCAGGCCAGCATGACGCCGTGCGTGAAGGCGCACAGCTGGGCGGGCAGCTCCTCCTTGGCGAGGCCCTCGTAGGGGCCCGCGTCGACGTGCCGCACGAGCACGCCGGGCGCGAGCTCGACGGTGGGCGGCAGACCGCCGGTCGTGGCCCGCGTGAAGATCTCGACCTCGATGTTGATGTCGGCGAGGCGCTTGGCGAGCTCGACGATGTACACGTTCATGCCGCCCGCGTCGCCGGTGCCCGGCTGGTGCAGCGGTGAGGTGTGCACGCTGAGCATGGCGATGCGGCGGGGGCGGCGCGAGGAGCCGGGCAGCCGGATGCGGGCGGCCGCCGTTGGGGAGCGACGCCCGAGCCTGGTCACGTAGTGGCTCACGTGGCGGTCCTCCTTGGCCGGGGCGGCTGGCGTCCTGGACGTGGTGCGTACGGCGGACACCGCTGTGTTCTGGACGTGGTGCGTACAGCGGGCACCGCCGTGTCCTGGACGTGGCGCGTACGGGGGCACGGCTGTGCGGAGGGCGTACGAAGTCCTCCGCAGGGGGCAACACCGGAAGCCTCGCCTCCATTTCCTCTTTGCCAAAGCATTACCTTGGAGGTCCCTGTCGCAGCCCTTGCTTACGCTTGCCCCTATGGCCCCCCGCTCCTCCCACTCCCCCCACACCCCCCGCTCCTCGGGCCGCCCCGTGGGAAGCGTGACGCGAGGGACCACCAACCCCAACCGGCTGCGCCGCATGGACCGCTGGATCGCCGCCGCCCACGGAGCCGCGCTGCGCCGCGCCCCCGACCCGCTCGCCGTCGACCTCGGCTACGGCGCCGCACCCTGGACCGCCGTCGAACTGCTGCTGCGGCTGCGCGCCGCCGCCCCGCACGCGCGCGTGGTCGGCATCGAGATCGACCCGGCCCGCGTCGCGGCGGCCCGCCCCTACGAACGCGAAGGCCTCGCCTTCCTGCACGGCGGCTTCGAAGTGCCGCTGCCCGCGCGCCCGGCGCTGATCCGCGCCGCGAACGTGCTGCGCCAGTACGACGAGGGCGAGGTCGCCGCCGTCTGGGAGCGGCTGTGCGCGCGCCTCGCGCCGGGCGGGCTGCTCGTGGAGGGGACCTGCGACGAGATCGGGCGGCGGCACGTGTGGGTCGCGCTCGGCCCCGAGGGCCCGCGCACGGTGACGTTCGCGGCCCGGCTCGCCTGCCTGGAGCGCCCGTCCGACCTCGCCGAGCGGCTGCCGAAGGCGCTGATCCACCGGAACGTGCCGGGCGAGCCGGTGCACGCGTTCCTGCGCGACTTCGACCGGGCGTGGGCGGCGGCCGCCCCGTACGCCTCCTACGGGGCGCGGCAGCGGTGGATCCGCGCGGTGCGCGACCTGCGCGCGGACTGGCCGCTGGCCGACCGGCAGCCGCGCTGGCGGCAGGGCGAGGTGACGGTGCGGTGGGAGGCGGTGGCGCCTCGGGGGGTGTGAGGCGGGGGCCCTTCGGGGGTGTGAGGCGGGGGCGTGGGCCGGGTGCGCCCCGCCGGGCCGGAGCGCGCCGGTCCGCGCCGGTCCGCGCCGGTCCATGTCCCGCCCTCGGTCCCGCCTGAACGCGCCCGGCGGCGGCGCCCGTTCGCCGCGCGTGAACGCGCGCGGCGCGGGAACGATCTCCGCGTGCCGTTCGTCACACGAGGCGGGTGGGGGGAGAGGAGTCGCCTCGTGACTCTGTCGCATCGGGCGCGGGCGTGGCACCATCCCGGGACAGCGAGACGTTACTGACGGTCTATCAGGTGTGCATCGGCTCTGGGGGTGGCGAGCGTGCCCGGCAAGCGGTACTCGACGGCGACGGCCGTGGCTCTGATCTGCGCGGCGGCGGTCCTGACCGCGCCGGGCACGGCGTTCGCGAGCCCGGCTGACCCCACACCGCCCACACCCGCCGGGGACACCTCCCCGGACACACCCCTAGAGCAGGTCCGCAAGAAGATCGACCGGCTCTACCGCGAAGCGGGCACGGCCACAGACGCGTACAACGCGGCGGAGGAGAAGGCCGACCGCCAGGCCAAGGACATCGTCCGCATCGCCCGCGCCGTCGACAAGGGCCAGCGCAAGCTGGACAAGCTGAAGGCCCAGGCGGGCGCCGCCGCCCGCGCCCAGTATCGCGGCGGCGGCATCCCCAGCGAGGCCCGGCTGCTCCTGAGCGACGACCCGGCGGCGTTCCTGGACGGCGCGGACCGCCTGCGCCAGGGCCAGCACGGCACCAAGTCGCTGCTCACGGAGCTGGACCGCACCCAGTCCGCCTTGCGGACGTACGCCAAGGACGCCTCCGCCGAGTGGAAGAAGCTGGAGTCCCACCGCAAGGCCAAGGCCGCGGCGAAGAAGAAGGTCAAGGCGAAGATCGCCGCCGCCGAGAAGCTGGAGTCGCGCCTGGCGAAGAAGGAGCGCGAGCGGCTGCGCGATCTTGAGGAGGCGGCCGCCCTCAAGCAGCAGTCGGCGTGGGTGAACACCGGGATACTGAAGGACCTCAAGGGCGACGCCACCGGCCGCGGCAAGAAGGCCGTCGCCTTCGCCACGGCCCAGCTCGGCAAGCCGTACGTGTGGGGCGCCGAGGGCCCGAAGTCCTACGACTGCTCGGGGCTCACGTCCCAGGCGTGGGCGGCCGCGGGGCGCGGGATTCCGCGGACCTCTCAGGAGCAGTGGAAGCGGCTGCCGCGCGTCGACGTGCGGAACATGCGGCCCGGGGATCTGATCATCTACCACAAGGACGCCAGTCACGTCGGGATGTACGTGGGGGACGGGGCGATCGTGCACGCGCCTCGGCCCGGGCGGAGCGTGACCCTGGCGGGGGCGGGGTCCATGGAGATACTGGGCGTGGTGCGGCCCGGTTAGCCTCGCGGGTGCGCCCCAGGCCCACCCCTCCCCGCTCCGGGTGCTGGCCGCCCCCGTTCCCCCGCTCACAGACATTGGCGCTTCGCGCCTCGTCCTCAAACGCCGGACGGGCTGAATCTCTCACGCACCGGACGGGCTGGATTTCTCCCGCACCGCCGCGCCCTGGGCTCCGCTCAACCTCCCGGGCGTGATGTTCGTCATCCCAGGAGGACCGAGTTCATGCCCTAATGCGGTCCAGGACACGGCATATGCCGTCGCCCATGTCCCGCGCCGCATTCCGCGGCGGCCCCGGCTACCGCTATGGTCCCCGTCTGGTGTGGGGCGTGCGACCGTCGCCCCCTCGTGCCCTCAGGGGGGAGGGAAGGAACTCACCCATGCCCGTACCCATACCGCGGCAGCGAGCGACCCCGGCCGCGGAAGGCGGTCCGGCCCCGGCGGAACCAAGGCCTGACGGGCCTGGGCTCACCCTGCTGGTGATCGAGGACGACCCCGGCGGCTCCCTGAGCCTGCCCGAGCTGGTCGACTCCGCGGGCAAGCCCATCCGCATCCGCGCCGCCCGCAACCTCACCGAGGCCGAGCGGCTGCTCACCGACGACGTGCACTGCATCCTGCTCGACCTGACGCTGCCGGGCGGCTCCCCGGGCCCGGACGGCGCCGCGGACGCCGACGAGCTGACCCCCCTGCGGCACGTCCTGCGGATCGCTCCCCGGCACGCCGTCCTCGCGCTCACCGCGTCCGGCGACGCCGAGCGCGGCGCGCGGGCCGTGCGGGTCGGCGCCCAGGACTATCTCGTCCGCGACGAGCTGGACGGGCGGCTGCTCAGCCGCGCCATCCAGTACGCGGTCGAGCGCAAGCGCGCCGACGCCGCCCAGCGGCAGCTCAGCGAGTCCCGGCTGCGCGCGCAGGAGAACGCCCGCCTGGAGCGCGGCCTGCTGCCGACGCCGCTGCTCGACGGCTCGCCCCTGCGGTTCGCGTCCCACTACCGGCCGGGCCGCTCCCGCGCCCTGCTCGGCGGCGACTTCTACGACACGGTGCGCATGCCGGACGGCGCGGTGCACGTGATGATCGGCGACGTCTGCGGGCACGGCCCGGACGAGGCGGCGCTCGGCGTGGAGCTGCGCATCGCCTGGCGGGCCCTGACCTTCGCGGGCCTGGTCGGCGACGAACTGCTCTCCACGCTGCAGAAGGTCCTGGAGCACGAGCGCGCCAACGAGGAGATCTTCGCGACGCTGTGCACGGTCGACATCGCGCCGGACGGCCGCCGGGCTGGCCTGTGCCTGGCCGGGCACCCGGCGCCGCTGATCGCCCGCCCCGGCAGGTCCGGAGCGCCAGGCCCTGGACCGGTGGCCGAGCTGCTGCCGTACGACAACGGCGGCCCGGCGCTCGGCCTGCTGCCGCGCGCCCGCTGGCCGCGCCAGCAGGTGGAGCTCGGCGGGGCGTGGAGCCTGATGCTCTACACGGACGGCCTGATCGAGGGCCGGATCGGCGAGGGCAACCAGCGGCTCGGCCAGGACGGGATGGTGGAGATGGTGCGCCGCAAGCTCGCGGCGGGCCTGCGCGGCGACGCGCTGCTCGAGGCGGCCGTGACAGAGGTGCGCGAACTCAACGGCGGCGAGCTGACGGACGACGTGGCGGTACTGCTCCTGGACCGGGAACCGGTCCGGGGGCCGGGCGGCGCCGGGCGCTGAGGCATCCGGCGGCACACCCGGCGGCACTGGCGGCACACCCGGCCGCGCGCTCGGCCGGGGCTAGCGGCCGCCGTTGTACGGACCGTACGGGCCGTCGCTGCTGGAGCCTCGGTGGCCGCCGCCGCCCTTGCCCATGACCTGGCGAAGCGCGGGCCGGACATCGACCATGTACACGATCGTGGCGATGAGGCCGATGATCGGCAGGAACGACAGGATGTTGAAGATCAGGTTCACCACGAAGGCGAGCCCGAGGATGATCAGCCAGAACGGCTTGGTCTTCTTGTCGGCCGCGCGATAGGCGTCCTCGCGCCGGACGGCGGCGTCGATGAGCGCGAAGCCGCTGAACAGGATCAGGGCCAGCGACAGCAGCCACATGAAGTTCGCGAACCCCTGCATCAGCACAACGTCCACCACCAGTCTCGGCGTATCCCACGCGGCGTACTCGCCGTACGCCCCCGTACGTCACGGCATGCGGCGTACGGAGTCACACCGTACCCGCTACCCCGACAACGGGCCGGGCACTCCGGGAGTGCCCGGCCACGTGTGCGCGTTCCGGCCCGGTTACTTGGCGGGCGGGGTGGTCTTCTTCGCGGCCGTCTTCCTGGCGGTGGTCTTCTTCGCGGCGGGCTTGGGGGCCGCGCTCGGCTCCGCCGCGCTGGACTCACCGGACTCGGCAGTCGCGGACTCCGCCTCCGCCTTAGTCTCCGTCTCCGCCTCCGCCTCCGCCTCCGGGTCGGGCTCCACGGTGTCGGCGAGGTCCACGAGCTCATCGGCGGCCTCGCCGCGCAGGTGGCGCACGGTCTCCTCGCCGTGCTCGGCGACCTTCTCGTACGTCTCACGGGCCTGGACCGCGTACTCGAAGGCGACGCCGATGCCGCGCAGCGCGAAGTCCTGCGCGTTCTCGCCGATCCGCTTCAGGTCGGTGTCGACGGAGCCGAACAGCTCGCCCAGCTTGGCCTGAATGGCCTCGCGGGCCTCCTTGGCGCGGGCCGCCGCCTTGTCCTGGACGTCCTTGGGGTTCGTGCCGCGCACCGCGTCGATGCGGGCGGGCGCCTCGGCGGCGAGCTGCTCGATGGCGCCGGGCACCTTCTTCGCCTGCTGGTACGCCAGGTCGGCGCCGCCGACGACGAAGTAGAAGGGGGTCTTGTTGGTGACGGCCTTGCGCACCTCTTCGGTGATGGGCATGACGAGGGTCCTCCCGGACGGGTCAGCTGAGGGGCGGTTCAGGGTGGGCATCGCTGCCGTCGGCCGTGCGGGGTCCGTCAGCGGCGGGGGCCTGTGCCTCGTCCCGGGCGCCATCGTGGCGCGCGCCCTCGGGACCGGCGCCGTTCGTGGACGACGACGCGGCGAAGCCGTTCTCCTTGCGGAACGACTCGTAGATCTGCAGGAGCACCTGCTTCTGCCGTTCGTTGATGGACGGGTCGGCGAGGATGACGGCGCGCGTCTCCAGCTCGACCCGCTCCTTCTCGTCGAGGATTCCGGCCCGGACGTACAGCGTCTCGGCGGAGATCCGCAGCGCCTTGGCCACCTGCTGGAGAACCTCGGCGCTCGGCTTGCGGAGCCCCCGCTCGATCTGGCTCAGATACGGATTGGACACGCCGGCGGCATCGGCGAGCTGCCGCAACGACAGCTGCGCGCTGCGCCGCTGCTCGCGCAGGTACTCACCGAGATTGCCGACGTTGAGCGATGCCATGCCTCCGATACTGCACCCACCTTGCTAACTATTGCAAGCGCCTGCTTGCAATAGTGCGCTACGCCTCAGAGCGGCGCCTGCCCAGGGCCTGCGCGGGCGCGGTCTTGAGCTTGGCCTGGGACGTGTCGATCCAGTTCTGGACGTTCGAGCAGCCCTGTTCCCGGTATTCCACGGCCTGTACGAGGCATTCGAGCTTGTCGGCGTCGTGTGCGCAGATGACTTCGAGGCTGTCGCCGTTCTCGTACTCGGCGACCACACGGCCAATCCCGGCGGCGACGGCCGTGTGTGCGTCGGCGAGTTGGTCGGCGGTGACCTTCTCGTTCGATGCGGCTTCCAGGTACCGGCGGCCGATGTGGGGGATGTCGGACACGCGGGTCTCCTGGGTGTCGTGGAAGACGCACAGGAGGGCGACCTTAGCCGGGTCGGCGCCCTCCATCAGCGCGAGGACGGAGCCGATGACCGCCGTGCCCGGCCGTCGTCAGCCGGGGTCGATCAGGGCGATCCACACTTCAATCAGTACGCGTGGCCTCCGCCGACTGCCCGGCGGCCGGGGGCGCCACCGAATCCGGGCCGTCCTGACCGTTCGGGTCCCGGACCACTGGACGTTCGTGGCCCCGGGACCCGGCATGGAGGCGTCTCCGTGCCGGGGTCTTAGCGGACCAGGTCATAGCGGCCAGGAGTTCGCGGGGTCGTCGAGCCAGGCCTGGGTGCCGTCGGGTGTGACGGTCAGGCCGAAGCGGTCGTGTTCGGGGCGGTCGTTGTCCGTCCACCAGGTGTAGGCGGCCTCGGCCTCGTCCCACAGGCGGCGCGGCCCGGCCTGCCACACGACGGTCCGCTGCCCGTCGGTGAACCACACGCAGGCCCACGACTTGTCGGTGAGGCCGTAGAGCCAGACGGGGCGGGAGGGGCCTCGTTTGTCCGCGATGGACAGGCGTACGTCGCGCAGGCGGAGACCGGCGGCGAAGTGGATGACGCCGAACTTGCCCTGGGTGAACTGCTCCTCACTCGCGTCGGCGGTGCGTTTGTCGCCGTCGTTGATGCTGGCCACGTAGTCGTAGTGGACGATGGTGGGCTCGCGTTGGGCGCGGGCCTTCATGAACTCCGCAGGTCGGGTGAAGCGGCCGGACGCGGTTCCCTCGCCGGTCGCGGTCAGGCGAACGACGGCGTCGGCGTTGGTGTAGTGCGTGCCGAAGGGAGCGACGATGAGGCCGCCGGGCTTCACCGCTTGGAGGGTGTTGCTGAAGGACCGGATGCCGCAGGTGATCAGCACGCGGTCGAAGGGGCCGCCGGGTACGTAGCCGCTCAGGCCGTCGCCGACGACGGTGGTCGGGTACAGGCCGCAGGCGGCGAGCCGTGCCCGGGCCTCACGGGATACCGCCGGGTCGACCTCGACGGTCGTCACGTTGCCGCCGCCGAGACGGTAGGCGAGGAGCCCGGCGGTCTCCCCGCGCCCGGTGCCGACGTCGAGGGCTGTCATGCCCTCGCTCACGTCGAGGTCGCCCAGGAGCCGGTAGACGACCGTGGGCATCGAGCAGGACGACGTGGGGACCATGCCGGGCTGTTCTCCGGCGTGGTGGCCGTCGTCCCACTGCGTGACGATCGGCCAGTCCCGGTCGGCGTAGTCGTACCAGGCATCCGGGTCCTGGCCCTTGTCCACGGTGACCGTCTGCTTGGTGTCCAGGTCGAAGGGCCACATGAGGTCGGGCAGGAACCGGGCGCGGTCGACGGCCGCGAACGCGGGCGCCCAGTCCGAGGGCAAGGCGCCGGATTCCATGAGGGCACGCCCCAGCTTGCCGCGGCCCGGCCGCTCCACGCTCTCGCCCGCCATCACCGGGGGCCGCCGTCAGGTGTGGGGGGCTCTGGTGGCGGCGAGGGCTCCCCAGGACCGGGGCCATCGGGGGTGGGCGGGTTCGGCGGTCCCGGCCAGGGCTCGCCCGGAACTCCAGCCAGCGCAACGATCAGTCGCATCGTCTCGGCCCTCTCGAATTCGGTTATGCGCCGGTCATCCCGATCGGTCGGGGGGCGGGGACGGCCTCGGGCCACCGCGAGCTCACTGCTCACTCGCTTCTCCGAGGAGCCGGTAGGACGCGGCCATGCACCGCGTCTCTACAGCCAGCCGCGCCAGGTGCTCCAGGGCGCCTTCCAGGAACTCCGTCGCGCGCTGCAACTCGGCCCTCAGGGCCTGGTCCTTCTCGGCCGCAGCATGCAGCCGCGACGTGTCGACCAGGAACGCCAGATCCCGCAGGAGCGCGCACGTCAGGTCAGGCAACCGCGAGTCGGCGGCGTCGACCAGGTCGAGCGCGTTCTTCACGTCGAGGCAAGTGCGCTCGGCGTCGAACTCCCACCCTGAAGGACCGGTGCGGGGTGAGCCGCTCAGTGATCCGCTCACCGCTCGTCCCCTCCCTGGCGCTCCCAGTCCCGGTACATGTACGCGATGGTCCGGGTCAGCCAGGCGAGCGCGCGCAGGTGTTCGTACGGCGACTCGCCGAGACGCGGGGCCTGGTGGCTCCGGACGAACGCGTGGGCCTTGCGGATCTCGTCCAGGACGAGCCGGGCCTTGTGCTCACTCAGGCCGGAGCTGATGAGCGCGGCGAGGTCGGACAGCAGGGCCCGGACCAGCTCCTGAAGCGTGGCCGGGTCGTACGGGTCCGGCAGGGCCAGAGCCTCACCACAGCGGGTGAGGATGGCCTCCACGCCGTCCTCGACGACGGCCGCCATCACTCCGCGCCCCCGCCCGCACCGGCCTCCGCCGCGTGCGCCTGCGGGGCCACTTCTGCGATGAAACAGCCGTTCGCCTCCGCCCAGTCGCGTACCGCGGCTTGCTCCTCGGTGGAGTCGGCGACGTCGGCCAGGGACTGCACGACGAGGCCCTGCACGGGACCGTCCGCGTCCTCTATGTAGGCCTTGACCCGCTCCCAGCCGGGCCGCTCGTCGCGGTCGACATCGGCGTTGTCCAGCAGGGTGTCAGCCAGCGGCCAGTCCCGCGCGGTGGCGTAGAACATGGCCTCGCCGATGTACTCCTGTCGCGCCGTCGAGTCGTCCTCGAAGCCGCGCAGGTTCAGGTACACGACGACCGGGGCAGGCTGGACACCACTGGCTGTGTCGGCAAGCCGATCACGTCTCGCTTGTTCTCCCGCGCTCCTCTGCATGGCCCACACCATTCCGTTTGCGAGGAGCCATCGGGAGGTGCTGGATGTATCACCACGTATGTGCGTGTCCATGAAAGTAATACGTCGCGTATCACTTGCCGTCGTCAGGCGTCAGGAGTGGGGCAGCTCCTGTAGCCCCAAGACTGAGGCGATCCGCCGGAGCTGAGAGGTCGACCCCGCACCGATGGATTGGAGGATCAACGGGGGAACCGCCTGGTGCCGTGCCCACTGCGGCGAACGGCGACAGACGGTCTCCAGCGTGTTCAGCGACTTGTCCCACATGCGCGCCCGGCACTGAGTGAGTGCCACATCCAGCTCATATCGATCCCGCACCATGGGAGTCAGGCCCGACAGGTCCGGCATGGTCTTGATGAGGTCCAGCGCGCCTCCGACATCGCCGGTGTACAGCTTCACGTCGACGGCCTTCACTGCTGCTGTCGCGGGGCCGAAAGAGCCCCCATACATCCGGTACTCCCGCCCCAGCCGAGCGCCGACGGCATGGACCTGGGACAGATAGTCACGGGCCAGATCGGCGTACCCCTCCCCCAGGCGCGAGGCAGCGACAGCACAGTGGTTGACCAGGTTCCCGTACGCCGTCAGATGGTCCCTCGTCGCGGTCGAGTACGAGGGCTCGATCCGGGCTGCTGCCCTTGTGACAAGGTCCAGTGACTCCCGGACCCGGCTGTCCCTCCGGTACACCCATGATCGTGCCGCATCCACTCGGGCAACCCGCAAGGGGTCTGCCGACCGCTTGGCCCAGAATCGGGCCTGCGATGCGGCCGCGTACGCCAAGTCACGTGCTTCCAACTGGTTGGCCAGGTATACAGCAAGGAGGAACACATCGGACAGGGCGCCCGTGGCAGGCTCCACCTTGTCTATGCCTGCGACGTCCAAGCAGGCCTGCACGCTGTGGATCAATGGCGGCAGGATCGCGCCGAGCTCACCGTACTCATTGGCCCCGTAGAGATCCCACGCACGCTTGATGACGTCGTCCATGGTGCTCAGGTCGGCTGGTTCTACGGTGAGTGAATGGTCACCTGCGGCCACGTCATGCACAGCATGGGACAGACCGCGGATGATCTTCCGTTCTTGAACGGTCGACCCTCTCCGTGGTGTCGCCTGTCCGAGAATCGTTGAAACGGTCACTCCCAAGGCGGCTGCCAACTTCTCCGCCGTGGGCAGCGTCATCGCCAAGTCCTGCTCTGCTTTGCGGATGGTGGGCAGCGAGAGACCTGTCATCTCAGATAGCTGGGCCTGTGTGATCTCCTTGCCCCGCAGAAGCTTGATCCGCTCTCCATTCGAGTAGTCCGACCACTCCCACGCCTTACCCACGGCTGTCCGTTCCCGACATGATTCGGAGCATGAGCAGGCGCCGACGAGCCCGCTCTCCTCGGGACATAGACGGACCGTTCTTGGCAGGCCCCGTCCGCCCGTCTGGGGAAGGCGCTGGTTCGTTTCCCGACATCAGCCGATGCATGTGCGGCCGGGCGGCAGGGTCACGATCGTTCGACATACTCGACTCAACTCCGTTCTGGGTCACGCCCGTTAGAACGGTACGCGTGGTGTCCCCACAGCGTCACGCGGATGAGGGCCGCTCCCTCTACGTTGAGATCGGCGTTCATCCTGACGAGGGAGAGACGAAGGGCCGAGAATGCCCGACCTGGTGGCCATGGCCACGAACACCGGCCTGGAGGACATGGGCCGAGCTCGTCGCGCCCGCCAAGCCGGGGCTACGGCGTGGGCCGTGCATAGTCCACCGAGACAAACGCAGACCGGGGCGTCTCGAGCGACTCCGGGCGCATCAGATCAGCAGACGGTACTGCCCGCACTCAGCCGAGACAGGACAAGCGCGGTAACGTGCCAAGCATGCCCCCCATCCCCCTCCCCGACCTCGTCCGGCTGCGGCAGGCCCGTGATCGGATGGATCGGGACTACGCGCAGCCGCTGGACGTGCCGGCGCTGGCGCGAGGGGCCCTGATGTCGGCGGGGCACTTCCAGCGCTCCTTTCGTGCCGCGTACGGGGAGACGCCGTACAGCTATCTGATGACGCGCAGGATCGAGCGGGCCAAGGCGCTGCTGCGGCGGGGGGATCTGAGCGTGACGGAGGTGTGCATGGCGGTGGGGTGTACGTCGCTCGGGTCGTTCAGTTCGCGGTTCGCTGAGCTGGTCGGGGAGAGTCCGAGCGCTTACCGGGCCCGGGACCACGGTGAGGGTGCCGCCATCCCCGCGTGCATCGCCAAGATCCACACCCGGCCGGTCAGGAACGGAGAAGCCAAACCGGGCGGCGCGTCCTAGCGTGAACGGCATGGAAATCAACCTCTCCCAGTGCTTCATCGCCGTCGACGACCACGACAAGGCGCTCGCCTTCTACCGCGACGTGCTCGGTCTCGAAGTGCGCAACGACGTCGGCTTCGAGGGCATGCGCTGGGTGACCGTCGCGTCACCCCAGCAGCCCGACGTCGAGATCGTCCTCGAGCCGCCGCTCGCCGACCCCCACGCCTCGGACGCCGACCGGCAGGCCGTGGCCGAGCTGATGGCCAAGGGCCTGCTGCGGGGCGTCATCTTCCGCACCGACGACTGCGACGCCGCCTTCGAGCGGATCCGCGCGGCGGGCGGCGAGGTCCTGCAGGAGCCGATGGACCAGCCGTACGGCGTCCGCGACTGCGCCTTCCGCGACCCGGCCGGGAACATGCTGCGCTTCAACCAGCCGCGCGGGAAGTAAGGGGAAGTAGAGAGTAGTAGTGAGAAAGAGAGTAGTAGTGAGAAGTAGAGAGAAGTAGCGGGGCATGGCGAAGCGGGCGGCTCCCTCGGGGGTGGGAGTCGCCCGCTTCGTCGCGGCGCCGGGGGGCGCCTTGGGGGAGGGTCGCTGGGTCAGCTCTTGGCGGTCTTGTTGAAGGTGGCCTGGGCCCAGACGTAGCCCAGGACGCTGAGGCCCACGCACCAGGCGATGGCGAACCAGGCGTCGTTGCCGATCTCGGTGCCCATCATCAGGCCGCGCAGGGTCTCGTTCATCGGGGTGAAGGGCTGGTACTCGGCGAACCAGCGCAGACCCGTCGGCATCGAGTCCGGGGTGACCACCGCGGAGCCCAGGAAGGGCAGGAACGTCAGCGGCAGCGGCGCGTTCGAGGCGGTCTCCACGCTCTCCGCGGACAGGCCCATCGCCGCCGAGATCCAGCACAGCGCGAACGCCACCGCGAGCAGCAGCGCGAACGCGGCCAGCCACTCCACCACGCTGGCGTTGGGGCGGAAGCCCACCGCGAGCGCCACACCCAGGACCATGACCAGGGCGACGACCGTCTGG